>NZ_JACVWD010000003.1:0-656821 GCF_020658415.1 Clostridioides sp. ES-S-0123-01
ATGTGGTTACAATAGCAGAGAGGATACACCTGTTCCCATTCCGAACACAGAAGTTAAGCTCTCTAGCGCTGATGGTACTTGGTGGGAAACTGCCTGGGAGAGTAGGACGTAGCCACGTAATTTTTTTATTTTTTGTTGTCAAGTTTCTTATTTTCAAATTTCTTATTAAAAAAACATAAGTCTGTTATAAATGCTTTATATAAACACATATAATATTTTAAAGAGTTTTTTATAAATTAATTCTTATAATGTAGGATGTGAGGTTTTATAGGTATGTACTTTTAAATAAGAAAGGAGATAGATAAGTGGGTGTCTGTAATCAATAGTTTTATTTTACAATATGGATTAATATCTGTATTTGTATTAATTATGATTGAGTATGCTTGTTTTCCATTACCTAGTGAAGTAGTTTTGCCACTTTGTGGTGCTATTGCAGCAAGAAATCATTTTGGTTTTCTAACTATTTTAATTTTAAGTATAGTTGCAGGTATACTTGGTTCAATATTTTGTTATACAATAGGTAATTGGGGAGGAAAATCTATCATAAATAAGATAGTAGAGATATGTCCAAAGGCAAAAAAGGGAATTTTTACATCACAAGATTATTTTAACAAATACTCTTCTATTTCTGTTTGTGTATGTAGATTAATTCCTCTATGTAGAACATACATATCTTTTATAGCAGGTATTGCAGGTCAGAATATTATAACTTTTATTGTATCCTCTATTGTGGGTATCACCATATGGAATACTTCGTTAATTAGTATTGGGTATATTTTTTCAGAGAGTTGGGTAAAAATAATGTCACATTATAATGATTATAAATTTATGGTTCTAATTATACCAATAGCTATAATTATTGTTGGTTTTGCTATTAAGTCACATATACATAAAAAACACAATAGAATAAGATTATAAAAATATATATGGACAGCCCTTTTTGTAGAATACAGAAAGGGCTGTTATTAATTTATAAAATTAATTTTAGGCTATATCCTTTTGTGCTAAAATGGTGTTAAGAAATAAAACAAATACTATTTTATATAAAAGGGGTAAGGATATGGATATAATAGATAACTTAAGGATACAAGGGGTAGATGAGAAACTTATTGAAGATGTATTGTATTTCAGAAATTATTATAGCTTAGAAAAAGATTTAGAATACAGAGTAACAAAATCTAAAACTTATTTTTATGGTAAAGAGATATTATCTATGTGTATAACAGCTATTTTAGAAGAAGAAAATATTTTATTGTCAGGGCCAAAGGCAACAGGGAAAAATTTACTTGCTGATAATTTAGGCGAGATATTTAATAGACCCCAATGGAATACCTCGTTTCATATAAATACAGATAGTTCAACACTTATAGGTACAGATACATTTATAGATAATGAAGTTAAACTTAGAAGGGGTTCAGTTTATGAGTGTGCTGTTAATGGAGGATTTGGAATATTTGATGAAATTAATATGGCAAAAAATGATGCCATAGTTGTAGTTCATTCAGCCTTAGATTATCGTCGAGTGATTGATGTGCCAGGTTATGAGAGAGTTAATCTGCACCCAGCAACAAGATTTATTGGAACTATGAATTATGAGTATGCAGGAACAAAGGAACTTAATGAAGCTCTAGTTTCTAGGTTTATGGTAATAGATATTCCTCCTGTAGAAGAGGAGAAGTTAATGATGATTTTGAAAAATGAATTTTCAGATGCTGATGAAGAAAAATTAACACAATTTGCAGGGATATTTTTAGATTTACAATTAAAATCTCAAAATGGTGAAATATCTAGTAAAGCTATTGATTTAAGAGGTCTTATGGCATCTCTTAAAACTATAAGAAGAGGATTAAAGCCAACTCTTGCAATTAATATGGGGCTTACAGGAAAGACTTTTGATATATATGAAAAAGAAATGGTTGGAGATGTAATTAAAACAAGAATACCTAATAAATGGGAGAGTGCAGATATATTTCCAATAAGTCATATTTAATATAGGTGAGATTATGAAATGGATATATGATGATTATGAATTTGAAAATAGAGCAAATAACTTATCTTGGACAATAGCTGGTGATTATAACGAAAGTATAGATATATCAGAAAAAGATTATTCTTCAAAGGAAATAGGTCTATACTTTGCAATAATTGCAGGAGCTAGAAGAAAATATGTAGACTGGGATATAGTTAAAAAATACCTCACAAATAGAATGCGAAAAGGATATGATAAGGATGTTATATTAGGTCTAATTCAAGTTATACTAAATACAATTGTTGAAGAAAAAGCTATTAAAGATAGACCTGGAATAGAAGATATTAGAAAAAGAGCATATAAAGATATTGTTTCACGTTTTACCAAGATATACAATAACAATATGATGGACAAGATTAAATATGCATTTGTACTTTATAGCATGGATAAACATCCAGCATTAGATAGTATAACTAAAAGAATAGTAAATGATATAAGGCTTATAGATACAAATCAGGATATTATGGAGATTTTAAAGGTATTAGATGTTATATATTTAACTTATTTTGAATATATATTGAATAGTGAAGAAAATAATTCTACATATGATGAAAACAATGTAAAAAATGTTGAAGTAAACTTTGATACGTTTGCTGATTTTATGTATGAAGAACTATATAGCGATGAAGAGGAAAATATCGTTGAAAGTGATATAGATTCAATCTCCTCATCAATGCTTATAGAGGGAGTAGGAGACTTTGACAATTCTCAAGCTAACAATTCAGCAGATAGAGTTATATATGTTGATGAAGAGACTGTAAATAAAATATACACTAAAATAGAACATTACTATGGGAAAACTTATTTAAGTAAGGGTGAAATTAAAAAGCTTGAAACACAAAATTGTAGAAACGTACATGAAGGATGTAGAATTCACTTCACAGATGGTGTTCTTAGAAGTGAATGTAATAATGTTTTTCAGCTAAAATATGTGACAAGACAAAAAGAAAATAATTTAGGCAAATTTAGAGAACATGCTAGGATGTATAGACAACAAATAAAGCGATTAAAAGAAAGCCTTTCTAGGATTTTAGTAGAAGAAAATGCTAAAAATAGAGTATATTCTGATTGTGGTACTATATTAGCAAATAGAGCCTGGAGAGTTGGAAGGAGTAATAATAATAAAATATTTTATAAAGATATAGAAAATGAAAAAGGAAAATATGTTATTGATATATTGTTGGATGCAAGTGGTTCTCAAAGTAGAAACCAAGGAAATGTAGCAATTCAAGCTTACATAATTGCAAATGCTTTGACGGAAGTTGGAATACCAAATAGAGTTATGGGTTTTTCTAGTTTCTTAGATTATACGATATTAAAAAGATTTAAGGATTATGATGACAGTATTAAAAATAGTGAAAACATCTTTGAATACTTCTGCGCTGGTAACAATAGAGATGGTTTAGCTATAAAATCTATATGTAGTGGTTTGATAAATAGAGATGAAGAAAATAAAATTTTGATAGTCCTTAGTGATGGAAGACCAAATGATGTAAAGATAGGAAAAAACAGTGAGAGAACTTTAAGAGGTGAAAAAGCTTATAGAGGTGTTGTTGGTTTAAGAGACACAGCTAATGAAGTAAGAAAAGCTAGGAAACAAGATATATTAGTATTAGGAGTATTTACAGGTAAAGAATCAGAACTTGAAGCTGAAAGATTAATCTATGGAAATGATTTTATATATTCAAGAGATATAACTAGATTTTCTGATGTAGTTTCAATGTATTTAAAGAAAATAATTAGGAATTAATAGATTTATAAAAAAGAATTTATATACATAAAAATATAAAAATGAATAAAATTTGTAAAAAATGTAGAAATTTTCACAGAAAAGGTATACAATGATTTATATAGAAAATGAATTAAAAATAAAGTAATATTAAAAATTAAATATATAATATTATAGGTTCTTTAAGCAAGATTAATAGGGAAGAAGGTTAAATTCCTTTACAGCCCCCGCTACTGTGATGCAGACGAAACTTTTGTTAGCCACTATGATAATATGTTTTTATATTTCATGGGAAGGAAGAGGAGTAGGATGAAGCTAAGTCAGGAGACCTGCCTAAAATATTAAAGTGATTTCTTCGGGGATGGAGAAAGTTTCTTATAATAATTATACAGATATGTTTATTTTATGTGTTTGTATTTAGATTGTCGAAAATTAGAAGCCTAGCCATCGAGTTAGGCTTTTTTATTTTGCTATAATGAAGGATACATGTATTATTCATATTTTAATTATTAGAAAGGGAGAGAGGGGATACTCAAATGAAACAAAATATCAAATTAGGGGTTATAGCTGCACTTATGTTAATAATTTTAACTCCAGTTACATCAAATGCAATGCATATAATGGAAGGTTACTTACCAGTAAAATGGTCTATAGCATGGGGAGTTATATTTATACCATTTTTCTTAGTGGGATTAAAATCAATAGGTAAAATAGTAAAGCAAGACCCTAAGAAGAAAGTTTTATTAGCTCTATGTGGAGCATTTGTCTTTGTATTATCAGCATTAAAAATACCTTCAGTAACAGGAAGTTGTTCACATCCTACTGGAGTAGGTCTTGGAGCAATAATGTTTGGACCAAGTGTAATGTTTGTTCTTGGAACTATAGTTTTAATATTCCAAGCATTATTACTAGCACATGGTGGAATAACTACTTTAGGAGCTAATGCTTTTTCAATGGCTATAATAGGTCCAATTATATCATTTTTAATATTTAAAGCATTAAAGAAAAAAGATGGAAATAATGCTATACCAGTATTTCTTGCAGCAGCAATAGGAGACTTAGCCACATATACAATAACTTCAATACAATTAGCACTGGCTTTTCCAGACCCATCTGGTGGAGTGATGGCTTCAGCAATTAAATTCTTAGGAATTTTCTTTATGACTCAAATACCAATAGCAATAGCAGAAGGTATCCTTACTGTAATTGTATATAATTTAATTACAGAAAATGGAGAAAAAAGCATACTAGAAAATAATGATAAAGGAGTTAAAGCTAATGAGTGCTAAAACAAAAACAAAAACTAACATATTATTACTTTTATTAGTAGTAGCTCTTATTATATTCCCATTACTTGTAAATTCAGGTGCTGAATATGGAGGAGCAGATGGTCAAGCTGAAAGTGAAATTACTAAGATAAATCCAAATTATGAGCCTTGGTTTAGTAGCCCATATGAGCCACCAAGTGGAGAAATAGAGAGTTTATTATTCTCTGCACAAGCAGCTTTAGGTGCAGGTGTAATAGGATACATATTAGGTATTCAAAAAGGAAAGAGAAGTTAATTATGCTTATAATTGATAAATATGCATATACAAATAGATTGAGTAAAGTAAATCCAAATAAAAAAGTAGCCATAGGAGCAATTTTTCTAATTGCTTCTATGGTAATAAAAAATGTATTTATCTTAAGTGGAATTATGATTTTAATGAGTATTTTAGTTGTTTGTGTAGCAGGGATAGATTTAAAAAATTATTTGAAATTACTTCAAATACCAATGTATTTTTTATTTCTTAGTATAGGTATAACTCTTGTAAATATATCTTTTAATAAAGTAGATTTACTATATAGTTTTCAATGTTTTAGTTTTTATATAGGAATATCAAAGGCATCTATTGACATGTCTATTCATGTGTTATTTAGAGCTATGTCTTGTTTAACTTGTGTGTATTTTTGTATACTTACAACACCTTTTAATCAGTTAATATTTTTCTTCAAAAAATTGCATTTACCAGACACCTTTGTTGAATTATCAATGTTAATATATAGATTTATATTTATATTTTTAGAAGAATTTTCAGAGATATATAAATCACAAGAACTAAGATTTGGGTACATAAATTTAAAAACTTCATATAAATCTTTAGGGATTCTTGGAAGTATGCTGTACAAAAGGCTTATGACAAGGTATGATGATATGTGTATATCATTAGACATAAAATTGTATGATGGTAAATTTCACATAGTAGGGGATAATGATGTTTAAAATAAATAATTTAACATATCAATATGAAAAAAATGCTAGTGCATTATTGAACATTAATATGGATTTCTCAAAGGGAAATGTTATAGGTATAATAGGCTCAAATGGTTCAGGAAAGTCAACTTTATTTATGAATTTAATGGGAATATTAAAGCCTACATCTGGAGAAATACTTTTCAAAGAAGAAAAGTTAAAGTATGATAAGAAGAGTTTGTATAATCTTAGAAAGAATGTAGGGATTGTTTTTCAAGACCCAGAAAAACAAATATTTTACTCAAAAGTATATGATGATATAGCATTTGCGATGAGAAACATTGGGATGGATGAAAAAATTATTAAAGAGAGAATAAACAAAGCTTTGATAGCTGTTAATGGAATAGATTTTATAGATAGGCCAGTACACTTCTTAAGTTATGGTCAGAAAAAAAGAGTAGCAATTGCATCAGTTATAGCAATGGAAAATGAAATTATATTGCTTGATGAACCTACAGCTGGATTAGACCCAGTAAGCACTAGGTCTATTGTAGATATAATAAAGGGATTAGATAAAAATAATATAAAAATAGTAATATCCAGTCATGATATGAATTTAATGTATGAAATATGCGATTATATATATGTACTGGATAAGGGGATTTTAATTGATGAAGGAAATGCAGAAAGTGTATTTGTAAATGAGAACAATATTATACAAGCTGGATTAGAATCTCCATGGTTAGTAAAGGTACATAAAAATATGAATTTACCTTTATTTAAGAAAGAAGAAGATTTGTATAAGTACTGGAAAGAAAGAGACTTAGTACAAATAAATAATTAAGCCCTAAACCTATTTTAAAAAAATAGATTTATATATAATAACCCTTAACCTAGACCCCTTAAAGGTGCCTTATGATTCCCCAAATCATAAGGTTATTTTTTTATAGATATAAAAATAAATTTTATAAGTAAGTGTTATCTAATTGTTAAAATTTGACAATAATCTATTAATATAATACATAATTATAATTTGAAGTAATTCATATTTTAGATTAAAATATATTTATGGCTGTTAACAGGAGGAGAAATATGAATTTAGATACATTAAATCCTGCTCAAAGAGAAGCAGTAGAAAAAACTGAGGGGCCAGTACTTATATTAGCTGGTGCTGGTTCAGGTAAAACTAAGGTACTAACAACAAGAATAGCATACCTTATGGAAGATAAAGGTGTACAAGCACCTAGTATATTAGCTATAACATTTACAAATAAAGCTGCAAATGAAATGAGAGAAAGAGTCGAACAAAATATAGGTTCGGAAACTAAGGAAATGTGGATAAGTACATTCCATTCTTGTTGTGTTCGTATACTTAGAAAAGATATAAATAAAATTGGTTACAATAGAAGTTTTGTAATTTATGATGCTGCAGACCAAGTAACCTTAGTCAAAGATTGCCTTAAAGAATTAAATTTAAGTGATAAAGTATTTGAACCAAAGGCCGTTATAAGTGCTATTTCAGGAGCAAAAGATAAGCTTTATACACCAAAGCAGTTTAAAGATATGAATATGTCGGATAATAGAATGGTTAAAATTGCAGATATTTATGCATTATATCAAGACCGTTTAAAGAGAAATAGTGCACTTGATTTTGACGATTTAATACTTAAAACTGTAGAACTTTTTAAGGCTAATGATGAAGTATTAGCTTATTACAGAAGTAGATTTAGATACATAATGGTAGATGAGTATCAGGATACGAGTAAAGCTCAATATGAGCTAATAAAATTATTAGCTAGAGAACATCAAAATATCTGTGTTGTTGGAGATGATGACCAAAGTATTTATGGATGGAGAGGCGCAGATATAAGAAATATACTTGAATTTGAGAAAGATTATGATAATGTACATGTTGTGAAACTAGAACAAAATTATAGATCAACACAAGTAATATTAGATGCAGCTAACAAAGTTATATCAAATAACATAGAAAGAAAAAGAAAGAAACTTTGGAGTGAAAAGAAAGAAGGAGAACTTATAAAGATACAACTAACTGGTAGTGAAATAGAAGAAGCTGATTTTATAGCTGACTCAATTGCACAAATAGCTAGAAAAGAGAATAGACCATACAAAGATTTTGCAGTACTTTATAGAGCAAATGCACAAGCAAGACCTGTAGAAGACGCTTTAAACAGAAGTCAAATACCATATAATATATATGGTGGTACAAAGTTTTATGAGAGAAAAGAAATAAAGGACTTAGTAGCGTATTTAAGAGTTATTCAAAATCCACAGGATGACATATCTATAAAAAGAATTATAAACGTTCCTAGAAGAGGTATAGGGCTTAGAACTATAGAAAAAATTGAAGATAGAGCCAATTTGAAACAAGAGAGTATATATTCAGTTTTAATTGATATAGAAACAAACTCCGATATATCTACAAAAGCTAGAGCAAGTATAAGTGGATTTGTTGATATTATAGGTACACTTAGAACTATAAAAGAAGTCTATCCTGTTAGTAAGTTAATAGAAAAAGTTTTAGATACTACAGGATATATGGATGAACTTGTAGATATAAAAAATAAAAATGAAAAAGATTTAACTGGTAAAGGTGAAGAAGCTCAAGATAGAATTGATAATTTAAGAGAATTTATATCTATAGCACTAGAGTTTGAAAGTAGTAGTGATGACACTTATGAAAATAAAGATTTAGAGACATTTTTAACTAGTATAGCACTTACATCCGAATCTAATGATGAAGAGGACAATGATAGAGTTTCTCTTATGACAATTCATACATCTAAAGGATTGGAGTTTCCAGTTGTATTTTTAACAGGGATGGAAGAAGGACTATTTCCTATATCAAGAGCTATAAAGTCTCTGAGTGAATCTCAAATAGAAGAAGAAAGAAGGCTTTGTTATGTTGGTATAACTAGAGCTAAAGAAGAGTTATACATGTCACTAACTGAAAAAAGAACGCTATATGGTAAAACAAATGTTGCAATAGCTTCAAGATTTATGGAAGAGTTACCAGAAGAATGTATAGAAAGATTGTACAAAATGAAAAAAGAATTAAGTTATTCTAAAGCAAGTTATAATATGTTAGATAAATATACTAAAAAGTATATGAATACTATAAGTAAATCTAAAGTTGCAGATAATGTTAACGCTACAATAAAAGATTCAAATAAAGAGACTAATCCAGAAGATATAAAGCTTGGTTCTAAAGTACATCATCCTAAATTTGGGGTTGGAACAGTCGTGTCTATAACTGGAACAGATGTTACTATAGCCTTTGATAAGCAAGGAATTAAAAAAATAAATAAAGAATATACAACACTAGATATTTTATAATGGAGGAAAATTAGGAATGGATAGTATAAGCTTTGCTAAAAATTTAATAGATTTCATATACGATAGCCCATCATCTTTTCACGCAGTTGATAGTGCTAAAGAAGTTTTAGATAAAAATGGATTTGAAGAGTTAGCTTTAAATAAGAAATGGAATCTAAGAGTAGGTGGAAAATACTACGTGACTAAAAATTTATCTGCTATAGTAGCTTTTGTAGTTAACTCAGATAATATAGAAGAAGGTGGGTTTAGAATAATAGGTTCTCATTCAGATTCTCCTACATTTAGTATTAAGCCAAATGCAGAAATAGAAGCTGAGAAAGCTTATTTGAAGCTGAATACAGAATGTTATGGAGGAGCAATATTAAGTACATGGTTAGATAGACCACTTGGTATAGCTGGAAGAGTAGTCTTAAAAGGAGATAGTGTACTTAAGCCAAAGGAAAAACTTATCGACTTTAAAAAACCAATTTGTATAATACCAAATCTAGCTATACATTTGAATAGAAGCATAAATGATGGTCATTCATATAATAAGCAAAAAGATATGTTACCTCTAGTTGGATTATTAAACGATACATTAGAAAAAGATAACTTTCTTTTAAAACAAATATCATCTAATTTAAATGTAAAAGTGGAAGATATAATAGACTTTGATTTGTTCTTATATGAATTTGAAAAAGGAAGTTTAATAGGGGCTAATGAGGAATTTATATCTATTGGAAGACAAGATAATCTTGCAATGGTACATGCTAGTTTAAATGCTTTAGTTGATGCTAAAGGACAAAGTGGTGTAAATGTAATGGCTGTATTTGACAATGAAGAAGTTGGAAGTTCTACTAAACAAGGTGCAGATTCAAATATGCTATTAAATATATTGGAGAGAATATGTTTATCAATAGGGAAAGATAGAGAAGGATTTTTTGAGGCTATTTATTCGTCTTTCATGATATCATCAGATTTAGCTCATGCTATTCATCCAAATACTCCAGAAAAACATGACCCAACCAATAAACCAGTTATGGGAAAAGGGCCTGTTATAAAGATAAATGCAAGTCAAGCATATACAAGTGATGGATATTCTATAGCTGTTTACAAAAATATATGTAAAGAAGCTAATGTCGAGTATCAAGAATTTGTAAATAGGTCAGATGAGAGGGGTGGAAGTACTATAGGTCCAATATCCTCTACTCATGTAGATATACCATCTGTGGATGTAGGAAGTCCAATTTTAGCAATGCATTCTATAAGGGAATTAGGTAATGTTGAAGACCATTATAGTATATATAAAACATTTAGTAAGTTTTTTGAAATATAAATATAAGATAAACAATTTGGAGATGAAACTATGAAACTAGGACTATGCTTAGAAGGTGGAGGAGCAAAGGGAGCTTACCAAGCAGGGGTAGTTAACGCTTTGTATGATAATGGAATAAATCATTTTTATTCAATTTCAGGAACATCAATAGGAGCAATAAATGGATATTATTTATACACAGGTAATGTTGATAACTTGAAAAAAATGTGGATAAATATAAAAGATATCCAGAACGGAAATGTGAAAATAGTAAATAATACTGTGGATAATTCTCCAGCTATAGATAATCTGAGAGAACTAGATAGTAGTAAAATAGAGAAAATGAACTTCTATGTTAACTATGTAGAAGTTAATAATAAGGTAGTATCAGAAAAGGTTGTAAATGTGTCAAAAATGCCTAAAGACGAAGCAATTTTAAGCATTTCATATAGTGGATTGTTACCATCAAATCCAAATGCTACTCTTGGATTTAAAGAACAATTTATGAAGGATGTGCAAGATGGTATTTATGATGGTTTTAAATTGGATGGAGGTCTAATTAGGAGTGCGTTAATTGAGCCTTTAATTGTGGATAATGTGGATAAAATTATTCTGATATCCACAAAGTATAATTATGATTTACCAGATGACATCAAAAAAATATATAATGAAGATAAAATAATAGTAGTTAGACCTAACACTCAATTTGCACCTAAAGATACTCTTAACTTTGATGATGAGTTTTGTAAAACTATATATCAAGAAGGATATGAAATAGGAAAAAATATACTTGCTAGAGTTTAATTTAGAGTATAATATAATAAATGTAATTGTGTAATTTAATTAATAAAAAGGAAGGTAATAAATCATGGAAAATAAAAATCCTATAGTAACTATAGTAATGGAAAATGGAAAAGAAATAAAAATTGAGTTGTACCCAAATATAGCACCAAATACAGTTAAAAATTTTGTATCATTAGTAGATGATGGATATTATAATGGAATAACATTTCATAGAGTAATACCAGGATTTATGATACAAGGTGGATGCCCAAATGGTACTGGAATGGGTGGTCCAGGACATTCTATAAAAGGTGAATTTAGTGGAAATGGATTTACTAACAATTTAAAGCATGAAAGAGGCGTTATATCAATGGCTAGAACTATGGCACCTAATTCAGCTGGTTCTCAATTTTTTATAATGCATAAAAATTCACCACATTTAGATGGTCAATATGCAGGTTTTGGTAGAGTTATAGAAGGTATGGATACAGTTGATGAAATAGCATCAGTTAGAACAGGAGCAGCGGACAAGCCACAGACTCCGCAAGTTATGAAAGCTGTAACTGTAGAAACTTTTGGAGTAGATTACTCAGACGTTGAAAAAAACTAGGACACAGATAAAAGAAAAAATATATACAACTTAAAGATAAAGTGAGATGTTATTATATTTTCTAGAGAATATAATAACATCTCACTTTTTAATTTATTCTATTATACTTTGTTTTACTGAAATTTAATTATCTATTAAATTTTTATTATACTAAATAACTCCAGTAATCTTATCAGAACATCATCTTAAAGTATTATAGAAAAATAATTATATTAAATTATTTATGATTAAGTTTTTAATATATAATATATTAAAATAAATATAGAAGATAGATGGAAAACATTTATTTTAACATTTTTTAAAGCTATTTTAGCGATTTTATTTAAGAAAAGAAAGTTATTTGTATATTTTTATTTAAGAAAAAACATTATAATGGTAATATATTCTATTTACAATTTCATAACTTTGGTTTACAATAATAGAGACAATAAATCCTAAAGAACATAATAAGAAAAAAGTGCTTAATATTTGAGAGAGACTGGTTTAGTTTACACCAGCTAAACCAGTCAAGGAATAATTTAAAGTGTAATATATAATAATAAGAAAAAAATACACTATTAGAGTTTTCTAATAGTGTATTTTTTTATGGAATTTAATATTGTTATAAAAGAATTTCAAACAGTAAATTTTTAAGTGACATATTGTAACTAAGTATGTACTTTAACAAAGACATTAAATATATTGAAAGGTTTAATAAAAATATAAAAAACTGTTTCAAATTTAAATTTGAAACAGTTTTTGTATTGTTTAAAGATTTTATATTATTTAAAATTTTTAATTGCAGTAGTTAAGTTAGGTACTAATTGTTTCTTTCTAGATACAACACCTGGAGCAAATGTTCCTTGAACTCCTTCAATACCAAATGCATCAGCAATTAATCTATCTTCTGCTTTGTAAATTAAATAAGAACCTTCTTTTATTATATCTGTAACTGCAAGAACTAATTTGTCATAATCAGTTGAATTTATATAAGATAAAAATTCATCCTTCTTAGCAAATATAGAGTCTGTGTCTAAAGTAAATACTTGTCCTATACCAACTCTATGTCCACTCATGTTAAACTCTTTAAAGTCCATATTTACTATTTGTTCTATAGTAAACTCATCTAAAGAAGTACCACATTTAAACATATCCATAGCATATTTTTCCATGTCTACTTTTGCTATTTTACTTAATTCTTCACAAGCTTTCTTATCCATATCAGTAGTTGTTGGAGATTTAAATAATAATGTATCAGATAATATAGCAGATAAAAGAAGACCAGCTATTTCATAAGGTATCTCAACATTATTTTCTTTATACATTTGATAAATTATAGTACTATTGCATCCAACAGGCATAACTCTAAAAGACATAGGAACATCAGTAGAAATACCACCAAGTTTATGATGGTCAACTATTTCAACTATATTTGCTTGTTCAATTCCATCAGCACTTTGAGCATATTCATTATGGTCAACTAAAACAACATTCTTTTTAGATGGATTTAATAGATGCCCTTTTGAAATTAATCCTAAAAACTTATTGTCATCATCTAATATAGGATAAGATCTAAAATTTGTTTCTAACATAATTTCTTTTATTTCATCCATATAGTCATCTTCTTTAAATGTAATCAAATTATCTGTGGCTTCTATAGAATCTAAGAAACTACATTGATTTATGACATTAGAAGTTTTGTAGTTGTCACTTTCAACAGAAACAACAGACACTCCATTTATTTTAGCAAGAGCTAGTAAGTCTTTTGAAATTTTTGTATGATTAGTAAGTATTAAAAGCTTAACTTTTGTATCAATTGCGTATTCAATACTATCATATCTATCGCCAACAATAGCTATATCCCCTTCTTTTAAAGTCTCTATCAGGGTTTCCATACCAAATGATAAAGTAACAACTCTACCTTTTACATCTTCACCACAATCTACAAGGATATTACCATTAAGGTTTTTGCAGATATTTGATAGTGATGTGTGTATAGTTGTAAAATGTTGATGAAGAAGGTTTTTAGCTATTTCTTTCATGGTAATAATACCAGCAAAAGTTCCATCCTCATAAGTTACAGGTAATGTTTTAACATTTTTTTCATCCATAAGATTATAGGCTTCTAATATAGAAGAAGTTGGAGTTAAAGGTACTACCTTATCATAATTTAAATCTCTAACTTGTATTCTAACGTTATCTAAGATTTCAGGTGCATCTACCTTAAAGTAATCTAAGGCGTATTTAGCTTCCTTTCTGATGTCTCCTAAAGCATAAGCTGTTGCTTCTATCCCTAATTTGTTTTTTAAATGTGCTAATGAAATTGCAGAACATATTGAATCTGTATCTGGATTTTTATGTCCGAAAACTAATAAACTCATTTTAATACTCCTTTCAAAACCTGAATATAATAACTGATAAAAATATTATATCAAAAGGTAGTAAGTATTTGTTGTAAAAGAAAAAATTTAATGAAAAAATATTATAGGAAATTTTATCTCTTATATAAGTACTACAAATTTAATATAAAATTTTTTATGATATCTACTTTTACCCAATTAAATTAATTTTTATTCACAATTAATTGATTGGATATACCTGAGAAAAAATTAATTAATATGATAATAAACTAAGAATTTATAAATAATTTTGTGCTGTAAAATTTTTTGTATACATATTGTAAGTAAAAAATTAACGAGGTTGATATAAAAATTGTTTATCTACATGAAAAATATTATTTTAAGATATTGACTTAAAAATAACTTATAGAAACTAAAATATTTTTAATTTATATATTTTTAAAAATTACATAGTCATTATCAAAAGAAAAAATGCATATAAATCAAAAATAAGTGTTATTTTATGAAAATATGACAAAAATATTATGTCTTACTTGTAAAAATAACATATAAAATTTAATAAATAAAAAAAGTGAAAGATATAAATTATCATTTTAGTAGTTTATTTAGTCAAAGTAAATTATTCAAATGAAATATATCTTATTTAAATAAAAAAATTTAATAAAAGTAAAAAAAATAATATATTTGTTAAAAAATAAATTGACAAAATATTCAGAAAAAAACTTCTTGACCTAAGGGCATAAAATAAATAAAATCTAAAGTATAGATATGAAATCTATAAAATTATTTTAAGTATAGGTTAAAAATATAATAGATGATGCATTTAAGATTTATAAAAATAGGAGATGCATAATTATTTAGGGAGGTTTTTAGTTATGGAGAAAAAAGAAAAGGTTGTAGAAACAGTAGCTGTTGAAGTATGTAGCCCTGAGATTGTCAATAGTGTTGAGACATTAAGAATGAGGCTAGAGGAAATTAGATTAGCACAAAAAGAATTTGCAACATTTACACAAGAGCAAGTAGATAAAATTTTCTTAGCTGCTTCAACTGCAGCAAATCAACAAAGAATTCCCCTAGCAAAAATGGCAGTTGAAGAGACTGGTATGGGTATTGTTGAAGATAAAGTTATAAAAAACCATTTCGCTTCAGAGTATATCTATAATGCTTATAAAGACACTAAAACTTGTGGTGTTATAGAAAAAGATGAGGCATTTGGATTTACAAAGATTGCTGAACCAGTAGGTGTATTATCAGCAGTTATACCAACAACTAACCCTACATCAACTGCAATATTCAAGTCCCTAATAGCACTAAAAACTAGAAATGGTATAATTTTCTCCCCTCATCCAAGAGCTAAAAACTGTACTATAGAAGCGGCTAGAGTTGTACATGATGCAGCAGTTAAGGCAGGAGCACCAAAAGGTCTTATAGGTTGGGTAGATGTGCCTTCAATTGAATTGACTAATGTTGTTATGGCAGAAGCAGATCTTATATTAGCTACTGGCGGACCTGGAATGGTTAAATCTGCATATTCTTCAGGTAAACCAGCTGTTGGAGTTGGACCTGGAAATGTACCAGCAATAATAGATGAGAGTGCAGATATAAAAATGGCTGTAAGTTCAATATTAGTATCAAAATCATTTGATAATGGTATGATATGTGCTTCTGAGCAAGCAGTAATAGTACCAGAAAAAATATATGAAGAAGTTAAAAAAGAATTTAAATATCGTGGAGCACATTTCTTAAATAAAGAAGAAACAGAAAAGGTAGGCAAAGTAGTAATAATTGATGGAACTTTAAATGCCAAAATAGTTGGACAACCAGCTCATGTAATAGCAAAAATGGCAGATGTAGAAGTGCCAAAAACAGCTAGGATAATAATTGGCGAAGTTGAATCTGTTGAAGTAGAGGAACCTTTTGCACATGAAAAACTTTCTCCTGTCCTTGCAATGTACAAGTCTAAGAGTTTTGAAGATGCAGTTGCTAAGGCTGAAAAATTAGTTGCTGATGGTGGGTATGGTCATACTTCATCATTGTATGCAGACTCTATCAATCAACCAGAGAGAGTAGAGAAGTTTGTAAATGCTATGAAGACTTGTAGAGTATTAGTTAATACTCCATCATCACAAGGTGGTATAGGTGATTTATATAACTTTAAATTAGCTCCATCTCTTACTCTTGGTTGCGGTTCTTGGGGTGGAAACTCAGTATCAGAAAACGTAGGAGTTAAGCATTTACTTAATATCAAGACAGTAGCTGAAAGGAGAGAGAATATGCTTTGGTTTAGAGCCCCACAAAAAGTTTATTTCAAAAAAGGATGTTTAGGTGTAGCAGCAAGAGAATTTAAAGATGTCATGAACAAGAAGAAAGCTTTTATAGTAACAGACTCTTTCCTTTACAATAATGGTTATACTAAAAAACTAACTGATTTATTGGATGAAATGGGAATTAAGCATACTACATTCTTTGATGTTGCTCCAGACCCAACACTAGCTTGTGCAAGAGAAGGGGCTAAGGCTATGTCCGATTTCCAACCAGACTTAATAATATCTGTAGGTGGAGGTAGTGCAATGGATGCTGGTAAGATAATGTGGGTAATGTATGAGCATCCAGAAGTAGATTTCCAAGATTTAGCAATGAGATTTATGGATATAAGAAAAAGAGTATATGCATTCCCTAAGATGGGTGAAAAAGCATACTTTGCAGCTATTCCTACTTCAGCAGGAACTGGTTCAGAAGTAACTCCATTTGCAGTTATAACTGACCAAGATTCAGGTGTAAAATATCCATTAGCAGATTATGAATTAATGCCAAATATGGCTATAATTGATGCAGATATGATGATGGAAATGCCACCAAGATTAACAGCAGCATCAGGTGTTGATGCATTAACACATGCACTAGAGGCATATGTATCTATGCTAAGAACTGAACCAGCTGATGGACTAGCGCTTCAAGCAGGCAAAATAATATTTGAATATTTACCTCGTGCATATAAAAATGGAAAGACTGATAAAGTAGCAAGAGAAAAAATGGCAATGGCATCTACTATGGCTGGTATGGCTTTTGCAAATGCTTTCTTAGGAATTTGCCACTCTATGGCACATAAACTTGGTGCATTCCACCATGTTCAACACGGTGTTGCAAATGCATTGTTAATAAATGAAGTAATTAAGTTCAATTGTGCAGAGGCTCCAAATAAGATGGGCGCATTTTCACAATACAGATACCCTGATTGTATACAAAGATATGCTGAATTTGCTTCTTTCGCAGGAATTAAAGGAAATACAGACCAAGAAAAAGTGGATAATCTTATAAAAGCAATAGATGAATTAAAGGCAAGAGTGGGTCTTCCTAAGACTATAAAAGAGGCAGGAGTAGATGAAGCTAAATTCTTAGAGGGATTGGATGCTATGGTTGAACAAGCATTTGATGACCAATGTACAGGTGCAAATCCTAGATATCCATTGATGAGTGAATTAAAAGAGATATATTTAAAAGTTTATTATGGTAAATAATATTTCTTTTAGAATATTAATTCTATTAGACTTGAATATAAGTTATTAGACTTGTATATAAATTATTAGATTTGCATATAAATAGAGTTTTATTAGAGCTATATATAAATATTTGTTAATGATAGATTTTAACTTAAAACCTAAATAAAAATGATAAAAGATAAGAAAATTTATATTGATTTTGAATATGTATATTTAATCAATTAACTTTAAAATTAGTCACAAAATTTTTTTATTACATATAATTTTAAAGTATAATATATAAAAAACTTTATGAAAAAATTATAAAAATATTCAGAAAATTCTATTGACTAATCTATTTATCATGATATAATAGGTATAGAAAACAAAAAAACTGGGGCCTATTAAGGCCCCCTTATTACTTTTTGATAGATTTATTTAGAATAACTTTCTCATTTTGATTTTTTATATTTATGACAGAGTCGTTGTAATCTACCTCGAAGTTAGCAAAGGCAGAAAATAAATCTATATCTCTTAACAAATGAATTGTCATACATTGCTTGTTCTTATTTAATCTTAGAATTAATGCTCTTACAAATGGAAATTGGATTCTAGAATTAAATAAGTTAGAACCATCAGTATCTATATCTAAGCTACGATAATTAATATCTATAAATACATCTACATCATCGTTTTCTTCTCTTATTATTCTATAGTCAAAATCCAAGTCTAAATTTAAATTACCTAAAACCAATAACATTTAAATCCTCTTTTCTATAAGTAGTTTTAGAGTATTAGTTTAACTAAGCTCTCCATCTATTATAGATATAATTCTATCTGCTTTTCTAGCAATATTTTCATTATGTGTTATTATTATAAGAGTTTGGTTATATTTTTTTATAGAACTTTTTAGTAAATCCATGACTTCTTCCGTAGTTTTACTATCCAAATTTCCTGTTGGTTCATCTGCTAGGATTATACTTGGTTTTGCAGATAAAGCGCGTGCAATAGCAACCCTTTGTTGTTGACCACCAGATAATTGATTTGGAAGATGATTTTTCCTCTCACTAAGACCCAATAAATTTATAATGTCTTCGATATATTCTTCATCGACTTTTTTATTGTCTAACTTTAGTGGTAATTCTATATTTTCTTTTACATTTAATACTGGAATTAGGTTATACTGTTGAAAGACAAATCCTACTTTTTGTCTTCTATATTTTGCTAATCTTTTATCTGAAAGGCAACATATATCTTTACCATCGACTTTTATAGTTCCACTACTTGGTCTCTCAAGACCGCCTACTAAATGTAGAAATGTGCTTTTTCCACTTCCACTTGGACCAATTATCGCAACAAATTCACCCTTATTTATTTTTAAATTTGCATCCTTTAGTGCATGTACAGCTGTTTCCTTTTTTCCATAAATCTTACCTAAGTTAAGAATCTCTAATATAGGCATAATTACTCCTCCTATTCTGTAATGTTTATAGCTTCAACTATACTAATTTTATTTATTTTCCTTAATGGAATATATGTAGCTAGAATACCTATAATTATGTTTGCTAAAACAACTAGGATATATATTTTGTAATCTATTGAAAATCCCAAGCCATACGATACAAAATTACAAGTGTAATACATTCTAAATTGTATTATAAGACTTACCACAATAGTAATTACACTTGAGAGTGCTCCATATAATATTCCCTCATAGAGTATCATATTTTTAAATCCTCTCTCAGAGATACCAATAGCTCTTAACATTCCAAATTCGCTAGTTCTTGAAGTTAAGTTATAACTTATATTATTTATTATGTTAAGTACACTAATTATGAACATAACTGCTACTATTCCATAAGCATAAATCAGAGCTCTAGCTGTCATCTTATCAGAGTTTTCTTTTTCCATTAGCATATTAACTGTTGTAGTTCCAGAAGATTCACTTCCTATTTTACCTAAGAATGTGTTTATCTTTTTTACATTTGCATTTTTATTAATATCTACATAAACTACATTATATTTATCTACACCAGTTAGTTTTTTTAGATAGTCGTTACTTGTTATCACATCTATACCCTGTTCTCCAGAATATAGGCCATTATCTGCAAAAGGATAACTTACAATAGCTCCAACTTTAAACTCATATTCTAGATATTCATAATTATCTTTTAGTTTTATATAAAGATCTTGATCTATCTCACCTTTTGGATATTTGACTTTTATAGTATCTCCTACTTTTATATCTGCAGCAGGTGTCCCTGTACCAGGAATATAACTTAGCTTGTATTTATTTGTTTTAGAAACTTGTGGTACATATAATATAGCGAGGTTTTCTTTTTTCATTCTTTCCAGATTTATACTCCCACTCACTAAGTATTTTTCTAATGAATTTATCATCTCATCATTGTAACCTCTTAACTTTTGTTTTATTGTATATTTTCCAGTATTCTTATTTTTTATGAATAGAGGAAAATCCTTATAATAAGGCGTTGAATTAATAATATTGTAGTAATCTAATCTATTTAATTTATCTACTTCTATTCTTGTATCTAAGATGCTGGCAGTTTTGACTTTGTCAATTCCATCTATATTTTTTATTTTATCTATCTGATTATCATTAAGTCCTTTTATATCCTTGAAAGAATCAGCTTTATTAGATTGATTTAGTTTTAAGAAAAAATTTGTTAGAATAAAATCTGCATTCATATATGTTTCTTCTTGACTATTTTTGTTTTGTATATCTGAAAAAGAATATTTATAATTCTCCTTTATGACCATTATACCTCCGAGACTCATGGATAATATAATTATAATGAATCCTTTTTTATTCCTAAAGATATTTTTAGCAGATATAGATTTTGTTACTGATATATTTAAAGTTAATTTTGATATCAAAGAATTAACCTTATTTATATTTTTATCAGTTCCAAAAGTTTTTCTTATAGAGTCAATAGGAGAAATTCTTCTTATCTTTAAATATGTAAAGAAACTTATAATTAGTATGGTCAATATTATACATCCAATTGATAAGAGGATTATTTTATCTGGGATAACAAAAGGAGTAACTGTTACATTTCCTTCAAATTGAATATTTCCTGCAGTCCTATTAAATATTTGTGCACCACCAATACCTACACATATACCTATAGGTATTGCTATTAAAGCAAGTATAAAAAGTTCATAAAACATAAGTTTTAAAATCTTAAAGTTAGTGGCACCAATAGCTCTTAAGATACCATATTCCTGTATTCTTTGGTATATTGATATGACATAGATACTATATATTACAATGCCAGAAAATAGGCTCATAGCAATTGTAGTGTATTTACTTGAGTTATCTAAAGTACCATTTTCCATAGTAGCGTCTATAAGCATTTTGTTTTTTCCCACACTATTCTCATCCAACATAGTAGCTTTTACTATATTATCTATGTTTGTATTTATATCACTGCCCTCATTAAATTCAATATAAGTGTAAGAAAATTTATCCAGTTTTGATTCATTTAGATTCAAAAAAATTTGACATATACCCTTTTTTTTCTGAATAGGTCTATCTTCAAGTATTCCGACAACTTTAAATGTCTCTGGTTTTTCTTTTTGATATAATTTAAAAGTAAGGTCTTGATTTATTTCTGGTTTTAAACCCAGACTATTTAAAATCCATTTCTCCACTACCACCTCATTACTAGCTTTTGGAAGGTGACCTTTTATAAGCTTAGATTGATTAGTTAAGTAATTTTTATTTGCATATTCTAAGTTTATAGGTAATTTTTCATTAAGATCTGTATAACCATAGGGAGAAGTTATGCCTAAATTTTTAATATCTTTGCTAGACTTTATGTATTCTAATTGATTTTTATTTATATCTTTAAAGTATACATGGTCAGTTCCAAGTTCTCTTTTCAATCTATCTACATCTGCTTGCTGAGCACTTCTTGAGAGAGTACCAATACCAACAATGAGTGATGTAGCAAGAATTATACTCAGAGCAATTGCTAAAGACCTTGCTTTATAACTTTTTATGTATCTTAGTGCTATTTTCAAATTATCTTTCATATTTACCACTTCCTTTCTTAGCTAACTTAATTATATGTTTATTTAAAATATATATCAAAGTAAGTATCTTCAAGTTTTGAGTACTTAATTGTACAAATTTATGTATGTTTTTGCAAGTTTAATTAATGTATATGTAAATTTTGACTTTTTACATAATTTTTTTAAAATGATATAATTTTCATATAAATTGTAGATGGGAGGGAAATTATGGAGAATAACTTTATATTTCCTATAGTAATACTAACCTTATTTATATTTAGTAACCTTATAATGAATAAGTATAGGTTTTACAAAGAATTAGACATATTAAAAAGAGGACTACTAACATTTTTTTTATCATGTTTTGTATGGATTTTATTCATGGAGAGTATTCAATATATACAATTAAGTTTAGGATATAATTCTTTACTTGAAGGAGTATTAAACATTATATTTTTTCTAATTTTAATTATTTTAAGTTGTTATATAGGTTTTAAATTTATAAGATTGATAAATAATAACAATGAACAAGAATCCAAGTTACAAAAGCTAGATAGTAAAATAAATCATAAGGATAATATAATCGTCAAATTAAGAAGTCAAAAACATGACTATTTGAAACATTTGCAAGTAGTGTATTCTCTATTAAATACTGGGTTAGATGAAGATGCTAAAGGATATATAATGAATATATCAAATAACTTTAAATCAAAAAACTCAAGGTATGGGAAAGTATCTTATTTAGATGCTATAGCTTCATTAAAATATGAGGAATGCCTTGAAAAGAATATATCTTTTGATGTCTATATTCAAGATTTTATGGATAATTTAGAGATTGAACCTAACGACATGAGTTCAGTACTATTAAATATAATAGACAATGCAATAGAGTCTTTGTCTGCTATAAAAAAGGAAAAGAAGTATATAAGATTGCATGCATATGAAGATGAATTTCAGTATATTGTAGCCATAAAAAATAATGGTCCTAAAATACATAATGTTGAAAGTATATTTTTGGATGGGTTTAGCACTAAAGAAGGACAAGATAGAGGTTTTGGGTTATATCTAGTTAAAAATATATTAGATAAGTATGATTATAGTATACTTGTAAATAGTGATGATTTTTTAACTGAATTTGTAATCTTAATACCAAAATATTATTAGTTAGGAGGAGAGAAGTCTATGATAAAAGTTTTGATTTGTGATGATGATAAAATTGTAAGAGATGATATAGCAAATATAGTTAAAGAATCTGGATATGTAGATTATGTTAAGAAAGTCAAGGATGGCATAGAAGCAATTGAATTTATAAAAAATGAGAAAATAGATTTATTGATTATTGACATTGATATGCCATATAAAAATGGGATTGATTCTGCCAAAGAAATTCTTTCTATAGATAAAGATATACATATAGTATTTGTAACAGGTTTTGCTGATTACAGTCTTGAGAGTTTTAAAGTACATCCTATAGATTTTATAGTTAAGCCATTTAAAAAAGAAAAAATACTTGATTCAATTAACATAGCAATAGACCATATTAACTCTCATAAAATTGCTAAAAATAATTTTATAGAAGACACTCTTTTTGTATATAAAATAAGGAAACAGATACATATGATTAACTTTGATGATATAGTTATGTTTGAGAAAAATTCAAGGGCTATCAATCTATATACTAAAGATGAAGATACAATAAAATTTTACGAGAACTTTGATGACTTGCAAAAACGCCTACCTCCTAATTTCTTTATGACTCATAGACAATACATAGTAAATTTAAGGCTTATACATAAGATTATACCTATAAATAAATCTTCCTTGGAGATAAGGTTTATAAATTTTCAAGAAAATGCCATATTAAATAAATCTCTAGAAAAAGATTTTCTATATAGATTTTATAGGGTTAAAAGATTCTAGTGAAAAGAGAGGAACAAATTCTGTTATACAATAAGTATTATAAAGATGATATATAAGAAAAGTTTATATAAAAATTATTTATAATTATGAGTTAATTTATATAAGTTATAGTGTAAAATATATTGGACTTTCTTTAAAAAATTAGAAAGTCCAATATATTTTAGAGATAGTTTTATATTTATAAATTGCTTAAGATACTAGGGTCTTTAATCTTATTATCTTCAGCAAGTAATAATATCTTAGACATAATCTCAGCAGTCTTAGGGTCTTCATCAGCAAATGGAAGGAATATCTTACCTCTACTTTGAGAATGTACAGGAAGTATATTTAAAGCACCCATTCCTTTTTTATGTACAATACCAGAACCCATATGTACAGAATAATCACCTAAATTACCTGCTATAAGAGCATGAGAGCCTTCAAAATTGACATTCTTAATCTTTAATAGCAATAGTAGTTCTTTAGCAATAGCTATACGCATCTCTACAGTAGAGTGGCTTGTCTCAGGGTCAACACCACCAGCATGAGCAACACTTACAACAAGGTCTATATCACGCATAACTTCAGAGAAAAGAATTGGCGGTATAGAAGCTAGTTCTAAGCTTTTATAAGTCTTTCTATTAAAGAATTCTACTGTTTCAATAGTTGGAGGTTCAATGTCTGCTGGTGAAAACCAATCTGCAAGTGCAAACATCTTTGCTACTATATTTTCTTTGTAGAATACTTTTTGTAAACCTTCCTCATAGTCAACAGTCCAAAGTTGATTTCTAAGAAGTGCTACAGTTTTCTTTGGCTGGATTTGATGGCCAGCATATCTACGAGATATAGTTTTTTCAGATAATTCGTCAGCATTTATTCTATAATATTCACGGAACACTTGCTTAAATGGTTGAACAATTTGCTTATCAAATAAGTCATGTTGGAATTCACTCCATTTACCAGATTCAAACAGATGAACTGGATGTGCAAGTTTTAATTTATTTTTTGCAGTTAATCTATAAGGTTCACCAGTTGTATCACAAATAAAGAACTTAGACTTATCATTATATATATATCCGATAGTATCATCACATAGCCAAACTAGATTTTTAACTAAAGGACAAATAACTGGGTTTTTATAAATATTGGAGATTTCCTTAACTGTAAATACTGTTTCATTTTTCATAGCTTGCTCTAAACTTTGTTTTGCACGAGAATACTGACTTTTTAAATCTCTTTGTACTGATTTAAGTTCAAGTACATATGGATGTTTTGCAAGAGTTTTTGGTACACTTTTTAAAGTCTTATCACCTTTTTGGACTTTTATAGATGTTTTTCCTTTTTCATCAACATCTATCCAAAGTGAAGTTCCATCAATATTCTTTGGTTTAAATATATGAGCAACCTCATTTAGTTTTTCCGTTTCAAGAGCCCACATCATACGATTGATATCTTCAAAACCAGCACTTCTAGCTAAGTTTTCCATTGCTATAGCACAAGCCTTTGATTCACTTTCACGACGTTGTGCACCAAATTGTTTACTTTCTTTAGCAAACTTTTGAATAAATTCATAACGGAAAGTTGCTTCTTTAAGGTCTCCTTTTTTCATAGGAAGTAAAGAGAAACTTCTCAATTTATCTTGATTTCTATTTGTTTCAATTTCTTTCATCAGCATATCTTTATCAAGTTTTCCAAGTGTAGCATCAGCATAAAGTTGTGCACGTCTGTGAGAGTTTCCACCACTAGTTATGTATTTAGCTGATTTGTAAAGGAGATTGAATCTTTCTTCTCCAATAGTTTTATATGAATCTAAAAACCAATCCACATCAAATGCTCCATCCATGAAACTCTGTGGTGATATAGGAGAGAATAGAGCAACTTCTGATTCTTTTTGAGCAGAGAAGCCTTCATTTATATGTGCATGGAAATACCAAATTGTACTCTTTAAACCTTTCCAGTTTAAATATTTTTCAATTATATTTACCCATTGAGGAGCATATATAGCAGCTTCTATTAATCTTAATTCAGTAATATCAGTAGTTTTAAGTAATTTTTTTAATTCTTTAGAATTATCTTCTTTAGTAGGATAACAATTTTTAAGTAGAGAACTCAAAACATCTTTTTTTGAATAATTACTACCATATGAATATCCTCTTTGGAAAGTTTCTTTACCAAGAGCAACTAAGATATTTACGAAATAATTCATACCCTCAAAATGTTGTATATTATCAGCTAGATGAGAAACTTCTGTTGGCATATCACCCCTACGTGATTCGATTTCTATAATTCTATTTGTAACTGTTTTTATATTGTTTTCAAGCCATGGATGTTTTTCTAATGTATCACCATCCCATCTAGGATTTGTCAAAATTCGTATTATATTTGTTGCATTGTATCCAGTTACAATTTCTTGATTGATTTGTTCCTCAGTCATTAATCCCAATTCATATGCACGAGCAAATATATCTATATTAGTATAAAATGGGAATTTATATTCTAAAAGTTGATAATTTGCAAATGTAGTATAGAAGAACTTAGTAAAAGAAATATCATCATAAATAAATGAATGTGCCTTTCCAAGCCAATAGTTTAAAATTGGTGCATCTAAAGCAGGGCAGTATTCATTTTGTCTATAGTAGTTTTTAGTAAACTCAACTCTTTGCTTTTTACATTGTTCAGTAGTTAATAGGTTTCTAAGTTTGTAGTATGTATCTAAACAGTATTCAAACATTTCTTTCTGGTCAAATTCATTTAGTAATACTGCAAGTATTTTTCTTGTAAGAACATCAAATTTTAATTTATCTAATTTTGTATATAATTTTTTTTGTTTTTTTTCATCAAGGACATTTGAGTATATAGATGAAAACCAACTTTTTTCTATTTCATGATAAGAGCATGAGCGTATGCTATAAAATAAAATATCAAGGATTATTTTATAATCTAAATTAAGTTTCTTACTAGTTTCTCTCCAAAGTTCAGCTAATGGATAATTATCAATAGTATCCTTATTATTTCCAGTTATATGTTTAATAGGAGTTAGATTATATGTAGAGTAACCTAAAAGTATTTTATCCATATTACCTGACCATCTCTCAACCTCATACTCATAATCTGCATTTTCAATAATAAGTTCATCAAATTTTTCATATACTTTTAATATTTTATTTATATCTACATCGAGAATCTTCTTAGCTTCTTTTTTAGTTGATATAGAAACAGAATCCTCATTAGAAGATAAGCTTAAATTGGAAATAATCTTATTAAGTTTTGATGGAGTAGAGGAATCGTATTTAAAATCAAATTGTTCAGGAATTTGAAGCTTATTTTCAGGATTGTATATCCCAAATCCATTTTCTTTACAATAATCATTTTTTGCTTTACCTAATAAATTATCAATTAATATCTGAACTTGAGATGTATTCTTTTTAGACTTATCAACACTTTCCACTAATGAAATAAGTTTATTGTATAGTTCTTGTCTATCAGTATTGTCTTTTAATAAGTTTACAATTTCAAGTCCTCCAAGACATTTTTGCGAATTTGAAGATTTTATTAGAGAAGAAGCAATATTTTCTAGTTTTGAATCATCTTGTTCAAGTAAAATCTTTATTACTGTTTGTCTGATAGAGCTTGTTTTTAAAGTAAGTAAGTTGTTTATTCTGTCTAACTCTACATCTGATAAGTCAAGTTCTTTAAGTAGACTTAATACAATTTCTCTATTAGAAACACTCTTATCGCTCAAACATTCTAATAAGAAACTACGTTGTTTATCTGTTTTTGGCTCATTTATAAAATTAGCTATAAATGAAGCTCTTAAATCAGAACTCATAAGAAGATAGTTGTCCATTAGAACATCCATAAATTGAGTATTCATATCATATGCTGTTAATGTCATCATGCATCTAAGGATACTGTAAGAAGAAATTTCGACCCAAGACCATGGAAATACACTGCCAGAAAATTCCTTAGTTTTTGAATTTAAAAGTTCTAAAGTATGTTTTAGATTTTCAAATTGTTCCTTTCTAGCATCAAAGTCTTTATTAATAGGAGAATTTGATAAGTCAAAATCAACTTTTTGGTTTTGCCAATTATAGTAGTAACCAACAGAACTTTCTACATAGAAATTTCTAACTACCCATGCAAGTATCTCTAAATCGTCGCCTTTAATATTTTTAGATGCAACAGAGTGTTTAAAATATGTACTTTCTGTATTTGATAAGAAGTAAAGAGCTACAAGTTTTTTGTACTTTTCATCATATGAAAGCAATTTTTCAATAAGAGTGTATGAATCATAGATATTGTAAGTTGCAGCTGCCCATAAACTAAAATAAATTTCAAGGTTATCCTTACTGTTAATTGACTCTATACAAAACTCTTTATCAGTCAATGATTTATATGAAAGTTCTAAGCACTTACGAATTATTCCAGGTTTTTGGTCTGAAAAACCAAGCCCTGTCCATGTATCTAAAGCTCTTATAACAGAACTAAATCTTTCTAAATTGTTATCTAGGATAGTTTTTAACATATAGACAGATGCAGGAATTGTACCTTCGTCTAGGCTTTCTACAATTTGTTGTCTAAGACCTTCTTGTTGCTTAGCAGCCAAAAGAAGTTTAGAAAGCATTTCATAGCATTTTTCACTATGACTTTTCATAATACCAATTATCATTTGTCTAGTAAGTAGGGCAGTTTGATTTTCTCCAAAAATTACTTCTTCTAAAGCATTGATTACATCATCATTTCCATTATCTATTTCTAATGCGATTTTATCACTCATTATATAATCATATTGAAGAACTTTATCTGGAAGTGTAAGATAATCTAATACAGAAAAATCGTAATATATCAAACTCACATAATGTGAAATAAGCCTAATTATACTTCTAAAATAATCTTTAAGTTTATTTGAGCGATACCCTTTACGATAGTATCCTCCTGAATATGTATAATTCATTTTTCTTTTAATTAATTGACAAAGTTCTTCTACTTGCTCAGAAGTAAACATTAATTCTAAAGCATTTTTTAAAGGGCCAGAAAGTAATGTGTCTACACTTTCAATTTCATAGTAATAACAATTATAGTATTTTTTTATCATATCTAAGAATTTATTTTCATCTTTTACATCATAATAGTATGATTCGTCTTTTACACAATCCCAAAGAGCTTCAGTTAAATCGTAATATGGTTTTGAAGAAGATTTAGTAAGATTGTTTTTAAAATCTTCAATTATTTTAGGATTTTTTTCTAATCTAGTACGTTCTGACATTTATGTACCTCCAATTTATTTATTTTAAAACATCCTTCCAGCAAGTAGAGTGAGTCTTATAAAAGTGAATATATCACTATCTTTTAAATTTATAGGAGAATTGAGTTCTTCAATAACATCTTCGTTTATAAGAACTTTATAGATTCCATCTTCAAATGCTTGTAGTGCAACTTCTATAGCTTTTTCTATAGATTGTTTGTTTTCATTGTAGATAGAGCCGAATCCAACTTTTCCAATAGTAGCTTGAGACTCAATATCTTCACTAGTTAAAAAGCTTATTATTGATTTTTCTGGGGTCTTTTCATTATATTCAAGAACATTTTTAGATACAATTTCAGAGATAGCCTCTTTTAGGCAATTGATGTTGTCAGATAAATCAAAGGGGGTAAGTTCTAGCATAGGTCTACGTTTGCCAACAGCTTTAACTCTAAAATAAATTTGCATAAAATCACCTCGCAAAATATTAAGTATTAAGAAACTTAAAAAATTTATCTATTTGTTATATTATATCATTTTGTGAAATATTAGTGTGTATTATGGAATTATTTTACAAAAAATAGAAAAAAAGCTATCTTAAAGTCTAAAAAAGAGATAAAAGATAACTTTTAATTATGAAAGCATATAATAATAACTTGTAGTTATTAAAATTTAATTTAGATGTTTAGTTTTAATAACTATCTTTTTTTATTTATAAATTTTACTCCTAAGTATTTTTTGATATCTTCTTCAGGAGAAAAATCGTCAATAAGGATTTCTTTTCCAGTATCTTCAAATACTACTAGAACTTCACAGTCACCTTGTAAGAAAAATTTTCTGACAGTATCCTCTTTAACTTCTCTAACTTTTATTACATTCTTTTTTTCTTTTTCAAAGTCTTTTGTATAGTAACTTCCCATCATATTAATGATTTTTGTATATCTATTCATAAAATGCCTCCTCATGCGATTAAATTTAAAAAATATGTTATAATAATTGTTTGTATTAACTTAATAATTATAACAAGGAGTAATAATAATGACTAGTATAAAAAATAAAGATATTTTAAATTGTATAGATTATTCCACTAAAAATAAGCTCTTTAATAAATTAAATGATGTATATGAATCTTTACCAACTGGAAATTGTTCTGGTTGTGGTAATTGTTGTATGGAATCGGTAGATATAAATTTAATTGAGTTTTTGAATATATTTTGTTATCTTGAAGATAGAGCGGATTTAAGAAGAAGATGTATAATTAAAATAGTAGACTATTATTTTGAAGAGTATTCTAAAAAAAATTCATGTCCATTCAAAGATGATAATAATAGGTGTTTAATATATGAAGTCAGACCACTAAATTGTAGATTATTTGGACATTGGAAAAAAGAGGACTATAACAAAAATCTAGATAATGTGACTAAGAAAAATAATGCTTATAAAGACTTGATGAAGAGACAACATGGATTTGAAATAAATGATGAAGTGGTAAATTATAGAATAGATTATTGTGAAAGCTTTATTCCAAGTAAAGATTATTTGAGTAAATCTGAGAGATTAAGCTTTTTTGATGAACTTATGATACTAGATTCAAAACTATATTCTAATAGCATTATAGATATAGATTTTAAGGATAGAGGCATAGTTGAATATCTTATAGAATCGCTATTTTACAGAGATTTAGCATATAATGTAAAAATAAGGATATCTAAAGAACCTAAAATAAAAAAAAGAACTATTAATAGAATAAAAAGACTTATTCTACTAGAGTCTTATATTAAATAAATAATAACTTGTAGTATAAATATTGTCAAAATGAGGTGAAGATGGTGAATCTAACAAAAGTAAAAGGAAATACTTTTTTTATAAAAGGTGGTACAAATACAGGAATATATGTGTTTGAGGATAATACAGCACTTATGATAGACCCAGGATTATGTGGTTCGAGGCCAAGAAGAGTAACCAAAGTATTAGATGAAAATAAAATACAAGTTAGATATATTATAAACACTCATGGTCATGATGACCACTATGGGGCATGTAATCAATTTAAAGAATACTATAAAGATGTGTGCGTAATGTCATCAAAATACGATAAGTTATATATAGAAAACCCAGAATTATTTTCAAAGTATATTGTTGGGGGGAAAAGCAATATATTTATGGATAGTATTTTAAAAAGTAAAATGTTAGATGATATAGAAATAGATAAAACTATAGATGCAGGTAGGCTGGAACTAAATAATGAAATGTTTGATATAATTGAATTTCAGGGACATACACCTGGAAGTATAGCTGTTTTAACTAAAGATAAGGTGATTTTTGTGGGAGACCTTTTGATAGGAGATGAAATTCTATCAAAATTCGATTTCTTATTTTTATATGATATACAAGAGCAAATGAACTCGTTAGAAAAGTTAAAAGGTATAGATTTTGAGTATTTGGTTTTGGGACATGGAAAACAAGTGATATCAAAAGAAGATGCTTATAAATTAATAGAAAAGCATTTGAATGCTTTAGAGAAATATTTATACCAAATAAGACAATTACTTGAAAAACCAAAATCTTTAGAAATTTTACTAAAAAATATTATAAATAACAATAATTTAAGCAATAATTATAAAGAGTATCATTTTTTTAAATCTTCATTGATATCTGTTATAAGTTACCTAATTGATTTAGACGAAATAGGGTATATCTTAGAAGATGGAGAATTGCTTTACTATACAAAAACAAAATAAATTATGATAAAATAAAGAAGGTCATAAAAAACAAATAAAGGGTGAGCAATATGGAATACGAAAAATGGAATGAAATACTAGCACCTTATGAACATGCAGTAGAAGAATTGAAAATAAAATTTAAAAATATAAGAAAAGAATATTTAGCAAAAGGCGAGTATTCTCCCATAGAATTTGTCACAGGAAGGACAAAAAAAATATCTTCCATAATATCTAAGTTAAAAAGGCTAAATGCGAAAGATATAGAAACTGAAATTGATGATATTGCTGGTATAAGAATAATGTGCCAGTTTGTTGAAGATATATATTATATAGTTGATTTGATAAAAGTAAGAAATGATATGACTATAATAGGAGAAAAAGATTATATTACAAACTACAAAGATAGTGGTTATAGAAGCTATCATGTTATAATAAAATATCCTATAAACTCAATTGCGGGCTCAAAAGAAATTATATGTGAAATACAAATAAGAACTCTTGCAATGAATTTCTGGGCTACAATAGAACATTCATTAAAATATAAATATGACCATTACATACCTGAGACTCTAGCAGAAAGACTTAGAAGAGCATCTGATGCTGCGTTTCTCTTAGACCAAGAAATGAGTGAAATAAGAGAGGATATAATGAAAGCTCAGGCTATGTATCAAATGAAGTCTATAGCAATTAGAGACACTCTAAATAGAATACAAGAGTTATATGACTTAGGTGATACACATAAAGCTATGCAGTATCAAAGAAAGTTGGATAGAACTGAAACAGACAAAAACATAACCGAAATTTTAGAATTAAAACAAGAAATAGATATGTTATTAGAGCAATATAAGGATAACAAGGTAGATGATAGAGTGGTTCAATAAAGCTACTTATAGAGAAAATTTACTAAATATTAATGGGGCTGCCTCTTAATGGAAAATAATTTCTAAGAAGAGACAGCCTATTTAGTTTAATCAAGGAAGGAATGATGTTATGAGTTTATATGCAATAGGTGATTTACATTTTTCAACATCAGTAAATAAACCAATGAATATCTTTGGTAGTAATTGGGATGGTCATGAAAAAAAGATTATAGATAATTGGAAAGAGGTTGTTACAGAAGAAGATGTAGTATTAGTATTAGGAGATACATCTTGGGGAATTAATTTATCAGAAGCTAAAAAAGATTTAGATATAATAAATGAACTTCCAGGTAAAAAAATACTTATAAAGGGAAATCATGACTATTGGTGGACAACAGTTACAAGTTTGAATAAGCTATATGAAAATATGCGTTTTATTCAAACAAATTTCTATGAATATAGAGAGTATGCAATTTGTGGAGGTAGAGGTTGGATATGTCCCAATGATGTTAAATTTGATGAGACTGATGAAAAAGTTTATAGAAGAGAAGAAAATAGATTAAGGCTGTCATTAGAGTCTGCCCGTAAAAAAGGTTATTCCAAAATAATAGTAATCACTCATTATCCTCCTACAAATGATAGATTAGAGGAGTCTTTATTTACAAAATTATTTGAAGAATATAATGTTGAAAAGGTGATTTATGGTCACTTGCATGGTAAAGAGTCTTTTAAAATGGGTCTAAAAGGAATTAGAAATGGAGTTGAATATATATTAGCATCTTGTGATTATACAGAATTTAATTTAATAAAAGTTCACGATTAAAAAACATAAATTGGTAAATACTATAAGATACATGATTAAAAATAAATATTTGAGGGATTTCGGTTTTGAGAAAGGAGACACGATTTATGAGGTGGATATTAGTTTTTATATTTTTATATCTTATTCCTTTGATAGTGATATTCAGAAATTACAAGAATTTTAAGAGGTCTTGTATCTACAGTAGTATTTATGTAGTATTAGCTACAACAATAATGATAAGTAACATCTATATGAGTGGACTTAATAAGATAAAAGAATCTATGTATTATCATAATTATATTTCTGATGAGACATATGATGAGAAATATGTATCAAATTTTAATGAAAAAGAAGAAGAAGATTTAAAACAAGATAAAAAAAATAGCAAAGAATCAAACAACAAAAAAGTAGATAATAAGCAAGAGAAAAATACACAAAGTACAGAAAATAATAAAGAAGAAAATCAAAAAGATGTAACAAAGAATAATGATTTAGAAAGAAATACTTCAACAAATAGTGAATCAGAAAAACAAGTAAATACTAGAGAAAACAAAGATACTTATACAAGTAAAGAAAATGATAGTGAAGATATAAAAAAAATAGACCTAGAAAGTATAGGAATTTTCAAGAAAGAAATTTATAATATAGAAAGAGTAGCTTTAGTACCAATGAGAGAATGTATACCTTATACTAAGGATATTGCAAAAAATATAACTAAATTATCTAGTATAAAAAAAGATGTTACAAATGCTAGAAATAAGTGTAAAGAAGTTATAGAAGAATATGAGAATATGCAAATCCCAGAACTTTCTAAGGATGAATATACAAAGGTATTAAGTAGTGCTAGAGATGATGTAAAAAAGGCGTATGAACTTAGACAAAAGTCCATGGATAGTGCCTTAAAATTAATAAATACTAAAAGTCCTAAATATATAGGCAAGATAACTGAGTATCTTGATTTATCAGATAAGCAGATAGAAAGTTTTAAAAATAGATTGAATGATTTAAATGAAGAAATAGATGGGTCAAATACTATTGATTAAGAGTTAAAGAGATAAGTTAAAAGGGAGATTAGTATGAATAAGCAGAGTATAGGAAAACTAAATATGTTTTTTATGGGGATTACTCAGAGAAACCTTGAAAATGAAGATTTTTTTATTGAATTAGAAGTAGTTTTTAAATCAGGAAGAAAAGAATTTAAAGGAATTGCAATAGAAGAAGAAGGTAAGTACAAATTTAATTTTAAAGGCAAGTCAGAGTTACATACATTTAGTGAATTGTTAAAAAATATATCTAAAGAAGCGGAAAATTATGATGGGCTAGTATTTAGATATATTGAAAGAGGTACTATTGTCGTAATAGAAGGAGACAATAAAAAAGTAAATGTAAAGTATCTAGATAATAAAGAAGAAGTACCGAAAATAGATGAATTTACAGCATCTCAAATAAAAAACAGAGAGTACTATGTAAAAGTAGGACAAGCAAATGCACTTTTAAAAGAAATTGGAGTACTTACAAAAGATGGTAAAATAAAAAATGATAAAATAAGAAAGTATAATCAAATAGACCACTTTGTGGAGCTTATAGACAATATTTTAAAAGAAATAAAAGACAAAGACTGTATAACAATATTAGATTGTGCTTGTGGTAAATCATATCTAAGTTTTGTACTAAATTTCTATATAAAAGAAGTATTAAAGAAAAACTGTTATTTTATAGGAATAGATTATTCAGATGTAGTTATAGAAGCGTCAAAGAAGATGGCTAAAAACTTAGGCTATAAAAATATGTCATTTATAAAAGAGGATTTAACTAATTATACACCTAATAGAGATGTTGACCTTGTAATAAGCTTACATGCTTGTGATACAGCAACAGATATGGCTATAGGATTAGGAATTAGAGCAAAATCAGAAGCTATAGTAGTAGTACCATGCTGTCATAAGGAGTTATTAGGACAATATAAATATGAAGCTATGGAACCAATATTAAAACATGGAGTATTTAAAGCTAGATTTGCAGACTTAATAACTGATGGTTTAAGAACGTTATTGCTAGAAGGAAATGGATACGATACTTCTGTGGTAGAATACATATCCCCATTAGATACACCAAAAAATTTAATGATAAGAGCAATAAAAACTAAAACAAATAATGAAAAAGCATTAAATGAATATAGAGAACTAAAAACACAATTTGGAGTAGAACCAACTTTAGAAAAACTTATATATTAGTTGAAAATGTAAAATTTACAAAAAGCTTGCTTAAATATGCAAGCTTTTTGGTATTATATAGGTATAGTCATATATATGATTTTGATTTATAATTAAAGCTGTGCTATAATATTTGATTAATAAAATCAATAAATGTTACATGGAGGTAAAAATGAACAAATTAAATATATGTATTGATATAGATGGAACAATAACTAGCCCTTATCATTTTCTTCCATACCTAAATGATATATTCAATAAAAACATTACAGAGTCAGAGTGTATAACTCACAATTGGGAAGAATTATATGGTTCAGGAATAAGGGATGTATATGCAGAATTTAATGATAAGTATGTACATTCATATGATGAAGCAGAAATTGTAGAAGGAGCTATTGAAGTAATAGAGGAATTATCTAAGGGGCATAATTTATCTTTTGTAACAGCTAGACATGAGTGTTTAACTGATGTAACTAAAAACTGGTTAATTAGACAAGGAATTTTAGATATAGATGTTTACTTATTAGGAAGTGATTATAAAGTTGAAAAGGCAAGAGAACTGAGTTGTGATATATTTATAGAAGATAACCCTTTAAACTCAGTCCAATTGGCTGATGCAGGTGTTAAAGTAATACTTTTAGATACTAACTATAATAAAGATATTGAACATCAAAACATAATTAGAGTTAATAACTGGATAGATATTAAAAAGATTATAGAAGAAAGTAATTAAAAGACTTATAATTTGAAAGGGGGAGCATATGATAGATTTAAAACTAGAAAACAGAAAAGGAAAAATTCATGTAAAGAGTAGTGAGATAAAAGACATTTTAGAATTACGTCCAGACTTTGAATATGTACAAGATATATCAAATACTATAAATCAGGAGAATATATTGGTGTTTGATTGTCAATTGACAGGAAATTCTTTTGATATGGATGATTTAGATATAGAAGAAATATTAGAAGAATTGGGTGAGGAAATAGATGAGTCTTATTTCAATGTCTTATTTGAAGATGTAAGAGCATATTTAAAAGATGCTACTGATGAAATAGAAGCAGATTTGCAAGAAAATTACCTATTTGATAATTTGAGATGCTATTTTGATATATATAATATAAATCAAGAATTCACTGATTTTAAGTTTGTATTTTTAGTTTCTTTTAAGGATATAAAAATATCTTCATTAGCCAATCTAGCTAAGATTGTTTCCAAAAGACAACTGATAGGAGCATCTAAGTTTTATAGTTAAAATACAATTTTATGATAGCAAAAGCTAGTAGTCTTGTAAAAACATAGACTTCTAGCTTTTTTATTTGCTTGTTTTTAAAGAAAACTTTAGAATAGTATTTACATTCTTAAAAAAGTATTATATATTAAACATAATGTACAGTATATTGTCTAGAATGTTTTAAAATAAGTTACTGTCTTTAGATAAAATAATTAAATATGCTTATGATTGTATAAGTATAGTCGAGGTGAATTTATGCAGAATTTAAATGAAATAATTGCTGAAAACTTAAAAAAAATAAGGAAAGAAAAACATCTTAGCTTAGATAAAATTTCTCAACTTAGTGGAGTAAGTAAGAGTATGTTGTCTCAAATTGAAAAATGTGAAGTGAATCCAACTATATCTACTATCAAGAAGATAACGAATGGATTAAAAATATCATTTACATCATTGATGGAAAGACAAGAAAGTGAGATAGAATTGGTTGATAAAAAGGATGTAGACCATTTTATTGAAGATGATGGAAAATATGTAAGTTATCCTATATTTCCATTTGATTCCAAGAGAAGATTTGAAATATTTATGATTGAGATAGAAGAGGGTGGAACGTTGGATTCAAATGCGGAACTTCCAGGAACTCAAGAGTTTATTACAGTTTTTAGTGGTGAAATAACTATTAAAATAAATGGAGAGGATTATATTGTATCTAGTGGGAATTCTATAAGATTTAAAGCTGATGTATCACATGTATATAGAAACTCAGGGAGAGGTGTAGCTAAAATAAGTATGGTAGTATATTATGTATAATAATTGAATGGAGTATATAGTAATATTTAGATGATTTTAAGTAGGAGAGTATATAATATTTAAATAATAGGAGTGTGATTTATAGATGAATAACAAAAAAGCAGTTTTCTTCTTTTGTAATAGTTTAGATAAAGACCCAGTGGCTAAAAATGTAATTAACTGTTGTGAGGAAGTAATGGATTTAAAGCAGACTGATATTATTGTTGATGATAACTTTGTATTAGAATTTATAGATAAAAACAATAACCTATTCCAGTTTGTAAAAACGGAAAATGTAATAAGTCATGATTATAAATATTATCTGCCAATTTTAAATAAGTATTTCAAAGATTTTGATTTTGCAGGAGTTGTGAATTGGCATGAAGGAGAGAATGCTCCAGAAAATATTCTAACAGCTCATACTATTGGAGATGTACCAACAGGCGAGTTTGGAAATTCAAATCCAAAATATTTTAGAAACTTAATTAATGCAATTGAAGATATAAAAAATGAAAACTCCCTTGATGAATTCACTACATTAACAGAAGCAACTCACTGGTCTGGAACTACATATGGTGAAGTAGCTAAATTAATTACAGAATATTCTGTACCTATGTTAGATATTGAGATAGGAAGTAATAGTAATAGTTTTAATAATAAGACAGCAATACAAGTATTATCGAAGTCTCTAATTAGAGTATTTGATAGTGATGAGCCTATAAAAACTTTACTGTGTGTAGGAGGAGTTCACTTTGAAAATTCTTTTTCAGACATTATAAAAAATGGAGAATACAATATATCAATTGGGCATGTATTACCAAATCAATGGATTGTAAGTGGAATGTATGATAATGAAGATGGATTTGAAAAATTAGAAAAGTGTGTAGACAGTATTGATGGTGGAATTGATGGTATAGTTTTTCATGATAAATTAAAGGGGACTTATAAAGAACAATGTCGTAAGTTAGGGGAAAAGCTTAAGGTACCTGTATTTAAACATAAGATATTGAAAAACCCAAAAAATTTGCCTATATGGTAGATTTGATTTATAATAATGAGATTTAGTAAGTATATTCAGTAATTCAGATTAATTTTTAAGTGAGGTCAAAAATGATAATATCTTATTTTGCACTATTAATTAGAGTAGTGCTGTTAGCCTTTGAAAGAGTAGTTGTAAGATTATTAGGTGATGAGGAAGGCGATATTTATAAAAATATAGCTTCATCATTTTTATTTTTCTTTATAGGTGGAGTATGTTTACTACCATTTAGTATAATGAGTAAGGTTGGAGATTGGTCCTTTTTAATACCATGCTATATAAGTAGCTTAGTTTATTCGATTGGGTCAGTAGCATATGTAACATCTCTAGCAACTGGTGAAGTTTCACTTGTAACTCCAATAAACAGTTTAAACTCACTATTTCTATTGCTTTTATCAGTTGTATTTTTAGGCGAAAGTTTTAGTTTAGCAAAAGTTGCAGGAATTATAATTATGATAGGTGGAGTATTTATATTAAAAAATGTAAGTTCTTTATTAAAAAATGCATCTGCCATTCTAAATAATCTACCATGTAGATTGATGTTTTTGTACATATTTTTTCAATCAGTAGGAAGGGTATTAGATAAGGCATTTTATGTTCAAGTATCTCCTATACTATATTCAACGATACTTTACTTTTTTGTTGGATTAAATCTATTTGTCTTTTTAGCATTTAAAAAGAAACAAAGAGTAATCTATGAAATATTTAGTAATAAGAAGGGACTTTCAATTTTAAGTGGTGCTATTAATGGATATTCTTATCTAGCATTATTAATTGCTTTAAATAATTTAGAACTCAGTATAGCAGAACCATTTTCTCAAGTTTCTATGATAATAACCTTAATACTTGCTCACTTTATATTTAAAGAAAATATCAAGGAGAAAATACCAGGTTCAATTCTTATATTAATTGGTGGATGGTTGTTATTGCTTTAATTGATAAATCAGAGAGATGATGGAAGTCTATAAAGGGCTAGATAAACAAAAATGTGATGGGGTAAAACATGTTGTAGCTGGTGCAGAGAATTTGCACCAGCTCAGACTTTAGACAAACTATATATTAATATTTTCTGACTTTTCATTGTGCTTATTATTCAATGCTTCAGACTATAATTTCCATACCATCATAGGGAAAGGAAATATTATCAAGTTTTTTCTCTAATTCACTACTTTATATTTTTTCTATTTTTTATGTATTTTCTTAAAAAGTTTTCTGGCCTTGTTAGACATAGTCATATTTCTTCTGACTTACATGTGGGTTATAGCAAAGAATGATTCTGTTATCAAGAAAGGTATTAAAAGTAATAAAACATTAACTAAATAGATAATATTTTATTACGTTATTTTAAAGACCCACCTATAGTTAACTATTTTCATATGTCAACTTTGTATTAAGGTTTTAAATACTAATTTATAATTGTTAGTTTTTATGTCTAACTCTAAGTGGTATATCAAGTTCTTTTGCTAATTGTTTAGATTCTTCTATTTCCTCTGGAGATATTTCATCTACTACTGAAAAGGCAACTTCTTTTATATATTCTTTGCAATCTTTTGCAAAATCTAACATGTAGTCAAATGATTTTTCTCCAAACTTTGGTTGAGTAACTCTATTATAAGCTTCTTTATTTGGAGCATTAAGACTTATTGATACTGCATCTATCACATCTTTTAACATAATAGCAGTTTTTTTATTGTGTATTAAATCACTTAGACCATTTGTATTTATTCTTGTTTTGATATTACTTTTCCCTTTTACAAATTTAGCAACTTCTATTAATTCATTTATTCTCATTAGTGGTTCACCATATCCACAAAATACAATTTCATCATATTCATCTAAATTATATTTGCCAAAGGCTTCTTTTACTTCATTAATACTTGGTTCGTGTTCTAACCATAAGCTACCACTATTTGCTACTTCATCTTTTTCATTTCTTATGCAAAACACACAGCTACATGGACATGTATTAGTTATATTTACATAGATACTGTTTTCAATTGTATATAAGATATTCATAATTTTCCCTCCATAAATTTAAGTATTTAGTTAAAATAACGTCTTTTAAAATCAAGTTTATCAAGTGCTATCCCTAGAAGTACAAACACAATAAAGCTTCCTATTGGCTGTAACAAACCAAGTAAACTCATTACAAAAGCACTTGTAAAGCTTCCAATAATTATTCCCTCAGCAAACATATATAAAACTAGACCTACTATGCCTGCTACAAATGAAGCAATTATATTTCGTTTATTTATTATCTTGTCACTTTTAGAAGTGAAAAATAATACGAGTATTGGCTTTATAATTATAGTTGGTATTACCCATATTGCAGCTCCTGTAGATAAATCAGCTAGACCAGCGCCTATTGCGGAGGCTGCTATAGCATAGTTTGTTGGTAAAATAGTTGCAGCTAGATAAATAAAGGCATCTCCTATATGAACATATCCATTGTTTCCTCCAACTGGAATATGTAATATATAAGCTATTGTCAAACATATTATAGACGCAAATAGCGCTGAAGTGACGATACAGGTCGTCTTTTTAGAAGTAGCTTTATTCATTTTTTCCAATATAATCCCTCCTCAAAAATCCCAAACTAGTATTCTTGTAATGTTTTCTTATAAATATATTAATATTAATCATACAATTTTCATAGTTTGTTTGGTATTTTTCTGGTAAAAAGTGAATTGTACCCATTCAAAGTCTTTTGATGGAAAAGTAGATTGTAATTAGGATAATTTAATAGGATAATTAGAAAGGTTGTTGTAAATTTGATATAAAATATAACAAATAGTAGGTGTATACAAATAATATAAAATAAGAAAAATAATATAAGAGAGTCATACTCAATGTATATTGAATAGACTCTCTTATATTTGGGAAATTAAAGGCTATTTTGTTAGATAATAGCTAATTAATGAAAAAATATATTTATAAAATACTAATTTACTCTATTAGCAGCAGTTCCTGTGCTTATAACATCTACAGCACTACTTAAACTAGAATAAACTATATTTTCTATCGCTGTACTAGTGAAGAATCCAAGGTGATGAGTAAATATAACTTGCTCCATAGAAAGAAGTTTGTTGATTTCTGGGTCAGTTAATTCACCTGGGTTCATTTTTTTATTTAAGAATAATCCTTCAGTTTCAAATGTATCAAGGGCAGCAGCTCTTATTTTTCCAGCTTCTAGTGCTTCTATTAAGTCCCCTGTCTTAATTAAACCACCACGACCAGTATTTACTATGTAAGCGCCATCCTTCATTATAGCTAAAGTATCTTTATTTATCATATGTTTTGTTCCTTCAAGTAAAGGAGTATGTAATGTTATAAGGTCAGCTTCTTTAAGAAGGTCTTCTAAAGAATCTTTATAAGTTAATATATCATTTAAATCTTTATTTGGATATTGGTCAAATGCAATTACATTAGCTCCTAAGCCTTTGAATAATTTGGCAGAAGTAGCACCTATTTTTCCTGTACCTATAACACCAACTGTGATAGATCTAACTTCTGTTCCAAGAAGTTCAGCTATCCAACGATAGTCACCTTCACAGACTTTTTTCTTTACTAAAGGAGTCTTTCTTAAAAGGTTCATAGCTTGAGTAACAGCTAATTCAGCTATTGCATTAGGTGAATAAGAAGGAACATTTGTAACAATAAGTCCATTTTCATTAACTAAACCAAAATGTATCATGTCCATCCCTGCAGTTCTTGAAGCTATAACTTTAACCCCAGCATCTTTTAAAGTTTCATAAATATAAGGGTTATCTATATAGTTAGTTTGTTGTATAGATATACCATCATATCCTTTAGCTTTTACTACATTTTCTTCAGTCATGTTTTCAGGATAAATATCCACTTGAACATCCTTATGTTCTTCAGACCATTGTTTTATTACTGGTTCTTCATAATCGCGTGCTCCAAATACTAGTATTTTCATATCAATACCCTCCTGTAATTATTAAATTATATGGTAATTTTTCATTTAGAAATAATATGTAGCAATATAAGGTTATATTTTTATACAAAATTTTTAAGGTTAAAAATTTAGTTTTGAAATTGTTTTCCCTGTGTTATTTTGATATTTAGTTATTTTTTATTTAAGATAATAATTGCTCTAAACATTTATCAAAGAAATTGTTATTTTTTAGATTAAATATTATTAAAAAATTATCTAAGTTTTAAATTAGTTAACTAATCAATTGATTAATTACAATGATAGCATGTGTTTTTGAGTTTAGCAATGAAAATTTTTTTTGAAAAGTCAAGCTTTTTCATAAAAAAATATATAAAAAAAACTTTTAAAGGCATAAAAAAAATGGCAAAATGCTATGGAGAGTTGCATGATGCCACGATATGAAATTAATAATGCAATTGTATATTGTTAAAAAACATTCAAATCAAGCGATATTTTGCTTAAATATAAAGTTGGCACGATAAATGCTTAACAATATAGGTGTAAGACAATAAAAAATATAAAAAATAATCATTTATAACTTTTAATAATTTTATAAGTTATCTCAATAAGATTAGGAACTTTGACATCAAATAGTTAATATCAGAAAAAAGTACTTTATATGTGATTTAATTGAATTTTTATAATTGATACTATTAAGGAGGAAAACGTTATGCTTTTAGAAGGAGTTAAGGTAGTAGAACTTTCAAGTTTCATCGCAGCACCATGTTGTGCAAAAATGTTAGGTGACTGGGGTGCAGATGTTATTAAAGTTGAGCCTATAGAAGGTGATGGAATAAGAGTTATGGGTGGAACATTTAAATCTCCAGCATCAGATGATGAAAACCCTATGTTTGAATTAGAAAATGGAAATAAGAAGGGTGTAAGTATTAATATAAAATCAAAAGAAGGAATAGAAATATTACATAAATTAATATCAGAAGCAGACATATTTGTAACTAATGTTAGAGTTCAAGCATTAGAAAAAATGGGTATAGCTTATGACCAAATAAAAGATAAGTATCCAGGACTAATATTTGCTCAAATATTAGGATATGGTGAAAAAGGACCTTTAAAAGATAAACCAGGATTTGACTATACTGCATACTTTGCAAGAGGAGGAGTTAGCCAATCTGTAATGGAAAAAGGGACATCTCCAGCAAATACAGCAGCAGGATTTGGTGACCACTATGCAGGTTTAGCATTAGCAGCAGGAAGTTTAGCAGCATTACATAAAAAAGGAAAAACTGGTGTAGGTGAAAGAGTAACAGTAAGTCTTTTCCATACAGCTATATATGGAATGGGAACAATGATAACAACAGCACAATATGGAAATGAAATGCCTTTATCAAGAGAAAATCCAAACAGCCCATTAATGACTACATATAAATGTAAAGATGGAAGATGGATTCAATTAGCTTTAATACAATACAATAAATGGTTAGGCAAATTCTGTAAGGTTATAAATAGAGAATATGTATTAGAAGATGATAGATACAACAACATAGATTCAATGGTTAATCACATTGAAGATTTAGTTAAGATAGTTGGAGAAGCTATGTTAGAAAAAACATTAGATGAGTGGTCAGTTTTATTAGAAGAAGCAGACTTACCATTTGAAAAAATCCAAAGCTGTGAAGATTTACTAGATGATGAACAAGCTTGGGCAAATGACTTCTTATTTAAGAAGACATATGATAGTGGAAATACAGGTGTTTTAGTTAATACTCCAGTTATGTTTAGAAATGAAGGAATAAAAGATTATACACCAGCACCAAAAGTAGGGGAACATACTATAGAAGTATTAAAAACTTTAGGATATGACGAATCAAAAATAAATAACTTAAAAGAAGATAAAGTTGTAAGATACTAATTAGTATTTCTAGATTTTGGGAAAGGAGAATACTAAAGATGTATACAATGGGATTAGATATAGGTTCAACTGCATCAAAGGGAGTAATTTTAAAAGATGGAGAGGATATTGTGGCTTCAGCTACGATATCTTCTGGTACTGGGACTACTGGACCATCAAGAGTTTTGGAAAAATTATACAGTGAGTCAGGTCTTGGAAGAGAAGACATTGAAAAAATAGTAGTTACAGGATATGGGAGAATGAAATATTCTGATGCTGACAAACAGATAAGTGAGTTAAGTTGTCATGCTAGAGGAGTAAACTTCATAATTCCAGAAACAAGAACCATTATTGATATAGGTGGTCAAGATGCTAAAGTACTAAAGCTAGATAAGAATGGAAGATTACTAAACTTTCTTATGAATGACAAATGTGCTGCAGGTACAGGAAGATTTTTAGATGTAATGGCAAAAATAATAGAGGTTGATGTATCTGAACTCGGAAGTATATCTATGAATTCTCAAAATGAAGTATCAATAAGTAGTACATGCACAGTGTTTGCAGAATCTGAAGTTATATCACACTTATCAGAAAATGCAAAAATTGAAGATATAGTAGCAGGTATTCACACTTCAGTAGCAAAGAGAGTTTCTAGCCTAGCAAAAAGAATAGGAGTACAAAGAAACGTAGTAATGGTTGGTGGAGTTGCCAGAAATAGTGGAATTGTAAGAGCTATGGCAAGAGAAATCAATACAGAAATTATTGTACCTGATATACCTCAATTAACTGGTGCTTTAGGAGCAGCATTATATGCTTTTGATGAAGCAAAAGAATCACAAAAAGAAGTGAAAAATATATAAAAAGAGGGATGACAATGTCTGAAAAAAAAGAAGCTAGAGTAGTAATAAACGATTTATTAGCTGAACAATATGCAAATGCATTTAAAGCTAAAGAAGAAGGAAGACCTGTAGGTTGGTCAACATCAGTATTTCCTCAAGAGTTAGCAGAAGTATTTGACTTAAATGTATTATATCCAGAAAATCAAGCAGCTGGGGTAGCGGCTAAAAAAGGTTCTTTAGAATTATGTGAAATGGCTGAATCTAAAGGATATTCTATCGACCTATGTGCATATGCAAGAACAAACTTTGGTCTTTTAGAAAATGGTGGATGTGAAGCTTTAGATATGCCAGCTCCAGATTTCCTACTTTGCTGTAATAATATATGTAATCAAGTTATAAAATGGTATGAAAATATTTCAAGAGAATTAGATATACCTTTAATAATGATTGATACAACTTTCAATAATGAAGATGAAGTAACTCAATCTAGAATAGACTATATAAAAGCTCAATTTGAAGAGGCTATAAAACAGTTAGAAATTATATCAGGAAAGAAATTTGACCCTAAGAAATTTGAAGAAGTAATGAAAGTATCAGCTGAGAACGGAAGACTATGGAAATATTCTATGAGTTTACCAGCAGATTCTTCTCCTTCACCAATGAATGGATTTGATTTATTTACTTATATGGCTGTAATAGTTTGTGCTAGAGGTAAAAAAGAAACTACAGAAGCATTTAAATTACTTATAGAAGAGTTAGAAGATAATATGAAAACTGGAAAATCTTCTTTCAGAGGAGAAGAAAAGTACAGAATAATGATGGAAGGTATACCTTGCTGGCCATATATTGGATATAAAATGAAAACATTAGCTAAATTTGGAGTTAATATGACAGGTAGTGTTTATCCACATGCTTGGGCATTACAATATGAAGTTAATGATTTAGATGGAATGGCAGTAGCATACAGTACTATGTTTAACAATGTAAACTTAGACCGTATGACAAAATATAGAGTTGATTCTTTAGTAGAGGGTAAATGTGATGGAGCATTCTATCATATGAACAGAAGCTGTAAACTTATGAGTTTAATACAATATGAAATGCAAAGAAGAGCAGCTGAAGAAACTGGATTACCATATGCTGGATTTGATGGTGACCAAGCTGACCCTAGAGCCTTTACTAATGCTCAATTTGAAACAAGAATTCAAGGTTTAGTTGAAGTAATGGAAGAAAGAAAAAAACTTAATAGAGGTGAGATATAATGGAAGCTATTTTATCTAAAATGAAAGAAGTAGTTGAAAATCCAAATAAGGCTGTAAAAGAATATAAAAATGCAACTGGTAAAAAAGCTATAGGTTGTTTCCCAGTTTATTGCCCAGAAGAAATTATACATGCAGCTGGAATGCTTCCAGTTGGTATATGGGGAGGACAAACAGAATTAGATTTAGCTAAACAATATTTCCCTGCATTTGCATGTTCAATAATGCAATCATGTCTAGAGTATGGATTAAAAGGTGCATATGATGAATTATCTGGAGTTATCATACCAGGTATGTGTGACACATTAATTTGTTTAGGACAAAACTGGAAATCAGCAGTACCTCACATAAAATATATATCATTAGTACACCCACAAAACAGAAAACTTGAAGCTGGTGTAAAATACCTAATCAGTGAATACAAAGGTGTAAAAAGAGAACTTGAAGAAATATGTGGTTATGAAATAGAAGAAGCAAAAATTCATGAAAGTATAGAAATTTACAATGAACATAGAAAAACTATGAGAGACTTTGTTGAAGTAGCTTATAAACATTCTAATACTATAAAACCATCAATAAGAAGCTTAGTAATTAAAAGTGGATTCTTTATGAGAAAAGAAGAACACACTAAATTAGTAAAAGATTTGATAGCAAAATTAAACACAATGCCAGAAGAAGTCTGTTCTGGAAAGAAAGTTTTATTGACAGGTATATTAGCAGATTCTAAAGATATATTAGATATTTTAGAAGACAATAATATAGCAGTAGTAGCTGATGATTTAGCTCAAGAAACAAGACAATTCAGAACAGATGTACCTGCAGGTGATGATGCATTAGAAAGATTAGCAAGACAATGGTCAAACATAGAAGGTTGTTCATTAGCTTATGACCCTAAGAAAAAACGTGGGTCACTTATAGTAGATGAAGTTAAAAAGAAAGATGTAGATGGTGTTATCTTCTGTATGATGAAATTCTGTGACCCAGAAGAATACGATTATCCTTTAGTTAAGAAAGATATAGAAGATAGTGGAATACCTACTTTATATGTTGAAATTGACCAACAAACTCAGAATAATGAACAAGCAAGAACTCGTATTCAAACTTTTGCTGAGATGATGAGTTTAGCTTAAGTTCATTAAAATAAATTTACTATAAAATATGAAAATTGGAGGAAGCTATGTTATATAACAAAGAACAAGAACTTTTAAGAAAAGCAGTAAGAGATTTTGTTAGTAAAGAATTAGATACTTTACCAGCAGAAATGGATAAAACAGGTGTAATGCCTAAGGAATTAATCAAAAAATTAGCTGAAACAAAATTTATAAGCAGTAATATCCCAGAAGAATATGGTGGTGGGGGAGCAGGATATGTTTCTTACGCTATCATAATGGAAGAAATAGCTAGAAGATGTGCTTCAACAGCTACTTTCGTTACAGCTGGTTCTTCTCTTGCTACATTACCAATACTTTACAATGGTACTGAAGAGCAAAAACAAAAATACTTAAGAGGTTTAGCAACAGGTGAGTTAATAGGAGCATTTGGTTTAACTGAGCCAGGAGCTGGTTCTGATGCTGGTGGACAACAAACTACAGCAGAATTAGTAGGAGACCACTACATATTAAATGGTAGAAAAACTTTCATAACTAATGGACCATTCTGCGATATAGCTATAGTAATAGCAGTTACAGATAGATCTAAAGGTCTTAGAGGAACATCAGCATTTATAGTAGAAAGCAAATGGGATGGTTTCTCAACAGGAGCTCATGAAGATAAGATGGGTATAAGAGGAACTGAAACTTCTGACTTAATATTTGAAAATGTTAAAGTTCCAAAAGAAAACCTTATAGGAAAAGAAGGTAATGGATTTAAAATAGCAATGGGTACTCTAGAAGTAGGTAGAATAGGTGTTGCTGCCTTAGCTCTAGGAATTGCTCAAGGTGCTTTAGATGAAGCTGTTAAATATACAAAACAAAGAGTTCAATTTGGTAAGCCTATAGCTAAATTCCAAAATACTCAATTTACTATAGCTGATATGGAAACAAAAGTTTGTGCAGCTAGAGGATTAGTTTATGATGCAGCACAAAAGAGAGATGCAGGAATGAGAGTTGCTCAAGAATCTGCAATGGCTAAATACTATGCAGCAGAAGTTGCAAATGAAGTTGCTTATAAAGCATTACAACTTCACGGTGGATATGGATTCATAAAAGATTATGAAATCGAAAGAATGTACAGAGATGCTAGAATCGTATCAATATACGAAGGAACATCAGAAGTTCAAAAAATGGTAATTTCATCAAACGTATTAAAATAATAAATAATCTAATGAAATTGGAGGTATAGACTTTGAAAATATTAGTTTGCGTAAAACAAGTTCCAGATACTAACGAAGTAAGAATAAATAAAGAAACAGGTACTCTTATAAGAGATGGAGTTCCAAGTATATTAAACCCAGATGATGCAAATGCATTAGAAGAAGCATTAAAAATTAAAGATGAGCATGATGATGTAACTATAACAGTTATAACAATGGGACCTCCTCAAGCAGATTTTATGCTAAGAGAGTGTTTAGCTATGGGGGCTGATGATGCAATATTATTAAGTGATAGAGCATTTGGAGGAGCTGATACTTGGGCTACATCAAATACTATCGCAGCAGGAATATCTAAAATAGGCGACTATGATATAATATTTGCAGGAAGACAAGCAATAGATGGAGATACTGCACAAGTTGGACCACAAATTGCAGAAAAATTAAACATTCCTCAAGTTACATATGTACAAGACTTCAAAATAGAAGGAAAAGACATAATAGTTCAAAGACAATTAGAAGATGGATATGAATTAATTAAAGTAAGTACACCTGTACTTTTAACAGCAGTAAAAGAATTAAATGCACCTAGATATATGTCTGTTGATAAAATAGTTAAAGCATATAAACATGATGTAAAAGTTTGGACAATTGATGATTTAGACGTAAATAAAGAAGAAGTTGGCTTAAAAGCATCACCAACTAAAGTATTTAGATCATTTACTCCTGAGCCAAGAGGAAAAGGAGAAATCTTAGAAGGTAAAGCTGACGAAATAGCTAACAAAATAATAATAGGTCTAAAACAAAAGCACATTATATAAGTTGGAGGAGTACAAACTATGAATGATATAAAAGATTTAAGTTCTTATAAAAACGTATGGATATTTGCAGAGCAAAGAGATGGAAAAATAACTCCAGTAGTTATCGAATTATTAGGAGAAGGAAGAAAATTAGCTAAAGAAGTAGATGCAGAACTTTGTGCAGTATTATTAGGAAAAGATGTTGATGGATTAGCTAAAGAATTAATTTCTTATGGAGCTGATAAAGTTTATGTTGCAGACGATGCTCTTTTAGAAAAATATACAACTGATGCATATACAAAAGTAATAAAAGATGCAATAGATGAAATAAAACCAGAAATAATGCTTTTCGGAGCAACTCATATAGGTAGAGACTTAGCACCTAGAATAGCTTCAAGAGTAGGAACTGGATTAACAGCAGACTGTACTAAACTAGAAATAGACCCAGAAGATAAGAAAATAAAACAAACTCGTCCAGCATTTGGTGGAAATATAATGGCTACAATCATTTGTCCAAACCATAGACCTCAAATGTCTACAGTTAGACCTGGAGTTATGGATAAAGCTGAAAAAGACGAAACAAGAACTGGTGAAGTTATAGCATTAGATTACAAAATAACTCAAGATGATATAAGAACTACTGTTTTAGAAACAGTTAAGAGTAAAAAAGATTTAGTATCTCTTACAGATGCAAATGTTATAGTATCAGGTGGTCTAGGATTAGGTGGACCTGAAGGATTTGAAATGCTTAAACAATTAGCTGACAAATTAGGTGGAGTAGTTGGTTCTTCTCGTGCAGCTGTAGATGCTGGATGGATAGACCATTCTCACCAAGTAGGTCAAACAGGAACTACTGTTAAACCAAACCTATACATAGCTTGTGGTATATCAGGAGCAATACAACATTTAGCAGGTATGCAATCATCAGATTTCATAATTGCTATAAACAAAAACCCAGCAGCTCCAATATTAGAAATTGCTGATTATGGAGTAGTTGGTGACTTACATGAAATAGTTCCAATGCTTATAGATAAATTAGATAGCGTTGATGATTTATTAGAAGCTATAAAAGCTTAATAGGTAACAAGTACCTAAATATTACTGATGAAATAAGCCTTATTAGTTAGTAACATAAATATTATTACATAATATGGTTATTACTAAATTGTATTTGTCAGTTATTAAAAAGTCTGTTTGAATAAAATTTTATAATACAAGATATCTAGATAATCCTTATATGTATATTACTTACAAAATGTGAGTCATATTCTATAAGGATTATCTTTATTTTCAAAAATAAGCACTAATTTTAATTAAATTGTGTTAAACAGACAAATAATTACCGAATATGTGATAAAATACAATTAAAAGCAAAATGAAATTTTTAACAAACTATGACCATTAAAATTATCTGTAAGTTGTATTTTAATGAAGCAAGATATTAAAAAAAGACAAATAAGGAGTTGGTTGTATGTGCTAATAGTATTTATTGTAAGCAAACAATAAATTTTGTATGTAGTTCAATAAATTACTTAATGAAAGGTGCGAATATTGATGGATAATAATTTGATAGGGCTTATAGAACATGTAGAAAATCCAGTTATTTTATGCAAAGAGTCAGGCGAAATAATATACTGTAATCATCTAATAGATAATATTTTTAGCTTTCTCGATATAAAAAGACCTAAAAATATAAATGAATTAGATTCAAATTTTGACAAAAAAGATATACTGGTGAATAATAAAAAGAAAATAGCTTTTAGAGAATTAAGAATGACTGCACATATTTATAATATGAAAGATAATGATAATGAAAATAACATAGTTTATTTATTTGAGAAGTCTGTAATATCTGACAAAATAGTTGAGGATATAATAGAACATATAGATGAAGTTGTCGTTGTATTTAACAAAGATGGGGTAATTGAAAAGATGAATACTGTCAGTGATGAGATTTTACCTTTTAAAAGAACTGAAGTACTTGGTAGAAATATAACAGATCTTGTCAGACAGGGGTTAGTTGAAGAACCAATAATATTAAATATGCTTAAGGTAAAGAAAAAGATTTATAGAAATATTGTTTATCCTGATGGAAAGCTTATCGCTTATACAGCCGTTCCAATATGGGACTCAAAAGGAAAACTTACAGGAGGAGTACTTACAGGAAGAGATATATCAAGGGTTATTAAACTTGAATCTCAGATAAGATATAGTGATGTATCAGAAGATACAGAGTATATAAGCCAAAGTAAGACTATGGACAATATAAAAAAAGTTGTCAAAAGAGCTGCAGCATCAGATTCTTCTATATTTATAAATGGAGAATCAGGCGTAGGAAAAGAAATTATAGCTAGGACAATATATAAGTATAGTTCAAGAAGGGAAAAGCCTTTTATAGCTATAAACTGTGGGGCTATACCAAATGAATTATTAGAATCAGAGTTTTTTGGATATGAAGAAGGTTCTTTTACTGGAGCTAAGAAAAAGGGTAAAAAAGGACTTTTTGAAGAAGCAAATGGTGGAACTATATTCTTGGATGAAATAGGTGAATTGCCAATGCAAATGCAAAAAAAATTACTTAGAGTTATACAAGAAAACACAATTACTAGAATTGGTGGGAGTAAACCTATAAAGATAGATGTTAGATATATAAGTGCCACTAATATTTCTCATGAGGACCTTAGAAACAACCTTAAATTTAGACAAGATTTATACTATAGATTGAGTGTTATTCCAGTAAAGATACCACCACTTAGAGAGAGAAAAGAAGATATAGTTCCATTAGTGGACTACTTCCTAAAACTTTATAATGATAAGTACAATAGAGAAGTAGAAGTTTCACCTAAGGTTATTGAATTATTGGAAGAATACTCTTGGCCAGGAAATATAAGAGAGTTAAAAAATATTATTGAAAGATTTGTAGTATTATCAGCCAAAAACGTAATTGGAGAAGATGAATTTAATATGCTTATAAATCTGGATATGATTGATAACGAATCAAATGATTTATCACCAATAGTGGTAAATGGAATTATGAATCTGAATGATGCATATAAAATGGTAGACCAAATAATGATAAGTAAGGCTATAAATAAATATGGTTCAATAACAAAGGCAGCCGAGGTGATAGGCATATATCCTTCTACAATACATAGAAAGATAAAAAGCGGATATATTCGTGTGTAGTTATTAGTGTAGTAAGTAATTAGAATTGATGAAAGATACTTTATTAGGAATTTATTAGGAAAATGTACATAGATTTGTGTAAATATATTTTTTATTATTAAATATTGCTGGAAGTTTTGATTCCAGTAATATTTTTTTGTAAAAATGCTATAGATGTTGCACTCATCTGACTTGTTCCAGTCCTCTAAAAAAGTAAGCATCTACCAGACTGTATAACACATTTATAATCATATAAATCATAGCAGAGAGTGCTATTGCTAAAAGTGTTTTTAAAATTATTTTCTATTAGAACATAAACACTCAGTAAACATTCTTATGGTATTATTTAGAAAATAACAAAAAGGAGATAATAGTTATGAAAAAACAATTTATAGCTTTAGGATTAACAGACTGATTGGTTTAGGTGGCTTTGGATTACTTACAATACAAATAAATCATTTGCAGATACTCCTAATAACGGAAAAATGAGTATAAAAGAAATAACTAAAGGACTTAAAGATGGTACCATAATTAATGATACTGTGAAAGAAGATAATAAAAAAGAGGGTACTGACAAGTATGAAATTACTGCAGAGAATGAAAAAATATCTGATAGTGCTACTACTAAATTAAGTACAGACGAAATAGATAAAGGGCTTAAAGATGGTACTATAATTAATGATACAGTAGAAAAATAATATATCTTTGTTTATATAAAAGATATATTCAACTTAAAAGAGATGGCTTAGAAATAAATTTAATTACTCTAAGTCATCTCTTTTCTTTTATAAATATTTAAAAGTTATATTAGTTTATAGAGTTAGCAGAACCTAAAACATCATCTATTTTACTTTCAACTACAGCTTGTATAGCATCTCTACCAGCACCAATGTATTTTCTTGGGTCAAATTCTTTTGGATTTTCAGCTAAGAATTTTCTAACAGCAGCAGTCATAGCTAGTCTTAAGTCAGTATCCATGTTTATTTTACAAACAGCCATAGAAGATGCTTTTCTTAACATGTCTACAGGTACACCTTTAGCTCCAGCTATATTTCCACCAAATTCATTACATGTAGCAACAGCGTTTTGGTCAACAGCAGATGCACCATGAAGAACTATTGGGAAACCTGGTAATTTGCTTTGGATTTCTTCTAGTATATCGAATCTTAATTTAGCTTCTCCTTTGAATTTGAAAGCACCATGAGAAGTTCCTATAGCTATTGCTAATGAATCAACTCCTGTTCTTTCAACAAATTCAACTGCTTCAGCAGGTTGAGTATATTTATGAACATCAGAAGTAACATCATCTTCTGTTCCAGCTAAAACACCAAGTTCTGCTTCAACAACAACACCCTTAGAGTGTGCATATTCAACAGCTTCTTTAGTTATTTTAACATTTTCTTCAAAGTCAAAATGAGATCCATCTATCATAACTGAAGAGAAACCAGCATCAATACAAGTTTTAATAGCATCCATATTTGGACCATGATCTAAGTGAAGAGCTACATCTACACCTATTTCATCAGAAGCAGCTTTAACCATCTCAACTAAAGTATGAGGTCCAGCATATTTAACAGCTGACATAGAAGCTTGTATCATAACATAAGAATTTTTAGCTTTAGCAGCTTTTAAAACACCTTGTAATTGTTCTAAGTCACTTATGTTAAATGCACCTATAGCAAATCCACCTTCGTAAGCTTTTTTAAACATTTCTTTTGTATTAATTAATGCCATTTTAAACTCCTCCTATTAACTTTTAAAATTTACCCATCACTTATATTATAACGTTAAATCAAAAAAAGTACATAGTAAATTGTAATAACTATAAATTACAAGTATAATGTTAAATAGAAGATAATAGGATTAGGCAGAATAATAAAGAATAGAAACAATTTAGGAAGAATTAAAATAAATAAGGGTTAAATAAAGGAGTCAATATGCCACAGATAAAGATAAGAGGAATTCATGAAAATGATATATGTAAAATAAGTGAAAAAATGATAGATGCTTTAGTTGAAGCTGTAAAATGTCCAAGAGATTACTTTGAGATAGAATGTATAAAATCAGTTGCAATAAGAGATGGTAAAATAGCAGAAGTGTATCCTTTTGTTGAGATAGCATGGTTTGATAGAGGACAAGAAGTACAAGATACAGTAGCAAGAATAATAACTGATAGTATAAGAAATAATTTAGATGTTGAAAGTATGGATTTAGCATTTACATTATTTGAAAAAGAAAAATATTATGAGAATGGAGAACATTTTTAATGGCTAAGAAGCAACGTATAGATAAAATTCTTTCAAACTTAGGTTATGGAAGTAGAAGTGAGATAAAGAAATATTGTAAGCAAGGCTCTGTAGTAGTAAATGGAAGTGAAGTTTCAAACCCAGGGACTCAAGTGGATACTGAAAACGATGAAATATTATTCAATGGAGAAGAAGTTTTCTATAGAGAATATATATATTTAATGATGAATAAACCAGATGGATATATATCAGCAACTACAGATAAATACGACCCAACAGTTTTAGATTTGATTGATGTCTCATACTTAGCATTTGAGCCATTCCCTGTTGGAAGATTAGACAAAGACACAGAGGGATTGTTAGTTCTAACTAATGATGGGAAGCTTTCTCACAGAGTTTTATCGCCTAAGAAGCATGTGCCTAAGACTTATTATGCAAAAATTGATGGGATAGTAACTGAAAAAGATGTAGAAGCTTTTGCAGAAGGAGTAGTACTTGATGATGGGTACAAAACTATGGCATCTCAGTTAAAAATATTAAAGAGTGATGAGGAATCAGAGATAGAACTTACAATACATGAAGGTAAATTTCACCAAGTTAAAAGAATGTTTGAAAGCGTAGATAAAAAAGTAGTATACTTAAAAAGATTGTCTATGGGTAATTTAAAGTTGGATGAAAGTTTAGAGTTAGGCGAATATAGAGAGTTAACAGATGAAGAAGTAAAGTTGATTGAAGAAAGATAATAAAGATACTATAGTAAATTGGAGGAGAATTTGTGAAGAAAAAGGATATTATAGAATTTGAAGTAGATAAAATGGAGTTTGGAGGCACATCCTTAAGCCAAGTTGGAGATAGAGTTATCCATATGAAGGGCGGAATAAGTGGTCAAAAGGTAAAAGCTGCTGTTAAAAAAGTTAGAAGCAAAAAAGCAGAAGTTAAGATGATGGAGTTGCTTGAACATTCACCACTTGAAACTGAAATACCTTGTAAGCACTTTAGAGAGTGTGGAGGATGTACATTACTATCAGTGCCATATGAAAAGCAATTAGAAATAAAAGAAAAACAAGTTATGGATTTGTTTTTAAAGCAAGACTTATTTGGGTTTCAGTTTTTGGGAATAGAAGGAAGTCCTGAAAACAAGTACTATAGAAATAAAATGGAATATACTTTTGGAGATGAAGTAAAAAATGGACCTTTAACATTAGGACTTCATAAAAAAGGAAAGCATATAGATATACAAACTGTTGAAGAATGTATGTTAGTTGATGAAGACTTCTCAAAAGTATTAGTATCTAGTGTAGAATTTTTCAATGAAAAAAATCTTCCTTATTATAGAACAATGAATCACAAGGGATATTTAAGACATCTTGTAGTTAGAAAAGGGATTTATACTAATGAGATTATGGTTAATATAGTTACTTCTTCTCAGGAAGATTTTAATATGAATGAATTTAAGGACATGCTTTTAGAACTTAATTTAAAAGCTGAGTTAGTAGGTGTACTTCACACTATTAATGATGGTCTAGCAGATGCTGTTCAATGTGATGAGTTAAGAGTTTTATATGGAAGAGATTATATACAAGAGGAAATTTTAGGGCTTAAATTTAAGATTTCTCCATTTTCATTTTTCCAAACCAATACTAAAGGAGCAGAGGTTCTTTATAGTATTGCCAGAGATTTTATTGGAAATTACAATGATAAGGTTGTATTTGATTTATATAGTGGGACTGGCTCTATTGGACAGGTTATGGCTGGTGCAGCTAAGAAGGTGTATGGTATTGAAATAGTTGAGGAAGCTGTTGCTGCGGCTAATGAGAATGCCAAGTTAAATGGACTTACTAATTGTGAGTTTATTGCTGGAGATGTTGCTAAGGTTGTTAAAGATTTAAAGGATAAGCCTGATTTAATTATTGTTGACCCTCCTAGACCAGGGATTCATAAGGATGCTATTAGAGATATTTGTGGATTTGGTGCGGAGGAGATTGTTTATATTTCTTGTAATCCTAAGTCTTTGGTTGTTGATTTGGTTGATTTTAAGAGTTATGGTTATGAGATTAAATTGGTCAAGTGTATGGATATGTTCCCAAATACACCTCATTGCGAGACTGTAGTTAAACTTATTAGAGAATAACAGGGTTCTAGCTGTTTATATGATGTTATAAAGGTGGATTTGCCACCGATTTGCCACCGTAATTATTTTTCGGTGGCAAATTTACTCTACAATGCTTTCAAAAATATTTACTGTTTGGTTTCTCATGTTGTTAGTTACATGTGAATATGTGTCCATAGTTGTTGATATTTTAGCATGTCCTAATCTATGTTGTATATCTTTTATATTAGCACCATTTTCTAATAACATAGTAGCATGTGTATGTCTTAAACTATGAAAATTAAAATCTATACCAAGCTCATAATTAACAATTCTACTTAAATATTTTAAACTATTCGTTGTTACATGTTCACCCATTTCTTTTGTACATACAAAGTTAGAGTTTATATACCATTCACCAAATTTTAATTTCATTTCTTTTTGTAACTTCTTATGTTCCCTCAAAACTTTTGTTAATGTATCACCGATATTTATTTTTCTGTAAGAGCTTTCTGTCTTAGGTGTACCTAATTCAAAACCTTCTTTTCCTTTACTTATCAAAGTATGTCTAACATGTATAATTTTGTTTTCTAAGTCTATATCATCCCATTGTAAAGCAGTTACTTCGCCACCACGCATTCCAGTATTAAATGCTATTTGTAAAGTAATGTAGAAACTAGAGCCTTGTGGGAATCTTTCTAAGATTTTATTAAAATCTTTTAAACTTATAATTTTTAAATCATTTTTTTTATTTTCTTGCATTTTAGGCATATGTACGTATTGCATAGGATTTTCTTTTATAAATTTAAATGGATATACGGCTGATTTTAGAGCTCCACTTAAAACACCATAAAAATTATTGATAGAATTTTTGCTAAGACCAAATTTTGACTTATCATTTAAAAATTTCTGCAATATAGCAGGATTAAGATTTTTTAGTTTGTATTTTCCTAAATCCTGTTTTAAATGATTTTTTATGATTTTTTCATAGTTTTTTTGTGTACCATATTTACAATTTAATAAAACATATTCTTTGTACCAAAAATCTAAGAAGTCAGAGAAGCTCATTTCATTATCTGAAAATAATTGACCTTCATTTTCAAACTCGCTTAAAGCATCTCTTAACGCTTTTTCGGCTTCTTTTTTAGTTTTGCCACCAACTCTTTCTATCTTTTTTCTTTTACCATTAATAGTCCCTAAGTCAAAGTAGTAATACCATTTTTCTCCACGTTTTCTTATTCCACCTTTCATGAAAATTTCTCCTCTCAAAATTAAATAATCAGAGCTAAATGCCCTAATTATATTATATCAATTAAATATATTCTAAAAAATATATATTAAAAATAGGTATATGGAAAATAATAACATAAATTTTAATTGATACGATTTTTAAATTATAGAGAATAAGATTATAAAAAAATGCTTTATTCAAATGTTACTTAATGTCGTTAAATGAGTAGAAATAGTTTGTACTTTCGACAACATATAATATATGTTTGTTATACAATTTAATTGATAGACATGAAAAAAGGGGGAGATATTTTGAAATCAAAGAAATTATTATCATTAGGGTTAGCTATGTCAATGTTTGTTGCTGGTTTTCCTGTATCTGCAAATGCACTTGATAAAATTGAAGCAATCAAAGGTGCAGATAAATATGAAACTGCTGGGATTATTGCAGATAAACAAAGCTATACCACTGCAATACTTGTAAATGCAGATAGTACTATGGCTGACGGGCTAAGTGCGAGTGGACTTGCAGGAGCTACAAATGCGCCAATTCTTTTGACTAAGAAGAATAACATACCAAATGCAACTATTAAGAGGGTAGAAAAAGCTAACAAAGTGTACATAATTGGTGGAGAAAATTCTATTGATAAGGCAACAGAAACTTTTCTAAAAGATAAAGGAATAGAAACTAAAAGGCTTCAAGGTAGTGATAGAATTAAGACAAGTTATAATGTAGCAAAAGAGATAAATTCTATTAATAAAGTAAATAAAGTTATATTAACTAATGCTTTTAAAGGTGAGCCAGATGTTATGAGTGTTGCCTCTGTAGCTGTTAGAGACAAAGCACCTATAGTATTGACTGATGGGAAAAGTGTACCATTTAATACTACTGGAATAGAAAGTTATGCAATAGGTGGAACTTCATCAATGAGTGATAAACTAGTTAATGATACTAATTCAACTAGATTGGGTGGAGTAGATAGATATGATACTAATAAGAAGATAATAAATAAGTTCTATAATGGAGCAAAAGAGTTTTATATAGCTAGTGGAACAGATTTAGTATATGCACTTGTTGGTTCTACAATGGCTAAAAATACTCCAATTGTACTAGTTGATGATAATAGTAATAAGACTGTATTAAAAGGTGCAACTAAAATAATATCGATAGGAAATTTAAATAATAATGCTATTGAACAATCCCTAAACATAACAAAAAACATTGCCAGTCCAACTACTGGAGGAAAGTATACTGTAAAAGAAGCGACTGAAAGAATAGCTTATATTTTAGATGAAAAAGTATTTGTAGATTATGAATCTAGTATTAAAGCCAAAACAGACCCAGATGAATGTTTTAGGTATTATATTAAAAACTTTACTTACCAAGGTAAAGACTATTATGTAATTGGCGCTGATGATGATGATTTTAGATTTTTAATAAATATGAATAATTTAAATGATATATTAGAATGGTATTCAAATAATACAATAAAGAGGTTTGATGCGGAAGGTTATTTGAAAGAGAGAAAAGCAATTGATATTGCATTTGAAGCATGCTCTAGTAAATATGGTATTAGTGAAGATGATTTGATACTAGATAGAGAAGAACATAATATAAGTACTGATTTTTATGTGGTTGTATTGTATGAGAGTTCTGGAATAGATTCATATTGGGTTTTTATAAATACTGATACATGGACTGTTCATGATATACAGCGTTTAAATCAAGATGAAGAATTAGTATCATATCATGATGTAAACCCAAATCCAGAGCCAAATAAGCATTATAATAGAGATGTTGATGATGTTAATATTATATTCGTTCCATCAGAGAATAATCCTTTTGACAATGATATAGATGGAATAAATTAAACATAAATATTTATTATAATGAGCTAAACTACAAATTGATATAAATATTCAAAAATAATATATTTATGATATAATAAAATTATAGAAATTTTGCAGTGAGCGATATTTGTGGCAAATTAGGGGTTAACAGTTGCAATGTAAGGCATTGAGAACATATGATAAGTGTTATCAATTGCACTACTCATGGTTCACTGCAAATTTGAGAGAGTTGTATATGTGTAAGTATTGAAAATACTTGGTTTATTTTAGGGTTTTATATTAACTATGTGGTATGTAAATTTATACATACTACTACAAGCAACTCTAACATTTGTTGGTTTTATATTAACTATGTGGTATGTAAATTTTTTCAAGCATTGCAACTACTTCGATTGGATTTTTTGTTTTATATTAACTATGTGGTATGTAAATCTGATTATCACAGGAGGTATAGGCTTAGCAACTTCGTTTTATATTAACTATGTGGTATGTAAATATTTTTATTGCAGTTTATAATTGGTATGGTGTTAATGGTTTTATATTAACTATGTGGTATGTAAATTTAAACAAAAGGTTGGCATTGGCAATTTATAGTTTTTGTTTTATATTAACTATGTGGTATGTAAATATCTATTTCTTGTGTTTTTCTTACTTCTTCATTTTCTTGTTTTATATTAACTATGTGGTATGTAAATGTCATTGCCCTTGCTCCAGAAGTTATTAGTGCTATTGTTTTATATTAACTATGTGGTATGTAAATCCAGTAGACACTATTCCTACTGTTGGCATTGATTTTAGTTTTATATTAACTATGTGGTATGTAAATAAGTTATTAGTTTAATAGCGTCAACTTTAGTTTGTGGTTTTATATTAACTATGTGGTATGTAAATTTGAAAAATTTTACTTCAAATCTTTTTATATCCTCTGTTTTATATTAACTATGTGGTATGTAAATAGGTAACTGACATAACAAAATTGGATAAAGATACATCGTTTTATATTAACTATGTGGTATGTAAATAGAGGCTTGTATAACTTTTTTACAATTATTACAAAACGTTTTATATTAACTATGTGGTATGTAAATATTATATCTGTACACAAAAAAGTTAGTGGATATGCGTTTTATATTAACTATGTGGTATGTAAATCCAGTTACAGCAACTCCGAGTGTCTTGTCTGAGTCAGGTTTTATATTAACTATGTGGTATGTAAATCGCAAAAGGATTACCTAATGTACTAGCTATATTGTTTGTTTTATATTAACTATGTGGTATGTAAATTATATTGCAATTATTTCTCCATCTTGGTCAAAGATTGTTTTATATTAACTATGTGGTATGTAAATTTAAATTACACTCATGTCTATTCCTATGCACTCTATAGTTTTATATTAACTATGTGGTATGTAAATCTATTTACACCTTTACTTTTCAAATTGTCTTTAAAAGGTTTTATATTAACTAAGTGGTATGTAAATTTTCTAACATCATCATTAAATCTTTTTTGTTGTTCATGTTTTATATTAACTATGTGGATTCAAACTTAATAAACAAAGAAAGCACTTACTTTATTGTAGGTGCTTTTGTTTTGCTCAAATTTGGTCGGTTGAGTAAAGTAATTAGAAAAAAATGGTAGAGACCTATTGAATTATTGTACGTACTGTATTATAATTTAAGTACGGACAATAAAAAGAGAGGTGATTAGATGTCCAGTAAATTAGGCAGACCAGCAAAAAAAGACTCTAAAAAACTGAGATTTGAAGTTAGACTTAATCAAGAACAAGCTGATATATTAAATGAGTGTGCTGAAAATCTTAAAATATCTAAAACAGATGTTGTAATTAGAGGAATTGAATTGGTGAAAGAGAAGCTTGACAAAAACAAATAAAAAACAGCCGCTGCACCGACCAAAGCACTTGCGACTGTTTCCCAAAGAAGTTACCTTCTATGAAATATATTCTATCATAGTAAGGTACTTCTTACAATCAAATTTAAGGAGGATTTTACTATGAATGAGTTAATGAATTTTGAAGGAAAAGAGATTGAAGTATTCGAATTTGAAGGAAGAATTTTATTCAACTCAAAAGATGTAGCAAACTGTTTAGACATAAAAAATGTTAATGAGAATATAAGACTTATGAATGAAAAGCAATTTGTAAAGTTAAGAAATTCGGATATCAGTAATACTGACATCCGAAAACTTAATAATGCTGGAGAAAATTTTCTTACTGAAAGTGGAGTGTATAAATTAATCTTTAAATCAAGAAAAGAAGAAGCAGAGAAATTTCAAGATTGGATAAGTGATGAAGTACTACCTCAGATTCGACAAAATGGTGCATACATAACTGATAATGCTAATCCAGATAAGTTGAGAGAAAAAGCAAACGAAATAGAAAGTCTAGATACAGTTAACAAGACTATAGAAATATTAACACCTTTTCTTGATAATGCTGGAATAGATGAAAAAGCAAAGTTACTTACAGCAAAGACTATCTACAAAAAGGCAGGAATAGAGTTACCTCTTGAAATAGAAGAAAAGGAACACTTCTTTGACACAGTACAAATAGCAACTAAGTTAAATATTTATTCTAAGTCTAATAAACCTGCGTTTCATGCAGTAGGTGAAATTATTAAGAAGTTAAATATACAAGATAATGAAAAATTAGTAGTACTGGAAAGTAAAAAAGGTTGGAGTGGAAGTGTAAATAAGTATTCAGAAAGTGTAATAGATAAAATAAGAAATTGGATAGAGGAGAATAATAGACCTACAAAGATTGCAGGTGAGGAGAAGAATTATCATGTGGTTTATAAAATTGAGTAAATGATATTGTATTAAATAATATATTTTAGTTTATTTTGGTTTTGAGGGGGATTAATACAATGCGTGAGAATTTACTTAATGAATATAATTTAAAAACTGATGAAGATGTAGAATACTTTGTGAAGTTTGCTACATTATTATATAAATTGAAAGAGAATGATGAAGAAAAGTTTTATGAATATGCAGAGATATTGAGAGGTATTCTTAGAGAACAACAAGAGAGAGAAAATAAGTAAAATAATATGGATAAAGCACTTAGTAAGTACATAAAAGTTCTTTATATTCCAAAATATGCTATAATTGTAGTGTTAAATATAGGGTGATTACGCATCCTAAATGTGAGGTCATCCCAAGTGATTTGGGATAGGCACTCGCAAAGATAGTTGTAAAATGTAGCAATTATCACCGTCCTAGCGAATCGCTAGGTAAAAACATGCGAAATTTAAAGACACTTGGGATAAATTTGATTAGTGCTAGCATTTGTAATGGTTGTCTTATTTAGGAATGTACATTTTTAAGTGGTTAAAGAATGACATAGGATGTTTTTAAATGTAAATACAGATAAACAAGCTTTATACACATCAAAGTTAAAAAATGACATGAGATGTAAACTATGAATATTTATACAAAAACACTTGCTTATGGTAGGTGTTTTTTATTGAAAGGATGTAATTATAATGTAAAAAGTAATATACAGGTAAAATATGTAAGAATTATATGATATAATAATTGTAGCAAGAAGATGCAACCTACAATTTATAGAGTGGAGTTCATACAAAAGATTATCCTCCCAACGTATAGAAGGGAGGTGTGTATGTATGGATAATTTTTTACAAGGTGTACTAGCAAGTTTAGTTGCCAGTTTAATAGTTTACTTAACTAGTAAGTTATTTAAAAAAGTAAAAAGCCACTCAAACACGACTAAGAGTGACTTTGACTTTAAACTTACAATCAAGTTTAAAAGAAATAAACATTAATTTTTAGAACTTCACTCTAGTTTCAAATAGATTGTAGTTCTTCTTGCTTTTATTATACCACAAATTAGCAAAAATATTGCCTATAATATTTTTTATAGTCAATAAAAAGAAAGGATAATAGATTTAGCAAATCACAACATTAGACCTAGAAATGAAGACCCTAAGAGTAAAGTAATGTTAAACAGTAAAGATATCAAAAATTTAATATCAACAGAAGAAGATACAATATTAGATGTTGTAAAAATAGCTGAAAATAAAGATTCAGAAACATTTGACGCAACTGTAATAGTAACTAGAGCTATACTTAACAAATATCAGGAAGAAATACTTGCAGATGTAAAGTATTTTGTAAAAATGACATATGATAAACGTAATTTGCCTGATGGATATCCTGGATATAAAATAACTAATGTGAGTGGTGGTGTTATATCTAAGTCAGACCCACAAATGACTCCTACAAAACTATATCTACGTTCAATTTCTGGTTACAGTAGATATCTTAATGCTACAGGTAATCGTACTTCTGGAATAGAAAAATTTAATTCTACAACATGGAATTCACCAAAAATGGGTTCTACATATTCATTTTCTCCAAGTTCTAATTACTACTATGATGCTAGTGGAGCAGGTGGAGTAAATGCACAGGCTCATTTAACAGTAAAGAGAAGTGTATCAAGTGCCACTTGGACTGATTATGTAGATGTTTTTATAGGAACTAGATTTGGTTTAACATAAAATATAAATATGGAATTTAGGTGCTTTTTATGAAAATTTTTTTATATGTTTTATATAGTTTTATAGTTATTACAATTAATTTTATATTAAAAGAAAAAAATTACAACTTTATTTTATTAGCAATATTTTTTATACTCCTATTAATTCAAAATGGGGTATTAAAAACAGGTTATCAAAATAGAGCCACCTTTTATCAAGACAATTACTTTAATGAAGAAAATAAAAATGATGAGATAAAACTTATGACTATAAAGAATTTTATATTTTTGTCTTTACCATTATGCTTTAATATACTATTCAACTATTTAATTTCTTAAATTGCATTTAGATTTATTTTAGCAGTAGATAAATTAAATTTAAATATTAGACAAAAAGGTGATAGATAATTTCTATCACTTTTTTAATATATTCTACTTCAAAAATAATTTTTTATTAGTTAAAAAAATTATATAAAATTATAGTAGAAGTTGTAACAATAAAGCGAACGAAAAGCATCATACTAAAACATAAGAAATGTTATAATTATATTGTATGTTTCATAAATATACATTAAAAACCCCCCTTTTATAGGAGTGCTTATTTTTTGAAATTTATTAATGTATAAACTATCAATAATATTACTCAAGACACCTTAAAATTAATTTAACAGAAATAGTTGACAGATAAATTGAATTAATATACTATTGTATTAAGTTATTAATACAATAGAACAATGAGGTGGTAATGAATGAAATCCAAAGAATACAATATTACAAAAGGGTTGTTTGTAGTGTATATAATTCTTTTGACATGGATAATACTATTTAAGATGCAATTTGATATTTCATCACTTGAAACTATGAATCTTAGAAATATAAACTTAGTACCTTTCGCTGGTTCACTTATAGTTAATAATAGAGTAGATATATCAGAGATTATATTAAATGTAGCTATATTTGTACCATTTGGCATATATTTGTGTATACTAAAAGAAGAATTTAGCTTTATAAAAAAGATTGTACCTATTTTTATAATTAGTTTGGTATTTGAAACACTTCAATATATATTTGCAATAGGTGCAAGTGATATAACCGATTTGATAGGGAATACACTAGGAGGAATTATAGGAATAGTTGTTTTTATGTTATTGTCAAAAATATTTAAGCATAAGACAATGAAAATTATTAATGTATTGGCATTGATTGTAACAGCTATTGTGGTATTATTTTTAGGCTTACTTATTATTGCAAACTTATAGAAATAAGTGCACAGACTTAGCTTAAAATAGACAGTAAAATACAATTACATATAAAATTACTTAAACATGAAAAGCATCTATATAAAGGTGCTTTCCTAAAGTATTAAAGAATTATTACATCCTGAAACTTTTGTATATTTAATTTTTGATTTTTATTTGTTCTTCTAATAAATCTAATGCACAATTCACACAAACTTTAATTTCTGTTTAACAAGAAATTAAACTCTGAATGATATAAATATATTTCAATTGTTTTTTATTAGCAATTTATTAAATGTAGATAAAACTAAAAAGGGTTTTCTAGAAAATAATGTCTATCTAATTATACTTACTTACCAATACCATTACTTGATGCAAACAAGATTCTACTACATTTTCTCCGTACTCTAGTATAAAATCATCTAACTGTGTATCTATAAAATCACAATAATCATATGAACTACCAATATATGCAGTCAACATATGTGTACATCTATCCATTTTATCTCTAAACATATATTATTATCCCCCTAAAAAACTTTCATAAAAACAAAAAGAACAATATCCTTTTGGCAACTGGCTGACATAACTTATAAGATATTTTACAAGTCTTAGTCCCTATAGCTTTGCGTCACTAAATTTCTCTAGTTTTGCCTATTTAGTTTTATTCTACAATTTAATAATACAATGTAATTAGTTATTATTCAACATATGTGTTTGAAAATTGAATAAATTTATGGATATGAATAGTATTTTTTATATATAAAAACAAACTAAAATAGTAGAATATATGTAAAATTTTACCTGTAGTATTGATACAACGAGTTGATATGTAGAAATTCTATGTTTTAGGCAATTTTGCGAGTATATCGTATTCACAGGTGATGCTGATAAAATCAGACATAAGGTCATTAAAAACTATATCAATGTTTCTGTGGTAGTTGATATAGAGTGTTAGGATACAACGAAATAAAGATGGAGAATCAAAGGAGTACTTTGAAAATGGTACTCCTTTTCTCAGAGGATTTCAGAGCGCAGGGTACAAAAACTCTGTAAAGAAAATGAATACCAAGTATTATACCTTTTAGTTGTATCTGGTGGATACAAAAAGAAGCAGAAAAACCGAAAGATAATCGTAAAAAGCTGTAGAGTTAGGAAATTCTTAATAATTTCTTATGCAGAAAATCATAAATAGTAAAGATTCTTTTGATACAATAATAAAATACCTTGTATATGCGCGAAAGGAGGAAAACAGTTATGAATGATAAAATTCTTGTAGTAGATGATGAACATGATATAGAGGACTTAATAGAGGTCTATCTGCAAAATGAAAACTATATCGTATTTAAGTATTATTCAGCTAAGGAAGCTCTTGCTTGTATAGAAAATACAGAGCTTGACCTTGCTATTTTGGATATTATGATGCCTGATGTAAATGGATTTGATATTTGTCGAAAAATACGTGAGAAGTACAATTTTCCAGTTATTATGCTAACTGCAAAAGATGAGGAAACTGACAAAATCACAGGATTAACTTTAGGAGCTGACGATTATGTCACAAAACCTTTTCGTCCCCTTGAATTAATTGCTAGAGTAAAGGCACAGCTGCGTAGATATAAAAAATACAATCATATACAAGAAGAATCTGATACAAGTTCTGTTTTATGTTATTTAGGTTTAGAAATTAATACTAAGACATATGATTGTCTAATTGACGGAAATCCTATTTCACTTACACCAACGGAGTATTCCATACTTTGTATTTTGCTACAGAACAAGGGAACTGTTGTTAGTTCAGAGGAATTATTTTATAAAATATGGCAAGATGAGTATTATAGCAAAAGTAACAATACAATCACTGTTCATATACGACATTTGCGTGAAAAAATGGGTGATACTATTGAAAAACCTAAATATATCAAAACTATATGGGGAGTCGGTTATAAAATTTAACTACAACTCACTATGAGGAGAGGAAAAATTACGCTATGAATAAAAAAAAGAAACATTTAAAAATAATTAGTTGTGTATTATTCATACTTTATTTAATTTTATTAGTATGGATTATATTGTTTAAACTACAATTCAGAATAAGCGATATAGGTTACACAAGGAGTATCAACTTGATTCCATTTCATTACTCTACTTCTGTTGGAGAACAGTTTCATTTTGAGGAAGTGAGAGATAATATTTTAATTTTTATTCCTTTCGGAGTTTTACTTTCCATGTTGTCATCAAGAATGAAACTACAAAATAAAGTTCTTATTATTTTTGGAAGCAGTTTTATCCTTGAAATGATTCAGTATATTCTTGCTATCGGAAGTACAGATATTACAGACTTAATCACCAATATGTTTGGTGGAATAATTGGTATTGGTCTATATGCATTACTGCTGAAAATACTAAAAGATAAGCAAAAAACAGATATAGTAATTTCAACTCTAGCTGGAATCTTTGCAGTTCTTTTTTTAGCACTGATGACAGTTCTTCTGTTATCCAATTAATAAATGTATAGATATGGAGGTGATAGCAATGACAAATATTGGTACAGAAAAGAAATTACGTATGAAACTATTTATAAGCTTAATTATATATACCTTAGCTGGGTATATTTTGGTAATATTATTCGATTATGGATTCAGTAGATTTTCAAACACATTTTTTCTGTGGCTACATCTTAGAATTGACTTAATTTATTTTCTATATTTGATTATAGGTTTTGTCTGTATTTTTTATCATTACTGGAAAAAACCATGGGAATATTTGCAGGAAGTCATGAATGCCACTAAAATAATATATCAACTAAATGACAGCACCATTGAATTATCTGAACCACTCAAAGATATGGAAAAGCAGATGAACCAAATAAAAATGGCTGTTCTACTTAGCCAGCAAGCTGTAAAAGAAGCTGAAAACAAAAAGAATGAATTAGTCATGTATTTAGCTCATGATATTCGCACACCTCTTACCTCTGTAATAGGTTATTTAAGTCTGCTGGATGAAGCACCTGACATGCCTATAGAACAGAAAGCAAAATATGTTGGAATTGCTTTGAAGAAGTCTATGCGTCTGGAAAAGCTCATTGATGAATTTTTTGAAATCACAAGGTACAATACACAGCAAATTCAACTAACAAAAACAAATGTAGATTTATACTATATGTTTGTGCAACTCATTGATGAGTTTTATCCTGTATTATCTGCTAAAGGAAATTCTGTTATACTCAACGCAAATGAGAATTTGATGGTTTATGCTGATTCTGAGAAACTAGCTAGAGTGTTTAACAACATGCTCAAAAATGCTGTTGCATACAGTTATCCTAATACAGAAATTCTTATTTACGTTCAAAAGGAACAGGATAAGATTAAAATTAAATTTGAAAACCAAGGACATACTATTCCACCAGAACAATTATCTACAATTTTTGAAAAATTTAACCGTTTAGATGATGCTCGTAAATCGGACAGTGGTGGTGCAGGTCTTGGGCTTTCTATTGCCAATGAAATTATTCTTTTACATGGTGGAGAAATTTTGGCTCAAAGTGAAAATGATAGGATTATTTTTACTGTATTACTTCCAATTCAGTCTTAGGAAAACATTAATTGGATATTAGGATTTTCTTAGGAATTTATCCTGTTAATATTAAAGTTTAAAACGTCCTTGTTTAGTAAAATAAAACTGAACAAGGACGTTTGTCTTTGTATTATAAAAAAGGAGAAAAGACATGGAATTAACAATTACAAATCTTAAAAAAAATTTTAAGAATAAAACCGCAGTTGATGATGTTTGTTTAAATCTTACACCTGGTGTGTGGGGGCTTCTTGGAGCTAATGGTGCTGGTAAGACTACGCTTATGAAAATGATTGCGAATATTCTAAAACCAACTAGTGGAAAAATTGTTTTTGATGGTAAGGATATTCATTCAATGGGAGAAGAATACAGAAATCTATTCGGTTTCTTACCACAGGATTTTGGTTTCTTTCAAGATTTTACAGTAAAGGACTATTTGGAGTATGTGTCTGCATTAAAGGACGTTCCTGCTAGAGAAACAAGAAAAAAGATTGACAGTCTGCTGCATACACTTACCTTGACTGATGTCAAAAATAAAAAAATTATCAAGTTATCTGGTGGAATGAAACGTCGAGTGGGAATTGCACAAGCAATGTTAAATGACCCGAAACTTCTAATAATGGATGAACCAACAGCTGGACTTGACCCTGGAGAGCGAGTTCGTTTCCGAAACTTTATTTCAGAGTTCTCTCATGACAGGATTGTCCTTATTTCAACTCATATCGTATCTGATATTGAGTATATTGCTACTCAAAATGCCATTATGAAATCAGGAAGAATTCTTGATGTAGGGACAACAGATGAATTGGTCAAACAAGTTACAGGTAAAGTTTGGAATTGTATCATACCTGCTGAAAAGATGCCTATGTATGAAATGCAGCTTCGTATTATTAATCAACGTAGTGAAGGTAATAATCAGGTATCAGTTCGTTATTTGGCAGATGAAGCCAAAACAAGTGACTCAATAATGGCTTCGCCCCGTTTGGAGGACTTATATTTATGGTTATTTCCGCAAGAGGAAATAAGTGAGGAGGGAAAGTAAATGATTCGTATTTATCGTCTTGAAATAAAACGTGTGTTGAAATCACGTCGTTCTATCATTTTATTACTTATTTCACTATTCATGTCTGTTGTGATGGCTTGGCTTCCGGTATTGTATGAGGACATCAATCAATATGATAAAAACGGCAACAAGGTAGCAGAATTAAATGGTCTGGAAGCAATTGCCTATAAAAAATCACTTCGCTCTGAAAATAATGGAGAAGTTACTATGGAAAAACTCAAAGAAGCTTTGAATATCTATCAAAGTGCAGTTTTGCCATATGGAGAAGACAGCCTTAGTAGTGGTGAATTCCCTACAGATATTTATATAAAAAAGGTATTTCCCATTCAATCTCTATTGGCAAGACTGCCAGAAGCCTATTCTAATCCAAAGACTGGTCAGGGAATAAGCTTAATGGATATTTCTCCTGATAAATTAGATGGTTTTTATGAGCAGACTACGCAACATCTTAAAGATATCATGCAGATGGAGCAAAAGAAATATCCAACCGCACAGAAACATGCGATACAAAAATATGTAGAAGTAAATACGCCTTTTCAGCTTTATACTGGATATTCAAGAGATGCATTTGATTATATTATTCTATTTATTTTTCTCCTAGTCATTCTTTGTACAGCGGCTGTGACCCCTACGTTTTCTAATGAATACCAAACGGGTTCAGATAGTATTTTGCGCTGTACAAAACATGGACATTCTCGATTAGCAATTGCAAAGATTATGGCTGCACTTACTATTTTTACTGTAGCATTTGTCATATGTATTTCAATTCATTTGACAATTTCAAATCTAGCATTTGGAACTGAGTGTATGAAAACATCTATGCAGATGCTATTTTCAGTTATCAGTCTGCCTGCACTTAATTTAGGGCAGCTTCAGATTACTTTGGCAATAGGAGGGCTTATTTCACTGCTGGCAACTGTCAGTTTCACACTGTTTTTATCAGCTAAATGCAAGGATTCACTCTCTGTTATCCTAATTGCTATTGTAACATGTTTACTTCCAATATTTACGTATTCGGCTGGAGCCAATTGGCTTACTTTTATCTTACCATCAGCAGGAATAGGTATGCAAAATAGTTTACTGTACCAATTGACTAGCTTTAATTATCTGCATATTGGACAGGCAAGCATCTGGTCACCCTATGTCATAATAGTGGCATCAATAATTGAAATTCCTGTATTTCTTCTTCTTGCTATACGGGCTTATAACAAACATCAGGTTATATAAATCAACATTCTGTGAACAACTGTTTAGTAGTTAAAAACCTTTGTTTAGGAATAGAAATGTTTCATCTTAAATATAGGTGTTAGTAAAATGGTGGCTCTGAAATAAAATCAAAGTAGCCATTTTCTAATGTGTATTTAAAACATATTATCAATGATACAAAAATTAATCGAAAATGAATAGTTCCTCGATTGGTACATCTACTATTCTTGATATATCTATTGCTGATTTTAGATATGTATTAATTATTTTAATATAAATATTAATTATTTTAATGTATATATTGACTTTATTAATTTTTTGATTTATATTATAAACATTAGATAGAAAGAAGGTGATGTGATGTATCAAGTTATCAGCCGCTGTCCTGTCTGCGGAAGAAAACTTAAAGTTGTCAAGCTACAATGTGAAAACTGTGATACAGTGATTGAAAATGATTTCTGCCTCAGTGCATTTGACTATCTATCTGCAGATGATTTATTCTTTGCAGAAACATTTTTAAAATGTCGTGGTAATATAAAAGAAGTGGAAAAAGAACTAAAGATTTCTTATCCAACTGTTCGTTCTAGGTTAGATGATATTATCCAAAAACTAGACGGAAAATTTAATGTGACATCTTCTTCTGATTCACATAAAAAGGAGATTTTAGATGCACTGGAAAAAGGAGAAATCACTCCAGCAGAGGCATTAGAACAAATAAAAGAAAATAAATGAAGCTCTATCTCTATTTCTGACAGTAGTTAGGAGTAGTGACCAAAATATGAGGCTATTTCTGTTGGAATGGATACAGAAGAGCAGAAATGAGGAAAATAATATGGATGAAAAAATGAGGATTTTAACAATGGTAGAGGAGGGAAAGCTTTCTGCCAAAGAGGCAATTGACTTGATTGATGCATTAGATAAAACTACATCTCAAGAGGAGTATACGAATTATTCAGAAGACTTTGATAGTCAAGCTTTTACTAAACAAAGCAGTACTTCATATGAAAATAAGATGTTGAAGATTATTGTGGACACTCCAGATGGTGATAAAGTAAATGTGCAACTTCCTGTAAAGATTATACGTCAAGTGTTGAAAATGACAGGTAAGTTGCCAATTAAGAGTGAAGATTTGCAAGGTATAGACCTAGATGCTCTTACTACCTCTATTCTTGAATGTCTGGATAATGAAACACTTGGCAATATCATAGAGGTTGACTCTGCTGATGGCACTACAGTTAAAGTTTTTATAAAATAATACTAGGAGAATAGGTTTATGCGCATTATTGTCCGCTCAAAAGAAACAAATTTGTGGCTACCCATACCATTGTTTCTAGCAAATACTGCAGTTCTTTTGTTGCCAGAATCGGTTATTGAAGAGATTAAAAAATCACTTCCAGAGCCATATCAGGAAGTCATTAACAAAAAATTTCTACAGGAACTCGTTCGAAAATGTCAGTCTGTTCTTAAGCAGTACAAGGGACTTGAGATTGTTCATGTGGAAACTCAGGATGGCACTTTTGTATCCATTCGCTTATAAAGTAGTGTTTATTTTGTATATTACTATTATTTAGAGAACTTACATTTACTGAGAACACTTATATTTATTGACTTAAAAATGACGAAAACATGTCCGTTTTTTACAATATTTTTTTCTAGTACTAATGTTATAATCTATTTACTAATGTTGATGGAGGTAACTTATGAAATATGCAGGTTGTTTATTTGCAGTAAAAGATATTCAAATTGCTCGTAAATTCTATGAAGAATTATTTGATTTAAAAGTTATTGTTGACTATGGAAAAAACATTGTATTTGAGGGTGGATTGTCATTGCAACAAGATTTTGATTGGTTGACAGGAATCTCGAAAGAAGATATGAAAGACAAAGAGAATAATTGTGAAATATTCTTTGAAGCAGAGTCTTTTGAAGAGTTTCTATCAAAACTAAATGTAAGAAATGATGTTACTTTACTTCGTGATGTAGAAGAAGCACCATGGGGGCAAAAGGTAGTTCGAATTTATGACTTGGATAATCATTTAATTGAAATAGGTGAGTCTATGAAATCAGTAGTTAATAGATTCCAAGAACAAGGTATGAATCTTACAGAAGTGGCGACGAGAATGGATATAACTATTGATGATGTTAATCAAATTTTACAAGGCTAAATTATGGCTGATTAAGTAAATCTCAATATCAAATTAAGTACGTTTGAATATCAAACTAAGTAATTCTAAATATCAAAATATAAAACAGTAAATTCTCATGATTTACTGTTTTTTATATGCATAATTAAAAAAATGATATGATAATCATTAAAAATACCTAAACTAGGAAAAAAGAAGGCTACCAAATAATGCTTTATAATTGTTTATATTACAGTCAATTTTATTTTTAAGTAACGATTATATACAATCTAATATTAATTATAATACTTAATAAAATAATCTATGAATAGTAAAACAGAGCTTATTTGGACACTATATTTAGTAGTATATTAAAATAAGCTCTTTATAGTACATATTATAAATATTTAGTTCTCATAAGTCTGAACTATTAGACCTATAATTCTCACGAGTTTAACTATAAGACCTACAAATAGAAGTTTAATCACGCTGAAATAACTGAATAACTCCCTCTAAATGGTTATACATTGATGTATAACCCAAATTAGCATCTTTACTATCAAAAGCCATCATTATCTCATTGTGATGACTAATCATATCTTGTAGTGAATTTCTATATTTAAAGCCAAAGTGTTGATTAGAAGACACAGTTTTAGGTATTAATTCATAATACTTTATAAAAATTGGATTATGAGAAGCTAAAATTATTTCTTTGTGAAATTGCAGGTCAGCGTCATAACATTCTTCTATTAAGCCTTGTGAAACTTTGTCTAGTTCTTCTACAGATTTCAAGTAAGCATATCTTATTCTCTGAAGTTCTTCAGAAGTAGCATTTAAAATGGCTAACTTAGTAGCTTCACTTTCTATAAGTTGTCTTGCTCTTAAAGATTCAACGTAAAATTCTTGTATATTATGATTTTTATAAACTTCATTATCAGAAAAAAGGTCAACTTTTTTAAATCCTTCAACTATGGGGCTTGAATAGGGAATAGACCTAAGTATTCCTTCTTTACAAAGTTTGTCTATAGCATTCCTTACAGGAATTCTACTTATATTAAATAGTTCAGCAATCTTTCTTTCACTTGGCAATTTACTATTAATTTTAAAATTTCCATTTAGAATATTTACTTTAATATAATCAATAATTTGTTCAGTGGCACTTAAATTTGTCATAAAAACTCCTAAACATATAATTTTTTATGAGTGTATTATATCACAATTAAGAGGTAAATTTAATTTTTTATAGTATGTATAAGATAATATGGAAGCAATTATAGCAATAAAAGCTAAAGTAAAATAACCATATTGTATTGAAATATAATCTGATATTTTACCCACTAGCATTGGAAATATAGACATTCCTATAGCATAAACTGCTTGAAAAAATCCCATTGCAGTAGATTTTTGATATTTTGGTATATTTTTCATAGACTCACTAGTAAGGTAAGAAAGAAGTATACCTGTAGATATTCCTGGTAACGATTGTAGCATAAATATTATATTAATACTTTTTACTGTTGGAACTAGAAAGCAATAAACTGAAATCAAAAAAAACACTGAGGGAATCCAAAATTTTGGTCCATGCTTTGTACAAAATTTAGTAGAAGCAAATCCAGAAGATACAACAGCACATACCATGTAAAATATAGAAGATAAGCCTATAATGGTAGAGCTAGAGCCTAGTTCTTTAAGAATTTGAGTAGTAAATGACATTGTTGTAGACATTTGGATTCCTTGTTGAATCAATGCCATAAAAGAAAAAAATACAAGTCTTTTGTCTTTGCATATAGATAAATAATTTTTAAATGGGATTTTTTCGGTTATTTTTCCTGAGTGATGATTTTTTACATTTAAGGCTAGAAGTGTACCAATGATTGAAGATATTACACTCATAATACACAAATTTACCATTCCTAATTTTTCATAAAATAAGGTACTCATGACAAATCCAATTAACATTCCTAGGTTGTTTACCAAAATTATTGTACTTGTAGCTTTTTGTTGATGTTCTATGGAAAAAAAATCAGTGTAGTGAACCATGTAAGAAATCCAAGTTGATGATGCTATTCCAGATAAGATATTAGCTATAAGAAATCCTTCTCCTCCAGGAGAAATAACTCTTATAAGAGATGCCAAACCAGCAAATAAAATTCCACATAGTATAAATATTTTATGTTTGTTTATAGAATCTGCAAAAACCCCAATAGGAAGTCTTAGTAAGCATTGTGAGATTCCATATGAGCCTATTATTATACCAATCATGTTTGTAGATACGTGACATATACTTAAATATGGATTTTGAAAAGGTATGTATACGTATTGTGAAAACCAGAAAAATACAACAATAGAGAGTAAAAGTAATTTTTGATTAAATATTTTTTTCATATTATCCTCCGAATGGTATGTTTATAATGGAAATAATATACCATTTTGTTTAGTAAATCAAGTATTTTAAAATTTTAAAAATAAATTTCGATATAACAATAAGAATTATTTGTTGAAAAATTATATTTTATAGTTGAATTAAGAAAACGCTTATGTTACTATAAAGTTAACAAATTTGAATATTACAGTAGACGTGTTACTGGTGATGCAGGCAAGATCGAATCAATTTTTATAGGTTACCTATATAGTACTATGGGTATAATCTATTTATTTGGTTCGATTTTTTTGTTTAATTGGCCATAAAAACAAAAAGCCTATAATTAAAGATGGAGGATTTATATATGGATTATAAAAAAGTAGCTCAAGAAATTCTACAAAATGTAGGTGGAAAAGAGAATATAAATGAAGTTACTCACTGTATGACGAGACTTAGATTCAAAGTTAAAATTACCTCTAAGGTTAATAAGGATAAGTTAGCCAGAACTGAAGGAGTAATAACTGTTGTAGAGAGTATGGGTCAGATACAAGTTGTAATTGGTAATAAAGTAAAAAAAGTGTATGATGAGATTGTAAAAATGGTACCTCAATCAAGTGAAATAGATAATAAAAATGGAAATGAAGAAAAACAAGGTATCATGAACTCTATATTATCTGCTGTAGCTGGAATATTTACACCTACAATACCTGCTATAGCAGGGGTTGGTATGATTAAAGGTATTTTATCAGTTCTTGCTATGTACTATATGAATAAAAATGGTGTAGATATAAAAGAGACTCAAAGTTATATTATTCTAAATGCTATGGCTGATTCTATATTCTATTTTATGCCTATCATACTAGGATATACTGCGGCTAAAGTGTTTAATGCAAATAAAATAATATCTATGGTATTAGGGGCAACACTTTGTTATCCAGCCTTTACAGCTTTGATGGCAGGGGAAGAAACAGTTAGATTTTTAGGATTAGCAGTAACAAAGGCCACATATACATCATCTGTTATTCCAATAATTATTGCTATATGGGCTCTTTCATATGTTGAAAAAATACTGGAAAAGTATATACCTGAAGTAATTAAAATAATAATGGTTCCAACTTTATCATTAGTTATAATCTTACCTGCAACATTGTTTTTATTTGGACCAATTGGGATATATATAGGAAATGTTATAAACTTTGTTTACAAGTATATTTATGAACTAAGCCCTGCATTGTGTGGAGCATTCATAGGTGGATTATGGTGCGTATTAGTTATATTTGGTGCACATAGAGCACTACTACCAATAGGTATAAGTGATGTTGCTCAAACTGGAAGACAGAATTTATTGGCTTTTGCAGGAGCCGCAAACTTCTCGCAAGCAGGAGCTGCTCTAGGGGTATTCTTTAAAACTAAAAATCAAGGATTAAAGACAATCTCTATGTCTGCAACTATAACGGCACTATTTGGTATAACTGAGCCTGCAATATATGGAGCTAATCTTAGGTTAAAAAAACCAATGGTATGTGCTGTAATATGTGGTGCAATTGGAGGTGGCATAATGGGAATGGGTGGCTCTTATGGTAACGCATTCGCAAACCAAGGTGTTTTAACTATACCTGTATATGCTGAAGCAGGAACGTTAGGTTTTTTAAGTTATCTAGGAGGTTGTGCTATAGCATTTTTTGGTTCAGCTATTTTAACTTATCTGGTTGGGTTTGAAGATTTAGAAGAATCTTCTAAAGGAAATAGCTCTACTATAAAAGTAGAAACAAAAGAGGGCATTGTTGATATAACTTCACCTGTGGAAGGAGATTGTATAGAATTATCAGAAGTAAAAGATGATGTATTTGCATCAAAAGCTATGGGAGAAGGTATAGCTGTATTACCTACAAAAGGAGTAATAGTAGCTCCTACTGATTGTGAAGTAGCTTCTTTATTTCCAACACTACATGCAATAGGATTAAAGCTAGATAATGGAGCAGAAATGTTGATACATGTTGGAATTAATACAGTAGAGTTAAATGGAAAACACTTTGTAAAACATGTTAATCAAGGAGATTTAGTGAAAAAAGGTTCTAAACTGATAACCTTCGATATAGATGAAATAAAAAAAGCTGGATATGATGTAACTACACCAGTTATAGTAAATAATACATTTGATTTTGCACAGGTGATTTCTTGTAAATCCAGTCATGTATCTACAAATGATAAAATAATTTCATTAGTTAATAATTAAATTGATTAGAACTATAAAAATTAGCTTAGTGCAATAAAGCAACAAATAAAACGATTAAAACATTAATATAAAAGGAGTGACACTTATGAATACAGGATTTCCAAAAGATTTTTTATGGGGAGCATCATCTTCAGCATTTCAAGTGGAAGGAGCTTGGGATAAAGATAATAAAGGAAAAACAGTGGCTGATTACAATTCTTTTAAAAAGTCTCACTTGCAAGCAGACACTAAAGTAGCATCAGATTTTTATCATAATTATGAAGAAGATATTGAACTGATGAAAGAATTAGGAATGAAAACTTATCGTTTCTCAATTTCATGGGCAAGGCTAATTCCAGATGGGGAAGGAGAAATAAACCAAAAGGGAATAGATTTTTATAATAAAGTAATAGATAAATTAATAGAGTGTGACATTGAGCCATTTGTAACTTTATATCACTTTGACCTACCTTTTGCACTAGTGGAGAAGTATAATGGTTGGGAAGGTAGAGAGACTGTTTATGCCTTTGAAAGATTTGCCAAAGTATGCTTTGAGCATTTTGGAGATAGAGTGAAATATTGGCAACCTCATAATGAACAGAATTTAATAGTTAGAGTAGAAGAGAGAATTAATATATATAATGAAACAGACCCATGGAAGATAGATAAAATGCGTGCTCAAATGGATTATAATCTTTGTTTAGCCCATGCATTGGCAGTTAATGCATGCCATGAAATGATAGAAGGAAGCAAGATTGGAGCAGCAGTATCATCATCTGTAACATATCCTCTTACATCTAAACCAGAAGATGTATATGCAGCAAGAATGAATGACAACTTTAAAGTGTACTACATGCTTGATATGCATTATTATGGAGAGTATCCAGGGTATTATATGAATTATCTTGAGAAAAGAAATATAGTCCCTCATATGGAAAATGAAGATAAAGAAGTACTTAAAAAAGCTAAAATGGATTTCATAGCTGTAAATTATTATAGAACAAACTGTGCAGAGGCCTTACCTGAGGATTCACAACATCAATTTGGACTAAGAGAAGGAACCGTTGACTTTAGTATGTATGGATTATTTAAGATGTCAATGAATCCTAATCTAAAGGCTTCAGAGTATGGAGCATCAATAGATTCATCAGGACTTAGAGTTGCATTGAATGAATATTGGCAAAGGTATCACTTACCTGTTATAATAACGGAGAATGGTCTTGGAGCTAAAGATGTCCTTGAAGATGGTAAAATTCATGATGACTATCGTATAGATTATTTAAATACTCATATAAATGCATGTAAATTAGCTATTGAAGATGGTGTAGAAATGATGGGATATTGTCTATGGTCATTTACAGACCTTTTAAGTTCTTCACAAGGTTTCAACAAACGTTATGGGCTTGTTTACATAAACAGAACAGACCATGAAACCTTAGATTTAAAAAGAATAAAGAAAGATAGTTTTTATTGGTATAAAGAAGTCATAAATAGTAATGGAATAACAAAATAAATATAATATATTGAGGTTTTTAGTATGTACATTACAAAGGTATTAAATAATTCGTTGCTACTTGCAAAGGATGATAATGACGAAGAGATAATATTAATGGGAAAAGGAATTGGTCATAATTATAAGATTGGGTCTGAGTTAAATAAAGAAGATATAGAAAAAACTTTCGTTCTTCATGATGAAAATATAAAAAAGAGTATTGTACAACTTGCATCAGAAATAGATGCAGAATACTTTGGTATAGCTCAAATGATAATCTCATATGGAATAGAAAAGTATAATTTAAAACTTATGAACCATATATACTTGGTTTTAACTGACCACATCGCCTTTGCAGTGAGACGCTTTAAAGAAGGTATAATGATTGAGAATTACTATTTGTTTGAAATTAAAGAATTTAATCCAAAAGAATATGATATAGGAAAATATGCGATTACTGTTTTTAAGGAGGTTCTTGGTCTAGACCTACCAGAAGAGGAAATTGGTAATATAGCAGGCCATTTTATAAATGCACAACAAGACAATCCTTATAGTGATAGAAATAAGAGAAGTGCTAAAATTGTGAATGCCATTTTACAAATAGTTCATTATCACTTTTCTATTGTATATAATAAAGAATCATTTTATTATATGAGATTTGTAATGCATCTAAAGGCTTTTTCTCAAAGATTTCTGGCTAATGAACCATCAAAAGAAAAGATAGATTTTATATATAATCAAGTGCGTAAAAATTGTAAGGAAGAATATGAATGTGTAAAGAAAATAGGAGCCTATATACACAAGGAATACTCTAGAAAATTGCCTCGTCAGGAGGAATTATATTTAATGATTCATATTCATAAGATTCTAGGGGAGCTAGATGAAAACTGTTAAAATGTTTTAGTATATTAGTAACTTGATAATAAAAATAAGATTTAGTTAAATTTAAATAGTAGAATTATTTTAAGAGATAGCTATTAAACTATCTCTTAATTTTATGTAAAAAATGACTCTAAAAGTAGTAACCTAGAAAATATGTTTAATTCTAATGTTATTTATATATTAGAAGAACTACAAGATTAATATTGATTTTCTTTATGCATTTCAAGGATGAATACTAGTGATTTATAATAAGCAGTACTATTTCTTATTTGAGTTATTCATTATTTTCAATCCATTTGTATTTACTCAAAATAAGAGCACTGTGTGACAAGCATCATAATATTGGTTTTGTTATACTGTTAATATAAAGATGCAACTAAGAATAAAAACTACGAAACAGAGGCTAAGAAATAAAAATAAAGTAATGGAGGATATGAAATGGCTAGAATATCTAATATAACGATGGCTGAACAGCCTTCGTATTGCATTTTAGCAATACGAAAAACTATTGACTTTATGGTAGAATTTTCAGAGTTTTCACAGCAAAGTTTTCGAAAAATTTCCAACTATTTGGAAGAAAAGGGAATATTGTCTGCAGGAGCACCAATTGTATGCTTTCATAACATGGACTTAGAAAAATTAGATGTTGAAGTAGGTTTTCCTGTAGCTAATCATTCTGTATTTAATAATATGGATACAGAAAATGAAATTTTGCAAAAGATTGTTCCAACACAGAAAATAATAACTGCAATTGATTTAGGACCATATGAACTGCAAGACCCTACACTTGAAGAATTATTTTTGTGGGCGAAGGATAGTGGATATGAACTTTATGGAGATATCTATTATCAGTACTTGAATGATTTAAATCGTCCTGAAAGTGAGTATCTCACTAAAATGATGTTACCTATTCTATAAATAACAAAACAGAATAGAAATTCTGTGGATACATAGGTTTAGCTGTAATAAAAAACAAGTTAACTACCATTTTACTATGAATGGTAGTTAACTTGTTTTTTATATGGATTGTTTATGATATGACAGATTGAATTGTTACTTAATGAGTGACTAATAGACGTTTTTATTGAAAGTTACTACCTGTTATGTGATAATAAGGACTTGTTAGGGTAATTATTATAGTTGTGGTTTAATGATTGAGATATTATCATAATATTTGCAAAATGATATAATCGAGAAGAAACAAGACAGATAAATAAAGGAGTAAATAATATGAAGATATATGATGTATTAACACGTTTTTATATTAAGGATATAGAAAATGCAATTCCTTTTTATGAAAATCTTTTAAAAGATAAATGTTCTTTACGTTTTTCTTATAAAGAAGTGGGGTTAGAGTTGGCTCAAGTAGGAAATGTTTTGCTGTTATCTGGTTCTGATACTGCTCTTAAGCCATTTATAGAAACGAAAGCTACTTTTATGGTTGATTCTGTGGATGAATGGAGAAGTCATCTGCTACAAAGTGGAGCAGTAGTAATAAGAGATAAGAAAAAAGTTCCTACAGGATATAATATGACAGTAAAACATCCAGATGGTACAATTATAGAGTATGTTCAGCATACAAAATAAAATTAGCTCAAAATATGGGATTAACTCAAACACAGGATTAACTTTAAAATAGAGTTATTAATAAATAGCTTAGGGTAATATATTATATACTCAAAAGTTTAATTTGTTAATCTTAACTCTGATATATTATAAATTAGATTAATATGTATCAAAATAAAAAAAGTTATTTACATAAAAGGTGAACTTTGGATAGAGTTCACCTTTCTATTTTTTTGACCTACAAAAAATAATATACTGAAATGTCACAACAGAAACCCATCCTATGCCAGTAGCAAATGCAATTGTCTTTAAACCAAATTGTTGAATAAACAAATAAGAAATAATAACACGAATTGATATATGTAAGACGGTTCCAATTACAGGAATATTTACTTTTCCACTTCCTCTATACCATCCAACAAATGCACTTCCTATAAAACATAAAACATAGAAAATAGCGATAGTTTTCATGTACTCTATGCCATTTACCATAATTCTATCATTGGCATTATTCATCATAAATTTAATACCAGCCTTAGCAGAAAAATACATTATCAAAGATAGCCCAATTCCTAGACACAATAGGATAATCAATCCTGTATAAAATCCTTGCTTTGCTCTTTTTCTATTTTCATTTCCAAGATTTTGTGCGACAAATATAGAGATAGCCTCAGCACCACTATCACCAAAAGAATTAGCAAAGCCTTCAATTTTTGTTGTAGCAGTGTATGCTGTAATCATGTCTGCTCCCATTAGATTTACAGCTCCCTGTACTAGTAATTTTCCAATATATAAACTGGATTGATGAAGAGCTGAAATTAGACTATAGGATAGAGTTAATCTTAATAATTTCCATTCAAACTTCATATCTTCCTTTCTAAACAAAAGAAATGGAATGTTTTTTCTTATATAAATAAAACAAAGAATTGATGCAAGAGTCTGTGAAAGTACAGTTGCAGAAGCTGCTCCTTGGATTCCAAAATCACATACTGCAACAAAAACTATATCCAAAACAGTATTTATTATCATTGAAAGCATTAAGATAATTAGGGTAGCTTTAGTATTCCCAACAGCTCTCAAGGCTGCTGATAATAAATTATAAAAATATGTTGCGATAAGTCCACAAAAAATAATATTTAGGTATGGTATCGCGATATTTGAAACTTCTTGTGGTGTATGAATTAGATTTAGTAATGGAGAAAGTATAAATATTGAACATATACTTAATCCTAAAGTTAATGTAATGCCAAAGATAGTTGCTAGAAAAGATTCTTTTCTAAATGAAGATAAATCACTAGCTCCATAAAAATGTGCAAATATAATTGATATACCTGTACAACTTCCACTTAGTACAAATATAAAAAGGTTCATAATAGTTCCAGCTACACCTACAGCAGCAAAAGCAGTTTGACTTACAAACCTACCAACTATAATAGCATCAATAGTATTGTAAAGTTGTTGGAGTATATTTCCTAAAAGTAATGGGAACATGAGTATGACCAACTCTTTCTTTATGTAACCTTCTGTTAAGTTAGTTGTATATTTCATAATGGCACCTCGTTAAATTTTAAGATACAATTAGTTTACAGTCAGATTAAATAATTGTAAAATGCTGTTTTTATCCATATAATATAAATAAATATTTATATTATGAATTGGGGTAAGATTATGACAGAACTTGAGATACAAGCTTTTTTGACTATTATAAAGCTGGGAAGCATTTCTGCTGCTGCTGAAAGTTTATATGTTACTCAGCCAGCTTTAAGTAGACGCATACATGCATTAGAAGCTGAATTGGGATACAAATTAATTAATCGAAAAAAGGGAGTACGAATATCAGAGTTGACAGAAGAAGGGAAGGCATTTGTTCCAATTGCAGAAAAATATAAAACTCTCTTACAAGAAGCTAAGTATATAACTAAGATTGATAGAAGTAAAATTATAAATATATCCTCTATAGGAAGTATTAGCTCATACATACTTCCAGATGTATTTTCCTGTTTTATGAATACATATCCAGAGTATAATGTAAATTTTTATAACTATCATTCTTATGAAGCATATGATTATGTTTCCAAGGGGGAAGTTGATATAGCTCTTATTTCAGATGATATGTTTTTTAATGACATAGAAACAATACCAATATTTAAAGAAGCCATGTTACTGGTAACAAGTTATGGCTCAAAATACAATGGAGAATTGCATCCATCTGTTTTAGATGTTGCCGATGAAATAAGACTTCCATGGAATCCTGAATATGATTTGTGGCATAATTTTTGGTTTCGTTCAACTCTTCAACCTAAAGTATTTTTAGACCAAATGTCTCTTTTAGAGTATTTTATGAGACAAGAAAATGTATGGGCCATTGTGCCAGTATCAGTAGCATATCACCTTAAAGAAATATCTAATATCGAGATACATTACATAAAAGATGCTCCACCAGATAGGTTTATTTATTATTTAGTTAAAGAATCTAATAAACAGGAAATAATAGATAAATTTTTAGATTTATTAAACGAAAAACTATTGAAAATTAAAGGGTTGGAGTCTTTAATTAAATAATAGAAGAGAAGATGGTAAATCTTAAAGTTAAAAGTTTATTTAGAGTTAAATAAATTAAGTGTATATTTAAAAATAAAGAAATATTTATATAAAGAAGAGTATTTCAAGAGAATATTAAGAATCTCAAATGAAATACTCTATTTTTCTTTTTTAATGATTATATTATATGAAAAAATGTATATTATTAAGTTAGAAATATGTAAGAAAATTGAAAAATAGGTTACAAGATGAGATAAACATATAAAAAATAATTTTCACATTATAAAAAATAGCAAGATTTATTAAATATGACTAAGAAGTAATTGATATAATGTCTCATGGATAAAAGGAGGAGAGCTGCAATGTTTTATAAAGTAAATAATGTTATAACTGCTATTGATTATATAGAGGAGCATTTATCAGAAAAGCTGGATTTAGATATAGTTGCTAATGCTGTTCATTATTCAAAATATCATCTACATAGAACTTTTACAACTTCTGTTGGGTTGACAATGCATGATTATATAAAACGAAGAAAACTCACAGAGGCAGCAAAACTATTAGTATTTTCTAAAAAAACAATTATTGAAATTGCATTGATAGCTGGCTATGAAAGTCAACAAGCATTTACTTCTGTATTTAAAGATATGTATAAAAAATCTCCAAATAAATATCGAAAAGAACAAGAATTTTATCCTTTGCAGCTAAGATTTGTTTTGAAAAAAGAAAATCTATTTTCAAAAGATATATCGGAATTAGAAAAAGATATTACACTTGCTAAAATATCTGATATACCATCATGGATGAGTTTAGTGAGATTAGTCATAGATGGATTCCCAAATTTACAGGAGGAAGAATATATCTCTCAATTAAAACAATATATTTTGGAAGAAAGAGCCTTGATATTAAAATTTAATAACATTGCTATTGCAAATATGGTATTTAATAAAGAAACTGGGAGCATTGACTTTTTTGGAATACACCCTCAATATCGTAATTCAGATATTGCACAGGTGTTTCTAAAAAAGGTTATTGAGAATTTTTTGATAGATAAATCTATCTCAATCACAACTTTTAGAGAAGGAGATAAAGCTGATACAGGACATCGGAATATGATAAAGAAGTTAGGTTTTGCAGAAGCTGAATTATTGACTGAATTTGGGTATCCTACTCAAAAATTTATTCTGTCTTCTGAAAATGAAAAAGACACTGAATAGTACTAATAATCTATTGTATTAAAAAATAATTTTACATTTTTAGGTGTATTTATTTTGCTGTCCATGTTTCTCATAACTTTGATTATAAATATAAGAAAATGTATTTTTTATTTAAAAAGAAATATAAATTTTGAGGCTGAAATTTAAAACAAAAACTAAATTTGAATCAAAGAGCAAGAATGATTAAAAAATATAAAATTCAATTCAGTATAATGATTTAAGATAATACTTAATTGGCAAGGAGGATTCAAATGTCTAAAAATCAGCAATTAGAAAGTTGTAATTCTATTACATCCAATCCTAAACATAATATATCTGGGCAAGAGATGGAGTTAGCAACATCTTTTCCAGATGAGATTGCATATCTTATAGATATAAATAATAAGCTGGATAATGCTTTGGAGAATGCAGAAAATTCAGTTGATAAACTAGATAAAGATTACATGGATGCTAAATTATATATGGTAAAAAATCGTGGAGAGATAGACCCACATGAAATGTTCCAAAATGAACTGGCACTAAAGCAAATAGATAGTTATGGGGCTTTTATGGTAAAAGTTCGAGACAAGATTGCTAAAATGAAAGATTCGCCATATTTTGCTAGGATAGATTTTCAACTAAAAGATGAAGGTTATGATTCAAAGTATTATATTGGTCGATTTGCATTTGATTATGAAAATGAACTTCTAATACTAGATTGGCGTTCTCCAATGGCCAGTATGTTTTATGACTGTGAGATAGGACCAGCAGGGTATAATGCACCACTTGGATGGATAGATGGAGAAATAACACGTAAACGACAGTTTAAAATTAAAAATGGAATACTGGAGTATGTACTTGAAAGTTCTATGAATATACAAGATGATATTCTTCAACAGGAACTTAGTAATACTTCAGATGAAAAGATGAAATCCATTATTTCAACAATACAAAAAGAGCAGAATCAAATTATTAGAAATGACAAGGCTGACACCCTCATTATTCAAGGAGTAGCTGGTTCTGGAAAAACATCTATAGCCTTACATCGAATTGCTTTTCTTCTTTATCGATTTAAAGATAAGATATCAGCAAATAATGTAATTATTCTATCACCTAATAAAGTCTTTGGTGACTATATTTCTAATGTACTTCCTGAACTAGGAGAAGAGCCTCTATGTGAATTAAGTTTTGAAGATATAGCAGAAGTTCAATTAGAGAGGATTATTGATTTTGAGGGAGAAAAAGATTCTCTGGAAGTAAATGATGTACAATGGGAAAAAAGAGTGCGTTTCAAGTCTACACTTGATTTTTTAAAGCTTATGGATAAATATATAAAGCAAATGCCAAATATGGTCTTTATTCCTAAAGATTACACTTTTGGAGGTTTTATAGCTAAAAGTGACTGGATACGAAAAAGATTTGATGCATACAATAAATATCCAGTTAAGCGAAGACTGGAGATGGTAGCAGAAGATATTCATTATAGATTTGAATCAGATAATATTATGGAAGATGACTTACCAAAAGTAAAAAATATACTGAAAAGTTTAAATAGAATGCTAACAATAAAAAATACTCTAGTACTGTATAAGGACTTCTTCAAACAGATGAATATTCAAGATATGTTTGTAATGCCATCAAAGAATACTCTTGAGTGGGCAGATGTGTATCCATTTATATATCTTCATGCTGCATATGAGGGATTACAAGAAGACAAAGTGATAAGACACATTGTTATTGATGAGATGCAGGATTACACTCCTATTCAATATGCTGTAATAAACTTACTTTTCAAATGTAAAAAAACTATTCTTGGAGATTTTGGACAACTAATCAACCCTAATCATTTACATACATTAGATGACATGGTACAGATTTATGATGGTGGAGAGTTAGTAATGTTAAACAAGAGTTATCGTTCTACTTTTGAGATTATTAATTTTGCCAAGAAAATTCAAAATATAACTTCGCTGGAGGCTATTGAAAGACATGGTGAGGAGCCTGTTGTGATTAAATGCAGTAACGAACCAGATGAGATAGAGAAGATAAAAATGGAGATTGAGCAGTTTGAGGAAAGCAACAATGCTACCCTTGGTATTATACTAAAAACCAACAGCGAGGCTAAAGCAATATATGATGTTATTAAGCAAGAATATGATGTTAATTTAATATCTCCTGAAAGTTCTAGTTTTATAAAAGGTGTATCAATTACTTCTATTAAAATGTCAAAGGGGCTAGAGTTTGATGAAGTTGTTATTCCTTCAGTAAATAATAAAACATATTACAATGATTACGATCGTAGTTTATTATATATTGCTTGTACACGGGCTATGCATAAACTTAAGCTTACATACACTGGAAATTTAACACAGTTGATAGAACTTAATTGAGATATATAATTTACATTGTAAAGATTGATTTTTCTAACTTATTATGAGGTATAACACCTTGCCACTCAATTACTTGAAAATCTGATTTTATGTGCTTTTCCGCTTGTGCTCTTAATGGGGAGCTTATTGACCTCATTGACAAATACAAAAACTTTGAAACCATGACAACAACTATGCTTAATGAGTTTGTTGAAAAAATCCTTGTTGTGCATGAGCGTTACCGCAAGGGTAGCCAAGAAGGTAGTCCTCCAATCCGAGGATATGGCTGGCTAAGGGCGTATATGCCCTTACCAGAAGTTTATCAAGGCAGGAACCCGTGTCGCCATTATTTGAAAGAAACTGGGGTAGCATTTACGCTTCTCCAGTTTCATCAATTTATTTTATCGTGTTAATAAGTTTTTTCGTTGATATTATATCTGTTTGAATAATTTGTGCACTGTGCTTGACGTTGCAAATAATATATGTAGGTAAGTCTTGGGATTTCAAAATTTCTATTTGCTTTGAAGTACCTATATTGCTTTTTTCAAGATATTCTAATCGTTTTGTAAGAATATCAACTGATTCTTTTCTATCTAAGAATTTAATAAAAAAAATAGTAATCATAAAAGGAACAAGGTTATAATTAAAATTTTGAATAAATGATACAAGTGTACCTTTCAACTCAATATAATCTGTCATAGAAAGCAAATAAACGGTTTTGTCAGGTATATTTGCATTTTCTTTAGCCATATGAACTCCTTACAGTTCAGCAAACTTGCGTTTCGATATGAGGCATTGTATCTTCTGAGTTACTTCCAAGACAAATTCATCTGTATGTAAGCAATCATAGCTAAAATAACTTGGAGACCTAGAAGCACAATTGACTTTGCTTGTATTGGCTGGATAAGAAGGTCCATTGTGAATAGACCACCAATCGCATTGCACCACGCATGAAAACACACACAGATTAGGACACTTCCAGCCAGCCTGTATAAGACTGCCAACATAAAAGACATCGCGATACACCAACACAAAAACGAGATGAAGTTCATGGAGGATTGGTTTGCGTTCTGTAGCAACCAGAGCGGAAGATGCCAAATGGCCCATATCACGCCTGTGAGAAGACATGCAGCAAAAAAAGGGAGTTTTTGCTCTAATGCTGGCTGCAAAAAACCGCGCCAGCCAAGCTCTTCCAATCCGCCTCCTATAATCATGAATGGAAACATAAGGAGTATCGTATACCAAGGCTTTCCTAGATATCGATTGCAAAGGATATTGATCACAATCTGGCTGGCAAAGAAAATAGCAACAATCAGGGCGCGAGAGCCGGATAGATGATTGGTTCTGACGATACGGCCACAAAGTTCTTTAATCCCATGAATCTGTTCACTTTTTTTAAGAAGAATCGTAACAGCATAAGCTGGAGCAAATCCAATTGAGAAACCAACTAGTAAGTAGTATACGACAGTTCCAATCGGTCCTGCAAACCATTCAAGCCGTTCGCCTATTATGACGATTGTTGTAGCACTCCATGCAATTAAAAATACAAGCAATAAGTATTGTAGTATGGGTTTTTTCTCATAATAATTCCACATCAGCATAACCTCCTCATTGTAAATAAACTATGGACTCATTCTTGTTGTCCTTATTTTCAGACAGGCTGGTTACTGCTTCCCAACATGAAAAGGACAGATGTACACAGGCTGAACAGTAATCCATCCGTATTCAACTGAATATATTGCATAGCAGGGTAGCACCTTGTTAGAATCAAGTCCCTTTCGATTCCGCTGAGACATACTGTAATAAAAGAATATATTTCATCTAACGTCTGTTTAGGAGAGAAATAGCCTTTTTGTATTTGCTCTTCAATATATTGATATGCTTGCGTTTGTAAATAATCGCTATGGGATGCAACCTTCACATTTGCCCGAAACCTCTGATAATATTGCTGGTCGCTGGCAAGCGTAGAAAGCATTTCATTTAAAATCTTACCGTACCCAGTGATGCCAATCATAATCGCATCAAAATATAGCGAAAACAGCTGCTTTACAACATCTTCTGGAGAATGTCCTGAGTGCAGTATTTCATCAACTTTAGCAGACACGTCAATAATTGATGTGTCTCTGTTAATGAGGGCAAATAGGATATCCTCCAAATTAGTAAAATAACGATATACAAGCCCGTGACTAAAGCCTGTTTTCTCAATAATATCTTTCATTTTAACTGTATATACTGGCTTGGACATGCAAACATCAAATGCAGCATCCAGTATCTGATCCCGTTTTTCCTCCAAATACTGTTCATTTACTTTTGGCATTACATAAACCTCCCTTAAAATGACTTTATCGTCATTATTATATGATATACTATACTCTCTTTTCTATGTCATGTCAATGTTAAAATGACGAATGTGTCATTTTAATATTGTGGATGTGGTCCAGTCAATCGCAGGCAACATAGCTGTTAATAAAACTGCGGCTGGTATCAGGTAGAACGAAGTGGGAATAGGAACCGAAAACGACGTGAAGACAAATGATTGTGTGGTAAAGTAAGTCGGAACATGAAGCTTAGCACTAATTAAAGCAATGTATCCGCTACTATATCAAGGAGGAGGCACTTTAAACTACGCCAGCACTGGATAAAACGATTTTTCCCTTGTTGATTTCTGATAGGGGAAATACTGAGATTTTGTTAATCATTTTGTTAATTCTATAGATTAAAGTGTCTTCTATAGAATTAACAAAATATCAGAAGTACTATTTGAGGTAATTAGAACTGTACAAGCCATAAATAAAATATATAATTATGTGTATTTTTATTCCATACTTTAATAGATATTTTTTAAAATAAAAAGCATTTTTTCTGTAGTTTTATTTACACCATTGTTCTTATTTTTTTATTGATTTTCTAAGAAAGTCTGATGTTATAGTATTACCTTTTTTTAACATTTCTGATGGAGTACCTTCAAATACTACCTGACCACCATTTTTACCACCATCAGGTCCAATATCTATCACCCAATCTGCTTGCTTTAAAACATCTAAATTATGTTCAATGATAATAATTGTATTACCTATGTCTACTATTCTTTCAAAAATCAACATAAGCTTGTCAATGTCAGACATATGAAGACCAGTAGTTGGTTCATCTAGAATATATATAGTACCTCTTTTATTAAGATTTTTTGCTAGTTTAATTCTTTGACATTCTCCGCCAGATAGTGTACTAAGTGGCTGACCTAAAGTCATATAAGATAATCCAACATCTTTCATAGTTTGTAATATTTTACAAAGTTTCTTTTCCGTAAAGAATTCAAGTGATTCATCTACTGTCATGGAAAGAACTTCAACTATATTTTTACCCTTATACAATTTTGACAGGACTTCTTCATTATATCGAGTACCTCTACAAGCTTCACATATATTAATAACAGGGTCCATAAATACCAGTTCTGTAACAAGTACTCCTTTTCCATTACAAATAGGACAAGCCCCTTTAGAATTAAAGCTGAATAAACTTTCACCAACATTATTTTCTTTAGCAAAAAGTTTTCTTATTTCATCAAAAAAACCAAGAAATGTAGCTGGCATAGAGCGATTTGTAGTCGTGATAGGGTTTTGGTCAATTTTAATAACATCTTTTTCATATTTTTTTGCAAAAATACTAGAAATCAAAGTACTTTTTCCAGAACCAGCAACTCCAGTAACAACTGTCATGATTCCAACCGGTATATCTATATCAACATTTTTTAGATTATACAAACAAGCTCCTCTAATGGGAAGAAAGTTTTTTGGTTTACGAGTATTAGATTTTAGAGATAATGACAAATTCATAGCTTTTGAAGTAAGTGTATTTGCTAGAAGTAATTCATTATAGGTACCTTGAAATATAATATTTCCCCCATGTTTACCAGCATTTGGACCAATATCTATAATCTCATCTGCTATAGATATGACATCTTTATCATGTTCTACCACCAGAACTGTATTTCCTCTGTCTCTAAGTCTTTTTAATAATTGATTCATACGATGTACATCTCTTGGGTGCATTCCAGTGCTGGGTTCATCAAAAATATAGGTTAGACCTGTGAGGCTACTTCCCATATAGCGTACAAGTTTTAATCTCTGAGCTTCTCCTCCAGATAGAGAAGTTGATTCTCTATTTAGATGTAAATAAGGAAGTCCAATATCAATCATTCTTTTCAAGCCATCAGTAAGAGTATCTACAACAGTTTCAACTCTATCATCATTTATTTGAGAGAGTAAATTGTAAAGTTCAGTAAATTCCATATTACTCATATCTGCTATAGAATACCCTAAAATAGTGCAGTTAAGAGCATCTTTATTTAATCTTTTTCCATGACATTCAGGACATTCCTCATCAGTTATAAGTCTTTCTGACTTTTCTTTGGTGTGTTTGCTCATATTGCTAATATCTCGATTTAGATATGTTTGATTGTATTTATTAAAAATACCTTCAACTTTTGAATTTTCAGGTTTGCTTTTTCCATCTTTTGAGCCATATAGCAATAAATTATATTCCTCCATAGAATAATCCTTCAGAGGTTTATCTAAATCAAATAGTCCAGATTCAGTATACTGTTTCCAATACCATGAATTAGGTTTAAATAGAGAGTCATTTACACAACCTGAATTCCATGAATTTTCAGGATTTAGAATAGACTCAATATTAATCGCTTTGACTCTACCAATTCCAGAACAGTTTTTACACATACCATTTGGGTCATTAAACGAAAAATATGATGTTGTTCCTATATATGGTTTGCCAATTCTAGAAAATAATAATCTTAGTGAAGAATACAAATCGCTTATAGTTCCTACTGTAGAACGTGCATTGCCACCAAGAGGAGACTGGTCTACGATTACAGAAGCAGTTAAATTATCAATCAGTTCTACATGAGGTTTTTTGTATTTTGGAAGTCGACCTCTAATAAATGCTGAATATGTTTCATTCATTTGTCTTTGTGATTCTGCCGCAATTGTGTCAAATACAATACTTGATTTTCCAGAGCCAGAAACTCCAGAAAAGACAATGATTTTGTTTTTTGGAAGTTTAAGTGAGATGTTTTTTAAATTATTATGTGTAAGTCCCTTTATTATGATATCTGACATAAATACTAAGCCCTTTCTTTATATATTTTAGTAGCATAATTATATTATGTAGTTATATTATAATAAGATTAAAATTTATTTTCATGATATATTCTGCTATATTACAGATATTATTTTTAAATTTACTTACAGTGTAAACAGTATTAATTAGTATGCTACATATAAAAACAAAACTCCTATTATAAAACTTATTTAGAATTTAGTAAAAATGAGCTAGTTTAAAAGATTTAAATAACTTGACTTTTAAAACTTACTATTGTAATATTTAAAATATTACAATAGTAAGTTTTAAGTGTATACTCAGACATAATTTTACTACTTGAAAGGAGAGAACAATGTTACTGATAGTTATAATAGCTGTTTTTATAATAGCTTTAATCAACATAATTATATTAGGTAAAGAAAATATAAAAGGAATAATTATTCCTGTAGCTTTATTTCTTGTAAGTGACTTCTTATTTCTTTGTGGAAATATTATATTGAGAGGAGGAGTGATTTTACTATTCATAGGATTATTTGCAATACCATTAATGTTGATTGCTTTCATATGGATTTGTGTACATATTATTAAGCTACATCTTAGAAAAGATTTAAATAAAAGAAAAGTAATCGGATGTATAGTTTGTACTTTTATAAGTATATCTACTATATTTCTTCCTAGACCAAGTGAAAGTTTTAGATTCCAACTTTACAAAAAGGATTATATAGAGGTTGCACAAGCAGTCTTAAAAGCATGTGATGAAAAAAAGTTAAATTCTGAATATAATCTAAATATTAAACTTGGCAAAAAGGAGTTAGAAAATATTTTTTCCGAAGAAGTAGTAAATAAAATAAATAAGTTAAATAGAAATGTAGATGTAACTAAGATAGTTGGTAATAAAAAATCAGTTTGTTTTTTCTTTGGAGCTGAATTACAATCTGTTGATGGGATTGTATTCTTTAAAGATTTAAAAGGAAATAAGCCAGAGTTAGATTTTATAAATAAACACATTCAAGCTCCACGTTTAGAGTATATTACAGATGATGTCTATTATTTTAAAGGAGGATCATAAATATACATATATAGGGAAGGAGTAAGGTATGAAAAGAAAGACAAGTTTTATTTTAATAATTATTCTATTAATCATTGCATTTATAGCAAAACATTCAATGGAAAGTAATCAAAAGAGTAAAGAACAAAATATTAAGAGTAACAATACAAATTTTAAATCAAATGAATTGGATAGTAAAGATAGTACACAACAGAAAAAAGATAAAGTTAATGTAGTTGATTATAGTGATTGTTTCAAAGATATTAGTGGAGGGGCTGTTTTTTATAGTAGTAAAAATAAAGAATATAATATATACAATAAAGAGTTAATTGAAACAAGGGCTTCACCTTGTTCTACTTTTAAAATAATTTCAACATTAATTGGTTTAGAAAAAGGAATAGTAAATTCAAAAGAATCAGTTATGGGGTATAATGGCACAATTTATGAGCTTGAAGATTGGAATAGAAATCTTAATTTAGAAGAAGCATTTAAAGTATCTTGTGTTTGGTATCATAGAAAACTGATGAATCAAGTTGATGCTAAATTTGTTCAAAATACACTAGATAATCTAAAATATGGGAATTGTGACATTAGTGAGTGGGAAGGAAATTTAAAAAATGGAAGTAAAGATTTAAATGGGTTCTGGTTAGAATCTTCATTAAAAATCTCTCCCAAAGAGCAAACACAAGTATTAACTAAAATTTTTGAGGGTGATACAAGTTTTAAAAAAGAGAATATTAATCTCTTGAAGGAGATTATGAAAATAGATACAAATGATAAGAAAATAAATGTATATGGTAAAACTGGAACAGGATTTGATGAAAAGAAGCAATGTGTTGATGCATGGTTTGTTGGGATGGTAGAAAATGAAGATGATACATATTACTTTGCTATTAAATCAGATGATTCTAATAAAAAAATCGGAGGACCAAAAGTAAAAGAGATTGCAATTGATATAATTAAGAAATATTACAATACTATATAATAGACATAACTTTATACTAAAATATTAGGTAGATTTAAGTAACTATGCAATGAATTGATAAATATATTGCATAGTTTTTATTTTATTTATATTATTTTAAGTATATGTAAAAGGATATGAGCAAAATTTTAATAAAAAATAATCTTATATTGGTTAAAATTTATAAGGTGTTTATGTAAAGTATCATATTTAATTGAAAAAAGTATTTTGAGAGAGAGTCAACATTTAGTTTGAAGTGTCACTATAATGTCATTTTGGATTGCTAAACTTTAACTATAAAGGAGATGATTATATATGGAAATACTAAAATGTGAAAATTTAACAAAGACATATGGCTCAAATCAAACTATGGTAACGGCTCTTAATAATTTGAATTTATCAGTTCAAAAAGGTGATTTTGTATCCATAGTAGGAGCCTCTGGTTCTGGAAAATCTACATTACTTCATATGCTTGGAGGAGTAGATAGACCTACATCTGGAAAAATTTATATTGAAGATACTGAGATAGCAAGCTTAAAAGAAGAAGCATTGGCAATTTTTCGACGCAGAAAAGTAGGGCTTATATATCAATTTTATAATCTTATACCTACTCTTGATGTTAGAAAAAATATATTATTACCAATGTTACTTGATAAGAGGAAAGTGGATGAAGATAGGTTTTCGGAAATTGTATCTACCTTGGGATTAACTGATAGGCTAAAACATCTTCCAGGTCAACTTTCAGGTGGGCAACAGCAAAGAGTAGCTATAGCTAGAAGTTTAATATATAGACCAGCTATTTTATTAGCAGATGAACCAACAGGTAATCTTGATAGAAAAAATTCTGAAGAAATTGTAGATTTACTAAACTTATCAAATAAACGATTTAATCAAACAATACTTCTTATTACTCATGATGAAAAAATAGCATTAGAAGCAAATCGCATTATAACTATGGAAGATGGTATGATAGTTTCTGAAAAGGTGGTGAAGAAATGAATATTCTTCAAGAATACACCTTAGATTTTGTACGTCGTAATAAGCGTAGTAGTATAGCTATAATGTTGGCTATATTACTTACTACAACTATGATGTCTTCTTTATGTGGATTATTATATACAATGTGGAGTGATTTTATAAGACTTTCAGTTGAGAAAGAAGGTAATTGGCATGGAGAATTATTTGATGAAACTCATGGAAGTGACTTATCATTAATTGAAAATTTCTCTTCAGTTGATGATGTGATGATTAAAGGACCATGGTATGTAGGTAAAATTAATGATGATAAAAGGGATTACATAATTTATAGAAATGCCACATCAGAATATTGGAATTCTATGCCAGAAAAAGACACTATACTAGAGGGGCGTCGACCAAATAATGCTAATGAAATTGCACTCTCAAAACAATATTTTGAAAGTAATCCAAATGTAAAAGTTGGTGATAAGATTACTATCCCAATAGGAGATAGGGTTTTAAATGGAAATTATATTGTACCTACAGCACCAACAGCAAAAGGTGAAAGTTTTAGAAAGATTTCAGAAACTGTGTTGACAATAGTAGGGAAAATAGATGTTACTACTTCATCAGTTGTACCTGCATATACAGCTCTTGGTTATCTTGATAGAGCAAGTATAAAGCCTAGTGATAATATTACTGTATATTTGCGATTTAAAAATATTAGAGATACATATAAAGAGCTTCCAAAGCTTGCTAAATCATTAGGATGGAAAATGAATGAATATGGAAAATACAATCTTAAGTATAATAGTAATTATCTTTTAAAGATGTTAGTCTTTTCTCCAGAACAGAAAGCATCTATGAACAGTATAGAAAAATTTTCAACACCTCTTATGTATTTAACAATAGCAATCTTTACAGTGGCTGTATTTGTAATGGTGATTTATAATGCTTTTGCATTATCAGCAAATGCTAGACTTACTCAATTGGGCATACTAGCTAGCATTGGAGCATCTCCAAAGCAGATTAAAAAGTCTGTAGTTTTTGAAGGTTTTTTATTGACAATTATCCCTTTACCTATAGGCTTATTTTTAGGGTGGGCATTGTGTAATGGTCTTGTAAGTTATATTAATTCAGTAAATATTAATATTGATAATCAACAGGTAATCTTTACTTATGGTATTCCTGCTTTCTTACCAGCTGTTTTACTTACAATAATAACAGTATGGGTTTCCGCACTGATACCAGCACGTAGAGTATCAAAACTAGCACCTATAGAAGCAATCAGACAAGGTGATAGTGTTAAAATTAAAAGTTCTAATAAATACTCATTAACAAGGTTATTTGGTATAGAAGGAGAACTTGCAGTAAATGCGCTTCGTGCCCGTAAAAAATCTTATCGTACTGCAACAATATCTTTAACACTTTCTTTTTTATTATTGACAAGCTTTCTAAATATAATTGCATGTCAAAAAGGTGCAGAGAGTGTTTATGGTAGTGATATTTATGCGAGTCAAAGGGATATATCATTGTATTTGGAAAATAGTGAACCTACAGAAAAACAGTTTTTAGAGCAATTAAACAATACACAAGGTGTAGAGAGTACATTATATTATCTAAAAATGTCTGCAGCAACTTGGTTAACTGAAAAAGATGCTTCAAAAGAGCTTGCAAAGAGTGGAGGATTTAAAAATATAGTCTCAGCTAAAAAATATTCTCCTATAGAACGTGATGGTAAGTTTCGTATCACTTCAACTATGATTGGACTTGATGACGAGAGTTTTGCAAAATATTGCAAACAACTTTCTATAGACCCCAAACCATATTATGATACAAAAAATCCAATTTCAATTGTATATAATCGTGAGGAAGATGTTGAGCGTAGTACACGTAGGGATAAAGTATATATAGATTATTTAAATCTTTCTGTAGGAGATAACATTACATTGAATGAAAAAGTATATGATGAAGATGAGGGAAATTATACTTTTAACATGAAAGTAGGAGCTATTACAGATACACTTCCACAAATAGCAGAAAGGCTTGGTAGATACACACTAATTCAAGTAGTACCAATGTCTACAGTACAAGATATGTCTAAAAATTACCATGAAAATCGTAGATTAAAATCAAATAGGATAACAGGGCTATTTAAAATAGATAATCATGATAATATTTCTAAAGTAAGAAAAGAGTTTGAATCTATTTGCAACCAATATTATGGGTCAGGTGATTATAGGATTAATGATGTTGTAGAAAATGAAGAGTTAAGTGATAGTGGACAAATAACTATGAATTTAATAGTAGGATTTATTACAGCATTGTTAGCTGCAATTGGTTTATCAAATGTATGGGCGACTGTTTCAGGGAATCTTAGAAGTAGGCGACAAGAATTTGCTATGTTACGTTCTGCAGGATTGTCTCCAAATGGCATGAAAAAGATGATTATCTTAGAAGGATTATTTTTTGGTCTTACACCATTATTACTCAGTATTCCTGTGCAAATAGCTATATTGTATGCTTTCATCCATATAAATGAAATAAGTTTTATGGAGTACTTATTATTTGCACCAATATCCATAGTGACGAGCTTTACCATATTGATACTTATTGTAGTAATAGCATCGTATATTATGGGATGTAAACAATTAAATAATGAAAACATAGTAGAATCTATAAAAAATGAGACAATATAAACAAGATTTATTTGAATATTTTTTAAAAGCAACTTTAAATAATATTGTGTGTAAGTTATAAATAATGTATAAATGATAAATAAGATATAATGTAACTGGATTATAGGTGTTTTCCTATAATCCAGTTTTTTATGTATAAAACTTAATTATGAATCTTGCACCACCATGATGACAATTTTCTGCATGTATAGTACCATTTTGATTTTCGATAATAGACTTTGATAGAGCAAGACCTATACCAATGCTGTATTTGCTAGCATTTTTACCACGATAAAATCGATTAAAAATATATGGCAGGTCTTCTTGAGCAAAACCTTTACCATTATCTTCTATAATAATTTCAATGTATAGAGGATTTTTACTATAATAAGCAACAATCTGTCCACCATCTTCTACATGTTCACTACAGTTTTTAAGAATATTTAAAAGAGCTTCCAAAGTCCAGTTAATATCAATGTTAAATTCTACAAACGAAGAGTCTTCAATAAGAAATGTCTGGTTTTTTTCTTTTAAAATTTCTTCTATAGGTTCAACTGCATGAGTAAGAAGAGAATGGACATCTATAAGCTTACTTTCAAATATTAAAGTATTTGCATCTAACTTTGACAAAGTAAGTAAGGATGACACCAATCTTTCTAATCTTAATATTTGATTTGTAAGTCTGTTGAGGTAATCTATTTCTTCCTCGGGACAACTTTCTGCAAGTAACTGTGCCATGAGCGACATAGAAGTAATTGGAGTTTTAAGTTGATGTGCGATATCTGCAAGATTATCTGAAAGAGTTTGTCTTTCTTTTAAAGCAAATTCTTTTGAGCAACGAAGTTCTCCCACAGTTTTGTATATCTCGTCTTCAAGATGTGAAAACTCATCTTCACAACGTAAAAGTACAGATTCTTTTCCTAAATTTACTTCTTCTAAATAGCTCGTAAGCATATTTATTCTATTCATATTTTTTCTTTTTTCTCTATACTGAATTATAAACATAACTATAGCCATTGTTGACACTATAATAAAGGACACTATCATGAAATAAAAAAAGTTTTTATACCAAAATGTATTTTTAGTATAACCATGTTTTAATAAAATCTCATTTCCCACATTAAAGTCATGAGAATCTGAATTTTTTAGTGATTCTAAAATATGTTCTGTAGATTTAGGATTAAGTTGATAGGATGTACCAATGGTTTTAGCTATCATATTATATTCTTCAGAAGAAGTTACAGTTGTTAGAATTATACTTAACAAAATAGTAATAACTAAACAGAATACTATAAAAATAACAGTATTATTGATATATTTTTTTATTTTCACTAGCTGTCCTCCATTCTGTATCCTATACCTCTCAAGGTTTTTATACAGGATGGATTTTTTAGTTTTTCTCTAAGTCGCTTTATTGTAACAGTAAGAGTATTATCATTTACAAAGTTGCCATCTATATCCCAGAGCATTTCTAAGAGTTTTGCACGAGTAAGTGCTTTATTTTTATTCTCCATTAGACTTAGGAGTAGTTTGTATTCTCCTGCTGTCAAAGAGATTTCAATATTGTCCAAATATACTTTGACTTCATCTTTATTCAATCTTATATTTTCACATGTAAGAGTGCTAGTAGTGTTAGAATGAGTACGTCTAAGTACAGCATTAATTCTAGATTGAAGTACTGAAAGTAAGAATGGCTTAACCACATAGTCGTCTGCACCCATATCCAAACCTTGTACAATATCTTTTTCATCATCGCGCACTGTCAAAAATATCACTGGAATATCTCTTATATTTTTAACATATTTACAAAATTCATATCCAATCCCATCAGGTAAATTTAAATCAAGTAGAATTAAATTGATATCTTTGTCAAATTTTTTCTTAGCTTCAGTGATTGTACTATAACAACAAACTACATGGTTTTTCTTTTCTAGGGAAGCTTTTATCCCAAATGCAATTGTATCATCATCTTCTAAAAGAAGTATTTTTGCCATTTATTTTCAGTCCTTTCATTTAAAAGAAATTATAGTGTAAAAATATGGTTATCAGCATAAATAACTAACTGCTTGTGTGATATTGAATATTCAGTTACCAAACTGGAATTTGTTTTAATCTTTACTATTGCTCTTTTCTATAATAGTTCCAAGACCAGCTCCTACTATCATTCCAAATACTAATCCATAACACATAGATATTCCAGTTTTTCCTTGAGAGATACCAATCGCAAAACCGATAGCAATACCAATACCTGCACCTATAAACATAAATAAAGTAACATAACTATTTCTTTTATCTTTTTCTTCCATACACAGTCCTCCAACGTAAATTTCTATTTATACAGATATTATACAGATACACAAAATCATACACAATGGAAATCCTTGTTCTACAACAAAGTTATCATTTTATCCTCTAGATTATCCTGCACAGAAAATAAAATTCCTGTCAAAAAACTTATAAATTAAAACTACGCTTTAAGTGAATCTATCAAAAGACCAAGAGTGGTTTCAATAAATTTTTTTTCTTCTATATTAAAATTGTTGAGATACGATTTTCCTGTTATAGATAATAAATTAAAAAATCCTGTAAGTGTAAATATTGATGAATACATAAGAGTGGGTATCTCAATATCTGACCTAATACTTCCATCAACTTTTCCTATTTCAAATAGTTCTTGTATTTCTTCAAACATAAACTTATTGAAAGAAAAAAACTTTTCTTTAAAAGGTATCTCTAAGTCTGAGTTTTTAGATTGTACAAGTCCAATCATTCCCATTAAAGCTAGTAAAGAAGGTTCTTTACAGTAGAATTTATGAAATGCAGAATATGAAAATTTTAATCTTTCAAATCCATTTTTACCTTTTGAACTTTCTATTTTAACACTATCCCAAAGTCTTTTATACCCTCTTAGTACAACAGCAAAAAACAAATCTTCCTTGCATGAGAAATATTTATATATAGTACGTTTTGTATATTCTGTTTCCTTTGCTAGTTCATTCATAGAGGTGTTATCAAATCCATTAAGACAAAATAATTTTTCTGCTTTGACAACAATTTCATTTTCTCTTTGGATTTTTTCTTTATCTCTTTTTGATAATTCTGGCATATAAAACACTCCTTTTTACTGATTCCATTGATAAAATAGTATACTGATGGCATACTTATATAACAACGGTATACTATTGCGAATAAAATTAATGTAAAGCACTATAATTTATTATAACTTTACTAATTAATTATATAGGTAAAATATAAAAAAAGGGGGATTTATTTATGCAAATAAAAGAAAATATCTTGTTGTTAGATAGTACTCGTGGTGCAAATTGTTTTATTGTGTTTGATGAAGAGATTACATTGATAGATACAGGACTTCCTTTTATGGGGAATGGTATAATTAAAGAATTAAAAACACTTGGGATTCAACTAACTGATATTAAGCATATTTTACTGACTCATCATGATGTTGACCATATGTCTAATATTAAGTTATTGAAAGAATATACAGGAGCAAAAGTGTGGGCTCATATGGAAGATATCCCATTTATTATAGGAGAGAAGGATAGACCTGGATTCAAAAAATTTATTGGAAAGACAATTGCAAAAAGAATTATTAAAGATATAGAGCCTTATAGAGACAATATGCAAGTTGGAAATATAAAAATTATTCATACACCAGGACATACACCAGGACATGTTTGTATGCTTTTTGAAGATGTTTTATTTGCAGGAGACTTAGTTAAGAATAAGAACGGAAATATAATTCCATATCCTAATCTGTGGAACTGGGACTCTGAAAAAATGATGAAATCTGTAAATGAGTTAGAAAATTTAAAATACAACTGGATATGTATGTCTCATGGAAGCCCTTGTACTAAAGAATAAAAATAATAACTTATGATACATTATTTAAAATAATAACTATTGACTATATACAACGTTGGTGATAGTATAATATCCAAGATAGAGTATAAGGTGGTGAATTTTTCTGATACGTACTTTAATTTTATATTATTTAAATATTAAGCCAACACATGGATATGAAATTCAAAAATTTTTACAAGTTTCTGGTGCAGATAGGTGGACCAAAATACAATCTGGTTCAATCTACTATGCTTTGACAAAGTTAGAAAAAGATGGATTAGTTAGAGTTTTGAGAGAAGAAAAAAATGGTGCTAGAATTCGTAAGATTTATGATATTACACAAAGTGGTAAAGTGGAGCTAAGAGAAGAATTACAAAAAGAACTGCAAATGCCTATAGTTCCAATAGGTTCAAATAAGTTTTTGTTGTATAATATTTTAGATGTATTACCAAGAGATACTATACAAACCAATCTTGAAAAGCATATAAAGCATCTGATAGAGCAGAAAAAGTATTGGGAAAACTGGAAAGAAATTAAAAAGATTGATAAAAAAAGCCTTCCAACAGAAAGAATTGCCTTTGATATGACAATAGATAATTTGAATTATCAAATACTATGGCATGAGGAAATACTAAATAATATTGATAAGTACATATCTGTTGGTTATGAAACACAGAACGTCATTAAATCTATAGATTTTTCAAATATAGAAGAAGATTTTTTATTTGCAAATGAGGCAACAAGTGAACTATTAGAGGTTCAAAAACTCAGAGATGAAATAATTAATAATCCAGACAAAGCTATAGAAAATATAGATAAAATAATACTAAAATTACAAAATAAAAAATAAGTTTATTCATAATAACACGGGTCAAAGGCTCGTGTTTTAAAAAAACAATATATACAATATTGGATATATAATATTGGTTAAAATATTAGGAGGTTTTATAAATGGAAAATGTACTATTAGAGATTGAAAAGTTATCTAAAAGATATAAAAATAAGGAAGTTGTATCAAGGGAGAGTTTTAAAATACTAGAAGGGGACATTTTAGGTTTTATTGGGCCAAATGGAGCAGGAAAAAGCACCTCTATTAATATGTTTACTACGATTGTATCTCCAGATAGTGGAGATATATATTATAAAGGTAAAAGTATCAAAAATCAGCAAAATGTTTTTAAAAGTGATCTTGGTGTTGTGCCACAAGAACTGGCAATATATGAAGATTTAAGTGCATATGATAATGTTAAATTCTTTTGTTCATTGTATGGTTTTAGAGGAAACGAACTCAAATCTCGAACTAAAGAGGCCTTAGAGTTTGTTGGACTTTGGGGTAGACACAAAGAACTTCCATCAAAATTTTCTGGAGGAATGAAACGCAGATTAAATATAGCTTGTGCAATCGCACATAGTCCTAAAATTCTCATTATGGATGAGCCAACAGTTGGAATTGACCCTCAATCGAGAAATAAAATTATGGAAGCAATTAAAACGATTAATAAGAATGGTACAACAATTATTTACACTAGTCACTATATGGAGGAAATAGAAGCTTTATGTAATAGGATTATTTTAATTGATGAAGGAGTAATTTTAGAAGACTTAGATAAGAGCGTATACAAAGATAAGTATTTAAAACTTGGTTTCAAGACCTTGGAGGATATTTTTTTATATCTTACAGGTACAAATTTGAGAGATTCGGAGGAATAATATATGAGATATTTTTTACCATTGTTTAGATTAGGAATAAAGAGAAGAAGTAAAGATTTTTTTATTTTATTTTATAATATTGTTTTTCCATTAATAATCATAATGTTATTAGGATATTTAACATCAAAATCTTATGGAACAGAATTTACATCATATAACTATTATACTATTGTCACAATACCATTTTGTGTACTTATGGGAATTATTAGTGTTTCATATGCGGCACAAGATGAGAAAATTTCTAGTACATCATATCGTTATATGATTTCTCCTATTTCTATAACAGCACTAGTACTTTCAAAACTTTTTTCTTGTACAATTATACTTTCACTGTGTAATGTAATAACTTTAATGATAATAAAAAGTGTTTTTCAGATAAGTTTTGGTGGGAATTTTTTAGTTATTATTTTTCTTTTAGTGTGTGAATCAACTGTAGTATCAACTATAGGTTTATTTTTAGGTCTTGCATGCAAAAACTTAGATATACTACGTAATATCATTAATATACCAATAGTGATTTTTGGTTTCTTAGGAGGAGTATTTTTTCCAGTTAGTTCATTAAACCCAATTGTTTCATTAGCAATTAATATATCACCATTGACTTGGGTCAATAGGAGTATAGTTACTTGTATTTATGATAATAATTTTCAACCTATTTTTTATATATCATCTATATTTGTAATGATAAGTATTTTAATTACAGTACTTACAGTTAAATTTTTTAAAAAGGAGGCATTTATATAGTGAACTTAATAGGTATTTTTAATAATAATTTTAAAAGAAATATAAATAAAAAATCAGGATTTTTAGTAACACTCTTATTTCCAATAATTATAGTAATACTTGGAGTAATGGCAAACTACATAAGTAAACCATCTTTTAATATTGGTATTTTAAGTGAGTATAAAAATGAGCAAGTTTTAAATGAATCTGAAAAGAATATTTATACAGATATGGTTAAGGCATTAAAAAGTACTCAAGGAATTGATGTTGAAACTGCAGATTTTAAAACAGTTAAAACTGATATTATAACTGGAAAATATTCTGCTGTTATATATTTTAATAAGGGTAATTTCGAACTTTATTCTATAAAAGATAAAAGTACAAATAGTATATTAGAGTATTTAATAGAATCATATAAAGAAGATTCAACACCTATAAATATAAGTAAACTACAAGAAAATACATTAGGGGTTTTGCAAAGAATAATTGCTTTTATTGTATTATTTTTAATGATAACATCTACTATTACAGCATCAATGATTATTAAAGATAAGAATTCAGGTACATTTACAAGAATATTATATTCACCACAAAATATAAGAGGATATGTGTTAGGGAATATGCTATATAACTTTGCAATCACATATTTTCAATATCTAGTTTCTATAACTATTATTAAATTATTTAATATTGATATTAGTATCAGTTATATAAATTTACTTTTAATGGGTGTATGGATATCGGCTTTGGCAACTTCTTTTGGAACATTTGTATCTTCCTTGTTTAATAAAGAGATGTATGCAAATTTATTTGCTACTGGTATATCTCTTATATTATCACTTGTTGGTGGTTCATTTATTCCAATTGATAAAATGCCTACTATGTTGCAAAATATGAGTATCATAAGTCCCATACGATGGTTTATAAGTATTTCCACTTACATGGAAGATGGGAAAGGATGGTTTTCTAATATGAACTATATTTATATTTTAACAGCAATAATAGTAGCTTTAATTTTGTTAACTGTGGGATGCACTAAAAGAGTAAAATATTTAAATAAAATTGAGAACTAAATAAAATTAAAGAAAAAATAAATAGTTATAATTAAAATAAGTAAACAATCACATTATCCTATTAGTGCAATGTGATTGTTTATCCTAGATTATAAATATTATAATACATGGTTATAATACAGATGTTTTTTAGAATAGCCATGTATCAGTATTAAAGCACATTTTTTGTATATCATCAATAAAACAACTTACATGGTATCCATCAGTAGCTGCATGATGTACTGTTATAGAAAGAGGGAGAAGTATTTTTTCATCTTTTTGATGATACTTACCTGATTCAACTGTAGGGAAATAATAATTTTCAAGACCATGATTATGTACAGTAAAGCTTTTAAAACTAATCCATGGAAGACATGAAACAGTATAGCAATTTTTTGGAGGATTAGGTTTTGCTAAAAAACCATAATTTTTTCCATATTGTTCAACATCATTTAAGTAACTCTTATAGAATATTGAAAAATCTTTATTGTATTCTGTCCATATTGATGAAAAAGTTTTATTATCATCATGAAAAATTGCATAGAATGGAGTTAAAGTATCCCAATATCCTAGTTCATTTTCATTATATGCAATCTTTAGTTCTTTATATCGATTTAAACAAGTTGTTACTATATATAGATATGCTGGATAAAATTTGATATTTTTCTTTTTCGTTTCATCAAGTAAATGAGTAATATCTATTTCTATAGTTAAATCAAATCCTACATTTGTCATCTTTGAAAAATAATAAAAATGTGTATATCGTTCCCAGTTTTGTAAGTCAATTTTATGGAATTGTTGTTTATTCATATAAAATCACCATATCCTTTATAAGATTTATTTGATTATCAATATCGTTATCTGTAAGTATTAAAACAGGTGCGGATGTCTTCATACTATCAAACAAGAACATTATGTGTGTTGCAAGTATTGTAGAATTACATTTTTTAAATTCATTTTTAGATTGTCCATAATCTATTAACTTCGAAAGCATTGTAATAGCTGAGTTATATCTTTTGTTCATATAATCACGCTGGTCTTTTTCTACAAAAGCAAATTCATGGATTGCAAAATCTAGTCCAGAATATTCACTTTGTATTTCTGACTTTTGTTGATTAAGAAAATACTCTAACATTTGCCTAGCTGATATATTTTCTTTGATACTTTCATCTAATAAATTTTTAGCATTGTCTTTATGAGAATTTAGCATATCAATAAAAATTTCTTTTGTTGAATTAAAATGTCTGTATAGACCACCACGACTTAAATTACATGCTTCACAAACATCTTTCATAGTTACATTACTGTAGCCTTTTTCAGAAAATAACCTTATTGAAGTATCAATAATAAATTGTTTAGTTTGCATTCCTTTTGTTGCCATAGATTTTCCTCCTTTGCGACATGCGTGTCGCTTTTGATTATAAGACACTTATGTCGCTTTGTCAATTTAAATTTATATAGTATAAAACAGTTAGGTGTAAGATAACTTAATTTATTTTAAATTAAGAAAGAAATTTATTAAAGATAGTAATAATAATATTGACTTTTAAAACTTACATATGTAATATATAAATTACTATCAATTATAATATTTAAGATACATATTTTTTATGAGTATATTTAAAAACAATAGACCAATAAAAAAGTATATAATTGATATATTTATGGGCTTATTTTAAATTTAAAGCTTACATATGTAATGTATTGAAGAATAAGGGGGTTTGTATGAAAAAAAAGATAAAAACAAAGAAATTACTAATCCTTGGAGCTTTAATCTGTTTAGTTACAGTTATTATTGGTCTTACAATTAATTTTGTATTGAATGGATTTAATAAAATCAAACCAGATGAAGTATTAAAACAGTATATGTCTTTCGCAAATGAAAGACAATATGAAAAAATGTACAATCTATTAGATGAGAAAAGTAAACTAGAAAACAAAAAAGAAGATTTTATCTCTAGAAATAAAAAAATATACGAAGGAATTAGTGCACACAATATAAGTATTGATATTAAGGACATTAAAAAAGATGAAGATGAAGGTACAAAAATAAATTATGATTCTAAAATAAACACTTTAGCAGGAGAAATCTCATTTTCAAATGAAGTATTGTTGACTAAAGACAAGCAAAAAAACTATAGAATAAGATGGCAGTCAAAAGTTATATTTCCAGAACTTGAAAATGATAATAAGGTTCTAGTATCAACACTTAAAGCTAAAAGAGGAAATATTTTAGATAGAAATGGTGAAGTACTTGCTGGTCAAGGTCTTGCATCTGTTATAGGATTAGTGCCTGGAAAGATGAGTAATAATGTAGAAGACCTAAAAAAACTATCTGATTTACTAGATATACCAGTTGAGAAAATCCAAAAAAAATTAGATGCATCTTGGGTAAAAGAAAACTCAATGGTACCTATAAAAACTATTGAAAAAATAGAAGAAAATCCAGATGGATCTGTAAAAGAAAAAGATAAATCATTACAAGAATCATTACTTAGCATTTCAGGAGTTAAAATATCTAATACAGAGGTAAGAGCATATCCACTAGGTGAAAAAGCTGGTCATTTAACTGGGTATGTTCAAAATGTGAATGCAGAAATATTAAAAGAAAAAAAGGGAAAGAACTACAATGTTAATAGCATAATAGGTAAAATTGGTTTAGAAAGTTTATTGGAAGACAGAATACGTGGTATTGATGGATGTGAGATTATCATAACTGATAGATATGGAGATAAAAAAGAAACTTTAGCAATTGTTCCAAAGCAAGATGGGGAAGATGTCAAACTGACCATTGATTCGAAGATACAGAGTAAATTATATGACCAGTTGAAAAATGATAAAGGTTGCGCAGTAGTTATGAATCCTAAAACAGGAGAGATTTTATCTCTTGTAAGTAGTCCATCATACAATCCAAATGAATTTATACTAGGTATGTCAGGGGATAGATGGAAGGAACTCAATGAAAATGAAAATAAACCAATGTATAATAGATTTAAAGCCAGACTATGCCCTGGGTCTTCTTTCAAACCAGTTACTGCTGGTATTGGTATAACAACAGGAAAGATTAATCCTAATGAAAATTTTGGACATAGTGGTCTTAGTTGGCAAAAAGATTCTAGTTGGGGAAGTTATAAGGTAACTACATTAAAGGATTATGGAAATACTGTAAATATGAAAAATGCATTGATTTACTCTGATAATATTTACTTTGCCAAAGCAGCATTAAAAATAGGTGAAAATGTATTATCAAAAGAATTGTTAAAACTGGGATTTGAAGAAAGTATACCATTTGAATTTGGATTAGCTTCTTCAAAATTTGGTACTGACAATAAATTTGATACAGAAATACAATTAGCAGATAGTGGGTATGGTCAAGGTAAAGTACTTGTAAATCCAGTACATATGGCATCAATATATTCAACTTTTGTCAATGATGGAAGTATGATAAGGCCTTATCTTGAATTTAAAGAAAATTCACAGGCTGAATTCTGGAAAAAAGATGTGTTTTCTAAAGAGTCTGTGAAAATTATTCGTGATGATTTAATTCAAGTTATTGAAAATCCAAATGGAACAGGCCATAGTGCTAAAACTGAAGGAGTTACTATTGCTGGAAAAACTGGTACAGCAGAAATTAAAGCATCAAAAGATGATACTACTGGAACAGAGCTTGGATGGTTTAATGCTTTTACAGTTGATGAAAATAGTGACAAACAGTATTTAGCATTAGCTATGGTCGAAGATGTGAAACATCGTGGAGGAAGCCATTATGTTATACCTATTATAAAATCAGTATTTGAAGATTAATATGATGTATTAGAGATTATATTTTTGGCTTATTTTTAGATAAAAGTCAAACTAATAAGAGACTTCACTATATAGTGAAGTTTTTTATTAGTTCAAAAAATAAAATAGTGGCAACAATTGAGGATGTGAGGGAGAGTTGCCACTATTTGTATAGGGTATTATATTATGTTTTTAAGCTAGTTTTACTATCTTCTATGTTTATATAATAAACCTTGTATATGAATTTTATAGAGAATTAATTTGAATATTGTATGAAGTTTTTAAATCTTAAAGAAAAAGTATTAGGTTTTATGTAAATAAATAAAAACTTACATAAATATTTAAACTATTTATAAATAAAATCCCATATTTAGAGTATTTATATAGATATGTGTAAACAAATTACAACCATCAAATTTTTTTATTGTAATTTTAAAAGTATATTTGCATTAATTTGTCTTATATATTTTTTTATCATTTAAAATAGACAATGTTATTTTGGATGCTGTGATACCATTAGAATAATCTTTACTTTGAATGTTTGTTGCAAATAAATAAGTATTTCCATTTTTTTCTACATAGCCTATAAACCAACCATTTACATCTTTTCCATTTATATTAGCAGTACCAGTTTTTCCATAAAGCGATACTCCAGCTTCTTTAGATATCAATAATGAATCTTTTACAATTTTTATATTGTCATCTTTAAATTTAAATTTATTTGTATAAAAATCTTTAAGTAAATTTACCTGTTCAATAGGTGAGATTTTCAAAGAAGATTCTAACCAATAGTTTGATATCCCAGATGAAACATCACAATTTCCATAGTTAATTTTTTTTAGATAAGTTTGTACGTTTTTCATACCATTTTTTTTGTCTAAATCTTGAAAATACCAGTTAACAGAGTTTTCCATAGCAGAAAATAAGTCATGGTCTTTATTCCAAGAATCATTAGTAGAATACTTCCCATCCCAATGAATGTATGAATTATCTCTTGTTATCACACCATTTTCTAATCCCAACAAAGCACTATAAATTTTATAAGTGGAGTCTGGTGAAATTCTCGTTTTACTTTTTTCTTCATTATAAATATGATACTGATTGGACTCTAAATCATACATTACAAAACTTCCATCAAAACCCTTGAAATACTGACTTAAATCTTCATATAAAGTTTGATTACTTGTAATATTATATTTTTCATTGACATCTGCCATAATGGATAGTGTAGGGCTACTTCCAAATACAATTAAAGCTATTATTGTAAAAATTAAAATACTTTTAAGTTTTAAAGCTTTTGACTCAATTTGGAAATCTGTTATCTTTAATATACGTCTTTTTATTTGCTTTTTTGAACCACCAATATCTGAAGTAAGTGTGAGATTAGATGGCTTTGATAGATTATCTATAAAATTTATTATGGTATGTCCATATTCTATGTAGCTATTTTCATCAAGTCTTTTTAAAACTGAAATATCACATGCAATCTCACGGTCTAATCTCATTTCTTTAAGTGCATACCAGATAAGAGGATTAAACCAATATAATATTTGGAAAAAACACATTAGATAATTTACTAAAATATCTTTGTTTTTAGAGTGTTGTAATTCATGAAGTAAAATATATCTTATGTCTTTTAAAGATAATTTAGATATAGATTCGCTTGGTAATATAATATGTGGCCTAAAGTGTCCAAATGTAATAGGTGTATTTATAATAGATGATTTACATAGTATAAAATCCTTATCTAAACCTATATCTTCTTTACAGTGCTTAAAAAGTGAAAGTATCTCTTCATCTTCTAAAATTTGTACTGATTTTTTTATATTTCTTATTTTAAAATTACAATGAACTGTAATAATTATCATGGTTGTAATTCCAATTATCCATAATGTTAGCAATAAAATATTTAAATTATCGAAATTAGATTGACTCAAGGATACCGAAAAATCTTTTAATGCATTTGAATTATTAATTATACTGTCTGAAGAGTTTTTTACAATAGAAGTATTTGCTGTATTATTTTCAATCTGAGTAAAACTAGATATATAGCTAAATATATTTAAATGATTAGTATATTTAAGCGGAATAAATGGGATTATTAACATTATAAGTATCATAAACCCGATATTGTATTGATACATTGCAGAAATATGTTTTTTTAATATTTTTTTAGCAAGCAAAATTATAATAATTAAAAAAGATAAGGTTATTGTGCTAAGCAAGAATCGAATAAAAAATGGAGCATACATACTTACTTATCCTCCTTAGTTTTCCTTTTATCTAAAATATGTCTTAATTCTTCTATATCATCTTCTGATAATTTATCATTCTCTAAAAAATTTAGTACCATAGAATTAAGTGTTCCATTATAAAAGCGATTTAAAAAAGAACTACTTTCTGTAGATACATACTCTTCTTCTTTAACAATTGGAGTATAAACAAAGACTCTGCTATTTTTTTCATATGCCAAAGCTCCCTTTTTAACCAAACGCAACAACATTGTCTGAATAGTCTTAGGACTCCACTTACTTGTTTTTACTAGCTTTTCAATCACTTCATTCGTACTAATAGGAGCATATTTCCAGATGATTTTCATTACTTGATATTCTGCTTCTGAAATCTGTGGTAGTTTTTTCATAAGATACCTCCTTATACTTACATTTGTAATATATAAAGTATATTATCATTAGTTTGCTTTGTCAATTTTTTTAAATAGTTCATTTTTAGTCATCTAGAAAGTACATGTATTTAAATATAAATAGTATTAATTAAGCTGTATATCTATGACTAATTAATCTGTATGTATGGTAAAAAATTAAATATAAGGATTATATTGACAGTTAAAAAAATGGTTGATATACTTATTGTTGATACAACAACTAAAATGGAGGTATAAATTATGATAATTACAGTTATAAATGGAAGCCCTAGAAAAAATGGGGCAACATCAAAGGTTTTGACTCAGTTATGCAAAGATATAAAAAAAATTAAACCAAATGTCAAAATCAATTTTTTTAATCTAAGTGAAGTCAATCCATCATATTGCATTGGTTGTTTAAATTGTTATAAAATAGGTAAGTGTATTAATCAAAATGATAAAGTAGAGTATATTCATGATATAATTACTAAGAGTGATGGCGTTATATTTGGTAGTCCAACTTATGGAAGTAGTATAACTGGTCTTTTTAAGGTGTTTACAGATAGAGCTCATATGATGTTAGAGCGATTATTGTATCATAAACCATGTATAGCAGTTACAACATATGAAAATGCTCGTGGTTCAAAAGCTATTTCTTTTATGAAATCAATGGTTTTAGATTCAGGAGGTTATGTTTGTGGTCATTTATCTGTAAAGGTTGGATTTAATCAAAATCCTATAGTTGAAAGAGTAGAATCAAAGATACAAAAGGTATCTAAAAAATTTGTTTATTGTATAGAGGAAAAGAAAAATCCACCTGTGTTTTCTCAAATCTACGATTTTATTGCTATGAATATTATTTTAAAGCCAATGGCATTTAAAAATATTGAGCAATATAAAGGAATAATTGATAGATGGGAGGCGCAAGGTATTATTTAGATGGAGGTATTATGAGAGATTTTGAGAAATTATATGAAGTTACAAGTAAGTTAATAAGTACTTCATTGAAAGTAAAAGAAGATTTAAAAAAGATGTTTAAGCAAAATGGGTATGATATAACAACTGATCATTATGCTTTATTAAGATTTCTATGGGAACAAGATGGAATTTCTCAAATAGATTTGTGCGAAAAATCATGTAAGGATAAATCTAATACAACAAGAATTTTAGATGTTATGAAAAATAAAGGCTTAATTGTTCGTAAAGTAGATGTTAAAGATAGACGAAAATTTCAAATATTTTTAACAGATGTAGGAAGAGAATTAGAAGAGCCATTAAATAAAATTGCAGATATATATGCAACAGAGACATTTAAAACTATTTCAGATGAGGAGCTGTCTTTATTTACTGAAGCTTTAGATAAACTCAGTAAATAAATATAAATTATGTTTTAAGAAGTCTTTTTAACTCATTGATGATACAAAACAATAGAAAGAGGGATAGGGATGAGTTCTAAGATTTATTATTTTTCTGGAACAGGAAACTCTTTAGTGGTTTCAAAGACTTTAAAAGAAATGTTAAATGAAAATGGGGAAGTAATACCTTTAGCTATACATAGAAAAGAAAGACATATAGACGTAAATGAAGATATATTGATAATTGTTTTTCCAGTTTATTTCTCTGATGTTCCTGATATAGTAAAGTTTTTTATAGATAAGTTGAATTTTAATAGTAATACTCATATATATGCTATTGCCACTTGCAATGGGGTGGCTGGACACAGTTTATTTACTATAGATAAATTACTTAAGAAAAAGGGTAAAAAATTATCTGCTGGTTTTTTAATTAATATGCCTGGAAATGCTTTGATAACACCTCCAGATGTTGAAGAGGAAAGATTGAGAAGTCAAACTAATAGAGTAGCTGAAGTTGCAAAATGTATCAATAACTTGGAATTTGGAAATATAGAGGGAAAAAACAATTTAAAGTCACATATAGATAGTGTTGTGCTTCGTCTAGTAGGTAAAAACATGCAGATTGCCACCACTAAATTTTTTGCCGAAGATAATTGTAATGGGTGTGGAACATGCAAAAGAGTTTGTCCATTAGAAAACATAAGTATAGTTGACAGAAAACCAAAGTGGGGTAATGAGTGTGAAAGATGTTTAGCCTGTTTTCATTGGTGTCCAAAAGAGGCTATTAATATAAAAAAATCGTTTTTGACAGATAGAAAGAAATATCACCATCCAGATGTTACAGTGAAGGATATATTTTTAGAAAAATAGATAAGTTTGATTTGTTCAATGATGGACAATATTAAAGGTTAGTGATAAATAATATTAAATAAAAATTTAAATTTACTATAAAAAAAGTACTATAATTATAACTTATGATTTGAAAAGTAGAGTGCCTCAAAGCGTTTTTATGAGGCACTTTTTTATTATTTTATAAGTTCTATCATTTTTTGAATATCTTCTGAGGCCATTTCGAATTTTGATTTTTCAATCAATAAGTTCCCACCAGTCATAATATATGATGGAAATATTCGTAAATTGTCATAATAAAGTTCATTATTACGAAGTTTGTATGTTGAAATAGAAGGAACTGCATTCTTTTTTGTATGTTTTTTAGTAATCATATTAAAAGATTTTTTTGCTACATCTCCCATTAACATTATTACCTTTAGATTACTGAATAATTTAATTTCTTCTTCTAAAATAGGCATGTGCGATTGAATAGTGTCGCGAGTTATTGTATATTCTGATTTAGGTAATTTTACTGCATTTGTTATATATATGCCTAGATTTAAGATATCGTTTATGCTAGATACTTTTATACCTGCATTTTGGAATAAAGGGATTGTATTTTTTAAGTAGTCAGCATGCTCATCTAAACTATAAAAATCATCATTAGGATTACTTGGTACAACTTCGTTAATCATTATAGTTTTTATAGAGTCTGTATCTATTGTTATATTGGGAAGATATGATAAGACTTCATTATCCTCAAAAAGATTATTATTTTTAATAAATTCATTTAAAGTTGATTTTATATTTATCTTCATATGTTTAAGCTCCTTAATTTTAAGCCTTAAATACTATAAAAAGTAATTGTAAAGCAAAAGAATTTTAAAAACATAATAGCACAATAAACATGACAACATAATGTCATGTTTATTAATTAATATCTTATATAAAGAATATCCTTTGAAAAGTTCAATTCTATTTAAAAACATAAATATGCCCTCCAGAAATAATATTAATCTATTACCATTATAAAAGAAATTAATTCTAAACTGTTATAAACCAAAGATAGTAAAATTACATTGACTTGTAAAGTTTTTAGAAGTACGATGTAAATATTAAAATTAATAAATCAATGTTTTTATAATGAAATGTATTAATAAGATTACATAAAGATTGGATGGAGATTTTATATGAAAAAAATGCCAGAAGGAAAAATAAATATAGATACACAGGAAGTATTACAACAAAAAGTTAAAGAATGGAAAGCTGTATATGAAAAATATAGAAGTACTTTAAATGTAAATGCTAAGTCTATTTTGGAATTAGTAGAATATTTGAAACAAAAGTATACACTAAAAGAAGAAGCTTCGGAAGAATTTAAAAATGTAGTCATTAATAATATTAAGTTAAACAAACCTTTTTCAAAAAAGATACCGAGCAATAAAGAATTGAAACCTATTGTATTTACAATTCAAAATGAAGGAAAAGCAAAGACTTTATATGAAAATCAAGAAGAAGTTTATAGTGGTTGTTCTATTGTTGTAGGTATGGAATTTGAAACAGGTTGTGTTTTTGTGGAAGGTAGTAGTGAACTTGCTGATGAAATAACTTCATTTAAAGGATTAGATGAAGATGATATAAATAATTATTATTTAGTAGCAAATTATGTTAGATGTATAAAGAAATATAATCTTATAGATGAATAAATACTTTAAATTAGGCAAATTAAATCTAGCTGACATACTGTAGAAAATCAAAAGAAATAGATAACTGTGTATTTAAAAGTCAATTAATGTGATTTTTCTCAAAATCGTTTGATTTTACAAATTGTATTAAACTTATATACTATTTTTGCTAATTTACTACTTTTAAACCATAAAATATATCAAGATACGAGAGTATATGTAAATATACACCAAATGAAAACATAAAAAAAGACCATAAATAAAGGCGATAGCAATATTTGTGGTCATAAAGATATATAATCAAAAAATCTATAGGATTATAGTTTTAAAAAGATAACTTATTATGTTTTATTTATAGATATTAATTTATTATTATCATTCTATAATATCTATACAATCAATAATATCCATTTTTTTAATTCTCCTTAAAGGAATAAGAGTGGCTATAATACATGCAACTATAGAAACAAGTGTAGCTTGTGAAATCGAAACAATTGGGATATTAGTAAAATCAATTTTTTCTATAGTAGCCATGTTTATTATAATAGCACTGGCATATCCTGCAATTGAACCAAATATAGAAGCAGAGATTCCATAATAACAACCTTCCCATAAAAACATTTTGTATAAACTACTGTTACTCATACCAATAGCTCTCTTAACTCCAATTTCATTAATTCTAGTATTAATGTTTGTATGAGTTGTGTTAATAATGTTTAAAGTACCAATCAAACCTACAAATAGTATAATAGTCCATGCTAAAAATTGTATTTGTTTGAAACTTTCTTTAAGTTGGTTGTCTGATTCAATATACGATATCCAACGAGAACCTGGATTGTTTTTGCAAATTTGTTCAATAGATAATTTTATTTCTTCTAAATTTGATTTATCTTTAGCATAAACATTTATCTGACTGAATCTATTTTTATTTGTTAGGGTGTCATATACAGTATCATATACAATAACATCAATACCATTTAACCAACCATTACCCTGCAAATTAATCATTTTATCTACAGTATTGTATACTTTTAATTGTTTTTTATTAATTGTAATATTATCCTTTGGTTTTAGATTTGTAGCCTTAAATTTTGTATCTGATGTAGAAATAGCAATTGGATTTTTTATAAGACATAGAGAGCCATTTTTGAAATCCTCCAATAAAGAATCTTTTACAGAAGGTATTAATTCTTTAAGAGTTTGTTCATCAACTCCAATAACTTTTAACATTTCAGAACCATTTTTAAAGTTAATATCTGTATTTATTTCCCCTTGTTTATATTCAGAGTATTTGATAAAAGAGGTACGATTGATATTTTTCATGTTAACTATTTTATCTAGCGTAGATTTATCAAAGCCAGGCACTTCATTTGTTAAAGAAAAATCTCCTTTTTTTAAGTCACTAACCGATTTGGATACATCTAATACATTAGAAAATTCACTCAGTGCAACAAATACTGTTATACTCATAAATAATGATAGTATAGTTATTATAGTTCTACCTTTATTTCTTTTTAGATTTAGCCATGCTAGATGTCTTTCGAAGTTTTTGATTGGTTTTTCTCGTTTAATCTTAATTTTTCTTTTGATTTTGATAGTGCTACCAGCCATAGCAATTTTAGGAGAAACATGTGAAGCATATATTGCTGATGGTAAAGCCGCAACAAATGAAAATACTAGTGAAATACTAACACTTAATAATAGTGGAATTAAGTATGCTGTTGAATTTCTCTGTATAATCTCAGGCATTTGTTTACTGTCATTTACTAAAAATATATCTGGATTTAAAATATTCGTAACCATCTCAGTTATGCTTTCAGAAGAAACAATTCCAATTATAGCTCCAATAGGTATAGCAATAGCGCATAAAAATAAAATTTGTAAGATAATAATTTTATATAGTTGCCTTGGTTCAGCTCCAATTGCTCTTAAACATCCATACTCTTTGATTTTCTTTGTAACAGAAATTTTTAAAATATTATAGATTACAAGTCCAGAGGCCAGTAGTACTAAGAGTGCAACAAATAAAGATATTATTATAATTATAGACATACTATCACTATTGGAACTGTTTTTATCTCCTTCAAAGTTAATTCCTAATGTATTTAAATAAACCCAGTTGTATTGAATTGAACTACGAGAAATATTGACTTTTTTGGCTAATTGATTTACAATTTCCTGAAATTTATTTTGTTGCTTTATTTTAAAATCCAATGATGATAAAGCATATCTTTTAGGTAATAGATTTTCTGATGTACCTTTACCTACAACACTATTTACTATTCCACTTGCATAGCCTGTGTAGTCATTTTCTAAAATACCACTTAGTTTAAAATTGGTTTTATAACCATAGGGTTGTTCTGTATCATTTAAGAGTGAGATATTTAAATCCATAGGAATAGTCATACCAAGTTTTGGTTTTATTCCCATGAGTTGTAATGTATTTTCATCTAAGACAATCTCATTTTTATTTTTAGGAAGATGTCCAGACTTTAATTTCATTAGTTTTGGATAGTTGGAAAGTCCTATTTTATCGTATTCTTTTACAAGTATAGAGATACCTGTATTCTTTATTTTACTAGTACCAAGTGTTGTTGAAAGACCAGCTTGGTAGATTCTATTATCCTTTTTTAGTTTATCAACTTGAGTTTTATTGAGTTGGTGAAAGGATACATGTCTATCACCATTAAAAGAGCGAGCTTGCTCTTTTCTTAAGTTTTGAAGTATGCCAATTGATTGACCTACTACAGTTGTCATTATAGTTGACATTATTATTGCAATAACAATTAATGTAGTCATAAGTTTTTGGTTTTTTAACTCTTTTATTGAAAGTGAAAGGTAATTCTTCATTATTATTTCACCTCCATAAGTACACCATCAATTATTGAAAGCTGTCTGTCAGCAAGCTTTGCAATCCTATCATCATGAGTTATTACTACTAGAGTCTTTTTAAATTGTTTTGATGTTTTAATAAGAAGATTCATAACTTCACTACCACTTTTGCTGTCTAAGTTTCCTGTAGGTTCATCTGCAAATATTACATTTGGCTTTGCAATTAATGCTCTAGCAATAGCAACTCTTTGTTGCTGACCTCCTGATAGTTCATGTGGAAGATGATGCAATCTATCTGAGATTCCAAGCAATGATGAAATTTCATTTAAGTATTCTTTATCAGGTTGTCTTTTATCTAATAATACAGGCATTGAAATATTTTCTGAAGCTGTCAAAACTGGTAGTAGATTAAACTGTTGAAATACAAATCCAAAACATTTTCTTCTAAGAGTGGAAAGTTCCTTTTCACTATATTTATACATATCTTTCCCATCAAGTAATACCTGCCCAGATGTAGGACTATCTAATCCACTCAAGATATGTAAAAGTGTACTTTTTCCACTTCCAGAAGGTCCAATGATAGAAACAAATTCACCTGAGTTTATTTCTAAATCAATGTTGTTTAATGCAATAACTTTGTTGTTATTAGAACCATATATTTTTGATAGTTGTTTTGCTTTTATAATCATAAAAAACACACTCCTTTTTTGTATAAGAAGAGTGTAAGTCATAAAACTCAATTTTCTCTCAATTTTTATATAATTATATAAATAAAAGTAAATTATAGACAAAAAGAATATAAATATATTTGAAATACTGTATTAAAAAATAAGATAGATAGACTTATCTATATCTATTATTTTGAATCTCAATAGAAATTATAATTTAATAAAGAAATAAGAATAAAAAATTAAAATGAAATTTCCTTAGAGAAGTTTAATTAGTTTAAAGAAAATATTTAAAGAAAATTTATTAAAACTAGGCAGATTTAAGGGTATTTGTTGAGTACAATTCAATTCGTAGGGGTATAAGGGTTAAATGGATGTAATTTACTATTAAAAAAAAAGATTCCAAAATAAAGTAGGAGTTGCTATGAACATTTTTACTTAATATTTTTATTTGTTCATAGTGGTTGATATAGGAGGATAACTACTAATAAAATTAACTGTAGCTTTGAAATATAAAGCTGTTATGGATTATTATTGTGATATAATAATTGTAAACATAAAATTAAACCAGATATTGGGAGGACTATAGAATATTGGGAAGACTATACAATATGAAGATAGTATTCGCAAAACTGCGAATAGGTGCAGTTCCACTTATCTTGAGCATTGCCCTAATTTTGACAGGTATATTGTCAGTTCGTTCTATCAACAACCTTGAGGGAGATGCACGTGTTATCAATTATACAGGTATTATCCGTGGTGCTACACAGAGACTGATAAAAAAAGAACTTGCTCATGTACAGGATGATAGTTTGATTGCACATCTAGATGATATACTAACAGGGCTTTCTAATGGAAGTGCTGAACTTAATTTAATAAGACTTGAAAGTGAAGAGTATCAATCATTATTAGTAGAAATGAAAAAGGATTGGTCAGATATTAAGGTAGAAATCATGAGTTATAGAGATGGCGGTTCTGGGGACAAACTGTTTGAGATGAGTGAAGATTACTTTAACTTAGCGGACCAGTTGGTAATGGCTGCAGAGGTATATACTGATAAAATCGTTCAAGATGCTCGAAATTTATTGTTTTATATTAATATAGTGTTTATATTGATGGCAGGGCTATGTACTGTTTTTGCTTTCTGCCAAGATAAACGTCGCAGAAGATTGATTGAAGTTGAAAATGAGAATAAACTAAAGAACGAACAGTTATCAAAAAGGTTGCAAGAATTGCTTGTTCCTATAAATGAAATAACAGAACTAATGTATATATCAGACATTGATACCTATGATTTGCTATTTGTCAATGAAGCTGGAAAGAAAACTTTCAATATCAATGATGAAGAGCATTTGAAGTGTTATAAAGTATTGCAGGGATTTGATTCTCCATGTTCATTCTGTCAGAATTCTATTCTAAAAAAGGATGAAAATTATACTTGGGAACATACAAACCCAATCACTAAACGCCACTACTTATTAAAAGATAGATTAATGGAGTGGGAGGGCCGCACAGCAAGAATGGAAATTGCATTTGATATTACTGAAGCAACTAATGAAAAAATTGAACTAGAGAGCCGTTTGAAGAGAGATAATGTTCTTGTTGAGTGTATTCGAGAACTTTATCGCAATCATGAAACGTTAGATGCTACTAATTATGTATTGGAACAGGTAGGAAATTTGTTTTTAGCTGAACGTGCCTACATTTTCTTATTTCATGGTGATAATCTATCTAATATTGCAGAATGGTGTAAAGAAGGTATAATTCCACAAATTGATAACCTACAGGATTTACCACAGTCAGATTTTGCAATGTGGCTCAATGTGTTTCAAAAGCGAGGCAATGTAGTTATTCATGATATAGAAGACTTAAAATTGACTATGGAGTTTGAATATGAGATTCTTTTACAACAGAAAATTAAGCGTCTGGTCATGGTTCCATTAGAGCGTAATGGAAAATTAGATGGGTGTATTGGACTTGATAACCCCTCTATAAACTTAACGGAAAATGCAGCTACATTTCTTGAAACTCTTAGTTATTTTATTATGATTGCAATGCATAGAAATGAAAATGAGGAAGTTCTTTATCGTTTAAGTTATTTAGACACTCTTACTTCTTTTTATAATAGAAACCGTTATATTCACGATATTGATAACCTTGTGGGCGAAAAAAATTCTATTGGCGTAGTATATTTAGATGTAAACGGACTCAAGGAAATCAATGATAATTTGGGACATGATTCTGGTGATGAGTTGCTTAAAGCATGTGCAAAAATCATTCAAAATAGCTTTGAAATAGGTTCCTACTATCGAATTGGTGGTGATGAATTTGTAATTATTTGCATAGATATAAGTGAGAATGAATTCAATGAAAAAGTTCAAAAATTAAGGAATAATTTTATGAATGATGAATGTAAAGCTGCCATTGGTTCAAAATGGGAAGAAAATTGTGAAAATATTCAATTCATTATAAAAACTGCAGACGAACTCATGTATGCTGATAAAAAAGAATTTTATCATAACCATCGTGCAACAGGACGCTATCGACATAATACTGATGTATTAGAAGGTTCAGATAGATTGAAAGAAAAAAATATTTAATAAACAGTTTCAAGTTTATCTGTACATAAATTTATACATAAAGAGTAAAGAAGTTATTTAAGCAGAAGCATTAGTATGTTATTTGAATGATAATGGACTGAGTTAATTGACAGATAAATTTATTATTGTATTATAAAAATTAAATTTAATTAGCGAAATAGATTTTTATGTATTTGAAATGTGTTGTGTAAATCTATCTGATTTAAAAAAATCAGATAGATTATATTTATGTTTAAGGTTGCGTCTTTTTATTAGAATGTACGCTATAGGGTATATTTTAATAAAACTTAAAAGTTTATTATGTTTTATACAAGAAAATCTAGATTAAAAATTAAAGTACCTCTAGTCTTTTGTTGAGAACTTTGTTGTAATTTTAGCACCACCAATTGGATTGTTTTCAATAAAAATAGAGCCACCATGTTTCTCACATAATACTTTAGATATATAAAGACCCATACCAAAATTTAAGTTGTTATTATTTAAAGTCTTATCTTTATAAAAAGGTTTTAATGCTGATTTTATAGATTCTTCACTAAATCCCACACCATCATCTTCAATTACGAAAGTAAGGAATTCTTGCTCAAGGTATATAAGTATAGATATTTTATTTTTTGCATATCTAAATGCATTTGATATTATATTTTCAATAACTCTATGAATAATATTTTCATCAAATAATACGTTTATATTATCCACTTTATTTGTAATTTTAAAAGATTTTCCAGCTTGTTTTGATAGAATGGAGATATTGCTATCTAAGTTTTCTACAAAAGCATTTATACTTGATGTAGATTTTGTAATAACTAGGTCTTCTAATCGTTGAGCATTACTCATACTATTTACATAGTATTCAATTCTGTTGATATGTTCAGACATAAGTTGTGCAGTTGATAAAATTTTTTTATCACTAAGTTTTCCTGTTGGCATGTATTTTATTAAATAATCTGAGTATCCCTTTAGAACAGTAAGAGGATTTCTTAAATCATGAGAAAAAGCAGCATTAAGCTGTTTTCTATCGTCTATCATAGTCCACATTTTTATATTATTTTTATTTAGTTGCAACCTCATTTTCTCAAAAGCACTACACAGATTACCTAATTCGTCATTACTCTTATATTCTAAGTAAAAATCTAAGTTATTATTGGATATTTCGTTTGCTCCTTTATTAAGTATTTCAATAGGTATCTTTAATTTTACCTTATAAAAAATTATATCAGCCAATAATAGAAGTCCTATAAAAAATACGAGTGGGAGTATAAGCTGAAGTGTGCTAATTATATTAATCAATACTTTATCAAAATCATTATATTGATTTAAATTATTTTGCACTATGGTTATAGTTTCTGTGTATAAAGGAGTTTGTAAATATTTGTCTTGTATAGAGTGATATATGTAATTAAGTAAAATGTATGAGACTGTTGTAAGTACTGATGCTATAATTAATGAAGATAGAGTGAGAAAGAAAAAAGATTTTTTTAATGACATATTCTTTATTTTATCCATTTGTAACCAGCTCCCCATACTGTTTCTATGTAATTTTCAAGAGTATATCTTGATAATTTAATTCGTATTTTTCTGATATGTTCCATTATAACATCACTATTTCCATTTTTATCATAGCCCCATATTCTATCATAAATTCTCTCTCTATCAAATACTTGACCAGGGTTCGTAGAGAGAAGTTCTACGATATCAAATTCTTTTTTTGAAAGTGAAACTTGGTTATTATCAATGGAAATTGACCTTTTTTCATAGTCTATTACTAAATCTTTATAAAAATTGACTTTAGTATGATTTGATTTTCTTTGTTCGCGTCTTAAGTGAGCAGAGACTCTTGCCCCAAGTTCCTCTAAATCAAAAGGTTTTACAATATAATCATCAGCACCAACACGAAAACCATTAATTTTATCATAGTTTTCAATTTTGGCTGTTAAAAATAAGATAGGACATGATATATAGTTTCTAATTCTACTGCAAACTTCAATTCCATCTATTTCAGGCATGTTTATATCAAGTAGAATAATGTCTGGATTTTTAGATATTTTTTCTAGTGCTTCTTTTCCATTTTGAGCAGTGTAAACTTCATAATCATTTATTTCAAAATAATCTTTTAATAAAGTGGTGATTCCTTTCTCGTCATCTACAACAAGTATTTTACTGTTCATAAAAATTCTCCTTTCTAAATAAAACTTTTTAAACAACTTCTATTTTAGTATAAAAATCTCAAGAATTTCTCAAATTATTAAATTTACATAAAAATATAATAGTTTTAATGATTAAAATTAGTATATTTTTATATACTAAATAAATCAAGTGTCTAATTATTGGAAAATTTAAGCATGTAGTTAATAGTCTTTATTTGAGTATTCTAATTTTAATATATAAAGATGAATAATTTTCCAAAAGGGCATCTTGGGAGGAGTATTTTATGAAAGATAAAGTTATTTATTATTTTACATCAACTGGAAATAGCCTAAGTGTAGCAGAGAGTATATCGAATAAAATAAATGCAAATATAATTAGAATATGTGAAACAACTGATGTAGATTGTAATAGTGATATGATAGGATTTGTATTTCCATTATATTTTTGGGAGTTACCTAATCTTGTTTCTAAATTTATATCAAATCTAAATATTAAAAGTGATAAACCATATATTTTTGCTGTAGTAACTTGTGGAGGCATGATAGGTGGAAGTGCGCTTCATGATGTGAATGCTTTATTGAAAGAGAAGGGTCATGGACTAAATCTAGGTTCAAGGATACAGATGGTTTCTAATTACATTTGTGAGTTTAAAATAAAAGATGATAAAAAAATTGATAATTTACTTAGAAAAGCAGAAATCAAGGTTAATGAAGTGTCAGAAGATATTGTAAATAAGAAAAGTAATAAAATTGGCAAAACAAATTTTATATACAAGAAGTTTTATAAAAAATATATTTCATCTTGTGCAAATCAAGATAGCCATTTTTCAGTTGAAGATACCTGTATAGAATGTGGTATTTGTTCAAAAGTATGTTCTGTAAATAATATAGACGTTGAAAAGGGGAGACCGAAGTTTTTACACAATTGTGAACATTGTTTAGCATGTGTACATTGGTGTCCTAAGCAAGCGATTCAATGGAAAGATGTAACTAAAAATAAAAAGAGATACCATAATCCAAATATAAAGTTGGAAGATATGATAAGTGAGAAAAGTAAAGATATTTAATAAAAAATGACTACTATTAATCAATTAGTAACTAAGAGTAGTTGGGATAATTACCATAATAAAAACCCCATAAATATTTTAAATAATTAATTTAGGGGGTTTTATAATTTTTTATTTTAAAATATTAAGTTCATATAAGTCTGTTCTTCTATGTTTAAGTAATGGTAATTGTTGTCTTATGTCAGGAATTAAATCTCTATCAATATCAGCATAGATAATGCATTCCTTTTCATCAGCCTGAGCTATAATTTTTCCCCAAGGGTCTGAAATTCTTGAATTACCAAAAGCTATGTAAGAAGCATCTTTATTTCGAGCAGGTGCAGCACCAACATAAAATATCTGATTATCTAAAGCACGCATTCTGATAGATAATTCCCAATGTGCAGGTCCAGTTGTCATATTGAATGCTGCTGGCAAGATAACGATTTCTGCACCTTCAAGAGCCATTAAACGTGATAATTCAGGGAAACGAATATCATAGCAAATAGCAATACCCATCTTTCCATATTCAGTATCTATTATAGTAACATCATTTCCAGCAGTAAGAGTATCAGATTCTTTAAAGCTAACTTTTCCTGTAACTTCAATGTCAAATAAGTGCATTTTGCGATGTTTTCCAATTAAAGTTCCATTTTTATCAAATACATAACAAGTATTATAGATTTTGCTATCTTCTAACTCTGGAATACTACCAGAAATTAGATAAATACCATGTTTTTCGGCTAGTTTACTCAATGTATTTGTTGTTTCACCTGGATATTCTTCTGCAAATTTAGGAAAGTATTTATTTTCATATGGACAATTAAACATTTCCGGTAAAACCACAATTTTAGCCCCATTATTGGCAGCTTCTGTTACCATTTCTACAGCATGATTAATATTTTCAATCTTGTTTTCTGTAGTAATCATCTGACACACTGCAATTTTGTAGGAATTCATAAAAATTACTCCTTTCGATATTTTTATGTTATTATAACATATTAAATAAAAATTAGATATAAATACAAAATATGTAAGTTGAATATGTTATATAACCAAAGAGTACAAATTACTATAGATATATATTTTAATTTATACTCTTATAATTTATATCATATCAATATATTGACTTTTTTTACCTATGTTGATAGTATTATTTTAAAGACAATAAAATAATACTAGAGTTTTATAGGGTTCCGCAATTATTAATGATTGGTCTGGTCCAAGATAAAACCCACAACATAATTTTGTTGTGAACACGGAAGGATAAAAACCTGGGAGATATTTTATAATATTTCTCAGGTTATTTTATTGCTAAAAAAGAGATATATTATTTGAAAAGAGGGATGATTTATATGAAATGGTTATTTTTATTTATTGCAGGACTATTTGAAGTTTTTTGGGCATTTCAATTAAAAAATTCACATGGATTTTCTAAGTTGACTCCAAGTATACTTACTGTTGTTGGGATGATTGTTAGTTTTTATTTTTTATCATTGGCGCTTAAACATCTTCCGCTTGGAACGTCATATGCCATATGGACTGGAATTGGTACAGTTGGAACTGCTATTGTAGGAATTGCTCTTTTAAATGAACCAGTTAATATGGCTAGAATTTTATGTATAGGTCTTATTGTAGTGGGGATTGTAGGATTGAAATTATTATCTAGTAACTAATAAGTATGAATTAGGATAAATAGTAGGAGGTGATAGTTATAGAATATAGAAGCTAATTTATAGGAATTAAGTGCATCAGCAGAATAAAAGATGCTATAAAGTTAGAAATTATAAAATGTTGTAATAATACAATAAAAAAGCTATGAAATTAGAAATTATAAAATGTTTTAAAGTAATTGATATTTTATAGAATTTCTGATTCATAGCTTGTTTTTATTTATAAGTTTATTAGATTTGTATTTGAAAATTATATGTATATATTCTGTATAATTATTTTGCTAATAATAAAGCAGTTAAATCCATAGGGTCAACTATTACACCATCTTTATAAACACGCATATTTCCAGATGCTATCTCATCTATTAATATTACTTCATTATTGTAGAATCCAAATTCAAACTTAATATCATAAAGTTCAAGTCCTTTTTCAGCTATAGTATCACGAACTATGTTAGAAATTTTTTGAGTCATACTCTTCATTGAATCAAATTGAGCTTGAGTCATAATATTTAAAGCTTCTAAACCTTCAGATGTTATAAGTGGGTCACAACGGTCATCATCTTTTAAAGTTGCTTCTACATAACAGTCTAACTTAGCTCCTTCTTCAACACATGAACCATAACGACGTAAGAAACTACCAACAGCTCTATAACGACAAATAACTTCTAATCCATTACCAAAAACTTTTGCTGGTAACACTTCCATAGTTGCATCTTCTAAATTAGCACTTACATAATGAGTTTTAATTCCAGCATTGTTTAGAATTTCAAAGAACTTAACAGATGTTTCTAAATTAGCCTTACCAATTCCATCTATGCTTAGCCCTACAGTATTTTCACCTGGATCGAATACACCATCTTTGCCAGTTACATCATCCTTAAATTTAAGTAAGAAATTTCCATTATCTAATTCAAAAACATCTTTAGTCTTTCCTTGATACACTTTTTTCATAAACAACCTCCAAAATATTAAATTATTATATTGAATAAGGCATTAGTGTCAAAAAAGTTCTGGTATTCGTATAAAAATCTATATTGATGCCTTATATTTAATATTATATCACAAAAATAGAGAATTTTTCCGAACATTTTTATAAAAATAATAAAAAAAGTACATTTTATGAAAAATTTTAGAAAAGTACTCAGAAAGAAAGTGAGTGTCATTTGTATTAACACACATAAGTTTTTGTAGGAAAATTTTTTGACACACTTTGACACACATATAATAACAGTGTGATAAATGGCATGAAAACTATATTTACAAATGTTGGCATAAAAATTGCTCTATATATTTTACATAAAAAAGATGAGTATATATCTAAATAAAATAAACAATAGAGGTGGTTAATATGAAGTCAGTTAAGTTCTATGGTGTAAGAGATACAAGAGTAGAGAATGCAGATATACCTAAAATATTAGAAAAAGATGATGTAATAGTTAAAGTAAAAGTTGCTGGTATATGTGGCTCTGATATATCAAAATACTCAAAGACAGGCCCTCATATGGTTGGAGAAATCTTAGGACATGAATTTTCAGGAGAAGTAGCAGAAGTTGGTACAGAAGTAAAAGATTTTAAAATAGGAGATAGAGTTGCTGTTTGTCCAGCTATGCCATGTTTTGAATGTGATGAATGTAAAAAAGGGTTGTATTCAAGATGTAATAATGTAGCAATAATAGGCAATAAAGAGCTTGGAGGATGTTTTGCTGAATATACAAAGGTAAAGGAAAGAAATTTGATAAAAATACCAGAAGAAATAAGTTATGAAACGGCTGCTGCTTTAGAACCAGTGTGTATAGCAGGGCATGGACTTTTTAGGTCAGAAACTAAGGTAGGAGATACTGTTGTAGTACTTGGAACAGGACCAATAGGCTTATTTTCAATACAATGGGCAAAAATATTTGGTTCTACAAAAATAGTGGCTATAGATGTATTTGATGAGAAATTAGAATTAGCGAAGGAATTAGGAGCAGATATTTGTATAAATGCAAAAGAAAAAAATATTGTAGAAGAGATAAAAAAATTAACTAATGGAGCTGGAGCAGACATTGTTATTGAATCAGCAGGAACTCCAATGACATGTGGTCAGGTATTATTATTAGCCAAAAAAGGTGGGACAGTACTGTATGCAGGAGTACCATATGGAGATGTAGCTTTAAGCAGAGAACAATTTGAGAAGATAGTGAGAAGTGAGCTAACTGTGAAAGGAACTTGGTTTGGAAATTCATTTCCATTTCCAGGAAAAGAATGGAGTGCTGGCTTGTATCATATGCAAAAAGGTGACATGAATGTTGAGAAATTGGTGACACACAGAATAAACTTAGATGAAGTGCCAGATTATTTTGAAAAAATATACAAAAGAGACATTTTCTTTGGTAAGATAATGATTAATGTGGCTAATTAAGGTAGAGCAATAAAGATAGTAATTTATAATGTATATAAAAAAGTTAAGAGAGGTATGATTCATATGGCAGGAATAATTATAGCTGCACATGGGAATATGGCTAAAGCAATGTTAGAAAGTGCTGAATTAATAGTAGGGAAACAAGAAAAAGTAGAAACTTTAGGATTAAACCATGGTGACAGTATAGATGAGTTTAGTAGAAAATTAGAAAATGGAATTGAAAAATATAAAGATGAAGGTATTTTAGTATTACTTGATTTTTATGGAGGAACTCCTTTCAATACATCTGCTGTTATAATAAATAAATTTGCTAAGGAATGTGAATTAGAATGTTTAACAGGTGTAAATTTGCCTATGCTTTTAGAGCTGTTTTTAAACAGAGATACTATGAAGTTAAAAGATTTAAAAAATTTATGTGAAGAAGTTGGAGTTTCAGGAATTAAAGATGTAAAAGCAGCTTTAAATATATAAAATAAATTAAAATTTTGGAGGAATTATTATGAGCAATATAGCATTAACAAGAATTGATGATAGATTAATACATGGGCAAGTTATAACTGCTTGGTGTAAGATTACATCAGCAAAGAGGATAGTAATAGTAGATGATTTAGTTGTAAAAGACCCTTTTATAGTTCAAGTATTACAAATGGCAGCACCTTCAACTGTTAAGGTTGAAGTGCATGATATAGAATCAGGTGCTGAAGTTTTAAAATCATATGATGGAGATGAAAATTTAATAGTATTAGTTAAATATCCTAAAACTGTTTTAGGTCTAGTAAATAATGGAGTAGATTTAAAAGAATTAAATGTTGGGGGTATGGGTGCTGGTCTTGGAAGAAAAAGTTTTTATAAGAATATATCAGTATCAGATGAAGAGAAAGAAATATTTAGGGAGTTAATATCAAAGAATGTTAAGTGTTTTATACAAATAGTTCCAGATGCAAAGAAAATTGATGTAGGAACATTGTTGTAAGACCTATTTTGTAAATATTTAAAATTAAATAAGGAGGAAGAACATGCAAATTTCACTAATTCAAGCAGTTTTAATAGCAATTTTTTATTATCTTTCTTGGAGTCCATGGCTAACTTATGTTGGATTTTTTACATGGAATAGACCTTTATTAGCTGGATTTGTAACAGGAATTATACTAGGAGACCCAGTTCAAGGAGCAATTATAGGTGCAGGTATAAATATGATATATTTAGGATTCATATCAGCAGGAGGGGCTCAAATGGGAGACCCAGCTTTTGCAGGATATGTGGGGACTGCTTTAGCTATAGCATCTAATTTGGATGTAAGTACTGCAATGGCAATAGCTGTTCCATTAGGTACTGTTGCAACTGTACTTTGGATAGGTAAAATGACAGTCAATTCTTTTTTTGCACACTGGGCAGATAGAGAGGTTCAAAAAGGAAATATAGATAAAGTAGCATTTATAAATATAGTTCCACCTCAGATACTATTGTTTGTAATGAGTTTTATACCAGCATTATTAGTTGTTTATTTTGGGCCAAATGCAATAGATGGAATGTTAGAAGTAATGAATGATAATGTGTTACATGTATTCAATGTAATTGGAGCTATGTTACCAGCGTTAGGAATTGCTATGAACTTAAAATTAATTGGAAATAAGTTTACTATGCCATTTTTCATATTAGGTATATTAATGGCTGTTTATTTTAAAGTAGATATAATAGTAATATCTGTTATTGGAGTAATACTTGCTCTTACAATTACTTCAATTAAATATGGAAAAGATGGTGCGACATCTTAAATATATAAGAAAGGGGAAAAAATTATGTCAGATACAAAAAGTGAAGTAGCTAAGAAAACGTTAAGCAAAAAAGATGTGATAAAGTCATGGCTAAGATGGTTTTTCTTTGCACAATCTAACTACAATTATGAAAGATTACAATCAACAGCATTTTCACATTCAATGTTACCAGTACTTAAGAAGTTATATCCAGATAAAGAAGAGTTAAAGCAAGAAGTAGAAACTCACTTGGCATTTTTTAATACAGAGCCTATATGTGGATGTGTTATACATGGAATAACAATAGCTATGGAAGAAGAAAAAGCTAATGGTGCAGATGAAATAAGTGGTGATGGTATGAATGCCATAAAGACAGGTTTAATGGGACCATTGGCAGGCATTGGAGATACTTTAACTCAAGGAGTTATAACACCTATAGTATTAGCTGTTTGTATTGGTTTAACTGAGGGAGGAGCATCAATTGCAGGACCGATATTATTTGTATTGGCTCAATATATAATAATGACCTCAATTTCATTTGGAATGTGGACAAATGGATACAAGTATGGTAAAAAAGCTGTTGAAAGTATACTTCAGGGTGGAATAGTAAATAAAGTTATAGAAGGTGCTTCGATACTAGGGACTTTAGTTATGGGCGGACTAGTAGGTAGATTTATTAATTTATCTACACCAATAAGTTATACTAGTGGAGATTTTAAATTTAGTCTTCAGACAGATTTACTTGATAAGATATTTCCAGGATTAATTCCTTTGGTACTTACTTTATTGGTACTCTTTGCTTTAAAGAAAGGTCTTTCTCCAATAAAAATAATGGGTATATTGATAGTGGTAGGTGCTATTACAGGTATATTAGGATTATTTTAAATAAATGCATATGATGTATTGATGAGGATTTTAGATAAATTGGCTATATCTATAAAATACAATAGCAATTAGGGTAAATTAGATTATTAATAGATTAAGATTTAAGCTTTAAGCTTAGATAAGTCGTGTAGAATATATAATTTTGTAAAAGGTATCTCAAAATGATTTTTAAATCATAGGTGAGATACTTTTTTATTTATGTATAAAATCTTATGGGATTGGATAAAAATATTAATTTTATATAGAAGAGTTATTTTGTAGGTTTCTGCTTTATATTAATATTTAGAGAGTAACAATTATATTTAAAAATTTTGCAGAGTTAACTATGTGTTTAAATTTATAGATTTAGTATTAAAGCTTATCTGTACTCTATTTTATATTGGTATTTAGTAATAATTGTAAACTTCTTGTAACATATATTTTATATAATTGAAACAATGGATATAATATGAAATATAATAAATTTAGGGATGTGAATATATGAATGTATTAATTGCTGATGATGAAGTGAGTATGATTAAGATACTTTGTGCTTATTTTAAAAAAGAAGGCTTCAATGTATTTACTGCAAAAAATGGGGAAGAGGCTTTAGATGTTTTTTATGAAAATAAAATAGATTTAGCAATACTGGATTGGATGATGCCAGTAATTGATGGAATAGAGGTTTGTAAAGAGATAAAGGAAAATAGTAACACAAAGGTACTTATGTTGACAGCTAAAAGTCAAAGCGAAGATGAAATCGAGGCACTCAATATAGGTGCAGATGAATATGTTAAAAAGCCATTTGACCCTAGAGTCTTAATAATAAGGGCTAAGAAATTGGTAAATTATAAAGATACAATTAATATAAGAGATTTAAAAATAGATTTTGAGTCAAATAAAGTTTTTAAAGGTAATGATGAACTACTATTGACTAAAAAAGAACTGGAATTAATGCATTGCTTAGTAAATAATAAAGGAATAGTTTTATCTAGGGAAAGACTTTTAGATTTAGTCTGGGGATTGGATTATGATGGAGATTTTAGAACAGTAGATACTCATATAAGAAGACTGAGAACAAAAGTAGGAGAAGATATAATAAAAACTTACAGAGGATTAGGGTATAGTCTGGAGGATTTTGATGACTAAACTAAATAAGAAGTTATCTATAAGTATATCAATAGTAGTTGTAGTTGTTTATATAATATCTATAGCTATAAATAGTATGTTTATTCATAGGTATTATTTACATGAAAAAAGAAATGTATTGAACAACATTGAAAATGAAATAAAACATAAGGATATGAATAAATTAAAGTCAAATATTGAATTAATTGAAGAAAAAAGTAATACAGCCATTGTATATGTAACATTAGATAAAAATTACAAAAATAAAAATAGTATAGATAAAATAAATCAAGATTTGCTAGACGCTTTTTGGAATAAAGGTTTGAGCTTAAATAAATTTTGGATTGAAGGAAGTGTTTTAAAAGATATTGACAATAAAAGTATTAATAAAATATATAATCAGGGAAAAACCAAATATAGTCTACTAGTAAAGTTTATGAAAAAGGATAATTATTTATTTGCTATATCTATACCAATAGAACATTCAGAAGAAACAATTGGTATAGTAAATAGATTTAATATAATAATGGGGATATTTTCAGTAATTATAATAACTATACTTACATTTATACTGTCAAACAGAATTATAAGACCTATGGAAAAGTTAAAGCTTTTATCGAAGGATATATCTGAGTTAAATTTTAGAACTGAGGCTATAAAAACGAATGATGAAATAGAGGAGTTAGCTTATAGCATAAATATAATGAGTGTGAAGCTTGAAAAGGCACACAATGAATTAAATAAAAGAAATGAAAATTTAAAATCTTTTATATCTGATGCATCTCATGAAATGAAAACTCCAATAGCACTTATAAAAGCATATGCTATAGGTATGAAAGATGGTTTGGATGATGGTACTTATACAGATACAATAATTGAACAGGCAGAAAATATGTCTAATACAATAAATACTCTTTTATATTGGGCTAAATATGAGAAAAAAGAAGTTAGTTTGTGTGAAGTAGACTTAAAGGAAAGACTGCTTAAGAATTTAAAAAATTATGAATTATTGATATCTAAGGATAATATAAGTGTTAAATGCGATATAGAAGATAAAAATCTTATAATAAATTCTGATAAAGATAGTATAGACATGGTACTTAATAATTTGATTAGTAATGCAATAAAGTATACTAGTGATAATGAGATAGAGATTAATCTTTTTAGAGATAAGGATAAGATTATTTTATCTATAAAAAATGGAATAGATTATGATAGAGAAGATGATATTGATGATATATGGAAGCCTTTTTATGTCTTAGAGAAGTCAAGAAGTAAAGAACTTTCAGGTACTGGTCTTGGTCTTACAATAGTTAAGACTATACTTGAAGAAAATAATTTTAGATATAAGGTTGAAATTTGTGATGGAAAGATAGAATTTTATATTATATTTATATAGTTATGTATTATTTTATAAGAATACAGTGAATTAATTTATTTCCCTGATGGATAAAGTTGTTGTTTGAAATATGACTACAGGTTTAAATTATATTCTAAATATTATCTTGATAAAAATAAAACTTCACATAACATTCACATGAATTCTCTATTAAATTCACACACAAGAGTTATTATATAAACATAGAAGATAGTAAAAACTAGCTTAAAAACATAATATAATACCCTATATAGATAGTGGCAACTCTCCCTCACATCCTCAATTGTTGCCACTATTTTAATTTTTTTGTAAAAACACAACAACAAAAAACTCCACCATACAGTGGAGTTTTCCATAACTTTCAACTTTCATTCAATCTCTTAACTTTTATCTAAGCACTAAGCCTTAAAACAAACAGAATTTTTACCTTCAAGCTCTCTATTTATCTTAGCAACCTTAATCTTAATCTTGTCCTTCAAAGGGATACACCCTATATTGCTTTCACTTCTCACATTAACACTTCCAACAAACTTACCAGAATCATTATAATACTTTGCAACACCAACAATATCTCCCTTATTGATAGGATAGCTCATGCTCTTAAACACTATCTTAGGATTGATATTCTCATTATCTGAAACAACACCATATAAATCTTTATCTACTTTAACCTTTATCTTAAAATCATCAATACCATCAACACAAGGAGTTTCTATAGTATCTCCCTTATGAGCTATCTTCTTAGAATGGAAATTATCTTTACCATACTTCAATAAACTAGCAGAAGAAGAAATTCTACTCTTCTTATTACCATCACCAAGCACAACACCTATTAATCTATGATTTCTTTCATTTTTAGCATCTTTAGGAACCATCATAGAAAATGCAAAACAATATCCAGCATTATCTGTATAACCTGTCTTTATTCCATCTACACCAGGAACTGAAACAAGTAGAGGATTTGTATTGTAGTGTGTAAAATCCTTTTTAGTATCATTATAAACTTGCATAGTAGTTATTCTAGTAACCTGACTTTCATAATGGTCATACATATACTTTCCAAGAGTAACTATATCATGAGCTGTTGATATGTTTTCTATAGGAGGCTCTTTACGTTCTGGGTCAGTATATCTAGGAAGACCATTTGGATTAAAATAATACGTATCATGCATTCCTATTTCTTCAGCTTTCTTATTCATCATATCTACAAAACTCTTTTCATCTTTACCAATGTATTTTGCTATGGCCATAGCTGCATCATTTCCAGAAACAAGCATAAGACCCTGCATAAGCTCTCCTAGAGGTATTTCATCTCCATCTTTAAGCTTACAAGTAGAACCTCCAACAGAAGCTGTAGACTTGTCTATTTTTACGATATCAGTTTCTTTAACTTGATTCTTATCTACTGCCTCTATTGCAAGTAAAAATGTCATCATCTTACTTAAGCTAGCTAGAGGCATTTTTTCGTCGCTATTTTTTTCAAATAATATTCTTCTAGTATCTTGGTCTATAAGCAATGCCGCCCTTGACGAATTTGGGACTGGTGGATTATCTGCAAATGAGAATCCAGGTGTTATAAATGTAAAAATTAATGCAAGTATTGCTAAGTGTTTTATTTTTCTTTTCAAAATTTCATCCTCCATTTCATATACTAATTATGTGCGCAAGATAGGAACTATCAGTTTTATTTATTTAGATATTCATTAATCATATCTATTATATAAGCAATTTCCTCATCTGGTATCGAAATATTAAAGTAAGCTTCAGTTGTTTTAAAAGCTTCTCGTATTAATTCATATAATTTATAATTTTTACCAATTAAATCAGTAATGTTATTATATGGAAAAGTTGTATTTTTAAAACATCTTTCTATCATAAAAGAGCAGTGTAATATATATCCAAGTTTAAATTTACTCTTAAGGTCTTTGTCTATTAACTCTATTATTGAAAATAATGATGAATTAACATAGTTGAATAATTTAACTGAGTCTAATAACTCTAAGTTCTGAGACATAAAGTTTATTATTAAGCTGTTATATGATAGATTTGTTTCCTTTATATTAGTGATAATGTTGGCATTGAATGTACCTTCTATTATCTTGTTTAACATATCAAGCCCATATCCATTTAGAAGTTCTTCTATGTGTATAAATGGAGTGTTAGCAACATTAAAGTCTACACTACCAACAACTGCTAAAATTTTAGTATTACTAAATTTATTCCTATACATTTTAAAACTCTCTATATTATGAGGAACTAAGTTAATATTGTATTTATTAATATTTTTAAGTGAAGAATTTATAAAGTCTGCAACTTTCATAGCTGAACCATAACCTGTTATACAAGTAGTTATTATAACATAATCTCTTGATTTTTCAGGGTAATCTATTTCTGATGAGTCAATTGCAGCTCGTCCAATATATGGATTTAAAGAGCTTAAAGAGTTAGCTAACTCATCTAAGGTCATTTCCGGTAGAGTACTTTTTCTTACTGCTTCCAAAACTATTGGAGTAGACACCATTTCAATAGAGCGTGTTTTAATCTTTGTCTTTTCTGAAATAAGTTCTCCAAAAGCTATGAGAGAGCCCATATCTGTTAAAAGGAGTACTCCCTTACCTTTATCACATTCTTTTACCAATTCTATAGCTTTGTCAAGTATAGTACTTACTTTCACATCCAAAGGCATATCAATTGCATTACAATGGTTTGTACCAAGTAGTGAATTGGCTACATCACACATACTGCTAGCTGTTGAATTTCCATGAGCAAGTATTATAACTCCAATACTTTCAGCGTGATTATTAGGCTCAAGGTATGTACTATTTAGAAACATAGATATAAATTTTACTTCATCTTTGGGTAAAGATATCTGTAGGTCATTTTCAATTATACTTAAAACTATTTTAGCTATATTTAAATCTTTCTCTAAGAAAATTTTATCATTATATAGATTGTACTTAGGATTATATGTATCCTGGTTTATATTTTCTATTAGAGCACTTATATGCATTGAAAGAGCAACATAAGTCTGTTTTGTATATTTATTTCTAGATATTTTTTCAGCTTCTTTTAAAGAGTGTTCAACAGCATAGTAAATCTTTGGGTTGATTACTTTAAAAATCTCATTACTTGTATAATCAGAATGAGTCACTGATGATACTGAAAGTAATTTTGTAGAGTATTTCTCCATATAATTTATAAACATACTCCTTATATCATTTTCTAGATAAGGAATCTCTGTAGAGTATCTAAATCCATTGTTTGATGTATCTATATTGTATTTAGATAGTTCTTTTGTATACTCAACTTCTAAGTTGTTACCATTGAATTCATAAAAAAGCATATAATCAAGTTCTGATAATTTGTTTAAATTACTGCGATTTTCATTCAACTTTAAAAGACCAGTGTAAATATAGTCAGGAACAAGAGACAAGTCTATTTCTATGTTATCTTTTAATTCAGTCTTATAATTTAAAAATGCTCTTGCACTCATAAGTTGTATATCAGACTTAAGTTGACCTATATTACCAAAACAGTCATAAAGTAGTAATGATTTAATTACATCTTTATGAACTCTTATAGTTGCATTAGTATATTTAGATTCTATAATGAAGAAATACTTAATGAGAGATAATCTTTCTTTTAAAGACCTATCCTGTAAAGCAGGTAGGTTAATTGTAACAGGAATTCTTCTTAGAAAAGTTCCAAGTAAGGAAGACTGTATATCTTCTGTTGTAGCACACACAATAAAGACTGTAGCTCTGTGTACGACATCAGATTCTCCTAATCGTCTGTATATACCTTTATCCATCAAAAGAAAAAGCATCTCTTGACCTTCTGGGGGTAATCTGTGTATTTCGTCTAAAAACAATATACCACCATTAGCCTGTGCAACTATCCCAAATTTATCCTTGTTAGCACCAGTAAAAGAACCTTTAACATAACCAAATAAATTACTAAGAAGTAAGTTAGCATTTTCTGCGTATTCAGCACAATTAAATACTACAAATTTACTTTCAGAAGAAAAGACTTTGCTTTCTATAGCATATTTGTACATTGTTTCAGCAAATGTACTTTTTCCAACACCAGTAGGCCCTATAAGTAATGTATTAAGACCTTTTGGAGGGTAAAGTATGGCAGATTTAGCTTTTTCTATAGCTAATTTAAGGCTAGAATCATATCCAAGTAATGTTGAGAAGATATCCTCTGAATCATTTTTAGTTGATTTAAATAGTTCATTACAATTGCTTATAGAATATTCTGAGCTATTTAAAGTACGACCAATCAAATTTTCAATAATACCAGCATGTAAAAATAAAATAGGTTTACCAGATATTTTTACAACTTTCTTTTCATTGTATAGATTATTTAATTCTTTACTAGTATTACTTCTATCAAGAGATGAATTGTTAGCAACTTCAAGAGTAGTAAATCCTGTTTTCTCTGATTGTAGGTCTTTTAAAGTTATATTATTACATAACTTATGTAGTGATAATAAAACTTTATCTTTTCTTAACATATAGTACTCCCTTTCTTTATATTTAAGTTATATAAAATATATTATAATATATATTTTATATTAAAATAAGGTTTATAGTGGATATTTTGTATTTTACTTTTTAATATGTTGTTTTGTGTAGTAGTTGGTGTTAAAATAATAGTTGCATTATATGAGATATGGATTTTTATGGATTTACATAAGGCATTATGTTGTTATATTAGATAAGTATAAACTTTGTAATGTATGTAGCACTTTTATTTAATGTTCATATAAATATAAAAACTAATTATTTAAATAAACATAAAAATTAATTATTATCTTATGAGCAATTTGCAAGTGTACAGATTTAAAATTATAGTTATTGTAAATCATAAATTATAGTAGATTTTAAAGTATTCAATGAAGAATTAATAAAATGAATACTAGGTGGAGAGATAATTTTTTATTGAAACAAAAATAATGAAAAGAAAAATAAGCTTATAAAATTTAAAGAGGTTATATATCAATGGTTGAAAGTGTCTATGAAATATTAATTCAGCCATTTTATGGTGTAAATAACTTTATAATTTATTTTTGACAAGCATAAAAAACAAATTTTTTCATAAAATCTAAATATTGGATATTAATTATTTAAACTAGTTTAAATAATTAATATATTGTAATAAAATATGAATAATATTATAAAAGAATGGGAGATATGTTTTGTGGATATAGATAGAATTTTAAATTTTTCCTCAAATGCAGGTAAAGCTATGTTGCAGAGTGGAGGAGAAACTTATAGAGTTGAAGAAACGATAAGTAGAATATGCCAATCTTTTGGTATAGAGCATGTAGATGTATTTGCAACTCCGACAGCTGTAATGGCATCTGTTTTTGTAGATGGAAAACTACACTCAGCAATTAAAAGAATAAGTTCAAGAAGGGTAGACCTAAACTTAGTTCATGAAGTTAACTCATTATCGAGAGCAATCAGTATAAATGATTTAGATATTGAGTTATGTGAGAGGATTTTAGATGAGATAAGTGAAGACAATTATTATTCAGATATAGTAACAATAATTTTTGCGGGTATTGCAGCAGCAACTTTTTCTATATTATTTGGAGGAGATTTAAAAGAATTTATAGCTGCGTTTATGGTGGGAATAATGACTAAATTTGTTATTATGTACTTAAATAAGTCTTCACTAAACGATTTTTTTGTAAATGCAATAGGAGCAGTTGTCATAGCTTTTTGTTCCATTGTAATTCTAAAGCTTGGATTTATAAAGACTATGGACCATTTAATAGCAGGAGCAATAATGCTTTTGGTTCCAGGGCTTGCTTTAACTAATGCGTTAAGAGACTTGTTAGATGGTCAATTGATATCTGGTCTTGCAAAGTTGGCAGAAGTATTTTTTGTAGGTGTATCCATAGCAGTAGGAATGTTTTTGGTACTAGGATTATACTTCAAGTTAGGGGGTATATAAATGAAATTGTTTATAGAAGTAGTAGCAGCTTTTTTTACAGCCTTAAGTTTTGGAATTCTATTTAATATGAAGGGAAAAAACTTGATAATATCAGGTGTCGGTGGAAGTATAGCATGGTTTTCATATAAGTTTTGTTTGAATATGGGTGTATCAGTAAATTTGTGCTTTTTTATAGCTACAGTATGTTTTGCAATATATTGTGAATTATGTGCTAGGATTTATATGACTCCATCGACAACTTTAAGTGTCTGTTGTCTTATAATTCTAGTACCAGGTTATGGAATATATAACACTATGTATTCTGTTTTAACTAATGACTATATTAAGGCAGTAGAGTATGGGGTAAGTACATTATCTTGTGCAAGTTCGATTGCATTGGGATTAGTATTTATAACCACAGTATTTAGGAAAGTTAATCTATATGGAATAGTTTCAAAGATAAAAGATAATGAAAAATATAAGAAGAGCATAAATAAAATTAAACCACAGAAATAGAAAAAATTGACTTTTATGCCAAAGGATGATAATATAATAACATAAAATAGAATAAGAATATCTTTTATTAAATTAGATATTCTTATTGTCATAATATTAGTCACGGTTTTTTATTTCAACAAACCGACAACTTGAATCACAGATGTAAGTTTTAGAACTTGTTTTGTATTAACAAATTTGTATTAATGTAGAAACCTTAATTCTAAATTAAAAGGGGGAAGATTCACAATGGAGAAGCTGTCAGAGAAGAGGAGAGTCAAGGCAGTAAGTATGGAAACCTTCGTATTTATTGTACTTTTGGCGGTAGGATTTGGCTATGTAGGCAGTATCATGGGTGCAGGAATGATGTTCAAAGTAATAATGAGTACAGCACATGCACTTTTACTAGAAACAGTATTTTTGATAATGGCAATGGCAGTCCTTGCAGGTGCACTTAGTGCATTACTTTCAGAATTTGGAGTAATATCTTTAGTAAATAAGATCTTTAAGGGCCTTATGAGACCTATATGGGGCTTACCTGGTGCTAGTATAGCAGGAGTAGTGGCAACTTATTTATCTGATAACCCAGCTATTATACCATTCGCTAAAGACAAAACATTTACACAATACTTTAAAAAATACCAAATACCTGCCTTATGTAACTTAGGAACAGCTTTTGGTATGGGACTTATTGTAACAACTTTCATGATAGCTCAAGGTAAAGAATATGTATTACCAGCTATAATTGGTAACGTTGGAGCAATAATAGGTAGTATTATTAGTGTTAGAATTATGTTGACTTTTACTAAAAAGTATTATAATTATGACCCTAAAATTGATAATGACAAACAAGCAAATGGAAAAGGTGAAAAGATTGAAGAGTTTAGAGAAATAAGAGATGGTAATGTATTCCAAAGAGGATTGGATGCTATACTTGAAGGTGGTAAGCTAGGTGTTGAAATGGGTATGGCTATAATACCAGGAGTTTTAGTAGTTTGTACATTAGTTATGTTATTAACTTTTGGACCATCTACAGACCCTGCTACAGGTCAAGCTGTTTACACAGGAGCTGCATATGAAGGTATAAAATTATTACCTGCTATTGGTGACAAAATCAGTTTTATAATAGAACCATTATTTGGATTTACTTCACCAGAAGCAATAGCATTCCCTGTAACTGCATTAGGTGCTGTTGGGGCAGCAATATCTCTAGTGCCAGAATTTATAAAATCAGGTGCTGTAACTCCTAATGATATAGCAGTATTTACAGCAATGGGTATGTGTTGGAGTGGATATTTAAGTACACACATTGGTATGATGGATGCTTTAGATGCAAGACCATTAGCTGGTAAAGCGATTCTTTCGCATACAATAGGTGGTTTATGTGCAGGTGTATGTGCCCACTTTATATTTATGCTTGTTGGATAGGAATGTTTTAAAAATCAAATATTAAGATATTATAATTTATTAGATTGAATCAAATTAACAATTTAAATATGTAAAAATTAAATTAGTGATTTAAATATATAAAGGTGCTGTTTTGAAATAGAGATTTATTTTCATTTTAAGACAGCACCTTTTAGTAATTTGAAGGTATTAATTAAATGTATTGATTGAATTTATTATGATAAAATTGTATTATATACATTAGAGTCAATTTAAACAGTAACAGTAAGGAGGAATTGCAGTAAATGAAAAAAGAACGACTACATCATGAAGACTTAAAAGAGTATGATTATGATGAAGATGACTATCTCAGTAAGAAAATAATTATTAAGGACTTTATAAAAACTATATTGGTTATGATAATTGCTACTGGAATATCAGTAGCTTTTAAAAAAGTAGGTTTTAATGAATCTAATATTATTTTAGTGTATATATTAGGTGTATTATTTGCTACAAGTATAACACATGGGTATTTTTTTGGAATACTTTCTTCAGTAATAGGAGTGCTATCATTTAATTTTTTCTTTACACACCCATTATATACTTTTATAGCTTATAGAAAAGATTATCCAATGACCTTTTGTATTATGCTTTTGGCAGCAATTATAACAAGCACTTTAACTTCTAGAATAAAAAAAGAAGTAAGACTTTCTCATAAAAGAGAGAAAATGATAAGGTTGCTTTATGAAAATAATAAAACACTTCTTAAAGCAAAAAATAAAAATCAAATAATTGAATTTTGTGGGTCTAATTTGGTAAACATGTTAAATAGAACTGTTATAGTAACTATTGCAGATGGTGATAATAATCTAGGTAAGCCAAGTATTTATATTTGTAATAATGATGGAAGTGAGAATATATTCCACTCAGTATTAGAAAAGGAAGCTATAAAAGAGGCTTTTAGAACAGGCGAACCAGTTGGGATTGGAACAAAATATTGTAAAAATAGTAGTGCTTACTATTTTCCTATAAAAGGTCAAGAATCCAATGTTCTTGGTGTTATAGGTATTGCATGTTTTAAAATTGATATTATTACGGAAAATGAAAAGATATTGTTAGAAGCAGTTTCAACACAGGTTGCATTAGCAATTGATAGAGAAAACCTATTTGAAAAGAATAAAAAAGCTAATCTTGAAACAGAACGAGAGAGATTAAGAGGAAACTTACTTAGATCAATTTCTCATGATTTGAGAACTCCACTTACAAGTATACTAGGTTCTTCTTCAACTATACTTGAAAATGATGACATAATAGATAAAGAAACTAGAGTAGAGCTACTAAAAAATATATATGAAGATACAAGTTGGTTAACACACTCTGTTGAGAATATACTTAGCATGACCAGAATAGATGAAGGAAAATTGGATATTGAAAAACGTCCAGAGGTTGTAGATGAAATAATTGCGGAATCTATATTAAGAGTTAAAAAATTTGCCAATAGTAGAGAGATACAAACCAATATACCAGATGAAATAATAATAGTTCATGTGGATGTATTATTGATAGAGCAAGTTTTAGTAAACTTAATTGACAATGCTATAAGACATACACCTAAAAATTCTAAGATAGAATTAACTGTAAGCAAAGAAGCTGAAAATGTATTATTTGAAGTGGCAGACAACGGAAAAGGAATACCAAGTGAAGATATTAAGAATATATTCAATAGATTTTATACAAAGAATAAAGCAAGAAATCTTGAAAGAAGAGGGATTGGTCTTGGTTTAGAAATATGTAAGTCTATAGTACAAGCTCATGGTGGAGAAATTATTGCTTTCAATAATCCTTCTGGAGGAGCTACATTTAGATTCAGTATACCTTTAGATAAAGGGGAGGTGAAAGACGAATGGAAGTAAAGCCGTTGGTTTTAATTGTAGAAGACGATAGACCAATTTGTAAATTTATAAAAGTGTCTCTGGAAACTCAAAACTATAGATGTGTAGAAACTGACAATGGAGGCACAGCTATATCACTTATACATTCTCTTGACCCAGATTTAATAATTTTAGATTTAGGTTTACCAGATATTGATGGAATTGAGGTAATAGGTAGAGTTAGGGCTTGTGCTAAAAATAATAAAATAATTGTTGTTTCAGCAAGGGAGCATGAAAGAGATAAAGTTGAGGCTTTAGATGGCGGAGCAGATGATTATTTAACTAAACCTTTTAGTGTAACAGAACTTTTGGCTAGAGTGCGTGTGGCCCTTAGAAATAAAGTTCAACAAGGTAAGATAAATAGTGACGTTCCTACCACCTTTGAGGTTAAAAATCTAAAGATAGATTATGAAAAGCATCTTGTATCTATTAATGGTGAGGAGATACACTTAACTCCAATTGAATATAAACTTGTTGAATTAATGTCTAAGTATTCAGGAAGAGTTTTAACACATAAATTTATAATAGATAAGGTATGGGGTAATTACTATGAAAGTGAAAACCAATCCCTTAGAGTTTTTATGGCAAGTATAAGACGAAAAATTGAAAAAAATCCTGCTCAACCAGAGTATATTTTAACTGAAGTTGGAGTAGGATATCGCATGACAGATGAATAAGTATCAAATTAAAAGTATTAGTTAATCTAAACTAGTAATATTTTAACTAAATATAAATAGCCATGTATTTTATAATAAGTAGGAGGAAAGACAGCCTATTAATATTATATTTGCATGGCGATTTTTAATACAAAAACTATATTTTAATAAAGACTATATCTTTATTTAAATAAAATATATTTCAAATTGAGCTTTAGTTAATTTGATATTTCTTTTTTATAAAAATTTTTATATATAAAATATTTTATTTATTAATAAATATTTTTTAATATAAAAAAGTTACTATTTTTATCTTTTTATAATGGTCTTTATGATATTATTAATATAACTATAATAACAACACTGTAATTCATTGTAGAATGTACTTTTTTAGCAATGAGAACTTATGTCTTTTTAAATGGGTAAAGCAGTTTGATTTTTCATAATATAAATATTTATTTAATAGTTATGTAAATATTTATACTATATATTGAATGAAGATATGAGTATAAAATATAATTTTTATAATGTAAAACTTGCTTAGAACTAAGTTAAGGTATGAATAACAAGAATTATATGAAGATTAAAAAAATAGTATGTACAGCAAAAGATATTTATGATAATTTAAGTTTTAGAGAGCCTCAATGAGTAATATGATAATGAGCTCTATTTGTCAAAAAAGATGATGCTATTGTATTCTTTTTTTTTATAAAAAAGTACAATAGCATCATCAAAGGTGCATCAAAACTTGACATAGTTTCAAGAATTTAAAAAATTGAATAAAAGGAGTTATACATAAATGAGTGTGAGAAACTTAGTAGATGAATTAGATGAAATTATATATGTTTCCTCCTTGGATACATATGAACTTTTATATATTAATAAAAATGGGAAAAGGCTATTAGGACTTGATGATATTTCTCATAGAAAATGTTATGAAGCATTACAAGGAAGAGATTCTCCTTGTGAATTTTGTACTAACTCTTTTTTGAAAGATGATGAATATTACATATGGGAAAATACAAACACTGAAATAGACAGACATTTTATATTAAAAGATAAATTAATTGAGTGGGAAGGCAGAGCTGCACGACTGGAAATAGCTCTTGATATTACTGATAAGGAAAATATAAGTAAGTCGATAGAAGAAAAATTAGAAATAAAAGAATTACTAGTTGGGTGTATTAAACATCTTATAACAGAAACTAATTTTTCAGATGCTATAAATCTTGTATTAGGCAGTATTGGGAAATTTCATAAGGCTGATAGAGCATATATTTTTGAAGTGTCAGCAGATGGTAAAAAGATAAATAATACATATGAATGGTGTAATCAAGGGGTTGAGGGACAAAAACAATTCCTTGAAGATATTGATATTGAATCACTAAAAAATTGGTTTTTATTATTTCATGAAAAAGGTTTTATAATAGTAGACAATATAGAAAGTTTAAAAGAAACACAACCAATTGAGTATGAAATTTTAAAACCTCAAAATATTGAAAGTTTAATAGCATCTTCATTAAAGCAAGATGATAAAATTATTGGATTTATTGGAGTTGACAATCCACAGAGAGCTGTTAAGGACACATCTCTTTTGACTTCTCTATCTTATTTTTTATTGACTGAAATGAAAAAGAGAGAAGTAGAAAATAAATTGAATCATATGAGCTATTATGACTTTTTGACTGGGGTTTACAATAGAAATAAATATATTAAATACATAGATAATTTTTACAGCAATAAAGCTAAATCTATGGGGGTTGTGTTTATAGATATAAATGGATTAAAAGATATCAATGATAACTTTGGACATGCTAGTGGCGATTCTGCTATTGTATCAACCTGTGTAATTATAAAAAAATACTTTCATTCCTATAATATTTATCGTATTGGTGGAGATGAGTTTGTTGTATTATGTGAGGAAATTTCAAAACAACTATTTGAAGAAAAGGTTACTTGGTTAAGTGAGGAGTTTAAAGATACTAGGGTATATAGTGTAGCAATAGGAAGCACTTGGAGTGAAGATAATATAAATATACATATGTTGACTAAAATTGCTGACGAGAGAATGTACCAAGATAAGCAAAGATATTATGAAAAAAATAAATTAAGGACCAATAAATTAGAGGAGATAAGCAATTTAAATGATTCAGAAAAAAGAATTTTATCTACATATGAAGATTTAGAGACTAAAGAATCTTTTGACAGTATAACAAGTGATGGATATTCCAAAACTTATGAAAAATTAGTTTATAATACATATGATATTATCTTAGATATTTGCTTAGAGAAAAACTTAATTACTCCAATCTATCAATCAGAAAACAATATTTTTAAAATTTCTGTAAAAGAGAACATACAAAAAACATTTTTATACATTAGAAACTATATAGTTCATCCTGATGATAGAGCTATATTTTACTCCAATCTTTATTCAAAGTTTCTTGATGATTCAAAAAATAACAAGCAAGAGGACTTAAAGTTGAGTTTTGAATGTAGATGTTTAGGAGAGGATAAAAGGTACTATTGGGCATCTATGTGTATCCTAAATGTCATCAGTAAAAATAAATTTGGTGAAAATCAGACGCATATTTTGCTTTCTATTAAAAATATAGACCATATTATGCAAATACGTAAAAGGCAAAGAGATATATTGACAGGGCTATATAATTACGAAGGCTTCTGTCAACAAGCAAACTTATTACTCAAAAAACATCCTAATAAACATTATGTTGCTATAATGATGGATATAGATAAGTTCAAGGTAATTAATGATATTTATGGTATTCAAGAGGGAGATAGGGCATTAATATATATTGCAGAACTGATTAAAAAAAATATTACTTCTAAGGGAATCTGTTGTCGTATGTATGCAGATGTGTTTTGCATTTTTTATGAGTGTTATCATGATAAAGAGGTAGATAAATTAATTTATAAGATTACAAAAAATTTAAGTATAAAGCAATTTGAATATATGTTAGTACCATGCTTTGGAATTTATAGGATTTTGGATAATAATATATCAGTTACAAATGCCTGTGAAATGGCAGGATATGCACATAAAAATGTAAAGAAGCAAAGTATAAGTCATCATATGTTTTACGATGAAGCTATGAGGAATGATGCAATTGAAGAAAAACAGATGGAAAGAGAAATGGAGTATGCATTGGAAAATGGACAGTTTCATGTATACTTACAACCTAAGTATAATCTTGAAATAAATGAAATTGTAGGAGCAGAGGCCTTGGTTAGATGGATACATCCAGAAAAAGGTATAATACCTCCAAATAAATTTATATCACTATTTGAGAAGAATGGGTTTATTATTAAACTAGACATGTATATATGGGAGCAAGTATGTACTTTGATAAGAAAATGGATAGACTTAGGTCAGAAGCCAATACCGATTTCTGTAAATGTATCAAGATTACATTTGTATAATCCTCAATTTAGATATATTGTTTTAGGTCTAATAAATAAATATAATATACCAAAATCATTTTTGGAATTAGAACTTACAGAAAGCTTATTTATTAAAAATATAAAGCTATTTGCCAAGATAATAGCAGAGCTTAGAACAGATGGTATTATATTAAATATGGATGACTTTGGCTCGGCATATTCTTCATTAAATATGCTAAAAAATATAAATATTGATACATTAAAGATAGATTGTGGATTTTTCAATGAAAAAGAAATTACAGAAAGAGAAAAAATTGTTTTAAAGCATACTATAGCCATGGCTAAGGACCTAGAAATGGATGTAGTTGCAGAAGGTGTAGAAACAAAAGAGCAAGCAGAATTTTTAGCTAGTTTGAATTGTGTTGTAATTCAGGGATATTACTATTGTAAGCCTATTCCAAGTCTAGATTTTGAAAGTTTACTTTATAATCATCAAGATAGTAAACTAATAACTACTTAAAATAATATACTTTATTTAAATGTAATATATTCTGTGATAGGTTGTCTAAATTAAATGTAAGATAGTCTGTATATATTCAGTCAATTAATAATTCAAGGTTGAAATATATACAGGCTTTATAGTATTTAAAATTTAATTTTTAGAGATTTTTATTCTAAACGCTTGTATAGAACTTCTTTACCATAAATATAGAATGTGAGATAATAAATTAAATAAAAAATAAAAGCAATGACATTATAATTTTTTAGTAAGTATAATATGGATGGATTAGGAGCGAAGTTTATGATAGTGGGTATTATAGGTCCTTCAGACTCTGGCTTTAAGATAAAGGAAGACTTAAAACAGATAGATAGCAATTTAGAAACTAAAATATATGTAAGAGAAAAAGTAGTAGATACAGTAGAAGTTATTTCAAAATGTGAAGATGAATGTGATGCTATTATATTTACAGGATGTGGAGTCTATGAGTTTATAAAATCTAAACATGAAATAAGTAAACCACATTCATTTGTTCCAAGAAGTGGGACAAGTATAATGAAAGCATTTTGGGCAATAAAGAGCGAAAATATAAAGCTAGATAAATTTAGTATAGATGTAGTTGATAGATATGTTGTAGAAGATGCACTTAAAGAGTTTGATATTGAAGCTACAAGTATATTTTGTAGGCCATTTTCTTTAGAAGTAGGAGAATCTGAACTTGCAAAGTGGCATATACAATTGTTTGAAGAAAATAAGACCGAGATAATGATAACTGGTTTTGGAGCAGTGTACAATGAGTTAAAGAAAAGAGGTTATCCTGTATTTCGGCTACAAGCAACCATACAATTAATCAAAGAAAGTTATGAGAAAGTGAAGAGTGAATATGCTCTAAGTAAGGCTAGATTTTCTCAAATTGCAGTAGAAATATTGAGTCTAATAGATTATAAAGAGAAGATAGAAAACTATTATTCTGATATGATAAAAAAATCAGATATGGATAAGCTTGTAGTAAACTATGCAAGAAGTATTCAAGGTTCTTTATTTTCGTTTGGAAGAAATGATTATGTGGTATTTGTTCATAAAGGTGTAGCTGATAATGAGTACAATTATGATAAATTATTTAAGTTAAAAAGAGATATAAAAGACATGGGATTTTCTCTTAGTATAGGTATTGGGACTGGAGTAACTGCATATCAAGCTGAAAATAATGCACATAAAGCATTGAGACATTCAATAGATTCAAAAGAAATTGGTATATATTTAGTAGATGAAGATGAAAATATAAGAGGTCCTTTAGCCTCAGAAAATGAATTAAATTACTCCTTAGTATTGTCTGATGAAAAAGTAATAGAAATATCTAAAAAAACTGGAATGAGTTGCGAATCAGTAGCAAAAATTATAGCTATAAGTGAAAATAGAAAAAGCAAGATTTACGATTCAAAAGAATTGGCAGAATATCTAAATGTAAGTGAAAGAAGTGCAAGGCGTATACTGAATAAAATAGTAAGTGCAAATCTAGGGAGAATATGTGCTAAAGAAACTAGTATTGGTGGAGGTAGACCAAAGAATATTACTGAGATATTGTTTTAAAATATTATATAAGATTGTATGAAGTGTCATATAAAATACTAAAACCTATGTAAATCAACTTTTTAAAATAGTACTTATAGAGTTGAAAATACATAGGTTTTTAATTATGAGAGTTAAAGAGTAGTATTGTATAAAAGTATTTATATTAGTGATAGTACTCTAATTTATCATTAATTTTTTACAATTCATCATTTAACTTAATCATATGATAAACTATTTTAGCAGTATCATATAATTCATCTATATTTACATATTCATTAACTGTGTGTACGTCATACATCCCTAAACTTAATATAGCACAATTATATCCAAGATTAGCTAGTATATTTGCATCACTACCACCACCAATTATCATTGGATTTGGAACAACACCAACTTGTCTTATTGCTTCCTCACTTAATTTAAAAACATGACTGTCTCTACTAAGTTCAAAACTTGGATAAGACATATTATGTTCAAAAGTGTAAGTAGTATTAAATTTAGATGCAGCATCTGAACAACATTTTTCCATATGATTAAGTTCATATTCTAAAGTTTCAGGGATATGAGACCTGATTTCAGCAGTCAATGTAACCTTATCAGTTACTATATTTGTAGCTCCACCACCTTCTATTTTACCTATATTTGAAGTTGTCAGAGAATCTATTCTACCTATATGCATATTACTTATAGCATGAGAGGCAACCAATATAGCATTTATACCTTTTTCAGGTTCTATACCAGCATGTGCTTTTTTACCATCAAAAGATATTTTTATAGATTCTTGTGCAGGAGCCTTATATGCTATAGAACCAATAGCTCCACCAGAATCTAAAATCACCATATCCTTGCAAGGTAAGTTATCAGGGTTAAAGTTTTTAACACCATGCATACCAGCTTCTTCACAAATTGTAAAACATAGATATATATCTCTATGTGGTATTTTTTCTGTAATAACATGTTCTAGAGCTTCTAGGATAGCAGCTATACCAGCTTTGTCATCTGCACCAAGTGTAGTAGTTCCATCACTTCTAACTACATTACCATCTAGTATTGGATTTACACCTAAACAAGGTTGAACTTGGTCCATATGAGCACATAAACAAAGAGGTCTACTTCCTTCTTCTCCTTTTATATATGCGATAACATTTCCCGTATTACCACCATATTTTTCACCAGCATCATCTATAATAGCGTCTATATTTCTTTCTTTTAGATAGTTTACTATCCACTTGGACATTTCTAATTCTTGATTAGATGGGCTGTCAATCCTAACCATATCCATAAAGTTATCTATAAGTCTATTTTTACTTAACATAAATCATTTCTCCTTTTAGAAAAATTTAAATAAATTACATACTATAAGAAGGGAATATTCCAGGTCCTAATGGAATATTAAACACCATAAATAGTATCAATAGTATAGTCCATACTATCAAGAATGATATAGAGTATGGTAGCATATTAGCTATTACAGTACCCATACCAGCATCCTTATCATACTTTCTTGTAAATGCTAGTATAATAGGGAAGTATGGGAATAAGGGGCTAAGTGGATTTGTTATACAGTCACCTATACGATAAGCCATTTGTGTAAGTGCTGGATTGTATCCGACCATCATAAACATTGGTACGAATATTGGTGCAAGTATAGCCCACTTTGCAGATGCACTTCCTATAAATAAATTTATAAAGCATGATAATATAATAAATCCTATCAATAATAAAGGACCATTTATTCCTGCTGATTTCAAAAACTCTCCACCTTTTACAGCGAGTATCAAACCTAAATTACTATTTGTAAATAATTGCAAAAACTGTGAAGCAGCAAATGCTAGTATTATATATCCGCCCATATCACTCATTGCACCAGCCATTATAGAGACAACATCTTTATCCTTTTTTATCTTACCTATAGTTTTTCCATATACAACACCAGGTATAAAAAAAGCTAAAGCTATTATAGGTACCATACCTTTCATAAGAGGAGCATTATTTGATAATAAATCTCCTGTTTCTGGGTCTGCTAAGAATGGTTTTTGACCAATTACACTAAGTGCTATCATAATTGCTGCATATATTAATATACTTATACCAGCTTTTTTAAGCCCTTTTTTTTCTACATCACTAAGGCTACCATCAACATCTAACTCTGCATTTCCTTCGTATTTACCAAATCTAGGAGCTACAATTTTTTCTGTTACCCAAGTTGCTAACAATATTAATACAAAAGTTGATGCTATCATAAAAAATAAGTTCATTGTTGCATTAGCTTCAAATCCAGAATCAATCATCTGAGCTGCTGGTACTGTAAAGCTTGCAGCAAGTATATCGTTAACACTTATCATGATGTTTGCTGCAAATCCTAGACAGACTGCGGCATATCCAGAAAATAAACCTATAAGTGGATGTCTTCCAACACCAAGATATACAAGTGCAGCCAATGGTGGGAATAGTATTGTACCTGCATCTGATGCAATATTTGCAAGCATACCTATAGTCATTACAACAAGAGTTACTTTTGTTTCAGGAATTTTGCTTACTGATGCCTTTATTGTTGCTGTCATAAGTCCAGTTTTATCACAAACACCAGCGCCTATCATAGTAACTAAAACTAGTCCTAAAGGTGCAAAGCCTTGAAAATTACTAACAATATTTCCTAATAAAATCTGAAGTTGTTCTACAGTTAATAAATTTACAGCAGTTATAGTTTCGCCAGTACCAGGATGAACTACTGATATACCCATAGAACCGATTATGCTAGATAGTATAAGTAAAAGTACACATAATCCTAGAAATATTGTAACTGGGTCTGGTAGCTTATTACCAACAATTTCTATTCTGTTTAATGTTCTGTCAAAAAAGTTTTTCTTTTTAACTACGTTATCATTCATAATATCCTCCCTATGTTTTTAAAATATAATATTGAAAATAAGTATTGTGGTCAAATTTATAATATAAATTATGACTGTCAATTTAAGACGTGTCCACAATGTGTCCTAAAAAAAGTATAAAATAAACTTTTTCCTATGTCAATGTAATTTTCTGAATTTTCTGGATGAGTGATGTTAATTAAATATGCTTTAAGTAGATTAATGACGAATTATATCTAAGTTATTTGTATTATATATATACTTTAAAATTAATTTTAAAACAAAACTTTATAAAAATCTAGTGGAATATTAAGTTAGTAAAAGAATAAATTAATAAAATACAAAACTTTATAACAACTAAATAACAACTCAAGTGGAGTATTTAGGTTAGAACTAAAAAATAATATGTAAGGGGATAAATTGTCATAAGGTTATATGAAAAATATAAAAAGATTAAAGAATCGTAGAGAAATAGTAAAATACACAAGTTTATATTATGATGAATATAACCTATGTAGGAGCTCTTTTTAATGACTTTTGTATATGAGAATGATATAATATATTCTAACAATAAGTAAAGAAATATTAAAATAAAATTAAAAATATTAAGTTATTTATATGTTTTTGTAAACTAGATAGTAATATTATTATATTTTTATAAAAAATATATTGGAAATATAATCAATTTATATAATTGGAAATTATTGGGTTAATTTTAATAGAAAAATGAAAAAATATGAATAATAGCTCTATATGATAGTTAAATCACTCTTTAAATTAATAAATAATGTGAGAGTTCATTTATAAGTGTATCAACAGTAGTTGAATTATAGAAGTATTAAAATAATTCATGAATAAGAGTGTGGAATGTACAAGGGAGGTAGGATGTTAGAAACAATATTAAAGAATTTTAAAGCAAAGAAGATGAATTTGTATAAATCTGAAATTAGATTGAGAAATTATAGATGTTTCTGCGGTTTGTCATTATTAGGACTCACTATTTCAGCTATGGTGTTTGTATTTGGATTGATTTTATCAGAAGTTGTTACTTTTAATATAGAGTTTTTTATTATACTTGGATACTTTTTTATTCTTTATATTATTTCTAAATTTTACTTAAAAAAACACTTTCAGCATATAACGCTTATCTTTTATTTGGCATTAACTCCAGTTATGATAATGGGTATTTTGATGGGAACTTTTCTAGATAAAACAGAACCATCAATCACAATTATGGTCTTTATATGTGTACTTCCTTTATTCATATTGGATAAACCATGGAGAATTACTCTCTACATAACAGGAACTGCTATAATCTATGGTATTTGTTGCTTTATAGCAAAGGATATAAATATGTTTATGGCGGATTTAGTTGATTTAGTTACTTTTTATTTTTTATCTGTGGGTGTTAACTTTTTTATTCTGAATGACCGTATCGAAAGTGTAGAAAACTACATTAAATATAGAACTAAATCAGAAATTGATTTATTGACAGGTATATATAATCGAGGTGCTGGTGTTGAAATGATTGAACATCTTATGGACGAAAAAAAGTATGGTGCTTTTATTCTTATCGATATAGATGATTTTAAATATATCAATGATTCCTATGGTCATATTGTAGGTGACCGTTATTTACAAGCTGTAGCTGATAATATAAAGAATATTTTCTATGATAGTGTAGTTTTAAGATTAGGTGGTGATGAATTTGCCATCTATGCTAAGGATTTAAAGAATGAGGAGAATTGTAAAATACGCTTTGAGAAATTATTTGATGCATTAGATAATATGGAAGATTTATCACAAAATGATTATGTATTTCATATTAGTTTAGGATGTTCAATTTGTGATAAAAACATTGCTAATTTTGAAGATTTATATAGTAAGGCAGATGAAGCTCTTTATGCAGCAAAGGAAGCAGGAAAAGGGTGTTATCGAATAAACTGATTTAATATTTTATCATGATTTTTATGTATATGTAATATATAATTTTTAAAAAGAAAAACGGTAGTTTCAGCTGGAATTTTGAAACTGCCATTTTTCTTTTCTGATTTTTTTGTAACTGGAAGCCAGACTTCATGTTCTGCATTTTGTAGGTATGAATTTAAGTAAACTTCTATATCTGAAATATTTTCTACATATTTATAACTAGAGTCAGGAAGCCACTCTGTTCAAATTCAACGTTCTAAATATTGTATGCTTTCTACAAAAATGGTAACCTTGTAAATATTACAATAAGTAGCATCAGTAAATATCTATTATGTTTACCAATGCTATTTTTTGCAAATTTATAGTATAAAGTGCTAACTGTAATATCAAGTTTTTATTTTTCAAGGTATGCTTTTAAAGCAAGACCAATAAATTTTGATGCTCCATCTCCATATTTATTATCGTTAACCTCAATAAATACAGGGTTTGATATATAATTTTCAGACATAATAGGCCAATAATTATCTCCCATATCTATTCCATTATTAATTTTATTAGTAAAAGAAATCAGTTCTTTAACTAATTCTTGGACATCTAAAGATGCAACATCTTTACTTAGATTTTTTGTAAGTTTTCTTGTAATATCATCACCTTTTTTAATAAGGTTAAGTACTTCTGATTGAGAAATAGTAGTACTGTTAGATAAAAAATTTTGAAAGTTATTTTCCATAGCCTTTGTGTATTTTTCAAGACTTCCAAACTGCTTAATTGCCATATTTGCTATTTCATTTTCATATGATTTGATTTCTGAAGTTATTTTATCAAAATCTTCAATGCTTTCAGTTTGTGCGACAATCTCATCAGTGTGAGATTCTTTGAACTCAGTTAAAATATGAAAATACTCACTCATATTAAAATCTTTAAAATCCACACATTTATCTACTTTTATAAGTTTATTAAGTAATTCTAATAGAGCATTTAATCTATCTCGCTTTATTTGGATTAGTTCTCTTTGATTTTTAAATGCAGTTAGACAATCAAATTGAGGATTTTCCATGATTGCTTCAATTTCTTTTAATGTGAAATCAAGTTCTTTAAAAAATGTAACTTTTTGTAGAACTTCTAATGCGTTATCATCGTATAATCGTAATCCATCAGTAGTTATTTTTGTAGGTTTAAATAAACCAACTTCGTCATAAAACTGTAGAGTACGTATACTGACACCAGTTAATGAAGAAACTTGTTTTAATGTCATCATTTCAACTCACCTTCTTTCGTACCCTAATAATTGAGAGTTAGCTAATATTTTTTTATAAGAAATATACAGTATTTGTAAATGCTATCTCTAACTACTAATGTATGCTATTACTATACATGAGGATGAATATATTTGTTATATTTTTTCTAAATAAATATTGAGGACTTTACGAAGGAAAAGAAAAGATGGTATAGCTTTTAAAGCATATACCACCTTTGTATTATAAAAAGAATACTTAATAGACCTATAAAGTTTTGTCGTGTTTTTCTAAGAATGTTAAGTATTCTTCTTTAGTCATAACTGGTGTAAAGGCATCTAATATACCTTTAGTCTCTTTAGCATTATCAAAAAGAAGGTCTATAACTGTAAGTGCCATAGCCTTAGCAGGTACTATGTAAGCTAAGTCTTCATCAATTATTTCAAAATCTCTTGTATGAAGAGCACCTTTTACACCACCAATCATAGGGTGAAGGGTAGGCATTATATGAGATACATCTCCAAAATCAAATGAACCAGTGAAATCTCCACCATCAATAATTTTTCCTTTTAAACCTAAATCTTCAAGGTTATTTTTAAATAAGTTATCAAGGTTTTTGTATCTTAATATTGGTAGATACCCAGGAATTTCAGTTATTTCAACATCAGCTCCAACCGCCATTCCACCAGCCATCAATGCTTTATTTATTCTTTTATTAGCATCTATCATGCCGTTTATAGTTCTAGCTCTTACATATGATTCCATATGAACATCAGCAGGAACAACATTTACTATATCTCCACCTTTTGTGATGATAGGATGGAATCTAACTCTTTCAGATTCTTTAAAAGTCTCTCTAAGTGCATTTACATTATTTATAGCAAGCATTGCTGCATTTAAAGCATTTATTCCATCATGTGGAGCAGAACCAGCATGAGATTCTTTTCCTATAAATTTAACTTTTTTGCCGACAAAGCCATTACTTTCAGGACCAACTAGAGCTTTATCTTCTCCTAAATCTGAAGAGTGAAACATCATAGATATGTCTATATCATCAAAGTAACCTCTTTTTATTAGTTCTTGTTTTCCACCAAAGTAAGTTATTTTTCCTTCTTTTTTCAATTGTTCCCTGTATTCCAATTCAATAAATTCTTCAGCAGGAGTAGCCATAAATGATATTTTACCATCTAAATGTTCTAAAACCCCACTTTTTACTAAACCAATAGCTGCACCTAACATTCCAGCTATTTGTATGTTATGTCCACAAGTATGAGATGCACCTATTTCATTAGAATCTTTGTGTTCTTTGCATGATATACCATCTAATTCTCCAAGTATAGATATATGAGGACCTTCTTTACTAGAATTTGCATCTGCCTTACATCCTGTAACAGCTATATTTTTTTCGACAGATAAGTTTAGTTCTTGTTCAAAAAAGTTTGAAACAGCTTCTGTAGTTTTATACTCTTTATATCCATATTCTGGGTTTTTGTAGATTCCATGACCTATTTCTAATATTTTTTCTTTATTTTCATCGATAGTCTTTATTACTAGAGATTTTAATTGTTCTTTATTCATAATAAGTTCCTCCTATATTTTACCTTGAATACTTAAAACTATATGAGCTATACTTGCACATGCAAAGAATATAGTTGTAAAGACAACAAGTGATATTATAACTATTTTCCATGACATTTCCTTTAAAGCTTCTATTTTGTTTCCAACAGAAATTCCTGCAAAAGCTAATAGAGGAGTTGTTATAGCCATAAAATTAATATTATTAGTGTTAGTTAAGAATACTTCAGATGTTGGGCTATATGGCATACTAAGTAAAAGACCTATTATAGTTGCAAATCCAAAAGCAGGAAATATTGATTTAGGAAATAAATCCTTTATAATCATAGCAGCCATAGCAGCTAATATTAACATTACCATTCCAGGAAAAGCTGTTACTATAGATGTACCAACACTAATTCTTTGTCCTATAAGAATTATAACTCCAATAATAGACATAACCAATAATTGATATGAACTTTTCTTTAAATCTAAATTAGCAAACATTTATTAGCACTCTCCTTTTGTAGTTTTTGTTTTGTCAGTTTTTTTACTTCTTGAAAATTTAGGTTCTAAAATTTTGTACATAAAATTAGTAAATGGTAAAGATACAAAGACCAAGAATATAATTCCTGTTATACTAGACATCATATTACTTGTTGCTGCATAGGCAAGTATTGTATCTGCCATTTCTGGAGGTACCATGGTAGAAAGTGAGCCAGCAGCAGCAGTCATCATACTTCCACTACCAACACCACAAGCCATTCCTAAAGCATATGGATGAAGGCCACTATAAATTGAGACTGAGCCTAATACGCTAAAATATATAGTACCAAGAACTGTACCCATTAAATATGTACCAAGTACGCCACTACCTTCTGGAGAATTTATCCCATATTTTTCAGATATAACTCCTAAAGATGGTTCACGGCTTATACTTGCAGTAGCTCCAATAGCTTCTCTTTTCATACCAAATATTAATGCAAGAGGTAATGCAACTATTGGTGCAAGTATGTGACCAAATTCTTGAGCAAGAAATGCAGGTCCAGCTTGAATTATCTTATCGATGTTTGGGCCAACTGTAGTCCCATATTTTATACCAAGCATTACTAGCGCAATTCCAACAACTTCACCAGCAATATTGATTTCTTTTTCTCCAATAACTTTTTTAAGTGCTTTAATTTTTTTGCCTAATAAGTCAGGTGTTATTATAAGTCCGATTATAACTGCATAAAGCATTGGAAATAGTATTATAGAAGCTGAGCCAATAGCTAATGTTCTTTGTCCTATAAATTCACATACTACTACTAAGATTAAGCAAGTTAAAAAGACTTGAATAAAGTGTTTTTTATTAATTTCCATGATTGCCTCCCTAAAAAAATAAATATTGTACTTATTTGAATTTGAAATAGAAAATACGTTTTCTTGAATATAATACGTTTTCCTAAATTACATAAAATTATATAGTAAAATTGTTTTTCAAATAAGTTTAAGAACTGTCAATAACATGTCCTTAATTAAGGATAAATCAAAAATTTAACATTGTCAACGAAAAAATATGTAAAATATTACATAACTTCAAAATATTAACATATAAATTTATTTATTAAAAATTTACTTAAATATTGTATGAATAAAATATAAAAAGCTTTAAAATAAATAATATAATTATAGAAAATAAAGATAAATATAATAATCTTAGTAGGTGATAATAGATGAAAATAAATAGATTAACAGAAATAATAGTAATACTATTAAATAAAAAATTAGTTACTGCTAAAGCATTGGCTGATAGGTTTGAAGTTTCTACAAGAACTATATATAGAGATATAGAAACTCTGTCTATGTCAGGAGTACCAGTATATATGACTAAAGGCAAAGGAGGAGGAATATCTTTAATAGAAGAATATTCTATAGACAAAACTATATTGTCAAAGGAAGATAAGGAGAGTTTAATAATAGCACTTCAAACATTACAAGCAACAAAGTATCCAGAAATAAATTCAGTAGTAGATAAAATTGGCTCAATATTTGGAGAAAGTAATTTTGCAAACTGGATTGAAATAGATTTTACTGAATGGGGAAGTAATTTTAATGAGGATGATAAATTTACAAAAATAAAAAATGCTATTTTAAGACGCAATACTATAAATTTTGATTATGTAAATAGTTTTTCAAGTCAGACAAATAGGACTGTTGAACCGATGAAGCTAATGTATAAAAGTAAGACTTGGTACTTGTATGGGTTTTGCAAATTAAAGGACGATTTTAGAATATTTAGAATCAGTAGAATGAAAAACTTAGTAGTAAAAGAAGACATATTTTCAAGAAAGATAATTGAAGAGGCATACTTAGATGACTCTAAAATAATTAAAGAAGATACTGTAACTCTGAGGCTAAGATTTAAGGAAAAGATGCTCTATAGAGTTTTTGATGATTTTAACAATGATTTAATAACTAAAAATGAAGATAATACATATGATGTAATTGCAGAATTCCCAATTGGAGAGTGGATTTATGGATATATCTTATCTTTTGGAGATAGTGTTGAAGTACTTGAACCTAAATTCATTAGAGATAATGTTATAAATAGATTGAAAGAGATGTTTAAGATGTATTCCTTATAAGTTACTATTACTAAATTTAATTATATTAAAATATATGACATATAGATGTCGTATTTTATAAATTATAATTAAATTAAAGAAACAGATAATCAAAAGCAATTAATAAAGCTAAAGTGAGGTATAAAGTATGGATTATGAAATAGTACATATAAGTGAAAAAATAGTTGTGGGTGTATCAAAAGAAACTACAAATAACAACGGACAAGCAGTAAAAGACATAGGTGAATTATGGAAAAGCTTTATGGGGAAGGGTATCTATAATGCTATAAAAGGTAAAAAAAATGATAAAACAATAGGTTTATATACAGACTATCAAGGTGATTTTACAAATCCATATAACTTTGTAGCATGTTGTGAAGTAAATAGTGAAGATGATAAGGACAACAACTTAAGTGAATTTAATGAAAAAGGTATTTGTGGAGAGTTTGTTATAAGCAAAGTTATACCAGGTGGTAAATATGCAAAATTCACTATAACAGGAGATATACAAAAGTCAGTAGGAGAATTCTGGTTTGAGTTTTGGAAAATGGATTTTGATAGAACTTATATAAGTGATTTTGAAGAATATCAAAATAATACATATGATATGAATAAGCAAGAAGTTCATATTTACATTGGAATAAGATAAATTCATTGATAAATTTTAATATATAAAACTTATTATAGGAATAAACAAGTTGATAATCATGAGGGAGTGTACTATACACTCCCAATTTTTATTTTATCTTTAAAAGTGATAATATTGTGATTTCTTTAAGTATACAATTTTTGAATAGTTCACAAAATTATCTATAATCGTTTATAATCAATATTTTGTTCATAATTTAAATCTTCCTTTAGCAATATGTAAGAATTTATTAATTAATAATAGGATATAAATTTAATTATAGTTCAGCCGATAATAGATGTATATTATATAAATATTTTCAATTTATTATATATCTATATAATTGGTTTTTGACAACTTTTTACGTTTTTGTGTTTTTTACGTTTTTATGTGATTATGTTTTTAATAACTCGTCAAAATGCAAAACATATATTACAATAGATATATAAGTTTTTTAATTTATAAACTGTATTAATAAAGTTGAATATAGTATAGCATGAATATGTACTTTTATTTATAGATGAAATGTATTTATTATGTAGGGAAAATAGTCAGTAAGTATAAACAATGACTGAAAAATAATAGCATTTATTGTTACAAGTATGGAGGAGTTAGTTTTATGGAAAATAAAATTTTAATAGTAGATGATGCTATTTTTATGAGAATGATGATTAAAGAAGCTCTGAGTAAAAGTGGCTACGAGAATTTAGTAGAAGCAAGTGATGGAGAAGAAGCTTATAATATGTTTAAAGATGAAATGCCTGATTTGACATTACTTGATATTACAATGCCTAAAAAAGATGGTCTAGAGGTATTAAAGGAAATAAAAATGTTGGATTCAAATGCTAAAGTGGTGATGTGTTCTGCAATAGGGCAAGAAAATATGATTGTGGAAGCTATAAAGCTTGGAGCACTAGATTTTATAGTAAAACCATTTAAAACAGAAACATTGGTTAAAGTTGTAAATAATGCCTTAAAATAAAGGCTGTAAATACACCTTTATATAGTAAAAATACATAAATGTAACAATAGAGGGAGGGGTTTATATTATAAATTATTCACAACTTGATAATATTCATATAGATGCTCTTAGAGAAATTGGTAATATAGGCTCTGGGAATGCAATTACTGCACTTGCATCCATGATAAATAGTAAGATAGAAGTATTAATACCCATGGTCAAGATACTTGAATATAATGAAGCTACAAATTTACTTGGAGGTCCAGAAAACAAGGTTGTATGTATTCTACTTGATATGAAAGGCGATATTAATGGGATATTTATGTTTTTGTTGGATGAATCAATCACTAAACTTATGCTTAATTCTCTTTTTAATAAAGATGAAGCTTTCTTAGACGAAATTACAGGTATTGAAATTTCTGCAATCAAAGAAATAGGAAATATTATGGCAAGTTCTTATGTAAATGCTATTGCATCTATGCTAAACATGAACATAAGTATTTCGGTTCCAGATATGTGTATTGATATGGTCGGAGCTGTGTTGAATGTTCCTATGATAAGATTTTCTGATGTTGGGGACAAAATTTTATTTATAGAAAATAAATTTAAAAATAGCGATAATTATTTTATTAGCCACATATTGATGATTCCAGAAATGGACTCGCTTAAAGACATATTAGTAAGATTGGGATTATCAGTATGAGTAGAGAGATAGTAGTAAATATTGCAGACATGAAAATAGTGTATAAACCAAATGTTTTGGTTACTTATGCACTTGGTTCTTGTGTAGGAGTATGTTTAATAGATAAAACAGCAGGAATTGGTGGAATGTTACATGTTATGTTGCCATATAGTAAAGATGCTATTCACATTGAAAATAAATATAAATTTGCTGACACAGGAATAAAGGAACTTATTAAGTCTATGGAGCATATAGGTGCAAATAGGACATATATAAAAGCAAAAATAGCTGGAGGAGCCCAGATGTTTTTAGGAAATAGTAATTCATCAATTGCAAGCATAGGGTATAGGAATGTTGAAGCAGTAAAAAAAACTCTTTTAAGCTTAAAAATTCCAATAATAGCAGAAGATACAGGAATGAATTATGGAAGAACAATACGCTTTTATACTGAGACAGGCGATTTAATTGTAGACTCAATAAATAAAGGAAAGAAGAAAATATAGATTATTTTTATTTAGAAGATATTTAAGGGGGAGGTATTAAATGAGATTTCCAGATGACCCATATTTAGGTTATGAGTTAGTAGATGAGGGGATTAAGTACCTAAAATTTAAAATGGATGAACAGAACTTTGGTATTGAACTTGAAAAAGTCATAGAAATTGTTGGGAATCAGGAAATCATATTTATTCCAGAACTTCCAACCTATTCAAAAGGAATAATAAATTTGAGGGGAAAAATTATCCCGATAATAGATATGCATTTGAGACTGAGGAAAAATAATTTAAATACTACTGATTATGTATATATAGTAATAGCCGGATTGGAAAATTTAGTAGTGGGATTTATGGTTGATAAAGTTGAGGAGATAATAGATTTAGAAGAAAATCAGATATCACCTCCACCAAGGGTTACTCTTGAATATTCAGATTATTTTGTAAGTGGTATTGGAGAGATAGACAATCAAATAATTACCTTGTTAGATTTGAAGAAGCTTTTGACTGATGAAGAAGAACTTTTGATAGATGAATTGCTTTTTAAATACAATTAAACTATCATGTAACACAGATATATAATTTAGTGGCATTGTAATTATATTATAATGAGAACATTTAGAACTATAGTGGTATAATTATTAAGTGTAAGAATTTTAAATTATTAAAATTTGAATATATTATGTTTAAGAGAGGTTTGGATATGGAAAATAAGCAACAAGGAACAATTTTAGTTGTTGATGATAGTGTTCTAATGTGCGATTTAATAGATAAAACACTTACAAAAGATAATTTTAAAGTCATAAAAGCATTTAATGCAATAGAGGCAAAAGAGTGTATTAAAGAGTGTACACCAGACATTATTCTGCTTGATATAATTTTGCCAGACAATTCTGGATTTGAATTGTGTAGAGAACTCAAATCTAATATTCGTACAGAAGATATACCTATAATTTTTATAACTTCAAAAAATACAGATACAGATGTAGTAAAGGGTTTTGGAGTAGGAGCAATAGACTATATGGTAAAACCTTTTAGTATGACAGAATTAAAAGCTCGTGTTATGGCTCATATTGAAGTCAAAAAATCTCAAGATAAATTAAGAAAAATAAATAATGAACTGGAATCTTCTCTTGAAAAATTAAATAGATTAGTTGTAAGGGATTATCTAACAGGTCTTTACAATAGACGTCATATAATTAATCAGCTTATGGAACAAAGAAAAATTAATAGATATAGTCATGAAACAGTATCTCTTATTCTTGGAGATATTGACGATTTTAAAGTTATTAATGATACTTATGGTCATGAAGCAGGAGATTTTGTGCTAACAGTAATCTCAAGTATAATTAAAAAGAATTGTAGACAAATTGATACTGTATCAAGATGGGGTGGAGAAGAATTTTTGATAATGCTCACTAATACTTCAATAGAAGGGGCAAAAATACTTTCAGAGAGAATTCGCAAAGAAATAAAGGAATTTGAATTTAACTATAAAGGAAATGAAATAAAGTGTACTATTACATTAGGAGTAGTAGAGGTAAACTCAAACATATCATTAGAAGAAAATATATCCCTAGCAGATAAGGCAATGTACGAGGGAAAAAATCTAGGAAAAGATTGCAGTGTAGTAAGTACAATGAATGGACTAAAGAAGATATAGATTGATATCTTGATAAACTTACTTTATAAAGGAGTATAGATATGAAAAGAGAAGTAAAGCTTTCCAAATTGGCAATAGTATTGCTAATTATTATAGTACTAGCTGTTATGGCAGGCATTTTTTCTTCAATTTCATCTTATAAAGCATTTGAAAAAGTGGAAAAAAGTATCAATGACATGAACAATTTGAGAAATGAAAGTCAGTATATAAAAGACACAACAAGAGAAGTTTGTGACATGTTAAGAAGGTACGTTTTTACAGGTGAAAAAAAGGATAAAGATGTCTATGAAAAAGAGCTATATGGAAAAACAAGAGAATCTGCTTTAAATAAACTTGAAAAAATTGGTCTTACAAAGACTGAGTCAAATAAAATTTTGGAAGCTAAGGAGATATCTGATTCTTTGGTACCAAAAGAACAAAGTGCTATAAATGCAGTTGAAAGTAATGACAAGAGCTTAGCTCAAAGTATAATTTTTAGTAGCGAATATGTAGAATCTCAGGAAAAAATGGATTCTTTAATAGATGAATTTCAAGAGGATGTAGTTACTCGTTCAAATTCTGAAATTGTAGAAGTTAAAAAAGAATTACAAAGTTTGATACTAAGAACGATATTTATACTCTCACTATTAATCATATTAACAATAATAGAATATGCAGTAATAAAACTAAAGATAGTAATTCCTATTAATAAAGTAGAAAAACATTTTTCAAGAATTGCATCGGGTGATTTAAGAACAAGTATAGATGTTGAAGAAAGTAAATCTGAAATAGGAATGTTAGTAAGTTCTGTCAAAAAGATGCAAGATATGTTATTAAATTATATAGACCTTATAGACAGTACATTAACTAGCATTGCAAAAGGGGATTTAAGAATAGACATAGAACAAGAATTTATAGGAGATTTTAAATCAATCAAAACATCATTAGAAAGTATAATAAATTCTTTTAATGATGATTTCTATGAAATAAATCTGTCAGCTGAGCAAGTTGCAAGTGCATCAGAACAAGTAGCAGCAGGAGCACAAGCTCTTTCGCAGGGTGCTACTGAACAAGCTAGTTCAGTAGAAGAATTAGCCTCTACAATTAATGAGATATCTGATGGAATTAAGCAATGTGCAGATAGTGCTAGTCTTGCATGTGAAGTATCTGACCAATCAGCATTACAAGTTGGTTTTGGAAGTAGATGTATGGATGATATGATGACATCAATGGAGGCAATAAGTGAAAAATCAAATGAAATATCAAAGATAATCAAAACCATAGATGAGATAGCTTTTCAAACTAATATTCTTGCATTAAACGCAGCCGTTGAAGCAGCAAGAGCAGGCCAATATGGTAGAGGATTTGCAGTTGTTGCAGATGAAGTTAGGTCTTTGGCTGGAAAAAGTGCTAAAGCAGCTCAAAACACAGCAATTCTTATAGAAGAAGCTATTAAAACAGTGGAAAATGGTGTCAAAATTGCAAAAGAAACTGCAAAAGCATTAGACTTAGTTGTAAATGGTGTAGAAAAAACTACTGATTATATTAATGGAATTTCTTCATCTGTGCATAGTCAAGAGATAGCAATTACACAGATTTTATCTGGAATAGAGCAAATTTCAATAGTAGTTCAAATGAACTCTGCAACAGCAGAGGAAAGTGCTGCAGCTTCAGAAGAAATGTCTGCTCAAGCACAAATTTTAAAAGAATTAGTAGAAAAATTTCATCTAAAAGAAAGTGAGATAAGAAAATCATCGTGGATTTAGATTATAGAATATTATATATAAGAAAAAATAGAAATTTATTTGTCGACTGTAGGTGATAAATATGAATTACATTGAACCAAGTATGAGACCAATGTTAGATATGTTTATATTTGAGACAAGTCTATTACTTGAGCAATTAGATGAAATTATGATTCAGACAGAAAAAGAAAGAATATTTAGCGACAGTAATATTAATGAAACTTTTAGAATTATGCATACAATAAAAGGCTCAGCTTCTATGATGGGTCTAGATAATATGTCTGCTTTAGCACACAGTGTAGAAGACCTATTTTATATTATACGTGAAAGAAAAATAGAGATTATAGATAATGATTTATTGTTTGATTTAGTTTTTCAAGCATTAGATTTTATAAAATATGATATTGGTAAATTACAATCAGGAGATTGTACAACTTCTGATTGCTCTAGCTTTATAAAAGATATTGAAGATTATGTAAGTACTCTAGAACTATCAAGTTCTACAAAATTACAAGATAAGTTGAACTTAGAAGACACATACGAAAAAGAAATAAATAATTTAAATTTTTCATATAAGGAAGGTTCAGACATAGTCAAAATAGTTTTTGAACAAGATTGTATGATGGAAAATGTAAGAGCTTTTATGCTTACATTTGAATTGCAAGATTACTGTGAATTTCTAGCATTTTATCCTGAAGACATAGAAAAGAATACAGGTACAGCAGAATATATTAAAAAATATGGATTTTATATACAATTTATTGCTAAAGATGATAAAAACATAATTTATAAAACAATAAAAGATAATCTATATGTAAAAGAGTATTCAAATGTTGATAAAGATGATATATATACAAGTGAAAAACAGGATGATATGTTGGTGAAAAACCCAAAAACTAATTTGGAGACAAATTCTAAAGATGAAAATAATTTTGTAAAAGAAAAAAGTGCATTACAAGAAAGTGTCTTAAATGAGAAAATTGACTTAGAGCAAGATGTTTTAATTGAAGGAAATGAGCATCTTCCTATAAGTAAACAAAATATTATGACTGTAAATTTAGAAAAACTAGATTTACTTCAAAATATAGTTGGAGAAATTGTAATTATGGAATCAATGGTTGTAAATAGTGTAGATTCTAAAGGTGTTGATATAGATAATTTCAATAAAGCAACCAGACAATTACATAAGCTTACAGATGAATTGCAGGATATAGTAATGTCAATGCGTATGGTTAAAATTGCAGGTGTATTTCAAAAAATGCATAGAATTGTACGAGACATGAATAAAAAATTAGATAAAAATGTTGAACTAGTAACTATAGGAAATGAAACAGAAGTAGATAAAAATGTAATGGATAATTTAGCAGAACCATTTATGCATCTTATAAGAAATGCTATGGACCATGCAATAGAGCCTGCTGATGAACGCATATCTAAGGGTAAAAAAGAAATAGGAACTATAATTTTATCTGCTGAAAATTTAGGCGGAGAAGCTGTCATAAGTATTTCAGATGATGGCAGAGGTCTCATGAAAGATAAGATTTTGGAAAAAGCTAAAGAACAAGGTCTTCTTAAACATCAAATTAATGAATATACTGATGATGAAATTAACTCTTTAATTATGACTCCAGGATTTTCTACAAAGGAATCTATAACTGAATTTTCTGGTAGAGGAGTAGGGATGGATATTGTTCGTAAAAGTATTGAAAAAGTTGGTGGTTCAATTGGTGTAAAAAGTACAAAAGATGAAGGAACAACATTTACTATAAAAATACCACTGACACTTTCTATAGTAGAAGGTATGGAGTTCAAAGTTGGAAACTCGATGTTTACTTTGCCAATATCATCAATAAGAAGTACATTTAAACTTGCAGATTTAAGCCAAGTAATTAAAGATGGTAGTGGAACAGAATTAATTACAATATATGGAGCATGTATTCCTATTATAAGATTGCATAAAATATATGATATTCATACAGATATAACTGAATTAGTAAATGGAAATATGATAATCATAGAAAATGAGTATAAAGCAGTATGTATTTTTGTGGATGAAATAATAGGAACTCAACAGGTTGTAGTAAAGCCATTTCCAGTTTATTTTAACAGATTTAATATGAAAAACAATGGTTTTTCAGGATGCACAATACTTGGTGATGGAAGTATAAGTCTGATTATAGATGCAGATAACATTATGGAAATATATTAGGGGATTTAAAGTATGTCTACAAATGATATTATAAAACAAGTATTAACATTTTATGTTAATGATGTTATTTATGGAATAGAATTAGAAAATGTAATTGAGACTATAAGGTTTCAACCAATAACATATGTACCACGTCTTCCAAATTATATAAATGGAGTTATTAATTTGAGAGGAAGAATTATACCAGTTATTGATATGCATATTAGATACAATCTTCCTGAAGTTGATTATAATGAGAGAACATGCATAATAATTATAAAAATTGATGAGTATCAAGTTGGAATTATTGTAGATAAAGTTGTTGATGTCGTTCTTATAGATGACTTAAACTTACTAGAGACAACTATTTCTAACAACATAAATATAAATAAAGTTATAAAAGAGATTGTAAAAGTTGGAGATAAGTCTATACTAATTTTAGATATTCGAAAGTTTCTAATTGACAGCATGTAATTAGCTTTGATAAATTGGCAGGAGGAAGTTTTTTGTATGATAAAACTCACTGATGAAGAATTTAAAATTCTTGGAAACTATATAAAAAAAGAGTACGGAATTGATTTAAGCAAAAAAAGAGTATTAATTGAAGGACGACTATATAATACAATGCGAGAGAGAAAGTTTAGTTCTTTTAGTCAATATATGAACCTATTATTTAGAGATAAGACAGGAAATGAAGCTATAAATTTAATAAATAGGTTGAGCACAAATCATACATTTTTTATGAGAGAACATCAGCATTTTGAGTATATGTATAATAATATACTTCCTTTTTGGGAAGAAAATAATAAACTCAGAAACTTAAATATATGGAGTGCAGGTTGCTCTAGTGGAGAAGAAGCATATTCAATAGCTATGACTTTAGATGATTATTTTGGGAGTAGGAAAGACCTGTGGAATATTAAAATTATAGCCACAGATATTTCAATGAATTCACTTGAAAAAGCTAAAAGAGCTGTATACACAGAATCAAATGTTGATAATGTTCCAAAATTATGGAAGAAAAAATATTTCATAGATAATAAAGATGGTACATTTAAAGTTTGTGATAAGATTAGAAAAAGTGTATTTTTTAAACCATTCAATTTAATTGAAGATTTCTCACATCAACTTTTTGATTTGATTTTTTGTAGAAATGTTATGATTTATTTCGATTTAAAAACAAAAGAAGAGCTTATAAATAAATTTTATGATGTAACTAAAAAAGATGGATTTTTATTTGTAGGTCATGCAGAGATAGTAAATAGAAGAAATACAGAATACGACTATGTAAAACCTGCTGTTTATAAAAAATAGAAGAATATTTTAGATATATGATTTTGTGGGGGCGGTAATGTGGAAAATATTAATAACAGGGTCATTGCTATAGGCGCATCTATAGGTGGAACAGAAGCAATACTTGAGATTATAAAAGACTTACCAAAATCTACACCAGGGGTTGTTGTAGCTCAACATATGCCAGCTATATTTACTGAGATGTATGCACAACGACTTGATAAGCAGTGTATTATGAATGTAAGAGAAGCTAAAAATAATGATAGAGTAGAGCAAGGAAATGTACTTATTGCACCTGGTGGATATCAAATGAAATTACATTTAGATAAAGATGGGTATTATGTAACTTGTGAAGAAGGTGAAAGAATAAGTGGACATTGTCCATCTGTAGATGTTTTGTTTGATTCAGTAGCACAAGTAGCAGGTAAAAACTCAGTAGGAATAATACTTACAGGAATGGGTTCAGATGGAGCAACTGGACTTTTGAAAATGAGAGAGAAAGGTTCATTTACAATTGGGCAAGATAAAAATTCTTGCATTGTATATGGAATGCCAATGGTAGCATTTGATAGAGGTTCTGTTGTAATCCAATTACCACTTGATAAAATTTCAAGTTGTCTGATAAGTCATCTTAATATTTGAAAAGAAAAAGATTAATTTTTATAAATAAAAATTAATCTTTTATTAAATTATATGGATAAAAAACCCTAGAAACTCCAAATATAATAAGAGAGATTTATATTTAGGAGGAAAATAATAAGATGAAATTTTTTAAAGTAAATACGAAAGCTAGAGTTTTAAGATATGTGTTTGTTTTATCCTTGACTATAATAGCTATTTTAGCAATTAAACATGACTATAGATATAATAATTTGGGGAAAGATGCTTTACTTAATCTAAATAAAGACAAAGAAGCTGTAAGCGTTATGAGTAATCAATCATTGCCAAAAGATACTACAAATAGTAAACAAACTTTATCAGTAAGTACAATAGGAAGTAAGACAATAGTGAAAAATGATGAATATATAGAAAGTACTATAAATATGCCTATAATAACAAATTCAAATAAGATTGTTGAAAGGTCTACAAATGATAGAATAAAAAATGATATATTTGAATTTTATAACAAATCGTATAAAGAGGCAAAACAATACCTTAAAGATAATCCTGATGAAGAAAATAAATTTGTTGCAAATGTAGACTTTGAACTTAAAAAGAATACTGATTCTGCTCTTAGTATAAAGGTAAGATATTATACTTACAGTGGTGGAGCACATGGTTATTATCAAGATATAGCTTATAATGTAGATATGAGAACAGGGAAGTTTTTAGAATTAATGGACCTATTTAAAGATAATACTAAATATAAAGAAGTTATAGATGAGGAAATTAAACAACAAATAACTGATTTAGAAAAGAAAGATAAAGAAAATGTAGGAATATATAATTTTAAAGGGATAAAAGAAAATCAAAATTTTTATTTGCAAGATGATAACTTAGTTATATATTTTGATTTATACGATATAACTCCATATGCAGCAGGAATACCAGAATTTTCAATAAACAAAAAACTAATAAGCTATATGTTAAAATCGGAGTATGTAGATTTGTTTAATTTGAAATAGGATTATTTAATTTGAAATATATTTATTTAATATGAAATAGAATTTGTATTAAAATGTTATGTTATAATATCTAGCATAGAAACTTATTAAAATTGGGGGTATATAAAATGCTACTTTTAAAAAAAGACGACATAAAAAAAGTATTTACTATGAGAGATGCAATTGAGGCTGATAAAGAGGCTTTTAGAATTTATTGTGAAGGAAAAAGTGTAACTCCTTTGAGAACTAATATACCAGTTCCAAGTCAGGATGCTAGTATGTTATTTATGCCAGGATATGTAGAGGACTTAGGGTGTGCAGGAATAAAAATTGTATCTGTATTCCCTAAAAATGCTCAAAAAGGCAAACCAGTAATTCCAGCAACAGTATTATTATTAGATGGGGAGACTGGAGAAGTATGTGCTGCTTTAGATGGTACTTATATAACTCAAGTTCGTACTGGTGCAGCATCTGGTGCAGCTATAGATGTTTTAGCCAAAAAAGATTCTAAGATAGGGGCTTTAATAGGCTTGGGAGGACAAGGTGAGTCACAACTTGAAGCTATGTTAGAAGCTAGAAATTTAGATGAAGTAAGAGTTTTCAGTAGAAATAAAGAAAGTAGAGAAAAATTTGCAAAAGAGATGAACTTAAAGCTAAGTAAATATAATACTAAAATAGTTGCAGCTGAGTCATCTGATGAAGCCATAGATAATGCTGATGTAATAGTTTTAGCAACAACATCAAAAAAACCAGTATTTGATGGAAATTTGGTTAAAAAGGGAGCATTAGTGAGTGCTGTAGGTTCATACTTACCAGATATGCAAGAGATGTGTCCAACTTGTTTAACTAGAGCATCTAAGATATTTTTTGAATCAACAGATGCAGTTTTATCAGAATCAGGAGATATATTAATTCCTCTAGAAGAAGGTAAAATAAGCAAAGCTGATTTTAGTGGTGATTTGGGAAATGTTATAAATGGAACTATTTCCGGAAGAGAAAATGATGACGAAATAATTGTGTTTAAAAGTGTCGGAATAGGTGTACAAGATGTCGTAACAGCGAAAAGAATATATGATAAAGCAAAAGATAGAGGGATTGGAATAGATTGGGAATGGTAAAATTTTCAAAATAAACTTATAATTAGACAAAATTATGCTATAATATTAATAAATAAATTTTTTTATTCAATTAACTGAGGGAGGATATTTGTATGAAAATGGTAAAAAAATTAATCTTATCTTCTATTATGGCTTTAGTTTTAGTTCTAACTATAGGCTGTTCTAATGCAGAAGAAAAAGTAAAGTCGAATTTTGAAGCTAATTTAGCAGCACTAGAAATGTATAAATACGATGAAAAAGGCATTTCTGATGCTTTAACAGAAGCTGAATATAAACAAATTCAAACTTATAATAACACAGATAAAGTTTCAATGCTTGCTCAATTAACACCTCTTTATGGAAAAGAGAATGCTGAAAAGATATATGACACAATTGTTAAATTAATACAAGGTGTTGAAAAAACAGTAACAGTAGATTCTTCTAGTAAGGATAAGATAACTTTAAAAGTTGTAAGTAAAGCATTGGATACTAGTAAAGTAATGTCTGAGGCAAACGATTTAGTAAAATCATATGTAACTGATAAAAATAATTACAATAAAGCAGAAAAAGAAGTTCAAGATGATATGGCAAAAATGATTATAGACCTTTATAACAAAAAGCCAACGAAAGATGTTACAACTTCAATTACATATACAAAAAAAGATGGTAAATGGCAACCACCTAGCAATATACAAAAATTATGTGAAGGAATATATACAATTTAATTTATTTTAAAGACACTAAAACTATCTTTTAAACATATAATAAACTGTTTGAAAGATAGTTTATTTTATTATTTATTGAATACTATTTTTCAAATTTGTTTGATATACTTGGCAGTTTTGACTATATAAAACTTTCAATACAATTATGCTATATCTTGATAAAACATGGTGAATAATTGTGTGTTATATAGTCGAAAATATGATATATTAATATTATATTATATGATAAAAGTTTATTTATATGCTTTTAGGGAGATTTTTTATATAAAATGAAAGGGGTGTTTTTTATGTTATCAAGGCAAGAATTAAAAAGAGTATCAAAAGCTCAGTTATCTGGAAACTGGGGAACATGTGCAATTAATATGGCAATATATATTGCGTTGATAGTAGCTATATCATTTATAGGATTGCCTTTTGAACCCTTAACTACTATCATAGTAGCGATAATAGGTTTTTTAGTTGCAGCAGGATTTACATGTATGTTTTTAAAGATTACTAAAGATAAAAAAGTCAAGATGGGAGATATCTTCGTAAATGGAAGAATTTATTTAAGAAGTTTTGGACTTTATATATTAGAATCAATTGCTGTTTATATTTATTCTTTTATAATCACAATTATCGGAGCATTTTTGTCATTTGGAGTTTTACTCACTAGTGGAGCAATTGAATACCTATCAAGTAATAATGTTGGAGTAGGAACTGTAATTTCTACTGCCATAACTCTAGTTATTATAGTAATTGTGTTGATGTTGCCAGTTTATATATTGTTATTATACATTTCTCAAGCTGCTTTTTTAATATGTGAAGATAAAGATAATCTTGGTGTATTTAAAGCAATGGGTGCTAGTTTAGATATGATGAAGGGTAATGTACTTAAACTATTTATATTAAATCTTAGCTTTATAGGATGGTATATATTGACTATATTCACTTTAGGAATAGGTTTGTTATGGTTAATTCCATATATAGGAGTTACTAATTGTAATTTCTATAGAGAATTATTAAAAGATAATCCAGATGTAGAAGATATATTATTAGATAAGGAAAAATCTTATTCTATGTATTAAGATGGTTTTATAGTTAAATAAAATAAAGCTTTATTTAGATATTAAAGTATAAAAATGACAAGACTGTCTTTTACAAGAACTATTTCTTTAAAGGACAGTTTTTGTTATTAAAAAAATAAATGGTTGACATCACATAGACTACTGTGATAGTTTTAAATTATAATATTGACTATTGTGATAACCATATTTGAGGAGCGATTTTATATGGAAATAAAATTATTTGATTCAGAACTTAAGGTGATGGAAGTTCTATGGGAGATAGGAGAAAGTAAAGCAGGGGAATTAGTAAAAGTTTTAAAGGAAGAAACAGGATGGAATAGAAACACTACGTATACAGTTATAAAAAAATTAGTATCAAAAGGTGCAATAGAAAGAATTGAACCAAACTTTGTTTGTAGACCTTTAATAAGCAAAGAAGAAGTTCAGAAGCATGAAACAGAAAGCTTAATTAATAAAATGTTTGGAGGGTCTTCAGAGAAATTTCTTTCAGCTTTTATTAATAAAGAAAATCTCTCAAGTGATGAGATTACAAAACTTAAACAAATTGTTGAGAAATTAAAGTGAGGTAAGATTAATGTTCACTAAATTGTTAGAAATGAGTGTTACTTCTGGGGTTTTAATTTTAATTGTTATTTTTATAAGAGCATGTTTGTTTAAAAAATTGCCTAAAAAAGTATTTGTATTATTATGGCTAGTTGTTTTGTTTAAACTTTTAGTACCAGTAAGTTTAAATTCTACTTTTAGTATTTATAGCATTATTGAGTCAAATTTTGATGCTCAATTGGGAAATGCATCCGCTGTGGATTATTCAATTAAGAAAAATAATAATTCTATCAGTAAGAATAATTTTGGAGATTCTAAGGCTTTATTCAATCTTGAGAATTTTACAGCATTGGAAATATCAAGTATTTTAACGTTTGGAATTTCTATTACTTTTATTATGTTTTTATGCTTTAAGTATACCAGGACGATTAATCTTTTTAAAACTTCGATACATATAAAAAATCATGAATTTATTAAAAAGTGGGCATATGATAATAGAGGTTTTAGAAAATTCTTTGTTTGTATTTCTGAATTTACTAAAACACCTCTTACAACTGGTATTTTAAAACCGAATATTATTTTGCCAAAACAAATGGACTATAGCAATAACCAAACTCTAAACTTTGTCTTAACTCATGAATTGGTTCATATCAATAGGTTTGACAATATATTGAAGTTGTTTATGATTGTAGCTCTTGCTGTCCATTGGTTCAATCCTTTAGTTTGGGTAATGCTTTTTTTATTGAATAAAGATATAGAATTTAGTTGTGATGAAAAGGTAATGAGTATAGTTGGTGAAGAATATAGAGCTGATTATGCAACTGCGCTTATAAGTTTGGCAGAGGAACATAATACATTTCCAATGACACTTTATAACGGATTTGGAAAGACAAAGATAGAAGAAAGAATAGTTAATGTTATGAAGTTTAAAAAATCAACCTATATTACTTTTTTAGTTTCAGCTGTGTTAATTTGTGGGACTAGTGTTGTTTTTGCAACTGGAAATAAAGAAATTGATGAAGTTGAATCTTTTAATCTAATGGAAATTGAGCAAAGTAATAAAAACGACTTTTCAATAGGAGGTCAGCCATTAAAAATAGAATCTAAGATAAATAATACAAATATTTCTGTGGGATTATCAGCTAAAAGTGATGAAAGCATTGATTTAAGTACATCAGAAACATATAAAATGCAGAAAATTACTTCAAAGGTTGATGTAGAAGAAGTGTATTCTAATATGTCAAAGTATTCAGTTGTACCAACTGATAATATTTCTAAGAAGATATCTGTAACAAAAAGTATGAAGATTTTAACAAATAATAAATTGCAGTATAAAGATTCTGAAAGCAACTAGATATATGACAAATAAGGATGGGTTGAGAATTAGGAATACTATCTTAAAATAATTAAATTTATTTTGAGATAGTATTTTTTATTAAAAAATTTTATAGAAATACTTGACACAATTATGACTATTATGATAGTCTAAAGATGTAGTAAATAACTATTGCAATAGTCATAATGAACTACACTACCCAAATAAATCTCTAAGAAAGGAATATAAATTATGAAAATAAAAAAATCCCTTATAAGTGCAATGATGGTATCTGCTATGGTACTAGGAGGAACAGGAGCAGTATTTGCAAGTGGAAATGACGATGTATCTAATATTGAGTTATCTAAGTTTAAATCTCTAGTAGAATCAGGTGTAACTGATGCTGCTGACTTAGAAAAACATGGAGTTGAGTATTATACTTATGAAGAGTACGCTAAGCAGATTGAAGAGTTAAAAGCATATGCTAAAGACTCTTCAGCAGTTAAAGATGTAAGTTCAAAAGACCTTGAAGATACAATTAAGATTATGGAAAAAGATTTAGAAAAGATAAAAACTGAAGGCTTAAAGATAATGAAACCTATCGTAATAGATAATGAAGATGGAACTCAATTGGCAGTTTCTTTATCTAGAGCTGAATAATCAATATTAAATTTTTTAGATATAGCTTGAAAAAGTATTTAAAAAACTAAATAAGCGTAATTAAACATAGTAAACAAGAACAAAACAAGTAACAAATAAACGATAACAAAAGGCTTAAAGTCTATATGAAGATAGAGAAGTAAAAAATAAACAAATTAAATAGTATAAAAATAAATCTAGTCAAAGTAAAAGTATTAAACCCAGTTTGTAATGTTAACATTTTTTATATGTATTAAGAAATGTTAACATTACTTTTTTTATTCAAAATATGGATTTTTACTAAAAAACGTTGTAGAAATACTTGACATAAATATGACTATTATGATAGTCTGAAAGTGTAGTTAATAACTATTGCAATAGTCATTGTGAACTACACTACCCAAATAAATCTCTAAGAAAGGAATATGAGTTATGAAAATAAAAAAATCCCTTATAAGTACAATGATGGCATCTGCTATAGTATTAGGAGGAACAGGAGCAGTATTTGCAGATGGAAGTAGTGATGTATCTAATATTACGTTAGATAAATTTGATTCTCTAATAAAATCAGGAATAACTGAGCCTGCTGACTTAGAAAAATATGGAGTTGAGTATTACACTTATGAAGAATATGCTAAGCGTATTGAAGAATTAAAAGAGTATGCTAAAGACACTACACAAGTTAAAGACTTAAGTTCACAAGACCTTGAAAATACAATTAAGAGTATGGAAAAAGATTTAGAAAAGATAAAAAATGAAGGTTTAAAGATTATGAAACCTATTAGAATAGACAATGGAAATGGATTGATAGGTTTCTATGGTCGTTAAATAATTAAATGATACAAAAGTAAATCTAGACAAAGTAAGAGTACTAATTCAGCTTGTAATGTTAACATTTTTTAATGTATGTTAAGAAATGTTAACATTACTTTTTTTTTATTTAAAATAATATTGAAAATATTATGAAAATTCTAACGAAAATTAATTCTTAATTATTAGAGTCATTAAAATTTAAAGAAAAATGGCAATTTGGTATTTTAAAAGTGAGTTTTAAAAAAATTAAGGCTATTGGCATGGCAATTGCTTAGTAAATAAAATAAGAACAATATTATAAATTTATGGATTCATATTATTATTTGCTATCAATATTTAAATTGTATTGATAATAAATATATAGTTGATAGCTTCTAAAATGTATCGCTAACAAATACACTAAGTTATCAAAGAGGTATTATTTCTAAGGAGGGGGAAAGCATGAAACAATTGCTTACAGGAAATGAGGCAGTAGCACGTGGTGCTTACGAAGCAGGCATATCTTATGCAGCTGCTTATCCAGGAACACCAAGTACTGAAATATTGGAAAATATAGCACTATATAAAGATGACATAATTGCAGAGTGGGCACCAAATGAGAAAGTAGCAGTAGAGTCAGCAATAGGAGCCTCTATTGCAGGAGGTAGAGCCCTTGCAGCTATGAAGCATGTTGGAGTAAATGTTGCTGCAGACCCAATATTTACATATGCATATATGGGAGTAAATGGTGCGATGATTATTGTATCTGGAGATGACCCTGGCATGCACTCATCACAAAATGAACAAGATAATAGACATTATGCTAAATTTGCAAAGATAGCTATGATAGAACCAAGCAACAGCCAAGAATGTAAGGATATGCTAAAGGCTGCGGTTGAGATAAGTGAAAAATACGATACAACAGTTTTATTTAGAATGGTGACTAGAATATGTCATAGTAAAGGACTTGTTGAGTTAGGAGAAAAAGAAGAAACAATTGTAAAAAAATATGAAAGAAATCTTTCTAAGTTTGATGCTATTCCAGCAACTTCAAGAGGATTAAGAATTAAACTTGAAGATAGATTAAAAAAGCTTGAAGAGTTTTCTAATGAAACTGACTTAAACTTTATAGAATGGAATGATAAGAAAATAGGCGTGATAACTTCAGGAGCTTCTTATGAGTATGCTAAAGATGTGTTTGGAGATACTGTATCATATTTAAAATTAGGATTTACATATCCTCTTCCAACAAAGAAGATAAGAGGTTTTGCAGAACAAGTAGAAACTGTTTATGTAATCGAAGAATTAGAACCTTATATAGAAGAACATCTTAAAGAAAAGAACATACCATGTATTGGAAAAGAAAAGATACCTAATATAGGTGAGTTAAATCCAGATATTATAGCTCAATCAATTTTGGGAGAAAAAAGAAAACTAATAGAGTATAGCCAAGAAAAAATAGTTGGCAGACCTCCAACTTTATGTGCAGGATGTCCACACAGAGGATTTTTCTATGAGCTAGGAAAGGTTAAAAATGTACTTATAAGTGGAGATATAGGATGTTATGGTCTAGGAGGAGCAGAGCCTTTAAATGCTAAAGATACTTGTATATGTATGGGAGGAGGGCCAGGTGTAGCTCATGGAGCACAAAAGATATTTACTAAAAATAATATTAACATGAGGACTATATCTACAATAGGAGATTCAACATTCTTTCATACAGGAATAAATGGTCTCATAGATATAATCTACAACAAAAGTAATACTGTAACATGTATTCTTGATAATAGAATTACTGGAATGACTGGTCATCAAGAAAATCCTGGAACTGGATTTTCATTGCAAGGTGATGTTACTGAAATGATGGACATTGAGACTATAGTAAAAGCTTTGGGTTGTAAAAATGTAAAGGTAGTTAATCCTAACATGTTGAATGAAGTTAAAGAAGCATTAAATTGGGCTTTATCAATTGATGAACCTTCAGTAATAATCACTAGATGGCCATGTGCATTAAAAAAATTTACAGAAGATGATAAAAAAAGATTCGACCTTACACCATCAATTTGTAGCGTAGATGATGAGAAATGTATTGGATGTAAGAAATGCCTTACAACAGGATGCCCTGCTTTGAGATTTGATAAATCTAAAAAGAAATCAAGTATAAATCAGGCTCAATGTGTAGGATGTACAGTATGTGCACAAGTATGTCCAGTAAATGCTATAAAAAAGGTTGGTGAAAAGTAATGAAAAAGGTTAAAAATGTATTGTTATCAGGAGTAGGAGGTCAGGGTACTGTTTTAGCAAGTAAAATACTTTCTGCTGGTCTTATAGATGCTGGATATGATGTTAAGATGTCAGAGGTTCATGGTATGGCTCAAAGGGGTGGAAGTGTAACAACACAAGTTAGATATGGAGAAAAAGTACACTCTCCTATACTTGGAAAAGGAGATGTTGACGTATTAGTTTCATTTGAGACTATGGAGGCTTTAAGATATCTTGATTTTCTTAAGCCTAAGGGTAAATTAGTAGTAAATGATTATGAAATGCCTTCTGCACCAATTTTAACAGGTAGAGTGGATTATCCTAAAAATATAATAGACGATATTAAAGAAAAAGTGGATGTAACAGTGATAAAGGCAGTTGATATTGCCAGAGGTTTTGGAAATGAGAAGGTTATGAATGTAGTACTTTTGGGAGCATTGATTAAGGCTTTACAGTTAGAAAATGATATAGATTGGGAAAAGATAGTATCACAACAGGTTAAACCTAAGTTTATAGAAATTAATATAAAAGCTTTAAGAGAAGGAATGAATATTTAGAAAATAAAAATTACAGATAAAAAACTATATAAAGAACCAGAAAAAATAATTATATATAATATACAAAGGGTTAGGAAAGATTAATTATAGATATAATACAAAAAGGGTTAGGAAAGATTAATTAAAAATATAATATATAAAGGGTTAAAAAATAATTTCAAAAAAAAACTATATGTAATAGTTATTTAATGCAATAGCTATTTACTAAGATAGTTATTTAAAAATGAAATTTTATCAATTTAAACATGGAAAATGAATACCTAAGTAAGCAATATTTAATAAATATATTTATATAGAGATAACAATAAAATAAATACTTGAAAGGAAGGAGAACTATTTAGATTATTAAATAGTATTTATAATATGAAAAAAGGCGATTTTATATGGAGTGGAGTTCTTATTTGTCTTATTGCTATTTTAGTGATGCCAAGTAGTAGAGCGGTATTTATGGAAGCAACAGGTGCACATCCATATATTGGAGGTTTTTTCAAGTTTGCTGTGTTAGCAACAATGGGAGACTTACTTGGTGCTAGAATTTTGCATAAAGACTGGAAAATACCAGTAGGAATCTTTTACAGAGCTGTAGTTTGGGGAATTATAGGTGTAGTTACAACATATGCTATGTCAATTTACTCAGCAGGTGTAGGGCAGGCACAAGTAGATGGTATGCTTCCATTTGAAGGAATAGCTTTTGCAAATGCTCTATTTAAGAGTGCAACTATGAATATATTAATGTCACCAACTGTATTTTTATTCCATAAGGTTATGGATTGCTTTATAGATAAAAAATACGAAGTTGGAAAGGGTGTTAAGGTAGTTCTTAAAGATGTAGTAAATGTTGTAGACTGGAATGCATATCTTGGTTTTAGTGTTTTGAAAACTATACCATTTTTCTGGATACCATGTCATACAATTGTATTCTTGTTCCCTGCTGAATATAGAGTAATTGCCTCTGCTTTTGCATCTATAGCTCTAGGATTAATTTTAGCATTAGCCAATAAATCTAAAGCTACAAATTAAGATTATTAATAAAGTTAGAGTTATTAAGTTAGAATTATTGATTGCTGTTTTTAAGAAGCTTAAAATCCCCCATTTAAGAGTTTTAAGGTTCTAAAATAATAAGTTATAACTACAAAAAATGGCTGCTAAGACTATTATGATTATAGGTTAAAAAACTTATAACAGATAGTAGTTTATAACAGCCATTTTTTATGTTAAGCTAATAAGTTAGTTAAAATCTAAATTAGAGGATTTAAAGAAGCTATTCTAGTTGTAGCTACGTAAACCCTGGATATTTCATACCATGTCTTAAAGTCAACTACTCCAGTTTGAGGTAAACCAAAAATTCCTTGGAATATTTTTACAGAATTTTCTGTATCTGTACCATAGATTCCATCTTCCCTCACTTTTGGTATAGCTGGATAAGAATTAGATATAGCATTTAACTGGTTTTGTATAGTTCTAACGTATTGTCCAGAAGAACCAACTTGTAGTGTAGTTCCAGGAAATGATACTGGTACACCACTAACTACTGGAGCTTTTTCAAACACTATTTCGTCTCCATAGAAATATCTTAGTATTCTTTCATAATCGTATCCTTGGTCACCTAGGTCCTTACTACCCCATTGAGTCATTTGATTAGGACATTGAGATTTTTGACCATCACAATATTGAGCTAGTAGTGGCTGTCTTGATGTAGGAGGTCTTTTTATAAATGTATTAAATATAGCATCTACAACTACGTTAATTGGTTCAAATAAGTTTCTATTGTTTATAAATTTATGGTCATATGCTGTTGATGAGGTGATTGTAAAGTTATATCCTTTGTTTCTGTACCATTCAGTAAAGACTCTATTTAAAGTAAATGATATTATAGCTATTACATTTGCGTAGATTGTCTGCTCAGGCCAAGTTGAATATATTTCAGATGAGGCTATGTTTTTAATGTACTCTTTAAATGGAATCCAATAATTTGCCGCTGATGTATTTTCTGGTAAACCATCATGAACTACTATAAATTCAGGCACTACAGGGTTATCTAATACAACAAAACCAGTAGGTGGTGGTAATGGTTTTAGGTTACTTTCTGGAATTTTAGGAGGATAAGTACCGTATAAAGTATGTTCTCCTATATCAAAAATCAATTCACTTTGTCTTGAGAAGGAACGCTTACTTCTTGTTCTAGGAAACATAGGAACTCCTTGTCTCGCCTCAATTGTAGCTAGTAACTGTGTCCCTTCTATGACAACTGTCTCATATCCATCCGCTATAGCTTCTACTATATACTGGCTGTAAGGTCTAACATCAGATGGTTGTAGAGAGTAATCTACATCTGGTGCTGGTAATACTAATCCAGTCACTTGGCCAGATTCATTACTTATTAGGTTCTGGTATAAAGTTGATGAGCTTTGGCTACCATTAGACATTGAATATATGTTTACTGTTGCATTTTGAATGGGTCTATTGTTAGTAGCATCAATTATACTTACTGTTAAGAAACCATCTTGCATCAAATCACCCTTTCTTTAAATGAATTTAGTTCCCTTATATTTCAAGATATGAATATGGCTTGAGATTTGTTAAATAATATAGATATAAATTTAAATTTTTTTAAGTATTTTTAACCTATCAAATGATAAAGAGTTTAGTATATAAATTTGAGTGTAGAAAAATTTAAAATAAAAGCTGAAAGAAAATAAACTAAAAGTAAGTGTATATTTAAAACACAAATAAACTAAAAATAAGTAGTAATTATAAAACATGAATGAATTAAAAACTTTGAAAGGAAAATTACCTATGAAGCTGGATTTATTTTTATTAGCAGTAGTACCTATATTAATAGGTATGTTTTGGATAAGATCTAAAGATAAATATTGTAGAGAGCCACTAATCCATTTAATTAAATTTTTTATGATAGGTGCTTTTTTAAGTGTTATAATTATTCTTTTAGAAAATCTATTAATGAAGTTTAATGTATTTGAAGGATATTCAGAATTATTATATGTATCATTTATAGTTGCAGGTCTTGTGGAAGAAGGTGTAAAAGCTTTAATACTAATTCCTTCATTGATTAAAGAAAAGCATTTTACTGAAAAATTAGATGGTATTATTTATTCTGTATTTTTATCTTTAGGATTTGCAACAATTGAAAATATAGTTTATATTTTCTCTGAAAGTAGAAATTTAGCACTACAGGTTGGTATTAATAGAGCAGTTATCTCCATTCCAGCTCATGTAATGTTTGCTATTACTATGGGATATTATATTTCTAAGTATAAGTTTGAGGGGAATGAAATTAAAAAACGTGAATACTTATTTATGGCTGTATTAATTCCGATTTTATTACATGGAGTTTTTGATTTTATATTGATGATAGAATATAGATGGGCTATTATATTATTTATAGTTTATGTCATAATTTTGTGGAAAATAAATCTTGATAAACTTGAAAAATATATGAATAACTCTAAAAAAGTGTTTTTTGGAAACTTAAAGAAAAAGAAAAGAAAATAAATGACGAACAAGTAACGCAGATAAAAAGGGGGATTATAAATTTGGCAAATTTACCAAAAGAATTTTTAGAAGATATTAGAGAAATACTAGAAGATGAATATGATGATTTTATAAAAAGTTATAATGAAGAAAAGACTACTGGTCTTAGAATAAATACACTAAAAATTGATAAAGAAAAACTATTGAATTTAAATTTATTTGATTTATATCAGATACCGTGGGCAGATGAAGGTTTTTATTATGATGATAAAATTAATAGGCCTGGTAGAAATCCATTACATGAGGCTGGAGCATATTATTTACAAGAGCCTTCTGCAATGAGTGTAATACCAAAAGCAGATATTAAAGAAGGAGATAAAGTACTTGATATGTGTGCTGCACCTGGTGGCAAATCTACATATATATTATCTAGATTAAACAACACAGGTTTATTGGTTTCTAATGAGATTAATACAAGTAGAATTAAAGCTCTAGGAGAAAACTTAGAACGATTTGGGGCGAGAAATTGTATAATAACAAATACTGATTCTAATAGCTTAAGAAAGACATTTAATGGGTATTTTGATAAGGTGATTATAGATGCTCCTTGTTCTGGGCAAGGGATGTTTAGAAAAGATGAAGTGGCCATCTTAGATTGGAGTCAGGCAAAAGTAATTGAATGCCAATCTATTCAAAAAGAGATTATAAGAGATGGATATAAAATGTTAAAGAAAGATGGTATTTTAATTTACTCAACATGTACTTTTTCAAAAGAGGAGAATGAACATGTTATAAATGAGTTTATCAGTGAATATCCACATGCAGAACTTGTTGAGATGGAAAGGCTATGGCCTCATAAAATAAAGGGAGAAGGTCATTTTGTAGCTAAGATAAAAAAATTAGAAGAAGAAGAAAGTAATGTAAAAGAATTAAAAATAAAAAATTTAGATAAAGAAATAAAGGATTATAGGGAGTTTGAAAAGAAATTTTTAAAGACTGATTTTTATAGTAATAAAAAAAATAAATTTTATTTAAGAGGAGAAAATTTGTACCTACTTCCTGAAATATATCCAGATACAAAAAAACTAAAAGTATTGAGATACGGTTTGCATTTAGGGGTTTTAAAGAAGAATAGATTTGAGCCTTCTCATGCATTATCTCATTACTTAAAAGTTGAAGATGTAAAAAACGTTGAAAACTTTAGTGTACAAAGCGAATCGATTCTTAAATATTTAAAAGGGGATGTTATAAATTCTAATGAAAGTAGAGGATGGGTTTTGGTATCAGTTGAAGATATACCTTTAGGTTGGGGAAAAGAATCTGCTGGTGCAATTAAGAATCATTACCCTAAAGGTCTTAGAAAAGTATTTTAAACTATTAGAAAAAAGAAGTATAATATTTATATTGTAAGTTTATGGTAGATTAGTTTTGCTGTAGATTGACTTAATATTGAACACAGAGGAGACGATTTTAGTGGGTGAAGCAGTTAAAAAAGAAGTTGTAGAGTGGATAAAAGTGATTGTCATAGCTCTTGTTTTGGCATTTGCAATAACGCGTTTTATAGTGCCAACAATAGTTAAAGGAGAATCAATGTATCCTACGCTTGTAGAACGTGATTATTTGATAGTCAATAGAATTGCGTACAAAGTAGGAGAGCCAAAATACAAAGATATAATAGTATTCAAAACCGACTTAACAGAAGAAAATGGAAAGAAAAAAGATTTAGTAAAAAGAGTTATCGGGGTTCCTGGTGACCATGTAAAGATAAAAGACTCCAAGGTATATGTAAATGATAAATTGTTAGATGAAGTTTCCTATATACATAATAATCGTACTGATGGAGATATTGATATAGTAGTTCCAGAAGGAAAATTATTTGCAATGGGAGACAATAGAGAAAGAAGTTTAGATAGTAGATACGATGAGGTTGGATTGGTCGACGAGCACACCGTTCTAGGAAAAGTTCTAGTCAGATTGTATCCATTTTCTAAGATAGGAACTATTGACTAAACATTATAAATATAAAATTTGGAGCAATCGCTGATTAACTGAAATCACCAGACCATGCACAATAGTTGTCTATATAAAAAAGACAACACCTTATTTAGTAGACTTATCTAAAAGATAGTGCTTAAAAGTAGCATTATCAATAAAGATAATATAACTATAAAGGAGAATTTGTGAATGAATGAAACTATTAAAGAAGAGATTGTAGAGTGGATAAAAATAATTATTACTGCACTTTTTTTGGCATTTATTATAACTCGCTTTATAAAACCAACATTAGTAAATGGAGAATCAATGTACCCAACACTTAAACCACACGATTACTTAGTGGCAAATAGAATAACATATAAATTATCAGAACCAAAATGTGGAGATATAATGATATTTAAGACTGACTTGTTGCAAGATAATGGGAGAAAAAAAGAGTTAGTAAAAAGGGTTATAGGTGTACCAGGAGACCATTTAAAAATTAAAGATTCTAAGGTTTATATAAATGGTAAGTTATTAAATGAAGTTTCATATATACATGATAATTATACTGAAGGCGAGATTGATATGGTGATTCCTCAAGGTAAAGTATTTGCTATGGGAGATAATAGAGAAGTAAGTTTAGATAGTAGGTATAAAGAAGTAGGATTAGTGGATGAACAAAATATTAAAGGAAAAGTTATTTTAAGAGTGTTTCCTTTTACACAAATAGGTATTTTTGAGTAGGTGATTTGTATGGCAGTTGGTGTGGCATCTTTGTTATTTAATATTGAGGGTGCTTTAAAACTTTGTGAAAGTACAAAGGAAATAACTCATTTGGAAATTGGTATTGATAATATATATGAATGTAGTGAGTTATGTAAATATAAGCAGAGAATTTCTAAACTAGGGTTGTCTATAGGGATACATTTACCTATGGAATTAAACACTTGTGAAAATATAGAATATATACGAGCTTCATGGATAAGTTTTATTGAGAAGATAGAATTAGAGCTAGAAGGATTTGATATAAGGTACTTTAATCTTCATTTGGGTTATGTTATGACAAATAGACTTAAAAATAATAGGGACAAGTATTTAGATAATAGTGTAGATTTTTTTAATAAAATAAATACAGATTCACATATTTGTATAGAGAATACTTATTCAAAAGGTGGGGATTTTTCAAATATTGGAAATATATCCTATGATTTTGAATATATATTTAAGAGGATTAAAAATTCTAAGATTTGTTTTTGTTACGATGCTGGACACTGTTTAATTGATGAGGATGATTATTTAAATAACTTGAAAGATAAGATAAAATTGATACATTTAAGTGATAATGATGGTATCAATGATATACATGTTGGTATAGGAAGAGGTATTTTATCTGAAGAGAGTGTTAAAGAGGTTTTAAAATTAGATGCAGAATATTTAGTATTAGAAATAAATTACGAAGACATTGAAGATACTATAAGTAAATTGAATCATATTGTAGGAGAGGGTTAAATACCTCTCTTTATCTTGTTGATATGCCTCGTTGATTAAAATGTATATTCATCAAAAGGAAGGAGATGTTGAAGTGAAGAAAATAAATTTAAAAATAGACGGAAGAAGTAAGGAGTATTCATTAGACGAAAATTCTTTGGGAATTAGACTAGGAGATATAGCAAAAGAGTTTTGTGATGAACATAAAGGATATATAACACTTGCGGTTGTAGATAATAAATTGAAAGAGTTAAATTATAGAGTGAAAAAGGATTGTGAGATAGAGTTTTTGGATACGACAAATGAAGATGGAGAAAGAGTTTACTTTAGAGTCATGTCATTTGTGTTTGTGATGGCTTGTAGAGAGATATTTTGGGACAGCAGAGTTACAATAGAACATTCACTATCTGGTGGACTATATTGTGAAGTTCATATAGAGAGAAAACTTAAAGAAGTTGATGTTGAAAATATAAAAAATAAAATGAAAGAGATAATAAATAATGACTACACTATAGAAAAAATAGAAGTTACGAGGGATGAAGCTATTTCTATATTTGAAAATAATGAGATGTATGAAAAAGCAGAACTTTTGAAATACAAGGAATATGATAGTGCTAAAGTATATAAATGTAGAAACTATATAGACCATTTTTATGGATATATGTTGCCATCAACTGGTTATATAAAATCGTTTGATATCATACTTTACAATGGAGGTATTATAATTTTAGGGCCTAGTGAAGAAGATAAGACTCTACCTATGAAATTTATACCTCAACCTAAGCTATCAAACGTATATTATGAAGCAGAAGAATGGTCAAGACTAATGGGAATTGATAAGGTAGTATCACTTAACAGAATAATAGAAAATAATGAATATGGAGATATAATAAGAACATTTGAAGCATTACATGAAAAGAAACTATCTCAAATAGCAGATATGATAAAAGATAACAATAAGAGAGTAGTTTTAATAGCAGCGCCATCATCATCTGGAAAAACAAGCTTTGCTCATAGACTATCAATACATCTTAGAGTAAATAACTTAAATCCGATTTCAATATCTTTAGATGATTATTTTATAGATAGAAAACATACTCCTTTAGATGAATATGGAAACTATGATTTTGAGTCAATTTATGCTATAGATTTAGAGAGATTCAACTTAGATTTAAATAAACTTTTAGCAGGTGAAGAAATTGAGGATATAAGGTTTAACTTTAAAGCTGGGGAAAGAGAATATACTGGTAAAAAGATAAAGATAGACTCAAATCAACCAATTATATTAGAAGGTATACATGGGCTAAACCCTATTTTAACAGCATCCATACCAGATGAAGATAAATTTAAGATATACATAAGTGCCCTTACTCAAATAAATTTAGATGACCATAATAGAATTCCTACTGCCGATTTGAGAATGATAAGAAGAATTGTTAGAGATTATAATTTTAGAGGATATAGCGCTGATAATACTATTTTGCAATGGGCATCAGTTAGAAGAGGAGAAAAGAAAAATATATTCCCTTATCAAGATGAAGCAGATGCTATATTTAATTCCGCTTGTGTGTATGAATTAGCGGTTTTAAAGCGATTTGCTAAGCCTCTATTGGAGGAAATAGATGAAGATAATCCTGCTTATATTGAAGCTACTAGATTATTAAAGTTTTTACAGTATTTTGTTGAACTAGATGATATTTCTGATATACCAGGAACTTCAATCCTTAGGGAATTTATTGGAGGAAGTAAAATAGTTGATTAGCATGTATTATTGATTATTTTATTGTACTCATATTGAACTAAATATTTTTTTAGAGATACTGAATAATCTATGGTTTATATTTTAAGTAATATTGCTGGAGTATTAAAGTGAAAATTCTATTTAGTTATCAAAAATTCTTTGTTTTGTGAGAATTAGTATAGATAATAAATACTATTTAACTTTAATACTCCTTTTATAATATTATGATATTTTTTATAATATGTTTGAAAAATAAAGTTAAGTCTGCAAAAAATAGTTTTAAAGTATAATTTCTTTTAACACTGTTTTATTATAGTATAAACTTGTGCTAAAATAGAGTATATAACATAAGATGATGAGGTGCATATGAATACGTTAGATGAGACATTATTAAAAGAAATTATAAGTTCTAATAAAAAATATACAAATTATGGACAAGTTGCTAGTTACATACCAGAATTAAAAAATGCTCGTAGAAATGATTTAGGAATTTGTATTATAGATAGTGAAAATAACATTTATAGTGCTGGAAATTGTAGCACAAAATTTACAATACAAAGTATTTCAAAACCAATTGTGCTTGCCATGGCACTTATGGACAATGACTGGGAAGACGTTTTTTCAAATGTTGGAATGGAGCCAAGTGGAGACCCATTTAATTCTATAATGAAACTTGAGATTAATGATACTAAAAAGCCTTGTAATCCAATGATAAATGCAGGAGCAATAGTTACCACTTCTCTTATAAATGGGAGCTGTTTGGAAGAAAAAGAAGAAAGAATGCTTAGCTTTTTTAGAAAGTTGGCAAGAAATGATAACATAGGAATAAATTATGATGTCTATAAGTCTGAAAAAATGACTGGAGATAGAAATAGAGCTATGGCTTATCTGTTAAAAAGTGATGGATTTATCAGAGGTAATGTAGAAGATGTTTTAGACCTTTATTTTAAACAATGCTCAATTGAGGTAGATTCTATAGATTTAGCGAGAATTGGTATAAATCTTGCTAATTATGGAGTAGACATAGAAAATGGAGAGCATTTAATGAGTGAAATGGTATCTAGAATTGTCAAGACATTTATGATGACTTGTGGAATGTATGATGCTTCTGGGGAATTTGCTATTAAAGTTGGAATTCCTGCAAAATCTGGAGTTGGGGGTGGTATAATGGCTTCTGTGCCAGGACGTATGGGTATTGGTGTTTATGGACCTGCACTTGACAAAAAAGGTAACAGCGTCGCAGGAGTTAAAGTTTTAGAGGAGTTGTCAAATAAACTCAGATTAAATATTTTTTAAAATTTTAAGAAAGGATTTTTTTGACAACAACATATAATTTAATATATAATTAAATTGTAAAGAAATATGAATTAAATAAATTTTTTAGGAGGGGTCAATGAAAGAGGTATTGGTATTACGAGATTTGGAGTGCATAAAGGCTATTGCACATCCACGTAGAATAGATATTCTAAAAGCATTTGACAAATCGCCATTGTCAGCAAAACAATTATCTCAATTATTGGAAGAACCTCATGCAAAAATAAACTACCACATAAAAATGTTATACAAAGTTGGTATTTTAGAATTAGTTGAGGAAAAAATAAAGTCGGGGATTGTGGAAAAATATTATTATCCAAGTGCAAAAAATGTGGTTATAGGGAATAGGATACTTAATTTTTCTTTAGACAATGGGGAAGAAAAAGAAGAATTGTACATATCAAGATTTGAAAATATGAGTGAAGTTTTTTATAAAGCAGCAGAGGAAGATGTTTTAGAAAATGAAAATATAGTTGATTATCATGATATTTCTCTTACTCATGATGAATTAGTTGAACTTAATGATACTATGAAATCAAAGATAGATGAAATTTTAAATAAAAGACAAGACAGCGTTGAAGGTTCTAAGTATGATATAGCTATGGTTGTAGTTCCTACAGTTGAAGAAGAATGTCCTAATTAGAATCATTAATTATGTATTAGTTATAAAACATAAGATTAGAGATTGAACATCAGAATTTACTTAATAATCAAAAAATACTTTTGAGCATGAGTAAAATAATGATTTTTAATCTCTATTTTTTTGTTATTTGAATGACTAAATATACTCTTTGAAATTTATCAAAATGGGTATAATTAAACTATAAATATTAAAATTTAGAATTAATATATACGAAATTAATTATAGTTATACTAAAATTAAGACTTAAGTATCAAAAATTTATAAATTAAAATTATGTACAACCAAAAGGAGATTAATATGATTAAATTAGGAACACATATTTCAATAGCAAAAGGATTTGCAAAGGCAGCCGAAACAGCTGTATATATTGATGCAAATACATTTCAATTTTTTAGTAGAAACCCAAGAGGAGGAAATGCTAAAGAATTTGATGAGAAAGATATAGCTAAATTTCAAGAAATTAGAAAAGCAAACAATTTTGCACCATTACTTGCACATGCTCCATATACTATGAATCTAGGTGGAGTGAAGGATGATGTTTATGAATTCGCAACAAGAGTAATAGATGAAGATATAAGAAGAATGGATTCACTAGGTATAGAATACATGTGTTTTCACCCTGGAAGTCATGTAGGTGGTGGAGTAGACTTTGGTATAGATAGGATAGTAAAAGGGCTAAACAATGCTATTAAAGGAGATGAAAATATAACTATACTCCTTGAAACAATGTCAGGAAAAGGGACTGAAATAGGATTTAGTTTTGAGCAGTTAAAGAGCATAATAGACAATGTCGAACATAAAGAAAGAATAGGTGTGTGTCTTGATACATGTCATATTTTTTCAGCTGGTTATGATATAGTTAATGACTTGGATGGAGTTTTAGGGGAATTTGACAAGATTATAGGTATAGATAGATTAAAAACTATACATTTAAATGATAGTATGATGCCATTTGGGGATAAAAAAGATAGACATGCTCCTATAGGTGAAGGTAAGATAGGGCTAAAAGCTTTAACTGATTTTATGGAACATCCAAGCATTAAAGATTTGCCATTCTTCTTAGAAACACCTTTTGATGAAGAAGGTCATAAGAGAGAGATTAAGATGATTAAAGAAATTTTATCTAGTAAATAGTATTTTGATATGATGTAAATAATATTTTGATGCTATTTAAGTAGCATTTTGATTATATTTGGATTAAATTTAGATTATATGCTAGTGAAATATAGATTGGTATATTATGAAGCATATTAAATAAAATTTTGATGTAATATAAAAGAGTATATTATAAACTATATAAATAAACTTGATAAAATGTGTATATATTTTAAATAGTATATAAATAGATTGCAAAAATTCTCATAATTTGTTGTATAATTAAAAGTAACATGTTAATAATGTTTAAAATTAATTAAAAGTTAGGTGGGGAAAGCTATGAGAAATTTAGGCAAGACTAGTATGAAGATAAAAAGAGTCGGTTTTGGGGGAATTCCAATACAAAGAATTACACAAGAGGATACTAATTTAGTTATAAATGAGCTAGAAAAACAAGGAATAAACTTTATTGATAGCGCAAGGGGATACACAATAAGTGAAGAAGCTATTGGAATTGCTATAGAAGGAAAAAGAGATAAATTTTTCCTAGCTACTAAAAGTATGTCTAGGGATTATGATTCAATGAAGAGAGATGTGGAAATAAGTTTAAATAACTTTAAAACTGATTTTATAGATTTATATCAATTTCACAATGTTAAAGAAGAAGAGTATGACAATATTTTTAAAGATAAAATGGCTTATAGTGCCCTTTTAGAAGCAAAAGAACAAGGGAAGATAAAACATATTGGTATAACTAGCCATAACTTAAACACTATAGAAAGAGCTTTAGAAAGTGGCAAATTTGATACTATACAATTTCCTTACAATATAGTTGAAGGACAAGCAGATGAGGTATTTAAAAAAGCTCATGAAAAAGGAATTGGTATAATAGTAATGAAACCTTTAGCTGGTGGAGCTTTAGATAATGCTACATTGGCTATTAAGTATATATTGTCTAAGGATTATATAGATGTGGTTATACCAGGAATGGATAGTGTTGAACAAGTTAGACAAAATGTCGCTGTGCTTGAAAATCTTGTATTAGATGAGGATGATGAGAAAAAAATTGAAGAAATAAGAAATTCTCTAGGTAAAAAATTCTGTAGAAGATGTGAATATTGTATGCCTTGTGCTGTTGGAATAAATATACCTTTAAGCTTCTTATGCGAAGGATATTACACTAGATATGGATTAGAGGAGTGGGCTAAGGAAAAATATGAGGTTATGGATGTTAAACCTACTGAATGTATTGACTGTGGTCTTTGTGAAAGTCGATGTCCATATGAACTTCCTATAAGAGAAATGTTGAAGACTGTTGTTGAAAAGCTAGGATAGATTTTACTTATTGAAATCGGTGTAATAAATTTACGCCGATTTCTTTTTTTATGTAAGTATAATTATTATGATAAGATTGTGTTTATGAAAGTATTAAGTGTTATGTCTGTGCAATTATTAAGTGTTATGTTTATGCAAGTATTAATTATTATATAAATATTGTTTTTGCATCAATATAGATTTATATAGCATATACAGATTTTTATTTTTCAAAAATATTATAAGATATATCGTATTTAGATATTGGATAAAGTTCAATTTCAACTCTAGGATTGTCCTTATCTATAAAATCAAATAAAAGTACTGGCTTAAGCTGCTTATCATTTTTTATTATTCCACTTTTTTCAATACCATCACAAATGCTCTTTGGATAGTTATGTAAATCGCCCATTCTCTTGTTAGGGAAGAATAATTTTAACACTGTTATTAAATTTTCTTCAACAGTTTCTCCTTGATACTGTTGATTTATAAAACCTGCAATCATGTTCTCATATGCTAAATACTTAGAATATTTTCCCTTTGAAGGCATCCATGCTTGACCATTTATATTATGAAGTTTAAAATTAGATTTACTAATGGGTCTACCTGGTATTGTTATTTTAATCAATTTATTCACCATCCTTATACAGTATTTATTATAATCTGTGGATGATTTAAAAGCAAATTCTTATTTGTTGTACCTTTCTGAATAACAAAGTCTAATTGGATAAGATATGATTTTAATAGTGTAATATATATTAGATTGTTGTAGATATGAAAGTTATATTATAGAAGAAATACAAGGTAGCGATAGAGGGAAGAGATATGAACGTTAAATTATAATAATGTTGTAGAACAACAAAAATATAGATAGTGAAAAATAAGTAGTGTTATAAGAGTAAAATAGCTAAAGATATAATATGGATGAAAGCTAAACTATACAAATATTGTAGAATAACAAAATATAGATAGTGAAGAATAAGTAGTGTTATAAGAGTAAAATAGTTAAAAATTAAAAATAGATAGATGTTAAATTATACTAAGATAACAGCATATAAAAGTCAAATTATATAGTAAATAAATTATATAGACATGTAAATTTTAAAAATTAGATTATTTAGACTATATAAATGTTGTTATGTCTAAACAAAGAAACATATGTAGCATAATTGTGATTTTAGAATTTAAGTTGAAAAGGAATAATTTTATGGATAATAACAGATTAAAAGAATTTTGTAACCTCATAGGATTAAAGTGTGTAGGAATAGCTGGAGTAGACAAGTATGAAAATCTGAGAGAGATACTTGAAAATAGACAGAAAAAAGACTATTTAACAGGTATGGAAGAACCCATAATTGAAAATAGAATTAATCCTAGAAATATAATGGAAGATGCTAATTCTATAATAGTGTGTGCTTTTCCATACCATATAAATAGACAAGAAAAGAATAAAAATTCAAATTTATCAAAATATTGTCATGGAAAGGACTATCATATTGTAGTAAAAGATTTTTTACAACAAATTTGTGATTATATTTCCAAAAATGTAGAAGGTTTTAAATATAAGATATTTGCTGATAATGGACCATTAGTTGACAGATATTTAGCTTATTTATCAGGTATTGGATATTTTGGAATAAATAATAATATTATAACTGATGAATATGGTTCTTATATATTTATTGGATATATAGTAAATAATTATAAGTTTGAAGAAGATAAACCACTAGAAAAAAGCTGTTTTAAATGTGGAAAGTGTGTAAAATATTGTCCGGGAAATGCTATATTGGGAAATTATGATATGAATCCTAAAAAATGCTTATCATATATAACTCAAAAAAAGGGAGATTTGTCAGAGGAAGAAAAGTATGTTTTAAAGAAAAGTAAAAAGATATTTGGGTGCGATATTTGTCAAGAAGTATGTCCTCATAATATTGAAATACCAACAACTCACATCTTGGAATTTAAGGAAGATATAATAGACTATTTGGATTATGATGAGATACAAAATATATCAAATAAAGAATTTAAGAGGAGATATGGAGATAGAGCCTTTAGCTGGAGGGGTAAAAATATAATAAAGAGAAATATGGAAATAATTTTAGATAAGTATGATGACTAATAATAAGAGTCTATTTCATATACTTTAATGTGTATTTACTTTAACACTTATGGTGTAAAAGTCATATTATATCATTAAAGTTAAATATGAGGAGGTGGGGGAATATTGAAATATAATAATACATCTGAAATAAGTCCACTAGATAGTATATTGGGTCAAGAAAGAGCAGTAGAAGCTATGGAGTTAGGTTTAAAGATAAATAATCCAGCCTACAACATATACCTAGCTGGGGAATCTGGAACAGGTAAAAGTACTTATGCCTTAAAGGTTTTAAATGAATATGCATCTAAAAAAAGTACACATAAAGATTGGTGCTATATATATAATTTTGAAAACCCTAGAGAACCTATGATAGTTGAATTAGAAAAAGGGTTTGGAAGAGAACTTAAGAAAGATATGGAAAAGTTAGTAGAAAGTCTTTTAGAAGATTTTAAAAATGCATTTGAAAGTGAAGATTTTGAAATAGAGAAAAATAAACTTTTGGATGAATATGAAATAGAAAAAGATATGTTACTAAAGCAGATTAAAAAATATGGAGAAGAAAAAGGATTTAAACTAAAACAAAGTAAAATGGGAATAGTTTTCATACCTTTGAAGGAAGATGAAGAAGAAAGTGATATATCAGATGAAGAGTTTTATAAGGCTAAAAGAGAACTCGAAAACATGGCAATACAAGTTGTATATAAAATTAGAAACTTGGAAGAAAAAGCTGAAAAGGCTGTGTTAGAGCTTGAAGAAGAGATAGCTAAGCTTGTAGTAGAACCTCATATTAAAACGTTGTGCGAAAAATATGAATGTTATGAAAAAATTCAACTTTACTTAGAAAATATAAAAAAAGATATCATAGAATACATGTATTTATTTTACTTAGATGAAGAAGAATTGAAAGATAAGTATGATAAAGAACACTTTATAAAGTATAAAATTAATTTATTTGTAGATAATGGAGGTTCGAAAAAGAAGGAATCAGCACCTGTCATAGTAGAGATAAATCCAAGCCCATCAAACCTATTTGGAAAGGCAGAATATGATTATGCAAACGGAAATATAAAGACTGATTTTACAAAATTATTATCAGGAGCATTTCATAGAGCTAATGGCGGATATTTGGTGCTTTATGCAGACCAGTTATTAAAGTATACTATGTCTTGGGAAATTCTTAAAAAGACATTGCAAACAAAAAAAGTAATTTTGGAAACACAGACAGCAATTAAACCAGAAAATATGCCATTAGATGTCAAAGTGATATTGATAGGAAGTCATTATATATATGATATTTTATATAGGTATGAAGAAGATTTTGGAAAATATTTTAAAATATTTGTAGATTTTGATAGCGAAATGGATAAGAATAAAAATAATGAAGATGGAATAGCTAGATTTATAGCATATCAATGCAATAAAAATGGCTTAAAACATTTTACAAAAGATGCAGTTGACGAAGTTGTTAAGTTTAGCACTAAATTGTCTGGTGATTTAGAGAAGCTATCAACTAAGTTTAATAAAATAATGGAAGTTATAATAGAAGGAAGTGCATATGCAGAATTTAGAAGTTCCAATTATACAGAGCGAGATGATATTAAAAAAGCAATAAGTGAAAAGAAAAAGCGTATTAATAGAGTAGAGACACACATGGATAAATCAATTGAAAATGGTTTTACTCTAATAGAAACAGAAGGGAAAAAAGTTGGAGTAATAAATGGGCTATCAGTTTTAAGTACAGGAGAATATTCTTTTGGTAGGGCTTCAAGGATTACAGCAACTACTAGTCCAGGAAGCAATGGTATAGTAAATATAGAAAGAGAAGTAAATATGAGTGGCTCAATACATAATAAAGGAGTGCTTATATTAGGGGGATATCTTTCTGAAAACTTTGCACAGGATTTATTGATGTCATTAAATGCATATATTTGTTTTGAGCAAAATTATGGAGGTATAGATGGGGATAGTGCATCTTCTGCGGAGTTATATGTATTGTTATCATCTCTTAGTGGTGTAGCAATTAAGCAAAATATTGCAGTTACAGGCTCTATAAATCAAAAGGGAGATATACAAGTAGTTGGTGGAATAAGTGAAAAAGTAGAAGGATTTTATTCTATATGTAAAACTAAAGGCTTAAACAATGAACAGGGTGTAATAATTCCTAAAAAAAATCAGAGAAATCTTGTTTTATCAGATGAAGTTAATGATGCCATAAAAGATGGAAAATTTAAAATATATACAGTTGAAAGAGTAGAAGAAGCTATAGAGATATTGACAGATGTCAAATTTGAAGAAATAAAAAAATTGGTCAAAGAAAAACTACTATCTTTTAGTAAGATACAAATTGAGGCAAAAGAATAAGTTTATAATAGAATTTAATGGGTATTTATATGTATAATAAAAAGCAGGAACTTTAATAAGTTTTTGCTTTTTTTGTGAAATATCTGTAGAGTAAGTTTTGTTTTGTATGTTGATGTTTATTTTTTGTTGATATGATTAAACTATATATAAATAATGTTTTATAAATTGGTATTTTAAGGGGGATAATTATGAAAAGTGTAAATAAGAAAGATATAAGTAAGAATGATGTAACTAAGAATGATGTAAATAAAATTGAAACTCAAAAAGAAGTAGATGAAATAATTGATGAAAAAGATATAGAAAATTTTGTAGATATTAAGGATAATAAAAAAAGTGTCAAAGTTAGCAAAAAAGATGCTCAAAAAAGTGAAAAAGATAGTAAATTAAAAGATAATAAATCTAGTAAAAATATACAAAAAGTGAGTAATAAGAAAGCTAAAAGTAAATCTGTGGATAAGAAAGAATCTAAAAACGAAAAAGATGTAAATAAAATTTTAGATGAATTAGAAAAATTGTATCCAGATGCTACATGTGAACTAAATTATGGGACAGCCTTTGAACTTTTAATAGCAACTATATTATCCGCTCAATGTACTGACGTAAGAGTAAATAAAGTTACAGCAGAATTGTTTAAGAAGTACAATACAGCAAGAGATTTTGCAGATTTAAGTATTGAAGAAATTAGTAAAGAGATAAAAAGTTGTGGTCTTTATAAAAGTAAGGCTCAAAAAATAAAAGCTACATCTGAACAGTTGTGTGAATTATATAATGGTGAGGTACCAGATACTTTAGAAAAGCTTGTAAAACTTCCTGGTGTTGGGAGAAAGACAGCAGGCGTTGTTCTTAGTAATGCCTTTAATCATCCAGCAATAGCAGTAGATACACATGTATTTAGAGTCAGTAATAGAATTGGAATAGTAGATGAGCCAAACCCTCAAAAAACAGAATTTGCACTTATGGAAGCCATACCAAAAGAAAGATGGTCACACTCACATCATGTATTAATTTTTCATGGAAGAAGAATGTGTAAAGCTAGAAATCCAGAGTGTGAAAACTGTCCAATAAAAGATGATTGTAATTATTATCAAGAACTTAAAGAAATGAAATAACTTTTCTAAAGTAAGTTGTACAAGAGTGATTTTCTGATATAATAATACTTATGAAAATGTTAGATAGAAAACTATTATATATAATAAAATAAAAATTATTATTAACATTATTATATATGATAGTATAATATTATTGTTATTCTGTTTATAAAATAAAGTTTAGTAAACAAGAACGATATTTAGGAGGATAAAAATGTCATTAAATATAGTATTAGTAGAACCAGAAATACCTCAAAATACAGGAAATATAATAAGAACTTGTGCAGCAACAGGTTCAACTTTGCATTTAGTAAAACCATTAGGTTTTTCATTGGATGATAAGCACTTAAAAAGATGTGGTCTTGACTATTGGGATATAGCTGATATACAATATTACGATAGCTTTGAAGAATTACAAGAAAAATATCCAAACAGTAGATACTTTTTTTCTACAACAAAGGCTAAACAATCGCATTCAGATGTAAAATATGAAGAAAATTGTTTTATAGTATTTGGGAAAGAAACAAAGGGATTACCAGAGTCTTTGTTGAAAGCAAATATGGATACTTGTATTAGAGTACCTATGTTAGATGTTGAAAAAGCTAGGTCATTAAATTTATCAAATTCAGTAGCTATAGTAGTATATGAGGCTTTAAGACAAATAGGATACCCTAATATGAGGTAGTTTAAATAATCCTAAATTAGAAAGGAGCATACTTAATGAAAAATCTAAAGATAATCTGTGACAGTTTATCGGACGTGCCAAAAGATTTGTTAGATAAATATGATATAGATATTGTTTCATTAACAGTTATATTAGAAGAAAAAGAATACAAGGATAGGATTGATATATCTGGAGATGAATTTTATAAAAAACTTAGAGAAGAAAATGCATATCCAAAAACTTCTCAAGCTACTTATGCCCAATTTAAGGAAGTTTTTGAAAAATACACGAGTGAAGGTAGAGCAATACTTTATATAGCTGGTTCGGCTACAGCTACAGGAACATATCAAAGTGCTGTAATGGCGAAGAATGATGTAGAAGGTGAAATATATACATATGATTCTAACTTACTTTGTATGGGAACTGGTCTGCTTGTAATAAAAGCAGGAGAGCTTGCAAGTGAAGGAAAATCTATTAATGAAATATTACCTGTTTTAGATGAATTAAAAGAAAAAGCTTTTGTTATATTTTCAGTGGATACATTGGAGTACTTACAAAAGGGAGGAAGAATATCATCTACTAAGGCGGCAATAGGAAGTATATTAAATATAAAACCTATTCTTGAAATAAAAGGAGGGTTAGTCTCACAATTATCTCAAGTAAGAGGTAAGAAGAATGTAATTTCTAAGATGATGGACTTGATAAAATCGAATTGTGGGGATGATTTATCAGACCAAGTTATATATATAGGATATAGTGATGACATTAAGGAAAAAGAACAATTGTCTAAAGTTATAGAGGATGAATTGAGACCTAAGGAAATTAAATTTTTCCAAATTGGTGTGTGTATAGGTGCACATGCTGGTCCTGGTGTAACTGGAATTATATGTCTAAAAAATAAATAACAATTTTTTATATTGGGATTATTTATTTTTTTATTAATTTATGATAAGATATGTTAAACATTGATACACTAGATATGATTTGTTTTAGATAGAATTAAGTGTTGATATATTAAGTTGAGTTTTTAGGGAAGTGTGTAAATAGATAGAAATCTATTACACACTTTTTTATGGTAAGTTTATTGAAAAAATTAAATAAATACTTGCAAATGAGGTATAACAAATCAGTAATATAGTATGTAAAAGTAAATAGGATATAAAAATGTCACAAAAATATAAGGAGTGGATTTTGATGCGTTTAAAAAAATTGTTGGTATTAATGTTAACTGTAGCAATGACTGCTGGAATGTTAGTTGGATGTAGCAGTAATTCAAGTAATAATTCTAGTTCTAATCAAGATAATAAAAATAAGCTAAGTAACAAAGAAAATTCAAAAAAATCTGTATCTATGATATTAGATATTGAAGGGTCAAATAATGGAGTCATGAATAATTCAGCTTTGTTAGCGTTAGATACTGCACAAAAAAATCTTAACATAGATACAAATAAAGTGGAATCAGAGGATTCATCAACTTTTTCTAATAGCATAGATATTTTATGTAATGATAATACTGACTTGATTATAGCTGTTGGTTCTAGATTTGCAAAGCCTCTAGAAAAGATAGCCAAGAAATACCCAAAGCAACAGTTTGCCATTGTAGATTATGAGTATGACAAACAACCATCTAATATAACTTCAATTTCTTTTGAGGATAATAAGACTGGATATTTGGCTGGATTAGTTGCTGGAAAGATGACAGAAACAGATAAGGTTGGTTTTATAGGTGGAGTAGAGGGTTCTAGTAGAAATAAATTTGAATCTGGCTTTAAAGAAGGTGTTAAATTTTCTAATAGCAATATAAAAGATATTTCAGTTGAGTATGTAGATATTTTTAAAGATAGTAAATCTGCTGAATCTGTTGCTAAAAAAATGATGGATAGTGGAGTAGATATTATTTTTTCTAATACTGAAGATGATTCAAAGAGTGTAATAAATATGGTTAGAGCAAAGAATAAAAAAGTGATAGCAATTAATAAAGATCAGCATGAGTTGGCTCCAGAAAATGTTATAAGTTCTATTGTAAAGGACTTTGAAAAACCTACTTATGACTTAATACAAAGCTTTGTAAAAGGAGATTATAAGGGTGGTAAAGTTATAGAAAATACAATGAAGTCTGGAAGTACTGGACTTGCTCAAAATAGTTCTCAAAATATTCCTCCTGATGTGTTAGAATATGTAAATAAGAACAATAAATAATTTATAGAGACTTCATGTTCTATGTCAGGGAGTGAGTTTTGTGAAAATAAAAAGGATATTGATGTTTTGTTTTGTCATGCTCTTTACAGTTTTTATACTATTTATCTGTAATTTTGATTTTGGATTTAATAGAGTAAATAATAATTCTAATATAAATAATAATAAGTCTAAACAAAGTGAATCTAAGAATGTGTCAACTTTGTCTGATAAAGATAAGTCAAATAGTGAAAGTAGCAATGATGAGGATGAATTGGAAGATGATTCTTATGTAAGAAAAACTGTTGGAGTATTGTTAGATACTGAAAATTTAGGTAATGAATCGTATAATAATAATGTACTGTCAGCTTTAAAAAGAGCTGATGAGGATTTTGATATTAGAGAGAAGATTGAAAGACCAAAGACTTTTAATGACTTTGCAAATAGCATAGAAAAATTATATAAATATGAACCAGACTTGATAATAGCAGTTGGAGCTAGATTTGCAGAACCGATTAAACAAGCTGCTACAAAATATCCAAAACAGCAATTTGCAATAGTTGATTATAATTATAAGGTTCAACCAGCTAATGTAATTTCTGTATCATTTCAAGATAATTCCACTGGATATTTGGCAGGTCTTATTGCAGGAAAAATGACTGACACTGGTAAAGTAGGATTTATAGGAGGGGTTGAAGGCTCTAGTAGAGACAAATATGAATCTGGATTTAGAAAAGGTCTTAAAACTTCAAATAAAAATGCTGATTTATTGGTAAAGTATGCAAATGTATTTGAAAATCCTGAGTCAGCTAGAACTATTGCAAAAGAAATGAGAGATTCTGATAGAGATGTTGTATTTTCAGCCACAGAGGATGATGGGAAAAGAGCTATTCAGGTAGCTAGAGAAAATGGTGGTAAAGTTATAGCTATTAATAAAGACCAATATGATATGGCTCCAGATAATGTAATAAGTTCGATTGTAAAGGATGTAGAACAGCCTGTTTATGAATTGATACAGAATGTTGTAAAGGATGGTTTTAAGGGAAGTAAAGTCATAGAGTTTAAGATAAAAGATGGAGAAATTGGACTTACTCCAAATAGCAATAGAAACATACCACCAGATGTTTTGGAATATGTAAAAAAAGAGTACAATAAGGTGAAAAGTACATACTAATTATTGCTGAAGATATGTATAGTATTTGTGTAGAATGTTATAATTATCTATAGAGGAGTTGATACATATGGAAGACAAAATTTTGCAATTTCTAGACAAAATGCAAAACAGTATTAACGACAGATTTGATAAATTAGAAAACAGATTAGATAAGGTGGATACAAGACTAGATAAAATGGATGCTAGATTTGATGAGGTAGACATAAGACTAGATAAAATGGATGCTAGATTTGATGAGGTAGACATAAGACTAGATAAAATGGATGCTAGATTTGATGAGGTAGACATAAGACTAGAGAAGATGGGTACTAGATTTGATGAAGTTGACATAAGACTAGATAAAGTAGATGCTAGATTTAATGGAATAGACTCTAGATTAGATAAGATAGAAAATAATCTAGTAGAAATTAAAAAAGATTTAAAAGACACAAAGGTAGAATTAGAATATACAGAAAGACATGTTGTAGCTGTTAAAGGAGACACACAAGAGATAAAAAGAGACTTAAATAAAATTGAAATAGTAACAGCAAGCAATTGGAACGATATAGCTAAATTAAAATCAATTAGATGATAGAGTAGAGTTTTTATAAAAATTTATCAAAAAATACATTAATTAATTTAGATTAATTACATAAAAGTCCAATAATAAGTGTGTAAGTAGAAAAAATCTACTGCACACTTTATTTATATTCAAATAAAAAATTTATCAAAAAAAATAAAAAGGAGTAAAAAATGGAATTTACAAGAGAGCCATTTATACTAGATGACGATTTGTGTCTAGCTTTGGTGGACAAAAGAATTAGTTATCTAATGGAAAATGAATTAAAATTAAGAAATATAGAAATAATAAAAACAATAGAATGTAAAGAATTATATGAAAGTATAAAATATCACCCAGATATATGTATTTGTAATTTAGGAAAAGGAGATATAATTGTTGCGCCGAATGTATATAATCAATACAAAGAGTTATTAAGTAAACATAAATTTAATATAATTAAGGGAGAAGCTAATTTATCAAATAAATATCCTTATGATATACCTTACAATATTGCTATAGTTGGTGATTATGCCATACACAATTTTAAGTACACTGACAGAGCGATATTAGATTATATTGAAAATAATAAACTTAAAAAGATAAATATAGAGCAGGGCTATTCTAAATGCTCAATCTGTATAGTAGATAGAACATCTATAATAACATCAGATAAAGGTATTTGGAAAAGCATGAAGAATACAGAAATAGAGTGTTTATTAATAGAAAAAGGTCATATAAATTTATTTGAGATGAATTATGGATTTATAGGTGGATGTACAGGGTTAATTTCTAAGGATAAACTAGCTTTTTGTGGAGATGTTAAAAAACATCCTGACTATGAACGTATAAAAAGTTTTATAGAAAGTAAAAACAAGGAGATAGTTACACTTAGTAGTGAAAATTTACTCGATATAGGTTCTATAGTTCCTCTCATGACGAGAAAGGAGCGATAACTTTGGTTGAGAAGGATAATATTTCTTCTATGAAATTTTTGAGGAATAATAATGTAAACGATAGATTAATATATACAAATGACATTGTAGAAGTCGTAATTGATTCTGCAAAGCAAGAAGTATTAAATAAGAAGATACTTAATGGTACTAAAACTGAACAAAGAGCTCTAAATATTGATGAAATATCTACAGAAATAACTAGTATGATAATAAGTATAATGAAAGAGAAACTTTTAAAAGAATACATTCTAAAATGCTATGGGCGTACATATCCTGAAGATAAAAATAATATATACATATATTCACTAAACATATTTGCTAAAAAAGAGATTTTTATGAGAGAAACAGTATTTACAAGGGTTAGGAACTATATAGAGGAAAATGATTTTATAAATGTCGAAGGTTTTATTAGATTTAGAATGAGAGAATTTATGAAATATATTTCTGCTATAGGTGATATTGCAGTTGAAGAGTATTTAATAAAAAGAGACCAAGATGAGTTTATAAGAGTTTTAAAATATTTTATAGATACTCAAGAAGAAAAGATAGATTTACTTAAAGTTCATATAATGGAAGATAATACATTTATTTTATACGATAAAAATGGAAATAAAATAGACAGTATAGATGATGAAGAAATTATAAATATGGTCATAAGAGAAAATTTAAATTATGAGGACTTTTTAATAAGTACCTTATTAACTTTATGCCCTAAGAAGATAGAAATATTAGATTTATTAAATAACAATTGCTCAAAGGAAATCATAGATACAGTAGAAGCAATTTTTGAAAATAAAGTTAGTATAATTATGGAAAATTAGAATTGAAAGATATAATTTAAGATTTGAAAAGATAGTTAAAAATAAAAATATACTCAAATTACAGATAAATCAGAGTTAAAAGATAGTAAAATACAACTAAAATAATAAAAATAAAAATTAGAAATCAAAAAATTCTTTTGAAATCGACACGAAAGACTTATAATTGTATATAAAGCTATAATATAACTAGAGTTATTAAAGATAAAATATAGCTAACAAATATACAATTGATAAGGAGAAGTTTTATAATGGATAATTTAATTAGGATACTAATATTAGCTGTTATTGGTGGATTTATAGGTTATGTCACAAATGTAGTTGCTATAAGACTGATATTTAGACCAATAGTACCTATTAAGATACCTATTTTAAATATAGAGATAGTAGGTCTTATACCAAAGAGAAGAGCAGAAATAGCAGCAAATGTAGGTGAAATAATTCAAAACGAATTTCTTTCAATGGACGAAATACTTGCAAATATCATTACTGACGAAGATAAGGAAGAAGTTGTAAGATACATAAAAGCAAGGGTGAAAATTATCATACATGAGAAAGTTTCATTTATACCAAGCAGTATAAAGAACATGATTCAGGACTATTTAGGAGATATAATTGAATCTGAAGTGAAACAGAGCATAGATGAATTGAGCAAAAATATAATAAATAAAGCAAATGAGCGTATAGATATACAAAAAATGGTCGAAGATAAGATTAATGAACTAGATTTATATGAACTAGAAGAAATAATCATAAGAATAGCTAAAAATGAATTAAAACATATAGAAATCTTAGGTCTTGTATTAGGTTTCTTAATAGGTATAGTTCAAGGATTAGTGACTATATTTATCTAGTTATATCTATCATGCATGTAGATATGCTTTAAAAATTTAAAATTAGTGAAAATATTATAATATTACTATAAATCAAAAGATTAAATTAATATAAAATATAAGAATATTAGTTTAAAATTGATTGAGATGAAAAATAATGGGTAATTAATATATTACATTAATGTTGATTGATGTATGACTATCTGTTATAATGAAAATATATCAAAAATTATAGTGTTGAAGAGGAAGAGTAGAGTGGAAACCATTCACAGAGAATCTGGGTCTATGGCTGAAAACCCATGTAATAGGTCTATTTGAAAACTACCTTGGAGCTGAGCTTATTAGCAATATTTGTTTTACACGATTTGTGAAAGTGCTCGGGTGACTACCTTATAGTCATCAAGAGGGTTGTATATATTTGTATACACCAACTTGGGTGGAACCGCGAATTAATATCGTCCCAAATATATTTGGGGCGATTTTTTATTACAAAAAATTTAAAAATTATCTCAATAAGGAGGAAAAAACAATGATTAAAGTTGCTTTAAAAGATGGTTCAATAAAAGAATTTGAAAATGCTCTTTCTGTTATGGATGTGGCTAAATCCATTAGTGAAGGATTAGCTAGAAATGTGGTAGCAGCATCTGTGAACGGAGAGGTTGTAGGTCTGGACCACATGATAGATAGTGATTGTGATTTAAACTTATTTAAATTTGAAGATAAAGAAGGAAAAGACGTTTTTAGACATACATCAGCACATATGTTAGCTCAAGCTATAAAGAGACTTTACCCAGAAGCAAAACTTGCTATAGGGCCAAGTATAGAGAATGGATTCTATTATGATATAGATTTAGAACATAGATTAGTTCCAGAAGACTTGGAAAAAATAGAAGCTGAAATGAAAAAAATAGCTAAAGAAGATTTAAAAATAGAAAGATTTGAACTTCCTAGAAATGAAGCTTTAGAACTTATGAAAGAGCAAGGAGAAGATTATAAGGTAGAGCTTATATCTGATTTACCTGAAAGTGAAATAATATCTTTCTACAAACAAGGTGATTTTACTGATTTATGTAGAGGACCACATTTACCATCTACTAAAAAGGTTAAAGCTGTTAAATTACAAAGTGTAGCAGGTGCATACTGGCGTGGTGACGAAAAAAATAAAATGCTTCAAAGAATCTATGGAACTTCTTTTGAAAAAAATAAAGATTTAGAAGAGTACCTACACTTATTAGAAGAAGCTAAAAAAAGAGACCATAGAAAATTAGGTAAAGAATTAGGTTTATTTATGATACCTGATGAAGGTCCTGGATTCCCTATGTTCTTACCAAAAGGAATGGAACTTAAAAATGAATTATTAAAATTCTGGAGAGAAATACACAGAAAAGCTGGATATATTGAAATAGAATCTCCAATTATATTAAACAGAAAATTATGGGAGACTTCAGGTCACTGGTATCATTACAAAGAGAATATGTATACAGTTAAAATAGATGACGAGGATTATGCTATAAAACCTATGAACTGTCCTGGTGGATTAATTTACTACAATTCTCAATTACACTCATATAGAGATTTCCCAATGAGAGTTGCAGAACTTGGTAGAGTTCATAGACATGAGTTATCTGGAGCATTACAAGGATTAATGAGAGTTAGAGCATTTACTCAAGATGATTCACATATATTCATGTTACCAGAACAAATCAAAGATGAAATAAAAGGTGTAGCTAATCTAATAGATGGTATTTACAAGACTTTTGGATTTGAATACAATCTAGAATTATCTACAAGACCAGAAAATTCTATGGGAAGCGAAGAAGAGTGGGAAGCAGCTGAAAATGGATTAAGAGAAGCTTTAGAAGAGTTAGGTCTACCATATACTATAAATGAAGGTGATGGGGCATTCTATGGTCCTAAGATAGACTTCCATTTAAGAGACTGTTTAGGAAGAACTTGGCAATGTGGTACTATCCAATTAGATATGCAACTTCCAAGACAATTTGATAATACTTATATTGGACAAGATGGTGAGAAACATAGACCAGTTATGATTCATAGAGTTGCTTTTGGTAGTATAGAGAGATTTATAGGTATATTAATTGAACATTATGCTGGCAAATTCCCAGTTTGGTTATCTCCAACTCAAGTTAAGATACTTCCTATATCTGATAAGTTTATGGATTATGCTAATGAAGTTAAAAAAGTATTATTTGATAAAGGTATAAGAGTTGAATTAGATGATAGAGCTGAAAAAATTGGATTTAAAATAAGAGAAGCTCAACTTGAAAAAGTTCCTTATATGTTAGTAGTAGGTGAAAAAGAAGTAGCTGAAAATAATGTTTCTGTAAGATCAAGAGATAAAGGTGAAATAGGCAGTATTAAATTAGATGAGTTTATAGCTAGTATTTCAAAAGAAATTGAGTCAAGAGAAAGTGTTATTCAAAACTAATATATAAAATAAAGTTAATTGATATATAAAATGTTAACTTGTGTATAGATAGATATTTTCTGTATAGATAAGTATCTTGTGAATAAATAATTATAATTAGAGGCACATTTAGTCATATTTTTTATGATAATGTGCCTCTAATTTTTGCTTATAAGATATAAAGATTTATCTTTGTGTAATTTATATAACTTTTTAATGTATATTATCTTTATGTAGTTTATACAAAGCTTTAATATCGCTATTTTTTGTTAGTTATTTTTTATAATATTTAAATCGGCACTTGTAGTATCCACATACATCTTTGCAGTCCCATTTTTATAAACATATGAATCGCCATCCTGAAGTAATTTAAAACTACTATTTAAATTACCAGAGACCTTACTAAAATCTAAGATAAATCCTGAATTCTCAGGAATATACAAATCAATATCACCAGAAGTAGTATCACATTTGAAAGAAGACAACATTGCACTTGAATTAATTTTTATATCTCCACTAGTTGTCTCAGATTTGATATTGGAAAATTTACCCTCTATATTAACTTTACCAGAAGTTGATTCGCATATAAGATTCTTATTGTCCATATTTTCTAAATCTATATCTCCACTTGTTGTATTTATCTTCAAATCGTCAGTTTTACCAGAAAGTTGAATTTTACCAGATACTGAATTACAGGTAACACTTTTACTATCAAGTTTTTTTATGTTGATATTGCTACTAGTTGTCTCTAAAGTCATTTTGTCAATCTTACCATACATTTCTATATTACCTGAAACTGATTCAATATACGCCATGTTACTTTTAAGATAAGTACTATATATATCTGCTGAAGTAGTAGATACATTTATATTGTTATATAATTTTTCAGGTAAATATAGTTCAAGTACTGTTGATTTTGGAAGTCCAATTCCAATGAAGAATTTTTTTGCAGAATTATCAATGATAGAAAGGGTATTACCATCAACCTTTATTTTTGCAATCTTTTTCCTTGAAAAATTAGAAGGAGCTTTTTGAATTAATTTGATTTTATTAGAATCACTCTTTAAAACTCTAACTTCACCTGAAATCCAGTCAACATCAATATTATTTATTTTATTTGAAAAACTCTCACTTTTAACAGTTATATACTTATCATAATTTTTATTAGAGGATAAAAAACTTTCATTTTTAACTGAACCTTTAATCAAATCTTTGACATCATATTTAGATGAAGTAATAGTATTTGTAAGGAAAATAATAAATATTATAGAAAATACTATAGCCACAATACTCCAAACAATAATTTTTATTTTTAAAAATTTTTTATTCATATTTATCATCATCCTCCGCGTCTTTTAATTGTAGTACACCTTCGACTATATGAATTCCCGCAGCACCTATTATGAATATTATCCATGAAAAGCTCCAAGCATCAAAACATATATTAACAATTAAAAAAATGCCAACTATTATCATCCAATATGCACTCATAAATGATTTATAAGCAAGATTTGTACTTTTAGTTTTTACTCTCCATTCTTTGAATTCTTCTACAATAGTATCATCAGATGGACTATAGTTTTGCTTTGTCATTCCATTGTATACTAATAGACCTGTTCCAACTGCTATTAATATAAACATTGGAAGACTAGCCAGAGTTGGTTGGATACCCAAGTTTACAATTAAAACAGCAGTTAAAAATGGACTTATTATAAAAAGAGCAATTGCTATTGATACTCTCAAAGCTCTTTTTTTTCTTTCTTCAATTAATTCAGAAGACATAAAATATGGTTCTTTAACACTTTCAATTAATTCAGATAAATCTCCAATCCCAGATATTACTGAATTATATGCTTCTTGCTTTGACTTACCATTTTGTATTTGGTCGCTGTATTTTTCTTTTAGATTTTCGAATAGTTCATCTTTAAGTTCTTTGACCTTTCTTGTTTCTTTAACTTCTGTAAAGCTTTGTTCAATATAATCATGTATTTTATCTAACATATTTTCACCTCCTAAATTAATGTGTCTATTAACAATTTTGTATTATCCCATTCTTCACGGCTTTTTTTATATTTTTCTCTACCTTCGCTTGTTATAGAATAATATTTTCTTCTAGCACCAGTAGCCTCATCACCCCAATAAGATGTTATTGCACCAGATTGTTCAAGTCTACGAAAGGCTGTGTATAAGGTTGCTTCTTTTAACTCATACAAGCCTTGTGTTTTTTCTAATATAGATTTATTAATCTCATAACCATAGCTATCTTTTTCAAGTAAATGCTTTAAGATAATTGTTTCTGTATGACCTCTTATCATATCAGATGCGATTTTCATAAACATCACCTCCGTTTAAGTATATAATACTTTTATATACCTCGCCTGTCAATGTATTTCGTGTGATAAAATTTATTTTATTATAATTCTTACAGTTTTATATCGTTTTAGGAGAGAATTACATACTAAATCATATGAAAAACGTACTTTTATAGTTATTTATAGAGAAATGATGTTGTTATTAAATTGGAAGAAGGAAGAATGCTTAAATATATTAGCATATGTAATGATATTATTAAAAAATAAAATAAAATAAAATTCAATTTATTTAGGATAATTCTATCAAGGTATTTACTACATGTGTAGAGTCGTATATAATTAAGTTATATGGAAAATTTTAAAAATTAAATTATTAATACACTAGGAGAAAATATTATGATAAAGTCAAATTTGTTTTGGAATATTTTCATTGCTATGTCTTTTATCATAGAATGGTTTGTTTGTAAAAAAATACTAGATTACACAAGTATACAAAAAATTTCCAATAAAAGAATAAATCTTTACATGATAGGTATTATTATTTTTGCTAATATATTTTATTTCTTTGACGTAATTCCAAATATAAGAGTAATTATATCTGTGATGATTATGATTGCATTTTACAAAATTTCATATAGAGTAAGGCTTACAAAAGCCATACTAATATCTTTAATGTATTGGATGTTGTTAATGGGTATAGATGCTTTGAGCATGTCTTTAACAATTTGGATTAATTCAATAGATGATATGAGCCAAATGTTAACAGAAAATATATATAGAATTGAGTCAATTGTATCTGGAAAGACAATTTTGCTTTTAATTTTATTTTTATATAAGACATTAAAAATAAAATTGAATATAGAAATAAATAAAAAGACATTAACATATGTAATTATACCTATAATTGCCAATATAGCGTCTTTCTTTGCTATTTTTGAATACATATTTAATCCTAAAACTAGTGGTAGTTTAATACATAATTATCAATTACTTATAATCTCTATCATGTTACTTCTATCGAGTATTATCTTGATTTTAGTTGCTAAAAAATTACAAGAATATAATGCATTAATAGCAGAAAATAATATGATTAAAAACGTTTTACACAATAAAAATGAATATTATGAGGATATAGAAAAGAAACATTTAAAAACTAGATTATTAAGTCATGATATGAAAAATCATATCTTATGTATAAAAACTATGGTTAAAAAAGGTATTGATGTTACTTCATATTTAGATGACTTACAGATGGAGATTCAAAGTAATGATATTTTATTTAATACTGGTAATTTTATCTTAGATGCTATATTGAGTGAGAAGAAGGAAGTTTGTGATAAAAATAATATAGAACTTAAAATAGGAATAAATTTTGGTCACTGTGAAGCTATTGAATTAATAGATGTATGTCATATATTTTCAAATATCTTAGATAATGCAATTGAAGCATGTAAAAAAATTGAGGAGGGGAGTAAAGTAATTTGTGTTAAAGGTGATGTTTTACAAAATTTTTATCTTATAAGAGTGGAAAACACTAAAGTAAATGAAATTATCACAAAGAACGGACAAATTGTAACAGATAAAAAAGATGCACTTCATGGTCTAGGAATAAAAAGTATAAAAAATTCTGTAAATAAATATGGAGGAAACGTTGTAATTGAATATGATGATAAAAAATTTGTAGTTAAGATTGCTATACCACTTAGGAATGTAAAAAAAGCAATTAATATATAATTTGATGTGTCATGAGTAAATAATATAATTTTATAAAGATAATAGACTTAATTATTACCTATAAGAATCTATTTAAATTAGTGTGTTATATAGTAAATCATACATATAGTGAGTTGTACATATAGTGAGTCGTACATAGAATGAGTTTTAAAATATAAAGTCTGAGATTTAGAGGTAATGTGGCTGGAAGTAGATAACAGGGGTGGAATCAGTAGACAAAATAACATAAAAAAGAAGTTGCATCGAAAGGAGAAAAACTCTTTAGAGATGTAACTTCTATTGCAACTAAAGTTATGTTATATTGATAAAATCAACAAAACATTTGTATCAACGTAACTGCTTATTAGTGAAACTATTAAATTGATAAATACATAATCAGATACTCTATATAAATAAAGTTGTTCTAGTATTTAATTTGGTTTTATTATACTTACTTTATATGTATGATAGCCTATATTTCCATTTCTGGAATTAGGCTTCTCATAGCCTCTATAGTTGTTTGTATAAGTTTGTCAAGTTCCCAATCAAGCATTTCTGCACCACTTCTTATAACATCTCTAGAACAGCCAGCAGCAAAAGATTTATCTTTAAATTTCTTTTTAACAGACTTTAATTCTAAATCAGATACACTTTTTGAAGGACGCATTATTGCAGCAGCACCAATTAATCCAGTAAGTTCATCTACAGCAAATAAAACTTTTTCCATAAATTGCTCTGGTTTAACGTCTGAGCCAGTCAATCCATATCCATGACTTACAGTAGAATCAATTATTGATTTATCTAAATCAAGTTCAGTCATTAATTCTCTTTGCTTAACACAATGTTCTTCAGGATACATCTCAAAGTCTAAGTCATGTAAAAGTCCAACGATTTCCCAAAATTCTACTCTTTCAGGGTCGTATTCTTTTGCATAATATCTCATAACACCAGATACAATTTGAGCGTGTCTTATATGAAATTCTTCCTTATTGTATTTTTTTAAGATTTCCCATGCTTGCTCTAAATTTGGCATGTAACTCATTACTATCACTCCTCTAGCTGAATATTTTGAATTTTTATAAAGCTTATTTTTCATTGATTATATCAATCAATTTCCAATACGTCAACACACTAATGCATAATTTTGCATTTAAATTCAGAAATTAGTGAAAATTAAAATTTTATCAGTATATATGACACATTCATATATTATGCTACAGTCGTATAGTTTTGTATATTTTGTAAAATTAAGACTAAAATCAAACATCATAATGTATCTATGAATATAAATATTCTGCTTATATTATTTGTAAAAAATACAATTAGAATATAATAAAATCTCTATTTGCTGTACTTAGCACTTTTGTCTTTTAATATTATTTTTGAAATAATTGCTATAAAGAATATAACTATACCAACTCCTATGATAATAATGTAAACTCTATCTGATAATAAATCAAAAAGTTTACCATATATGACCTGACCAAGAGGCATTGCAGCAGCTGTTCCTGCAAAAAGTATCGCCATTACTTTTCCTAACAGTTCATTTGGAGTTTCTAATTGAGTTATTGTTATGGCAAATATTGAAATAATTGTTGTCATGAAAAATATTAACATAGAGGATATTACAAGAATTAAAAATGGTGCTGCCAACCCTGTTTGTAATATAGATGGATATACCGAAAATGCCATTGGAATAAACATCAGTGCACATATACAAAGGTATATATATAAATTACTAATTTTTATATGTTTAGAGAACATGCCAATACTTATAGCAGCTACTAGTGAACTAAATGATATTGCTCCCTGTGCAGTACCATATAAGGTATCATTAGCACCCATTGTTATTTTTATTATATATGGTATACCTACAATTATCATTGAAGTTAAAAAGAGGTTTAATGCCATTGCTATAAATAATATTTTTAATAGAGTAGGATTTTCTTTACATATATGGACAACACCATCTTTTATATCATTAAAGATAGACTTTATGATATTATCAGACTGTTCTTGTTTAACAAAAGGCATCTGAATAAACATTTCCATAATAGCTGATAAAAAGAAGCTTATACAACTGATAATTACAATAGCATTAACTCCAAGAATTCCATATAAAACACCACCTAGTACAGGTCCAGCGATATTTGTAAGAGATGCAACTCCAGCTACGACACCATTTGCATTCATTAAATTTTTACTATCAACTAGGATAGGTGTACTCGACTGAACAGTGGGTTGATACATCGTACTTATTATTGAAAGTATAGTCATGATAATTCCTACAATCAGTATTGAACCTTTATTGTTAAATAAAAATAATGCTAAGACTAGAACAGTTAAACTACTTGAAAAATCAAAAATAACCATTAAATTTCTTTTATTAAATTTATCTGCAATAGCTCCACCAATAGGGGAACATATTATAATTGGAATTGAAGATACTGCAAGTATCGTAGCAAATATTCCTGCTTTTCCTGTCATATCAAGTATGTACAAGGATAAAGCGAATTTAAGTATTGAGGCACCAAACAGTGAAATTATTTGACCTAATACCATTAAGTTGAAGTTTTTGTTGAAAGTATTTAGTGATTTTGTCATATATACACCTACCTATCTAAGATTATTAAAACATTTATAATAATTGTTATAACAGCAATTACTACTAGAAGTTTTCTTTTTATTTTAATTCCTAACACTATTAAAAATATAGCAAACATTATAGATAGAGTAGAGTAGAAAGGCATAAGTTCACTACTAGGGTCTACAAGTTTTGTATGTATGTTTAATTTTTCATTTATTTTATATATAATATCGTTTAGTTTTTGTATTAGTTCAATCATATGGACTCTCCCAAAAGAATTTTAAAGGAATTTTAGCAGAAAAACAAAATTTATTATTTTTGCTGTGTAATTCACTTAATTTGTCTATTTAATTTATTTTATAATTAACTATTCTACTAGTTACATATTCTACATAATCATTTATTTTACTTATATAATCTAGTAAAATTAGCACATCATATTATTCAAATATATCATCTACAAGATTCTCTATCATGAAATCGAATACTTCAAAATAGTTATATCCAATATCTTCTTTTAACAATAGACTTGATAATAGAGCATTACAAACACCAAAGGCTTTTTCTTTATCTATTTTTAGTTTAAAATCATACTTTTCAATTAAATCATAGAAGCTTTGTATATTGTTATGTTCAAGCTTTGAAACCATGTCTTTAGGTAATTTGTTTAAAAAAGCAATAGAATCATGATCTCTGGGAGCATATAAAAATGGATTTTTATCATATAAGCGATATAACATCTTTAAAGATGCTACAAATCCTTCTTTTGTAGGCATACTATTCAAGATTTCGTATAGTGATGATATAAGTCTATTTTGAATTCCATTTAATACTTCAAAAAATAACTTTTCTTTTGAATCAAAAAATGTGTAGAAAGAGCCTTTTGCAATTCCTGCCTTTGAACAAAGCTCATCAATATTAGTTTTTTTATATCCATATTTAGACCAGTGGTTTTCACATTCTAAAATTAATCTTTCTCTTATATTGTTTTTTTCAACTTCTGTAAAGCTTTTAGCCATATTTATCAATCCTTTCCATAAGTATGTATATGTATGACTTAAAATATTTTTTTAGTCATACATATATAGTATTGTCCATTTATGAATTTGTCAAGCATGATTTTGTTAACAAACAACGGTTTTTTGCTACAATCTGCAAGTAGTATTATAGTAGAGGCAGTTATATGAAAAGAGCCAATAGCCATAAGGAATGACCTTATAGGTTATTGGTTCTATGTATGTGCATTTGATAACTGGCATATTTAATTGTTTTACAGGGGCATACTTTAGCACATAATCCGCAAGAAATACAATCATCCCAAACTGTGAAATATTTATCATTGCATGAACAGTTCTTTATATAACGGTCCATTATTTTATGAAAAAGTGTGTTTACTAAAAAATTGGATTTTGGATAGCTTTTTATTTCTTTTCGTGATGTTTCTTTTTTAAAACAGAATAGTGTTCTGTTTAAATTATATCACATAGGTAGATTAGGGTCAATAATTAACAAAATAATGTTCTTTTAATTGTATAATATGTTCTATTATTGCTGACATTATGATATGTGTAATTATATCTTGTAAGAAACTTAAGTATGAAATGATGAGGAATTATTTAAAATAAAAATACATTAAAATAAGTACTTAAACTACAGAGACATATTAAAAAATAGGTATTTAAATTAAAAAGCTACTTCTAATTAAAACGGTATTTAAAATACAAAAAATAAGGATTACAAAATTTTTTTTAAAGGTAAACGTTTATGAGAAAAAGAAATGTTTACATAACAAATAAATGGCTATAATTTAAATACATAATGTTATATCAGAGAGAGGAATAAAAATATGTTTAATGAACTTAAAACCGAAGAAAATGTATATAAAAATTTAATAAATGGGAAATGGGTAGAATCCAATTCAAAAAAACCAATAGAAATTTACTCACCAATAGATAACTCACTTGTTGGAAAAGTACAATCTATGACAAAGCATGAAGTAGATGAAGCTATTAAAAATACAAAAGAAAGTATAAAGGTATGGGCTGATATGCCTGTATACAAGAGGGCTAATATATTTCATAAAGCAGCTGACTTATTGCTAGAAAATATGGATGAAATAGCTAATATATTGGTACTTGAAATAGCTAAAGATATAAAATCTGCAAGAGCAGAAGTTGAAAGAACAGCAGATTTTTTGAGATACACAGCAGATGTAGGAAAGAATATGGAAGGTGAGGCTATTAGTGGTGACAATTTCCCTGGTGGAACACGTAATAAGATGTCTTATGTTTCAAGAGTTCCGTTGGGTACTGTTTTAGCTATATCTCCATTTAATTATCCTGTAAATTTATCAATGTCAAAAATTGCACCAGCACTTATTGGTGGAAATGCAGTTGTCCTAAAACCTGCTACACAAGGAGCTATTAGTGCACTTCATTTAGTAGAAATTATGAGAAAGGCTGGTATACCAGATGGTGTACTCAACACAATTACAGGTAGAGGTAGTGAAATAGGAGATTATGTTGTAACTCATAAGGGAATCAACTTTATAAATTTCACTGGTAGTACTGAAGTTGGTCAACATATATCTAAAATATCTAAAATGGTTCCGTTATTATTGGAACTTGGTGGAAAAGATGCTGCTATTGTATTAGAAGATGCCGACTTGGATTTTGCAGCTAAAAACATAGTAGCTGGAGCTTACTCATATTCAGGTCAAAGATGTACGGCAGTAAAGAGAATTTTGGTTCAAGATAGTGTGGCTGATAAGCTAGTTGAAAAAATAAAACCGTTAGTAGAGAAGTTAACAGTTGGGAATCCAATGGATGAAGTAGTTATTACACCTCTTATAGATAACAAATCAACTGATTTTGTTCAAGGATTAGTGGATGATGCATTGCATAAAGGGGCTAAATTAATAACAGGTAATGTTAGAAAAAATAATTTATTTTATCCAACATTATTGGATAATGTAAGTGTTGATATGAAAATTGCTTGGGAGGAACCTTTTGGACCAGTACTTCCAATTATAAGAATTAAAGATATAAATGAAGCAATTGAGATTGCTAATCAATCAGAGTATGGGCTTCAATCATCAGTATTTACAAGTGATATTGATAAGGCTTTTTATATAGCTGATAAGCTTGAGGTTGGTACTGTTCAAATAAATAATAAGACTGAGAGGGGACCAGACCACTTCCCATTTTTAGGGGTAAAGGCATCTGGAATGGGAACTCAAGGCGTTAAGTATTCAATTGAGGCTATGACTAGACCTAAGGCAGTAGTAGTAAATGTTAAGGGTCTGTAGATTATACTAGTAATATTGGATAGAGTGGAGAAATTAATTTTTTCCACTTTATATTTTGATTTTTAAAGCTTTATATAGCTCTAGAAAATAATGAAGTTTTAATCAGGATATAGATTTTGTATAAATTATATAGATATAAAAAAGGTTCACTCTAATTAGGGTGAACCTTTTTTCTCCTCTTTTTAGAGAAAGAACTAAAACTAATCCAGATATTGCAGTAGGGCAATATTTAATATAAATATCATAATAATCTTCAATATGGATTTGTATGAAAAGAATAAGTATTATATGAATTATTAATGTCAAAATAATTATATTTGTTAGTATATTTCCATTTCTAACTTTTTTATTTAGCTTGAATTCATCAACTTTATTTTTCATAGATATCTGTGATAAATTTTGTCTATGAGATGTTAGAGTGTGGTTACACTTGGGGCATATAGTTGTAGTATCATCAAACTCTAAATCACAGTTTTTGCAATACATAAGCTATGACTTCTTACCCATGTCCATATCTGAAGATTTTGCACACATATCATATGAATTTGCTGTTGTTGCTACAAAAAAAGTAGTTGCTAGTGTTAAACTTAATACCTTTGATTTAGTTTTTTTCATTTGTTTTCCCCCTCAAAATATATTTAATTAAAGTTATAAAATTCTTGAAATTATAACTAGAATTCAATGTTTTTATCTGTGATATTATGATTCGAATAAGAGTTATATAAAAAGATTAGATGATTAATTTAAGAGTGGTAATTTAATGGATTTTATTCTATATAAGTAGTATATCAGAAAAAATAAAACTATATCACTGAAAAATAAAAAAATACATATAAATAATTTAATATAATGATTTCTTATTGTAGATATATCCATTTTATTTTCCTCCTCAATCTTTATTCTAAAATTTTAACAAATATACAGGTTACATACTATTAATCTCACTATGTTTTTTGTCAATGTTGAGTTGCATCCTTGTAACAGCAAGTATTTCATATAAGTTTTATTATTCAATAAAGTAACTTAAAGTTATGAATTTAAGAAAAATTTAATATCTAAGTATGGTGCAGAGTATAAAATTAAATGTAGGTCTAAATTAGATGATTCTATCTCTTTATTTTATATAGTTCGATTCCTAAAAGAATTATTTTAACATTGTTGAAATAGAAACAAAAGTTTAATATAATATTGTTAATGCACTAATGGGTGGGAGGATATATACCATGAATAAAGAAGAACAGGTCATGATGGGTTTTAGAGATTTACTAAATAAGACTGTTTGGCTTAATAAATTTAAGATGGAAGAGAGTCTCAAGGGTTATAAGTCTTCTGAAGTACATTGCATTGAATACATTGGAAGAAATGTAGACTGCAATGTGACAAAACTGGCAGAATACTTTTATATGACTAGAGGTGCCATAAGTAAAGTAACTAAAAAGCTAATAAAAAAAGGTGTTATTGAAAGTTACCAGAAGCCTGATAATAAAAAAGAAATCTATTTTAGACTTACTGAGCAAGGTAAAACAGTTTATAATATCCATGAGGAACTTCATAAAGAGTTTCAAGAACGTGATAAAGTTGTATTTGAGCAGGTAACTGATGAACAATTTGACAGTATGATTAGCTTTGTCGAAAATTATAACCGACATTTGGATGAAGAAATAAAAAAACAGGGGATAATATTAAAGTAGAATAAATCAGAATAATGAAAATGAAATCATATACAGCCTAACTCTATTGAGAATAGGCTGTATTTTTATTGTTATCTATTTTGTTGACAAGGAAACAAAAAAATGATACTATAAATATGTTTCCAAGGAATCAAAAAACGAATATAGGAATATACCTCCAAATGAGGCGAAATGATAAAAGATGAACATGCTACTAGGGAAATAAAATAATGAAAAAAGCAAAGAGGTAAAGACATAAAGAGGTAAAAAAGTAAAAAAGAAATAAAGAAATATGTTTCTAAAGGAAACAAAATTATAATTTTTGAGAGGAGAATTTAAGTGTTTATATTTAAATCAAACAATGAACAGAATACAGAACAAATTGTAGATAAAAAGGCTTTGATATTTGGTCTTATATCTGCGTTTCTTTGCGGAATCGGATCCACTATCATAGCACCTGTCGTTCCATTCTTAGTGCAACCTTATACAAATAGTCCAGAAGAACAAGCTATAGTTGTTACAATGCTAACTTCTGTTTATGCAATCTGTGTGTTTTTTGCAGCTCCTGGGCTTGGAGCTTTGAGTGACCGATATGGACGTCGTCCATTACTCTTATTATGCCTTTTGGGTTCTGCAATAGGGTACTTAGTTTTTGGAATAGGAGGAGCTCTATGGGTATTATTTGTTGGACGTATAATAGAAGGTGTAACAGGTGGGAGCATAAGCACTATCTTCGCATATTTTGCAGATATTACTCCTAGAGAACATAGAAGTAAATACTTTGGATGGGTGAGTGCATTTTCAGGTGTAGGCTGTGTTATTGGTCCAACTGTAGGTGGATTACTTGCTAAGTTTGGTTATTCTGTACCCATGTATTTTGGAGCAATAATAACTTTACTTAATGTTATTTATGGATTCCTGTATATGCCTGAGAGCCTTGATAAGAAGAATAGATTAAAGTCGATTACACTTGCAAGGCTAAATCCATTTATACAGCTTGCAAATGTACTTTCTGTAAAAAACTTAAAAAGGCTACTTTTATCAGCATTCTTACTTTGGATACCAAATGGGTCTTTACAGTCAGTTTTTTCACAATTTACAATAGACACTTTCAATTGGAAACCCGCACTAATTGGACTTGTATTTTCAATTATGGGTATACAAGACATCATTTCACAAGGTTTTATAATGCCAAAGCTTTTGAAAAAACTTAGTGATGTACAGATAGCAATTCTTGGAATGGTTTCAGAGATTATAGGTTACAGTTTTATTGCAGCATCAGCCTTGTTTTCGTTCTATCCTATTTTTATTGTTGGAATGTTTATATTTGGTTTTGGCGATTCTATCTTTGGACCTTCATTCAATGGGATGCTATCCAAGTCTGTCGATTCTAGTGAGCAAGGGAGGATTCAAGGTGGTAGTCAATCCATTCAATCTTTAGCAAGAATAATTGGACCTATCATTGGAGGTCAAATCTATGTATTTCTTGGTCATGCGACACCTGCTTTTATGGGCATGATACTTATAGGAGTGGCAACATTAGTTTTGTATAAAGGGACACATGTAAATGTGTAAACTTTGTAAAATATAATAAGTAAAAATTCACTTTATGGAGCAGTTGATTTTAATAGATTGACTGTTTTTTTGTATTATATTATTTTTAATTAGATAAATTTGACTTTAAAAGTTTTTTATGATGACTATGTGTCCAGTTATGCACTTTCATCGACTAGTTACACAGTTTGTGTTGAATGTTTAGAAAATTCGTACTATTATATAAATAAATTTAAGCATATAAGGAGGTTTGTTATATGAATATTTATTGTGGAGGATGGTCAAAATTTAGACCAGTAGAAAAATAATAAGTAGAAATATTCAATTAAGCTGTAGGAATGTTAAAAGATGTTGATTATGAAACACTTATCGTTGCTACTTAAGTTGTAGCAGGTACAAATTTAAAATTTATTTGTAATGCTACTGCAATTACAAAGGCTCCTAAGGATTATTTAGCAGAAATTATGATTTTCAAAGCTCTTCTTTGTGAAGAAAAAAGTAGAACATGTAATTAGATATATAAAATAAAAAATATAATTAGATATATAAAATAAAATAACTGTGTTAGTAAAGGCTTTATTTTACAAGCACAGTTATTTTAATATTAAAAAATTTTATAAAAAAGGGAGAAAATACATGGGAGAAAAAAATAAGCTTTTAGAAGAAATCAAAATCCTACTAGATGAAGGAAAAGTAGCAATAGATAAAGCTATAAATAAGAATCTAATTTTGATTCTTGGAGGCACAGGTTGTGGGAAAAGTACAGCAATTAATTATCTTGCAGGATGTGAAATGAAGGAAGTAGAAGATGAAGATACTGGTATCTCCTATATTGAATGTGTAGACCCTGTTGCAGAAATTGGCTCAGGAGCTGTTTCACAAACTTTGTATCCAAATATTGTAGATATGAGAAGAGAAGTAGAAGGAATGGATGCAAAATTATGTGATACTGCAGGATTTAGTGATAACAGAGGAGTAGCACATGACATTAGTGCAGCAGTTTCGTTAGGAGAGGTGTTTAGAAATTCTGCATCTATATGTGGAGTAGTTGTACTAATACCAGAAGCAGATATATTAGAGGCTAGACTTACAAAAGTACTTGATTTATTTCAACAATTAAATATGTGTCTTCATAAAGAGAATTTTAGAGGAAGTATTACTTTCTTTATTTCTAAAAGCTTTTTAGGAAGAACAGAAAAACAAATATATAATGTGATTAGAAAAAAATACGAACAATTGTGTGAAAGTCCAGAAAATAATATAAAAGATAAAGCTTGGTTATTTGAAGAATTGCTAAAAGGAGAAGGAAAAAATATTCATCTTTGTAAACCACTTGAAGCAGAGCAAAGAGAAGGATTATTAAAAGAAGTAATAAAATTAGAAGAAGTAAAAGATAAAACATCAGCATTCCAATATCCAATCAGTGCAGATGCAAGATTAGTTTTAGATACATTAATAAAAGATATTCAAAGTAGTGTAGTATCTAGACTAGAAGTTTATGTCAAGGAATATACAGAAGACTTTATTAAGAAGGTTGAAAGAGTAACAATGATTCAAGAAATGTCAAAATATGAAAGAGTAGTAGACATATTTAAAAACTGGTTAGAAAGTTCAGTTAATGCAGAAAGTATTACTTTAGATAAATTTATCAATTTATTGTCAGGAGAAAGTGGATTATTCTTGGAAGACACATGTATAAAATTACAAAATGAGATAAGAAGAAACTTAGATATAATTAAAGATTTAAATAAATATACAGACCATGGAAATGCTGAAATTTCACTATCTTCTGTATATATGGAATCTATTATAGAAAAAACAAGTAAAAGTATAATGGAACAAAAATTTATTATTATAAGAAAGAAAATAGAAGAGATTTTAGTTTCTTATGAGGTACAAAAACAGGTATGGACATTATCAAATAGAGATAAATTGATGGAAGTTGCAAATAAAACAGACTACATATATAGTAAACGTGATTTTGAGCCTATTTTAAAGAATCTTACAGATAGAAATAGTGAAGAATTAGAAGCAAATATAACAAGATTAAATGCATATGGAGAAAAAGGAAATGAAATAATTAGAAATCTTGTAAGTAAATATATTTTAAATCCATTTATAATAAAATCATTTATACTTAAAGAAAAGACGGTAATAGAAGTTAAAGCATTAATTAAAAACTTGGTAATTAGCAGTGTTTTAGAAGCTTTTAGAAATAGAAATGTGGGAGATGATGTCTCTACAATTATGTTTTTAGCTAAAGACACTATCTATATGGATATTAATCTTGGAATGGATTTTGCATCAGAAAAAAATATCATTATTTCTTGTGAGAATCTTGATGTAAGTAGTAATTCTAAGATTAATGTAAGTGGAAAGAGTGGAAATCTTATAGATAATTCTATATATGGAATCAATGGTGAAGATGGTAGAGATGCAGGAAATATTTATTTGTACATTAAAGAAGAAATTAGAAACTATCGCCTTACACTAATAGCAAATGGAGGAAATGGTTCAAGAGGAACAGATGGTAAAGATGGTGTGGCTGGAAGCACAGGTAGAAATGGAAGTGATGCAGGATATACAAGTTATTTCTATGGACAAATGTTTAAAGGTTATTTTGCAGAAGGAACAAGTGGTGCAAAAGGAGGAAAAGGAGAAAAAGGAGGAAATGCTGGAAGAGGTGGAAATGGAGGAAGTAAAGGAAATATTTACTTCTTGGCAGATTCAGATAAAAAGAGAGAGAAGTTAATCAGTTGTTGTGATATAACAGTAAGAGATGGAGAAAGAGGTCCAGATGGAAGACCAGGATTTGGTGGAAGTGGAGGAAAAGGTGGTCATCATGGTTATAATACACTTTCATTCTCTCCAAGTGCTATAGATTCTACTGTATACTATACAGGATATTTTAAAAGTTGGGATTATAAACTAACTAGTATTACTAGTTATCGTATAACTCTTGAAGGTGGAAGTTGGGAAAAAGGAAAAGAAGGTCCATCAAGAGAGTATGCTGATTATGGAGATAGAGGAGAATCTGGAGGATATAATAATCCAAATTATAAAAAATCAACAGCAGTTTTAAAAGTTGAAGAAAGCTTTGTTAAAGAGAAATATCAAAACTATTGTGCTGAAGTATAGAAAGGGATGGATATATGTCAAATGAATTGTATAATGGAATCATAAATCTTTTGGAAAATGGAAGGAATGAACTGGAAAGATACAATTTAAAAGAAAAATCGATTTTGTTATTCCTGGGTGCTTCAGGGGTTGGAAAAAGCACTTGTATCAACTATTTAAAAGGTTGTGATATGGAAGAAAAAACAGATGCGGAAACTGGACAAGTGTACATCACAGCTAAAGATTCAGCAGTTGATATTGGTAATGGTGTATATTCTAAGACTTTATGCCCAGAAGTTGTAGATATTGAAAATAAAGCATTTTCTTTATGCGATTGTCCTGGATTTTTTGATAATCGTGGAGCAGAGTATATGATTGCAGGAGCAATGCTTGTAAGAGAAACTATATCTGCATCTTTAAAAGTAAAAGGTATAGTAGTCATTTTAGACTACCAGTCTTTACTGGACTCTAGACATACACTGTTGATTGATACAGCTAAAAACTTAAAAGATATGTTTAATGAATATACACAGTATAAGGAAAATTTTTTCTTTCTTATCAATAAAATACCTAAGCCACTTAGTGGTAACGTGACAAAAGAGAAAGTTAGAAATATACTGAAAAAAGTAAAAGAAGACCTAGATAGCCAAGAAAAATATTATGAAGGTTATAAGGAACTGGTATATCTGTTAAATGTGGTACTAGCAGATAATGTTTCTATAGAATTGTGTAATCCACTAGACACAAAGCCAGAAAATCTATTGAGAGAATTAGAAAAACTTCCAACTACTTTCAAGAAAACTGATATGGGATTAATGCTTACTGCTTCTTGTAAAATAGAGATACAAAAAGCTGTTGACACAACATATAAAGAACTAGAAAAACTTCTAGCTCCTTATATAGAAAGTGTAAAAAAGGCATTAGAAGATTCTATTTCCATTTTATCTTCTATAGAAAATCTAAAAGAAAAAAAATCTCAGTTGGAACAAATGTATCAGAGTTTATGTAAAACAAATAGTATTGAAGAACTTATGGAGTTTGTACAAGGGCTTTTCTATGGTGATGGAGTGCAAAAAGTAAATATATTAGAAAAAATACACCTTGTTCTAGAGCTAAATAGTTACTGCAAAGAAACTAATATTGTCGGTCTAAGTGAATTATTAAAGTCATTATTAAATACAACACTGGAAGATACATTAAAATGTATTAAATACTGGATAGCAGAGAAGGAATTGGAACAAGAAGAAGCTGAGAAGCTTCTAGATGCAGAATACAGAAGAGAAAAAATCCAAAATTGTACATATATAAAATCATATGAAAAAGATAAAGTGCTTTCTATATATATTCCTGTACCTAAAGTGAATTTATCAGATTTAACTAAAATAATATCTGGCTATAAACTTAATGAATTATCATCTATATATATGTATGGAGAGTGTGAGCTAAAAATAGATTGTGATATGAAGAAGGATGTTTTCTCAGGTAAAAATATAGTTCTATTAGTTGAAAGATTATGTATACCAAAAGGTTCTTATTCAATTAATGTTTCTGGAAATGACGCAAAAAAATTGGATGGAGAAAGTTCTATTTATAACGGAATGAATGGAAGAGTCGGAAATAATGCAGGAACCTCAGGCGATATTTTAATATCTTTTAAACATATACAAAAAGAAGGCGAACTTAAGCTTTATGCTGACGGTGGACAAGGTGGAAATGGTCAAGATGGAAAAGTAGGAGAAACAGGAGCATCTGGAGTAGCTGGAGCAAATGCAAAACTAGGCTCTAAACCAGAGAAAAAAGAGTTTGCTGAGGAAAAAGGTGCAAAATACTATATAATAGAAGCAGAAAAAGGAAAACAAGGAAATACTGGAGGAACAGGTGGAGATGGTGGAAATGCTGGTCTTGGAAGTAAGGCTGGACAGATTTATCTCCTTGGAGAAGCAACAGTTCTAAAAAGTTCTATAAGCCAAATAGACGGAAGACATGGCTTAGCTGGAAAAGGCGGTTCTGGAGGAAAAGGTGGAGCTGGGGGTCTTGGAGGAATCCGCGGAATTTTTGAAGAAGCAAGAATGTATACAGGAATTTCTGGTAAAACGGGTTATAGTGACATAAACTATTACTATTTTGATAGATATGTGATAGGGAGTGGTTCAGATAGTGAGGAAACAGCAGATGATGGAAAGGCATTAGATGATCTTTATACAAAACACAAGGACTGGACAATTAAAAAGCTTGCAGACTCAGGTCTAGATGGAGCACAGGGAAAAGAAGGAAATCCTGGAAAGTCATTAGTAGAAAACGAATTGTTAAAGCAAGAGTATTCTCTATCAATGGATACATTTTTCTATCAATTCTTTGAAAGATTTGGTTTTTCTGGAAGTAAAGGATATAGAAATCTTAAACTTTTATGTGCAGTAGGAATTTTAGAAGCTGATATTTTAGAAATTTCGCATATTTATGAGATTTTTAATGCAGTTGAGAAAGTGGAAATGCAGTTAAATAGAGAAATTCTTCAGAAGTATTATAAATTTGATAAGAAAAATAAAGAAGTAATTTCTTTAGATGATATGCATATTAAGAAAGCGTTTTACCAAGAAGCAAAAGAGATTTATGACTACCTTATAAATAAATTGATGCAGTCTAATAGAATAGAAGCTTTTGTAAAAGAAAATCAGAGTTTTAGTGAATGGAGTATGATTTTATTTGCATTAGAACAGAAGGCAGCATTTTACATGCAGATGATAGAGGAAGATGAAATTGGAGGAAATCGTGTTACAGATATTCGAACTCTGACAGATTATCTAGAGAAGACTTTAAAAGAATTGGAACAAGGAAAGAAAGATGAATTAAAAGAATCATATTTCAATACCTATAAGGAAAGTGTTCTAACTCAAATTAACTCAGGAAATCAACAGATAGAAGTTTTGAAAAAAGAGCTTGAAAATAAAATGCTTTCTGTTGGAGCAAAAATGAATCTTTTGATTCAAGAAATTCTAAAGATAAAAGAAGATGAAAAAGAAGATATAAAGAAACTAGAAGAAAAGAAGGAAAAACTTCAAGAACAGATGAAAATACAACTAATTCTTTCTGGAATACAGAGTGCGTTGAGTTTACTATCATCATTAAGTGGTATTGGTCAAGCGTGCTTAGGAGCTTTTGATAGTGCAAAATCTTTAAAAGAAAATCTTTCAGCTAAGGAAGAAGAGTATCAATGGACTAACAGAATGGTTAATTTTTCAGATTTCAAAATAGATTCTGAAGGTATGAGTTTTGTCCTTGGAACTCAGTTAAATGAAGATAGAAAGAATGCTTTAGGAGCAATGACAAATAAATTAGTCGGTGTTGATGATGGAAAGAGAGATAATTTTAATAAAATTAAAGAGATTATGACTAAGTCCTTAGATAATAATGACTACCAAGGGAAAGAAAATGACATTGCAGTAGCAAAAAATGGCTTGGATGAAGGCGAATATGAAAAAATATACACAAGCATTCAGAAAAAAGAAATGGGTATGTTGGAAGCAAATTATAGTAATAAACAACAAAAAGATAAATTGGTTGCACTAGAGAAGTGTAAAGCATCTATTAAAAGACAGCAAAAAACAGCAACTATTAAAAATGTATTAAGCATTGGTAGTGCAAGTTGTTCTTTTATTAATACAGCAATTAGTAGTGTTAATAATTGTCTAAATGTAAAAGCTAGCTTTGAAGATAAAATAAAAGTAGTTAAAGATGCGATTAAGTCAAAAGAGGATAATATTAAAAAACTAGATAATTTAAATATTCAGATGGAAGAGTTCAAAAATAAAACATTGAAAGAATCTATTATACCATTTGTAGACGGATTTGATACTACAGTTAAAAATCAGGATATTTTTGAAAATGAAATAAGCAGACTAAAAATGAAAGATGTCCTAACTGAATTAATTAAGAAGTTTGAAATCTTGAAAATGGAAAATTCAGAGGATATTTCTGGGATTTTCAAAAAAGTACAGGATATGATGGATGCTCAGATTATTATTACTGATAAGATTGACAAGAAAAAAGATAATCTTGCAATGGGAGAACTGATTTATCAAATGTCAGACAGTGGTAACCAGATGAATGAGTATCAGAAAAAGCTTATTCATCAAATTGAATTGAATCAGATTAGATATTTGTGCCAATTGGAGGCAGCAGCTTTTCAATTATGGACATTTCCATTTGGAAGCAATATAGTAAATATCTTAAATAGATGTCATGTAGGGATAACAGAAAATGAAGATGAGGTGCTAAAGCAGGCAAAGGAACAGAATAGACAAATTAAAGAGTTTTTAGTTCAAGATACTTATCAATGGCAAAAGACAGATAATCATATTTTGAAAATACCATTAGCAGGAAGTTTAGCAGGAAAATCACGTGTGGGATTTGAAAATACATTTTCTTTATATGATTGTAATGAAGAAGAAGTGAAAAAGCTTTTGACAGGAGAAGAAATTAGCTTTGAAATTCCACTAAATCAAAACTATGATGCAATGAAATATGTGACTATTTATGCAAATATACCTAATCTTAGACGAAATATTTTAGATGATAGTTTAAAAATAAATGTACATATGCATTTATATGATAAAGGATATTTTTCTCTATATGATGATAACAAAGATATGCACTATCAATATGTATTTCCACAAAATTATATCGATATTACACATGGCTTGGATGTTAAATATAAAAAAGATGATGATTCAGATTCAGTAAACTCTATATGGTCTTCAATAGAAGATAAAGGAATAGAAAAGTTTAAAAATGCGGGATTAAACTCTGGTAGAAGCCCATATTCTATGGCTAAGCTTTCTTTGAAAGCACATTTTAATAAGAAGCTTTCTTATGACCTATTGACAAGTGAGCAGAATAAAAAGCTAGAGTCATATTTTGAGAAGAGTAGCAAAGATGCATGGAATCAGAGTATAGAGAGCTTTAAAAAACTTGGATACATTGATAAAAGAGGCGTTTTGTTAAAAAACTGGTCTGAAATTAAAAAGGATATGGATAACAATGGAGAAATTATGAAGTATTTCTCTATATTACAGGCTGATTTGTGGGAAAAAATTATATATGAGCAGATGAGTATACTGAAAGAGAATATACCAAATCTGACAGTTGAGTTTATTGGTTGTGGTATCTATGTAGAGTCTGAATTTAACTATCTAAAACAAAATGAACTAAAATGCTATGAACAGAGATTAATTGAAATATAGCGGTTTTAAGTGAGGTTTAAGGAAGGGTGTTTTTAGTAGTTAAGTAGAAATATTATGGAAATTTAGTCAAAAAAGCACTTTTAAATATTACTGTTTAATTGTTTAAAAGTGCTTTTTTTAATATGAATTATAAATTTTTTATGTATAAATGTGTTATACAAGGGGGTTTAATTGTAGTTATAAGTATTAGGTTTATCTAATAAATTTGTCATACTGTTTAAACTTATTCCAACAGTAGAAGCATTATGCAAAAACGCGGATGTACTTGGTCTAATAAATCCACCTACACCAAGAAAAATCAAACCTAAGTTGAAAGCAATAATAAACTTAGAACTTAAACCAATTCTTTTCATAAGTTTATTGCTAATCTGTTTTAAAGTAATTAAATTATTTAAATTATCTGCTGATATAGTAATATCTGAAATTTCTCTTGCTATTTCAGCACCTTCACTCATTGCAATTCCAACATCTGACTCAGATATAGCAGGGGAATCATTGATTCCGTCTCCAATCATAATAACTTTACGACCTTTTAGTTTTTCATCTTTAATAAAATTGGCTTTGTCTTCTGGTAGAACTTCTGAATAATACTCATCCACTCCAATTTTACTAGCTATAGACCTAGCTGTTTTTTCACTATCACCAGTCATCATTACAATTTTTTTGAGTCCATATTCTCTTAAGTTTGAAATTACATCTTTAGCTTCTTTTCGTAAAGGGTCATTAATACAAATAACAGCTGATAATTTTCCTGATATTGCCATAAATAGGTGAGAATATTCGTCTGAAAGATTATTATATTTATACTCCTCGCCATCTGGTATAATACATTTTTCATCTTCAAATACGAAGTGTTTACTACCTATTATAACCTTTTTATTATCGACTTTTGTTGAAATACCATGTGCAATAATATATTCTACTTCTGTATGCATTTCCTTATGACTGAGACCTTGTTTTTCAGCTTCATGAACTACTGCATTAGCTATAGAATGTGGGAAATGTTCCTCTAGACAAGCAGCTAGTCTTAACATATCTTTTTTATTATAATCTTGGAAGGTAATTATATCTGCAACTGTTGGTTGAGCTTTTGTCAATGTGCCTGTTTTATCAAATACAATAGTATCTGCATAGGCAACATTTTCAAGGAATTTCCCACCTTTTACAGCAATATTATAATTGTTACATTCTCTCATAGCTGATAATACAGAAATAGGAATAGATAGCTTTAATGCACAAGAAAAATCTACCATCAAAATAGAAAGTGCTTTTATAGGATTTCTAGTAACTGCATAAGTAAATAGCGTTCCTAAAAAACTATATGGAACCAAGGTATCTGCTAGATGTTCAAATTTTCCTTCTACAGAAGACTTAAGTTTCTCAGATTCTTCAATCATAGTTACAATTTTTTGAAATCTTGTAGTACCAGCTTTTTCTTTGACACACATTACAATATTACCTTGTTCTATTACAGTTCCAGCATAGATGTAAGAGCCTTCTTTTTTATTAACTGCAAGAGATTCACCTGTAAGAGAGGCCTGATTAATCATTGCTTCACCAGATTCAATAATTCCATCTAATGGAATCATATTTCCCATATTTACACTAACTAAATCGTTTTCTTTTATTTCTGAAATTGGGACTAAAATTTCATTATCATCCTTTTTTAACCATACTTTTTCAATATTTAATGACATGCTTTGAGCTAAATCATCTATAGATTTTTTTCTAGTCCATTCTTCTAGTAATTCGCCTATACCAAGAAGAAACATCACTGACCCAGCTGTATTTATGTCTTTCCTAAAAATGGAGATACCTATTGCAGTTGCATCCAAAACAGAAATTTCTATCTTTTTATTTAGTAAAGAAGATATACCTTTTTTGAAATATTTTATAGAGTGAAGTCCTATAAAAAAAAATCTTAAATATTTTGGGAAAAATATCTTAGATACACTCTTTATAAATAGCTTATTTACTAATTTATCTCTGTAGTAATTATTTAACTCTCTACCAGTGTGTTCAGGGACTAGTTTTTCTATTTCGCTATTGTTGAAACTGAACTTAGTGATTTCTTTTATTATATAGTCTCTTTCACCTGTGTAATAAATAACAGCGTCACCAGTTCTATCATAAACCTTTGCTTTGGTAACACCATTTATAGAAGTCAAATAATATAGTAGAGTATCTGCCTGTTTGTTATTCAATTTACCAAGTTGTAAATCAAAACGTATACGACCTCTGATTTCATGCTTTATATAAAGATTCAATTTACTTCCTCCTGATACTATTAATCATAATACTTGATATTATTAATCATAACACCTGATATTATTAACCATAATAATCGTTAAATTTATTCTGCTGTGCAAGTACTATTTTTTTCTACAGTAGTATTTTCCTTGATGTCTTCACATTTAATGCTATCAGAATCAGTATTTTTTTCTACAGTTTGTACATTTTCATCTTTAATAGTTTCTTGTACAACTTTAGTATCTTCCTGTACATTTTTTGTTTTAGATGAAGATAATTCTTCTAGTTCATTGATTTCTTTTGCCTCAGCTAAAATATCTTCCATATTTTCTTGGATTTTAGTAGTTGTTTCAAGAACAGAATCCTTAACTTTCAACGCTCCAGCAGTTGCTTTAGTACAAGACTTTTTTACACAATCACTTGAAAGTATTTTGACACCTACAGTACCTAAAAGTACTCCTCCTAAAAATATCCCTGTTTTTTTCATTTTTAAAATATTCATTTTATCATATCCTTTCATTAAGTTAAATTTTATTTATATATCTTATGTATAAAGTAATAAATGTTAAAAATAGAGCGCGATTTTACAAAAGTAGTATTATATAGTTCTATTATGTTTCGAGAGTCCTATACGCTTTTGTATAATCCTATATATTTTTGTATAGTTTTATGTGTTTTTTATATAGTCTATATAATTCTTTTACATTTTAATAATTCTCTTATATTTTAAAGAATTATCATGTATTTTAGAAAATTCTTGATATTTATTTCGAAAATTAAAAAGTTAATAATAATTGTTATTAATAGAATTGTAAAATCATATGACATTTATTACCATTTATGCAATTAAGTATAGCACGCATGAATGTAATTTTCAACAGAAAATGATAATTTATATCAATTAATTGGCTTATTTTATGAAAAATATTATTTTATAACTACTCAAGGCTCAATTATTGAGAGTTTTATTTGTAACACATTCCTATAAGCATTACATTGCTTAGAGAAACAAACTTATTCTTGTTTATAGTTGATTTTATTATATTAAATCTAATTTTTAAACAATATTTGATGATAGTAGGTAGATATAATGCTGAAAAGAAAAGGGAGTTATTAGAATAAAAACACAGGTAAAATATGGGAAAGTATATGTTATAATATTTATAGCAAGAAGATGTAACCTATAATTTAAGAGTGGAGTTCATACTAGGATAAAACCTACTTCCTAATGAAAGGAGGTGGGAAGTATGAATAACTTTTTACTTAATGTAATAGCTGGCGTTGTTGCTAGTTTAATATTTTACTTAATTTGTAAAGTATTTACGAAAGTAAAAAGCCACTCAACTCGTGGCAAGAGTAAAAGTGGCTGGGAATTTGATTTTAAAATCAAGTTCCATAAGTTCAAATAGCTTCATTTAATTATGAACTTCACTCTACGACGAAATAGATTGTAGTTCTTCTTGCTTTTATTATACCACAAATTGGTACAGATATTCAAAAACAATATTTTTACTCTTATAGAAATTTGTTAAGTATAGTTATCCTTTTATGAATGCATTTTCTATTGCTTTTTTTATAACTTTACTTGAATTTGTTGCACCTGATACAGCATCTACATCTACTTTTTGCTTGTTAAGTACTTTATCAATAACTTTTTCTGCTTTTTTTCCTCGTTCATTTTTATGTTCCAAAAGATTAATGTTTGAAATTTTACCACTCTTTACAGTGACTTCTACTTTAGCAGATATGATATTTATATTACATTCTCCAACACAGGTTCCATCAGCAATGTCAGAGATATTTACTTTTTTAAAGGTCATATTTTCCACTGTTTGTTTGTAATTGTATTTGGTAATTGTTTTGAATATCTTTTGTTTTAATTTAATTTCAGATATATTCAAATATATAAAGTAATAATGTCTATTATAAGAAATTGTATAGTTGTATATTTGTAGATTTATCTTATCTATTTGGGAATAGAGCGATAAAGCATATCAAATCCGTGTTTAAGAAATTCCTGTTTAGAAAGTTTTACTTCTTGTTTGATATAAGCTTCTTTATTTGGTGCTGTCTGTATAATGCCAGATAACATTCCCCACAGTGAAAATATAGTAGGCATAATTTCAATATCTTCTCTAAGTTCTCCTGATAAGATACTAGTCTTTAGTAACTGTTTTATTTTTTCATTGATTTCTTCACCAACACGGAAGGTTTCTTTTTCCCCAGGTGGGTAGTCTGTATTTTCAAAGTCAATGTTGATTTCATCGAGGGCTATTTTAAAACTTATTGCATAGAAAAACACCAGAGATATGACAATGTAGTGTTTATAATTTTCTGGTGCTATTTATATTAAATTATTTTAAAATTCTAACACTGTCGTTTTCAATTAATATTGCTTGATTATCATTAATAGCTTTTAATTCTAAAGTTTTAGAATACGCATTTACTATTTTTTCTACAGCTTTTCCAAATTCTCAATTTTGGAAATGTGGTACTACATAAAAATCAATTGAATTTAAGCTAGAATAGTCTTTTAAGTAGGGAGCTTTTTCTATATAGTCTATTTCAGATGAATATTTATTTTTTTATGATATTACAAATATCTGGAATATAAAGTGTTATATATAGTAGAGCAAATAAAGTTGTTAATAGGGGGTTAAGACCTAAAACTAAGCTGATTCCTATATCAATAAGCAATCCTATTGTAAATTTGACACCTTTATTAAGTTTCAATCAAATCACCATCCTTTTATTTTTTATTACCCAATTTAACTAAAAATAGTTGATTTTTATAAAAATTATTGATGTATAAAATTACTATCTTATAAGTTAATAGTATATTTAAACATTATACATGTCTATATTATTTTAAATATTATATATGTTTATATTATTTTTCTTATAAAACAATAAAAAAAGCAAAGACATTTTTAAAATTTACCTAAGAAATATATAAAAGAAATATATAATCTAAAAAATTATAAACTTGGAAAATAAAAATTTGATTTTAAAACATATGTAAAATACAAAATATTGAGCTAAATACTGAAGAAATAATGATAATTATGCTGTTGGAAAATTATGTAAAATAATGGTAAAATATAGTTTATAATAGAAAAATTGATTTATATTATAATTATATTTATTTTTTTGGATTTATGCACTTAGAGGATTCATAATTTATGCTGATTACTACTAAAAGTGCATATATAATATTATGTTATAAGCTTTCATGAACTTCTATTTGAAAGGGGAGATTACAAATGGATAAAAGATATTTGGAATCCAGTGTATTTGAAGCTTTTCAAGACAGACTTTCTTATGTTTTCAGTGAATTTGATTATATCTATGTATCTTTCAGTGGAGGAAAAGATAGTGGTCTATTATTGAATTTAGTTTTGGATTATAAAAGAAAATATAATATAAAATCCAAAATAGGAGTATTTCATCAAGATTTTGAGGCTCAATATAGTATGACAACAGAATATGTTGAAAAAATGTTTGAAGACAATCTTGAAGATATTGAACCATATTGGGTATGTCTGCCAATGGCTACGAGAACAGCTGTAGGTAATCATGAAATGTTTTGGTATCCATGGGATGATGAGAAAGAAGAATTATGGGTAAGAAAAATGCCAGACAAAGAATACGTAATAAATCAAGAAAATAATCTTTTTACCTACTATAAGTATAAGATGAAGCAGGAAAGTTTGGCAAAGCAATTTGGTAGGTGGATGAGAAACAAGCATAAGGGTGCAAAAGTTGCTTGTTTACTTGGAACAAGAGCTTCAGAATCCTTACAACGTTATTGTGCTATTGTGAATAAACAGCATGGATATAAAGGAAAGTGTTGGATAACAAAGGAGTTTAAAAATGTATGGACAGCATCTCCTTTATATGACTGGGGACTAGAAGATGTTTGGGTAGCCAATTATAAATTCGACTATGAGTACAATAAAATCTATGATTTGTTCTATAAAGCTGGATTGCCTCCAAGAAAAATGAGAGTAGCATCTCCTTTCAATGATTCAGCAAAAGAGAGTTTAAACTTATATAAGATATTGGACCCAGAAGTATGGGTGAAATTGGTTGCTAGAGTACAAGGGGCTAATTTTACTTCTATTTATGGAAAAACAAAAGCTATGGGGTATCGTAGTGTAAAGTTGCCAGAAGGACATACATGGAAAAGTTTCACTTATTTTCTGCTTGATACACTACCTGAAGATATAAGAAATAATTATATTAAAAAATTTTCAACATCTATCGACTTTTGGCATAAAAAGGGTGGTGGTTTGCCAGAAATCGCTATATGTGAGTTGATAAGAAAAGGGTATAATATAGAAATAAATGGAATTTCTAATCATACAAAAGATAAAAAAAGTAGAGTCGTATTCTTAGGAGATATACCTGATGACACAGATGATATTAAATTTACTAAAGATATACCAAGTTGGAAAAGAATGTGTTATTGTATTTTAAAAAATGACCATATGTGTAAGTTTATGGGATTTGGTCCTACAAAAGAGCAAAGAATGAAAACAGAATACATTAAGAAAAAGTATGAAAAATTTTCTAAGATAGGAGTTAAGATGCTATGAAGTATAAAAGTCCTGTATATGAAATCATCGCTGTCCCAATTGAAAAGATAGAATCTAACGACTATAATCCAAATGCAGTAGCTCCACCAGAAATGCAGTTGCTGTATAAAAGTATAAAAGAAGATGGATATACAATGCCGATTGTCTGTTATTATAATCCAGAAAATGACAAATATGTTATTGTAGATGGTTTTCATAGATATCGAATAATGCTTGAAAATAAGGATATATATGATAGAGAAGGTGGAGTACTTCCTGTTTCAGTAATTGATAAATCACTTGATGAGAGAATGGCAAGTACTATTCGTCACAATCGTGCAAGAGGTTCACATAATGTGGATTTAATGAGCAATATTATAAAGGAACTTTGTGATATTGGAAAATCTGATAAATGGATATCAAAGCACTTAGGGATGGATATTGAGGAGATTCTTAGATTAAAGCAAATAACTGGATTATCCTATTTATTTAAAGATAAAGAGTTTGGACGTGCATGGATTCCTTTTGATTCTGATACTAAACAAGATAATTAAAAAGATATGTTTTTAGTCTAAACACTATAGAAATACTATTAACCTTTTTGGAGCAGTGTTTTAAAGAAATATGAGGCAGTATATTAAAGAAATATGAAGCAGTATATTAAAGAAAATATACTTGAGTTTAAAGCTTTTGAATAAATACAAGTATTGAGAATAGAGTAGTGTAAGATATAAATTACATAATATTAACAAAGAAAAAAGAGTAGGAGGATATCCTGCTCTTTTTCTTTGTTAGTACTGATTAACTTTTTTCATTTATGAATAAATAGTATATTTTAATAAAAAAATTATAAGTGTTATAAAATTGTTATTTTTTCATGTTAATCTTCTTATAGAAAATGAATTTAGATTATTACAAGAAAGGATGAATAGACATGAAAGACTTAATTCTTGAAACAAAAAATTTATCAAAAAGATATGGAGAGCAGATGGCAGCCAACCATATTTCACTTCAAATTGAACGTAATAGTATATATGGACTTCTTGGACCAAATGGTGCAGGTAAGTCAACAACACTTAAAATGATTGTTGGACTTCTTCATCCAACAGGAGGACATATTTTTTTTAATGGAAAGCCTTGGCAACGAGAGTCTCTTACAAAAATCGGTTCTTTAATCGAATCACCTGCTTTATATGGAAACCTTACAGCAGAGGAAAATCTACTAGTTCACACAAGACTTCTAGGCATTCCACATGAAAAAATTCATGAAGTATTAGACACAGTTGATTTAAAAAATACTGGAAAAAAGAAAGCCTCACAATTTTCTATGGGAATGAAACAACGACTTGGAATCGCTATTGCACTTTTGAATAATCCAGAACTATTGATTTTAGATGAACCAACCAACGGGCTTGACCCATTTGGAATTCAAGAACTACGTGAGTTGATTGCATCTTTTCCTGAAAAGGGAATTACAGTAATTCTCTCAAGTCATATATTATCAGAGGTTGCTCAGGTAGTTGATAAAATAGGAATTATTAGTGGAGGAAGGCTATTATTTCAAGGTATACCAGACCCAAATGAAAATCTAGAGGAATTCTTCTCTGATGTAATCTTAAAAGGAGGAAAGTAAAATGAATGGACTTAAATCTGAACTTTTAAAATACAAAAGAACATTTATGGGGAAATTGATTGTTTTTATTCCAATATTCTTTGCATTATATGCAGGGATAACACAATCAACAATCATGAAAAACCCATTATCTCAAAGTAGCTCTTGGTCATGGGACAGCCTTCTAGCCTTGGTTTTTAATTCGTGGCCATTTGTATTTTTACCTCTTGGTATGGGATTGTTTGCTACTTTGGTAGCTAGTCAGGAAAGAAAAGCTGGGAATTATCGCACTTTGCGTGCATATAATGTTTCACCTATGATTCTTTGGACTGATAAGGTTATGGCTATGGCAGTTTACACTCTGCTATCAACACTAGTTTTGATAGTTTCAACAATTATGACTGGTTTGTTTTTATCAGAAGGAGCAATCCCATTTGGTAAGATTATTGCTGGAGGTTTTGTTTGTTGGCTTGTTTCTCTTTCACTTATCCCTATTCAGCTGTGGGCAGCTACATGGAAAGGAACATTCTTAAGTATGGGAATTGCACTTGTAGGTATGATGATAGGTGTTCTTACAGCAATAAAATCTTTATGGTTTGCAGTACCGTGGAGTTGGGCTATGAGACTGATGTGTCCTATTGCTGGTGTGCATCCAAATGGCGCTATTTTGGAGACTGGAAATCCACTTTTAGATTCATCTGTGATTCCTGTTGGGATTATCTTATCTGTGGTTATATTTGTTGTAATTACAGTAATTACAGGTATTTGGTTTAATAGGAGGGAAGTAAAATGATAGGAGTATTATCATCAGAGTGGCTAAAAACAAAACGTACAGCAATTCGTTGGCTTACATTCTTTATGCCTGTAGTCATTGCACTTTGTGTTGTTGCTTATCTGGCAATTAGGTCTGAAGTTACATATAAATTTGTTTTTGAAGGTTATTTTATAGTATGGACAGCAATTATCATTCCAGTAGGAATAAGTCTTCTATCAAGCTTTATTATACATGAGGAGGAACTTGCTGGAGAGTTCAATGGTTTTTTAAATACAGGAGTTTCCCGAATTAAGTTATACTTAGGAAAATTTTTTATATTGATTTTTTGTATGGCAGTCAGCACTTTTATTTCATCACTTATAATATGTGTAGGAATGAATATTATAATACCTGATGGAGGTAGCATTTCTCTATTTATGATGGCATCCTTACTTGCAGTAATAGGGACACTTCCAATTCTATCTATTCACTTGTGGGTCAGTTTTTTATGGGGGATGGGAGCATCCATCGGAATAAGCATGGGTGGTATTTTAATGGCTGCTTTGATTGGAGGAACAAGTCTTGGGGGTAAAATCTGGGTGTTTGTTCCTTGGGCTTGGCCAGTAAAGATGTCAATGTTTCCATCTATTTATTTTCAGACTACCTTATCAACTGCAATTTCTTCAGGAGCAGAGTCACAGCTAATAAATGCACTTAATTTAACAGGAATTGGGCTTATCATTTTTCTAGTTGGTGGAATTATATGGTTTAATAGATGGGAAGGTAGAGCATGCAATGAGTAATGACTATGGACATTTTTATAAACTTGACCAATGAGAAAAATTATCAGATAATATATGAGCAGGTCACAATACAGGCTTGTTAATAATGCATAAGTATTGGAGGATAATTAAAATTGAGCAAAATATTGATTGTTGATGATGAAAGAGAATTGGTGACCTTATTAGAAAAAAAACTGAAGTCAAAAGGGCATGAAGTACTTATCGCATATAATGGAAATGATGGAATTGAATTAGCAAAGAAACAGCCAGACCTTATTATACTTGATATTATGATGCCTGGGGCTGATGGCTTTGAAGTTTGTAGTACCATACGAGATGATGTAGTGTGCCCTATCATTTTTCTAAGTGCAAAGCAATCAGAAACAGATAAAATAAAGGGATTAACTCTTGGCGGAGATGACTATATAGTGAAACCTTTTGGGTTACGAGAATTGATGGCACGTATTGAAGCTAATCTACGCCGTGAAAAGAGGTCACAATATATCAATATGGAAAATAAACGTCCAAAAATGTATTTTGGAAAACTATGTTTAGATATACAAGAGCGTGCAGTCAAAATTGATGGCAAGGATGTTCACTTGACAAAGAGAGAATATGATATTGTAGAATTACTTGCATTGCATGCAGGACAGGTTTTTTCTAGAGAACAAATCTATGAAAAAGTCTGGGGATATGATTCAGAAGGTGAAGATTCAACAGTTGTTGAGCGTGTTAAGAAGATTCGTGCTAAATTTTCTGTGGTAACACCTAAAATTGAATATATTTCTACTGTTTGGGGGATTGGGTATAAATGGAACAAATTTTAGAGAAGGAGATTTTCATATAATGAAAAGCATAAAGAATCGGTCACTTTCAGCACAGTTTCGCAGAACACTTTTTTTAATTATAATCACCAGCATATTGGCGTCACTGATTACTTATGCTGGAGTAATTATGTTGTTTATTCGAGCTTTAAATAATAATGACATATATGGCGAAAATTATTATGAACAGCAGATACCAGAAATAGAAAAATACATTCATAAAAAAAATACAACTATTCTATCTCCTTCAAATGCAGAAGATTTGAACAATATGATTCATGGTGACGGATTATTCTATCAGGTTGTAGATAATGACAGTAACTTTTTATATGGTACATATAAGAAACAAATTTTTGAAACAAAGGAACAATTATTTAATAAACTAAATACTAAAATTATAGATTCGGGAAATTTTGTCAAGATTGTTCCTGTTATTGATGATAGTGGAAAAATCAAAGGGGCTGTCCTTCTTGCTTATCAGTTGAAACTTACTTATGCAAATGGAAATGAAAATGAGTTGTGGAGAGACGATAGGGTTATTATTCTTGTTTTGTTATCTCCTTTTATATATATTATAGGATTTACAATACTATTTTCTCGAATTCTTGCTAAAAATATCAATCGACCACTAAAACTCTTGATGGATAGTTCACAGAAGATTAAAGAAAAGAACCTTGATTTTGAAATAGATTATTACGCGGATAATGAACTAGGAAATCTATGTAGTGCTTTTTCAGAAATGAAAGAAGAATTAAAAAAATCCTTATCTGCACAGTGGAAAATAGAACAGGAACGAGTAGAAATGGTAGAGGCATTGGCACATGACCTGAAATCACCATTATCTATTGTAAAGGTATATTCAGAAGCTCTGATTGATGATACTGAGATTAGTGAAGAACAACGTCAATATCTTGCAGTTATAGAAGCAAATGTAGATAAAAGTGTCTCACTAGTTCAGCAAATGCAATATACTTCTGAACTTGAAAAATCTTGTATTCAGTTACAGTTAGTTCCTATAAATCTGACTGAGTTTTTGGAGCAAAAAGTATACTACTATGAATTAGAGGCTAGGAAAAAAGAAATATCTATCACTTTAAACATTCAAAGTGATATAGAAGAATCTATTTTGATTGATATAGAGAAATTGGAAAGAATCTTTGATAATATCGTATCCAATAGTCTTCAATATACTCCAGAAGGTGGAAAAATCAAAATATCAGCAAAGGCAGAAAAAGAATATATCTCATATGAGGTTTGTGATTCTGGTACTGGATTTAGTGCTAAAGATATGCATAAAGTTTTTGAAAAATTTTATAGAGGTGATGAGGCTAGACAAACTAAGGATGGGCATTCTGGTTTGGGGTTGTACATTGTCAAGCAATTAGTTGAGATGCTTGGTGGTTCAATCAGAATAGAAAATGCGGAATGTGGTGGTGCATGTGTTATATTTCAGCATAAAATATTTAATCTCTAATCATTCATATTTAATTTTTTATTGTGTAGATATTGTAAATATATTAATAAGTGATTATGTTAAGTATATAAAAGAGGTATCAGCAATATGTTGATACCTCTTATTGTATTTGAGTATTGAAAAAATATCTTATAAGTTCTTAAATGAATATAGAAAGTTTCTACAATAAATAAAGAAACTTTCTACAAATAAAATCTGTTACCTTGACGTAATAAATATAGTATTATATAACTGTACCAATTAAAAGTAAATATATAACTTTAAGTTAGTTAAGGAGAATAATATGAAAAAATATTTACCTGTTTGTCCAGTAGAAATCACATTCTAAATGAGTTTATATGCGATTGTAATAATTTTTGATGTGTCTTAATAATGTGGCAAAAGGGATTTGGAGAGAAGAAGTTCCTTATTCTATGGATATGATAAATTATTATATCACTAATCTTGTTTAACTATTTTATGTCTGATAAAAAATAATAGTATGAGGTTAATTTATGAAAAGTACTAATGAAGAGTTGATAAAGCGAGGTTTTATTACAGAAGAATATATCAATAAATTTCAATCTTATTCAGATGAAGAGTTATTGGAACTAGCAAGTTCATCAAAAGCAGTTGAAAGGTCAGTTTATATAAATTTGATGTCAAAAAGATATGGAGTCGAAAATAAAGAATTTGTAGAGTTTTTGTTAGGAAAGCTTTGCGTTGAAAAATCTCTATATACGAAGATTGAGCTTTGTAATGCCCTTGAAAATGGGAATACTTATACTGCAAAACAGATGATTAAATATCTTGGAACAATAGGAAATAATCAACATAAATATTTGCCAGACAGGGTTTCTAAAAAGAAGAGTTATCCATTAGCAAGGGATATAATTGCAAGAAGTTTAGCAAGGATGAATGTAGAGATTTTACCTGTATTGTTTGACGTTTTAGAGAGTGATGATAGGATTAAGATTTCTGAGGTAATTGATGCTATAGGATTTATGATATTTTATAATCAAGGTGTAGCTAGTGAATATTACTTTAAAAAGATTGTAAGTGTAATGGAAAAGTATTCGGAAGATGATTTAATTATTTGGAAATGCGTAATGTGCCTTTCTTCTTTTAAGACTCAAGAAAGTATAGATATTCTTGAGCAAGTTTTATATAGTGATAAAAATGATTTAATAAAAAATGAAGCTGAGTGTTCTCTAAGTAAGATTAAAAAAGAGATAAAGTTGTAGAAAGAAATAAAATCAAAATTAATAAAGTTGTAGAAGGAAATAAAATCAAAAGCAATAAAATTGTATAAAGAACAATCAAATTTGCTAATCTAAAAGGGGGAAACTGGTTTATGAGAAAACAGCTGTCAGATATGACATTAGAAGAGTTATGGAAGCTATTTCCTATATTTTTAACTAATCATAGGGAATGTTGGAAAGATTGGTTTAAAGAAGAAGAATCTAGACTAACTGAACTACTTCCTATGCAAAAAATTGTGAGAATAAGTCATATTGGAAGTACTGCTGTGAATACAATTTATGCAAAACCGATTGTTGATATACTGATGGAGATAAAGCCTGAGTGTAATATGCAAGAGATTAAAGAGATAATTGAGTCAGATGACTATATTTGCATGTCTGAAAGTGGTGATAGGATTTCATTTAATAAAGGATATACAGTAGATGGGTTTGCAGAACGAGTTTTTCATTTACATATAAGATATGCAGGAGACAATGATGAATTATTTTTTAGAGATTATTTGATTGATAATCCAAGCGTTGCGAAGGAATATGAGAATCTTAAGTTGAAATTATGGAAGGAATATGAGCATAATCGTGATGCTTATACAGATAATAAATCAGATTTTATTAAAAAGGTAACTGAAAAATCTAGGAAATTGTATTCTAATAGATACAGTTAGGATGTTATTTACTATATTTAAGTTTAATATATTTAAATTTAAGTTTAATATATCAATGCTTACTAAAAATGAAATATTAAAATCACTTTGAGACAGTTGAAAAAGCTCACAATTTATATGTGTTTATATTATTATTAAAATATAAATTAAGGAAAGTCATTTCTGGCTTTCCTTTTTGGAGTTTTTTAAATATATTAAGATTCTCAGCTTAATACTAACACAACCTAATATAAAGAAATAAAGAAAAATCTGTATCAGTATAAGAAATATTCAACTCTCCACTATACTTATCAACAATTTCCTTGATATTTTCAACACCATATCCATGAGATTTACTATTATCTTTATCTGAAATAAATAAACCATGTTTTTTAATGATAGGATTTACCTTGTTATTTGTTAATAAATAGCTAAAATACTCATTTTCACAACGTGCTTTTAGCACCACTTTTCTATTTGATAAGTCGGAAATCTTTAAGGATGCTTCTATAGCATTATCCAAAGAGTTTGAAAAAATAGTACATAAATCCATTGGTTCTATACCAAAGTGATTGTCTATATCTATATTAAAATGAACATCAACACTATTTTCTTCCAATTCTGTATGACGAAGATTTAAAATTGAATTAAGGGCAGGGTTTTTACAAAATTGCTTACCACTTAAAGTCCCAAAGCTAAGTTTTAATTGTGTAAAATAATCTTTAGCTCCATCAATATCTTCAACTTCTAAATAAGACTCAATCATTTGGAAGTGGTTATTTATGTCATGTCGTATTTTGCGTATCTGAACCTGTTGATTCTCTAGTAAGTCGTAATATTCTTCTTTTATATGATTCGATTGATTTTCTAACTTCATCTTTACATTTTCAATTAATGGATTTAAAAGAAGTATCACACCAATATTAGCTATGATTGCAGATAAAATAATTAGATAAGTACCATAAGGTAAGTTACCTAAGATAATATTATAATCGCTACCCATAGGAATTAAATTAGTGGGTGGCAAAATAATGGCAATTAATATTGATAAAAATGAGGATATACATACTATATCAATAAAAATCCATATGCGATTTGTAAGGTACTGTTTTATATTAACTAATCTATTTTTTAAGAAAAAATGTATCAAAAACCATAAAAATACTTTAATTATGGCAGAAACTATCTTAAAGATTGAAAGTACTACAGTATACTCACTTGAGCTTACAAGTTCTCTATATAGAGGATTGTTTATAAAAAGAAAATTAACACCAACTATAATAGGATAGAGTATCATTATAACTGATATTATAGGAATCAACCTACTTTTACTACAGACTATAAGGAGTATAAAATATCCAAGTAGTGTAAAAAGTATATTTACAGGGTCAGAAAGCCATATTATCATTTGACCAATAATAGAATAACCCAAAATCAATATTATTTTAAAAATCCAATGTTTCCTAAAATCTATAAAATAAGATGTTAGCTTATAAAGAAAAAAGGCCATAAAAATGCTAAGTAAAACTGTAATATAAATTGTAGCTTTTGATATTATTGAATAAGTATCCATTTGAAAACCTTTCTAAAAATTAAGATTCTAGCATATGTCTTGTAAATTTTCCTACAACTTCTTGATATTTTTGACGACTTATAGGAATTTTTTCATTTTGTACTTTAGCATATGTTTGATTTATACTGTTTACATAGTTTAGATTGACAATATATCTTTGATGTGTACGTATAAAATTAGATGGAAGAATATCTTCCATATCATTTAGTTTTCCATAATACTCTAAAGATTTGTCAGAGGTTACTACAGTCAGCTTTCTTAATTCACTTTTAAAGTAGAGAATGTCTTTTGTATTGATTTTACAAAGGTTAGTTCCAATCTGAATCGTAATAAAGTGTTCTTTCCATTGTTCTAATTTTTTTAGTGCTTCTTTTAAGACTTCACATATTTTTTCACTTTTATAAGGTTTTAAGATATAGTTTAAAGCTCCTACATCATATCCATGAAATACATAGTCAGAAAAACCTGTGACAAAGATAATTATAGTATCTTTTGAGTATTTTCGAATGACTTTTGCTATATCAACTCCATTAATTTCTCCAAGTTCAATATCTAAAAAAATGATGTCCATATAATAATTTTCATGTTCTAGATTATATATTAGACTTTCTCCATTTGAGTATTCTTTTATCTGGCAGGGATAGCCCCATAAATCCATTTCTCTTGTGATGATTTTATTTAGCATACTTCTTTGTTGTTTTTCGTCATCACAAATACAAATTGAAATCAATGATTATTCTCCTTTCAAGTTTTATATTTATATAATTAAGTATATAATAAATTGAGCTACCTAGATACATAAAAGAGAAAATATGTCTAGGTAGCAAAGTAGAGTCTTAATTAAATAAGTTTTGACTAAAATCGTACAGATAAGAATTATATAGACTTACTCAGAGAAGTTTTATCTAAAATAATTTAAGCAAACTTATTTTGAAATTCCAACAATTTCTTTAAATTTTTTGTAAGTCAACAGATATATAAGGTACATATAAACCCCACAAACCACTAGTAAACCTAGATTTATCAAAAGAGCATTGACTTCACTATGAACAATTCTACCATCATTGTTTACCATAATCATAAAGTTAAAAAGATATATTACAAAACTTCCAGTAATAAGAGGGTATGAAAAGATTTTCTTTAATTGGTTGCGAATACAGAATTTTATATAGTCGTTGTTAGCACCTAATCGACTCAAATCTATAAAAATCTGTTTGTGATTTACTGCTATTGTAACACCTCTTGTATATGCAATGATTCCCACAGCCGTAAAGCAGATTATACCTACATAGATAAATAACATCAAGAATACTGCTGTATTTTTTATCATATCTTGACTCTGCAAAGTTTTAAAATTAGGATAGTACTTCCATTGGAGATATAATTGATTATTATCTGGAGTTAATTTTAAAGAACCTTCTCCACTTGGATATTCTTCATCCAAAAAATACTTTTGACCAGTTGATTCATTGCGTTTTTTCACATATTCATCATACATAGTGTATGTTCCCATTTCCTTAGGTGTTCTTTTTATAATCTCTGACTTTAAATCATTAGCAAAAGCATAGGTATCTGTAGTTTTATCTACATTAAATAGGATAGAATTATTGTAGTTATTTATAGATAAACCTTTAGTAAATGCATTATAATCGTCTTCACTAAGGACGTAAGCAGTCATACGAGCATTTTGAAAGAAAGAACCATTAAATATTAGGTTTCCAGAATATTTAAAAGGAGTTTCTTTTTCTGTGGCTGGGCTTGATATAAATTTTGGAAAATCATAATCTCTATTATTATTTTCTTTACTTACAACAGCAAGATATTCACCATTTTTTATAGTGATAGGTTTATCAATTAATTTAGAGAAATCCTTAGAATTAAAGAACATGGCTAAAGAATGTTTTTTCATATATACATCATCAATAGTTCTATCTTTATTAAATATTGATTCTGTACCATCTACAATTAATTCAATAGAAGGAAGTTCCATATAGTTTTGGATTTTTACTTTATGCTTATCTGCCAACTGTTCAATTTCTTTTTTAGATATTTGATTCACTCTTTGGTTATAAGTGAATGTGTAATCTATAGGATTCTTTTTAGTATTTTCATTAATTCCTGCAATCACATTAGGTATATAGAATACAGCAAATAAGGCTCCTGCAATTAAAAATGCAACAACACACATATTTTTTACAGTTTGCTTGCCCATAAATCTCATCATACTAGTAGATATAATATTTTTGTAGTATTTTTCTGGATGTTTTCCTCTTTTTGCATGTACTACTACATATGTCATAATCATGTAAATTCCAATAGCAGAGAATACATACGTAATGTTCCATATAGATGGCATCATGTAATTAAGTTCACTTATGACTATTGAAGGTACTACATAACCTAGAAGAAGTCCTAATACCATAAAAAATGTTCCCAATATACCATACCAACTTTTTACCTCATGAACTGGTTCAGAGATTCTTTGGTCATTTAGTATATCAATTATATTTGTACGATTGATGAATTTTACTGAAAGTAAGAAAATACATAGAGTTACAAATATACAAAATATGAAACCATATATAAATCCTTGAGTTCCAAAGTGGTATGTCATTTCTCTTGTATCAATAATTACCAATTGGAATATCTTCCATATACCAAAAGATACAGGCATACTCAATAGAAGACCTAAAAGACAACAGACTATTGAAATAAGGAGTATTTCTGAAAATAGAATTTTTTTCAATTTTTTCTTATCTGTCCCTAGAGCCATAAAAATACCAATTTCTCTACTTTTAAATTTTAAAAATAGGGAAGAGGCATAAGTAGTAAAAACAGCACATCCTAATATAGCAACTGCAAATATCATTATGGCTTGTTTTCTACTATCTCCTCCAGTTGGAAGGATTGTTTGCACTGTAGGACTAAAATAAATTAAAGCATATGAAGTTACTAAGACTACAGAAAGTATTATACAAAAGAATAATGTTGTATAGTTTTTCCAATTGTAGGCTCGAAGTTTTCCATATAATTTATTAATTGTCATCTTGACCGCCTCCCATTTCTTTTAAAAGTTCCAATAATTCATCTAGGAATTCACGTCTTGAATTTGATTTTACGACTTCTTTGTAGACCATTCCATCTTTAAGGACAATAACACGGTCACAAAAACTTGCAGCAAAGCTATCATGTGTAACCATGAATATAGTGGCATCTAGCTCTTGTTTTGCTTTTAGGAATGAGTCAATTACTGTACGACAAGATTTGCTATCAAGATTACCAGTTGGCTCATCTGCTAATATCAAATCTGGATTATTCATAAGAGCTCTTGCTACTGCTGTACGCTGTTTTTCACCACCAGATATTTCAGCAGGGTATTTTTTGCGTATATGCTCAATACCAAATAATTTGCATAGGCTAGTAGCACGGTTTTCCATTTGTATAACTTTACTACCTTTGATAATTTGTGGAACACAGATATTTTCAAAGACACTAAGACCATCAAACAGCATAAAATCTTGGAATACAAAGCCCAACTGCTGATTTCTAACTTCGGAAAGTTCTTTTTCTTGTAGGTTTCTTATATTATTGTTTCCAAGAGTTATTTCACCTTCATCAATTGGTATAAAGCATGAAATGCAGTTTAAGAGAGTTGTCTTTCCACTTCCAGATGCACCCATGATTGCAACGAATTCTCCTTTATTGATTTCAAAAGAAATATTTTTTAATACAGGGTATGTTTTATTACCTGTCTTGTATGATTTACATAAATTGTTTACTTTAAGCATATATATCATCCTCGCTTTCATTTATCTTGTAAGTTAATGATAGCATTTGAAAGGGGTATGGGAATATAAGTCTCGTTGTAAGAATTGGGTGTTTTTTTGTAATGTTTGAGTTAGAAAAATTTTTGAAAAGGTATTGTTACGATTATTTAGATAAAAGATATGTTGATGTATAAATGGTAGTCTTTTTTGTAAAATAATTATCTATTTTTATTTTATAATATAAAAACACTATTTTTTTACTAAAAAAGCTACCACAATCAATAACGAAAATACAATTGAAAGTATTGAAAAAGTAAAGTGAGAATTTGAGTCATTATTGCGATTATTAAGTTTTATCCAAAGTCCACATATAATTGTACATATCAATAAAACTGCTGATATTATCCCTATAAATGTAAAAAACATTAAAATTCCCCCTTTATTTAATGTAAGTATTTGAGTCCATGAGAATATCTTTAAGTTCTGTCAGAGTATGGCTGAGTTATGTATCAAAACTAAAAGACATATAATTAAACTGAAATAGTACTAAATAGATATATAGTTAAACTGAAATAGTATTAAATAGACATAATACTAAATAGATATAAATACTAAACTGAAATAGTACTACTTTATGGTGTCTATTAAAAATAACTCTAATTGAGAGTCAATTAAAGCACTTCTTTTCTCTGCATCCATAATATCAATACCACTGTATCTTAAAAAGGCATTAGAACGAAGAAGAACTAACTGTATAAATGAAGTTATTTGATATGCAATAACCTTGTAATCTTCTTCAGTTTTATTGTTGTCGTGATTTTTATAATGAGCTCTAATCAAAGGCAATATTTCAAATGGATAAATAATGTCTTCTTGAACTAATATGTAAGGTACAGAAATCTCTATAAATTGACTATATAAAATTATAACATCACAAAATGTCATTAACATTTCTTTTAACTCTTGCTTAGGTGTTAGATTTTGCTTATCATGTGTAGTTTTATATTCATCCATATGGCATTTTAAAATTCTCTTAATAGCAGTATTAATTAGTGCTTCTTTAGATTTAAAATAATAATTAATCATAGCCAAATTGACGTTTGCTTTAGCTATGATTTCTCTAGCTGTGATACTTGAAATATCTCTATTTGAAGTTAATAGCTGAACTGTTGTGTTAATTAGTTGCTCTTTTTTTGAATCTATTTTCATATTTTTCCCCTTAAGAATTCCTCATAAAAAAATTAAACGTGTTTAATACACGTTTAGATACTATCACGAAAGCTTTTATATGTCAATGGAGGGATAGTTTTTAAGGAGGATAGTATGGGGAAGTTTTTTTATAATTGTCTTGTTAAATACATGATAAATAAGGTTATATGATACTAAGTTTAAGAGGTGTTCTATCAATCATGTATTAATATATATAATTATTAAAGATTGTATACTAATAAATAGAATTATGTTAAAATTTATATTATAATGAAATAAAAAATAAATAAAAAAGTCATGAGTTCTTAAGTTTGGCGACTTACTCTTAGCTTTTTATACAGTCATTCTTGGTAAGAGAGTACTCTAGTTAGGGAGCTTTTTATATTGTTATCATCTTTTAATATTATCATAACAATCATAAAACATTAATAATTTCGATATTTAAAAAGTATACAAAATTATTAATGAGGCAATAAGCTTAAACCATATTAAGTATTGATTGTTATTAATAAATCTGTAAAATCTCCTTATCTTTAGTGCAAACATGCTAAAAATAGAGGAGAATTTTTTGTTGTAAATGACAAAGTTTTGTTACCATTTATATGATGTTAGACTCAGTGTAACATCAAGATAATAAAAATGTATGAAAACTATCATAGATACTTATTAAAAACATTCTATAAGTAATGAAAAAAGAAGCGTGAAAAGAAAAAATGAAAATGGATTAATGAAGAGGGTAATAGAATAAAAAAGGAGATAGAGAATATAAAAAGTTAAAGGAATAAGGATTAAGCAAAAATAGGATAGCCAACTCTTTAAGTTTAGGAATAGTAAGGAGGTACTGTAGTTTATAAATGTGTAGCCTTAACTGTTTTTTTTATCTAAGGGATAAGGGGGGATTTTTATGTATAGAATAGTTATTTGTGAGGATGATATTACACAAATGGTTTTCTTAAGAGAGTGTATACTAAAATCCTTAGAGGGAGTTTCTAGTCAAATTGAACTATTAGAGTTTAATTCAGGAGAAGAGTTATTGGAGTCTGCTTTAGAAGGAGTTGATATATATTTTTTAGATATTCAAATGCTTCAACTAACAGGGATGGATGTAGCTAAAATAATTAGAGAAACAAATGATACTTCTGAAATAATATTTATAACTTCAATAGTCGACTATATACAAGAAGGTTATAAGGTAAGGGCTTATAGATATTTATTAAAGCCTATAGATTTTGAGGATTTAAATGAAAATATTTTAAATTGTATATCAGATATTATTAAAAAAAGAGAAAACTTTATGCTGATAGAAAATAAAGGTATAATCAACAAAATTTTAATTAATAGTATTATGTATATAGAGGTCAGGAAAAAGGTTTTGACTATACATACTACAGATGGTATTTATAATACTAATAATAGTATGGATAAAATAGAGTTAGAATTAGAAAAATATAATTTTTTTAGATGTCATAAAAGCTATTTAATAAACATGGAATATATTCAACTTATATGCAAAAATACTGTAGTTATTAATAATGAAAATATTCCAGTCAGTAAATATAGAATATCTGATTTAAAGACAAAATTAACACATGTATTGGGAGATGTATTATGTTAGGGATAGATGTATGGGGGATTATTCTAACTTTATTTTCTACAATGATAGAATGGATTGTATTAAAATTTATATTAGATGAACTTAGTGAGCTAAGAAAGAGCAAGTCAGTTTTAAATAGTAGTCTACTAATTGCAATTATAATAATTACTACCTTGACTATAATTGAATTTGATATAAAGGTTAAGTTATTTATATGTATATTTATTACATATCTATTGTATAGAAGTAATTATGTGGTGGACCAATGGAAAAGTGTGTTTATAAGTTTATTATATTGGATGTTATTAATCGGATTTGATAGTACTGGATTAAGTATAGTAGGCACACTTAACTCTATACAAGAGATGAGTGATTTATTAAATAATAATTTATTAAAACTAGAATTAATAATTATATCTAAATCACTACTAATAGGATTAATACCATTACTTAAAGCTATTAGATTAAAAATAAAAATAAACAAGAAGGATTGTATCTATTTATTTTTCCCCTTAATAGCAAATATTGTTAGCATAATAGTTGTATTTGGATTTATTTTTAAAGATAAGAGTATTAATCCTACCGAAAGTTTGACAATACTTGTTATATCAATTGTATTTTTACTTTCAAATATTTCGTTAGTAAGTATTATAGGTAGAATAATAAAAGACAATAACCTAAAGATGGAACATGAAATTACAAAAGAAAAGATAAATATGCAATATAAATACTATTTAAATTTACAGGAATATCAGTCGAAAATAAGAAAACTATACCATGACATGAACAATCATATTATTTGTATTAAGAATATTTATGGTAAAAATGAGATTGCAGAGAAGTATATTAAAGATATAAATAAGCAAATAAATGAATGTAATACTATATTTAATACACAAAGTATGATTTTAGATGTTATTTTAAGTGAGAAAAAATCTATTTGTGATATAAATGGCATAGATTTTTTAGTAGATATTAATTTTTTAGAATGCAATTTTATAGAAATGGCGGATGTGTGTAGCATATTTTCAAATATGATAGATAATGCAATAGAAGCTTGTAATAAGATTTACGATACAAATATACAAAAAAAGATTAAATTAAGAGGAACTATTATAAATAGATTATTTGTAATTAAATGTGAAAATACAAAAATAAATGAGATTATATTAAAGAATAATAAAATTATTACAGATAAAAAAGACTCATTTTTACATGGAATAGGAATAAGTAGTATAAAAAGCTCAGTAGAAAAATATAATGGAAATATAGAAATATATTCAGATAAAAATAAGTTTACAACTACTATTTATATACCATTATCTAGAAAATAATTCCAGTTGGAAATTTAAAGTGCCTAGTTGGAGTAATAGTATTGAAAAATAATATAGAGGATGTTATCTGCTAAGCATAGAAAATTTGGAGTTAATAAAAATAATCGAATCTTGCGTTAATAAGATAACATCCTTTTTAATTTTAAATAAAATAATATAACAAAAATAATATGATTTATATTTATATATATTATTACAATATTAATATTTGGAATGATTCAGCAACAAAGAGGGAGTAAGAAATGAAAAAAATTCAAAATATAAGATTAATAAAACTTATATTGAGTAACATAAAAATAGTAAAGGAGTAATTGATAGATAGTGGCTTGATATTAGCAATAAATATTTATTAAAAAATATTGAAAGAAAACATTTTATTAACTTAAGGAGGTCTTAATTATGATAGATTCTTTAGACAAATGTAAATCAATAATTAATGTATTCTGATAAGTGTCTAAAAGCTACATAAATAGTTGTTATAAATAAAAAACAGAGTGACTAAGAGAAAAAAGCGATATATCTAATCGGTATTGGTATGTATAGCTTCTTTACATTTAGTAAGGTAGCTTGTGAGTTTAGAGAGAACTTCTTAAATAACATAATAGTGATAAGAAGTTTTATATGATATAGATAAGAATTATTGGATAAAAATAGCTAACAGAATCAATCTGTTAGCTATTTTTATTTGTGTATTTTTATTACAAATCTATTTAACTTTTATCACTGGTATTTGAATTTCTGTAAGATAGTTTTCAGGATTTTCCTCATTATGAACCCCTTTATGACCAATTTGCCTATTGATACCAGACATTTTATAATCACTATTTTTATCCAGCCAGTAAGCAAATGACTCATACCCACCAGCTATATTTTCATATGGGCCATATACCATACTACATGCCATCATATCAACTGCCTCTGTCTCACGATATATAAATCCAGATTTGTTTTTTCCTAATTTTTTTACAACTGTTCCAACCTCTATATCTACACCACAATCTTTCAGTTCTTCATCATGATAAAGTGCTATATTGTTGCTTGCTTGGTGGGATATTTCTATATGTTCTTCTTTAATAAATTCATATAATTTTTCCCACAGTATACCTTCATGGTGATAGTCTGGAATTATTTCTCTAAGCGAGATAATCTTATAACTGGGAATTTCCTTAAAGATAACATTGTAATGAATCTCATCTTTATTGTCATCTATAGCCTTAATCAATTTATTAATATTATTTATTCTTTGTTGTTCTTTTTTAACTTCATCTTGTATTTCAATTTTTTTTCGATTCAATTCTTTAATCACAAGTTCGTCGTTCCAATTATGAATAATATTTGATATCTCTGAAACAGTAAATTTTGAATCTCTTAGTAAAATAATTCTTTGTAAAGTTGAAATTTGGTCAGCAGAGTATAGGCGATAACCTGTGTATTTATCTATCTTTGCTGGTTTTAGAATACCAAGTTCATCATAATAACGTAACATTCGAATAGAGACTTGTGTTAGTTTTGAAAATTCTCCAATTTTAAACATGAAAATATGACCCCCTTCTCACTTATAATCAGTATATATTTTGTTTTTGTATACTTCAAGTGTTTAGGAAAATGCATTTAATTATCAGTTTAATCTATAATCAGCAGTCTAACTCAAATTCAAATTCGTCTGATTTTATCTTCTCAATTTCAGAATTAATTTTCTGTTTAAATTTAGCAGAAGAAATTATGTAAATAATTAATATGAGGCAAAATATTATTTTTACATATTGAGCCATTACGTAGGCTTCAATAGGGTAGTAAGAATATAGTTGAATGGTAAAGAAGTCACACATCATATGTACAAATCCACCTGCTAAAATACTTCTATGTGTATTAATATATACAAATGTAATAACAAAGTTTAGAAGTATAGTAGATGGTATAAATAAAAGTGCATCAAATAAAGAATATTGCAGTAGATTATATGGGATTTGACCAGGTGTAAGATACCATCCCAAATACCAAACTCCACAAATAGTACCTAAAATAATTGAAGCACCTGTAAATCCAAACCTGACTAATAATTTATCAAGAGAATACCCTATCCATCCAAATCCTTGGCTAAGTATACTTAGTATAAAGCTTATAAATAGCATAAGTGGTATTTTATAAGGTGTATAAATAGCTATGTGCATCCAATCCACATCATTAATTTCTAGATGAAAATATTTTCCTATTAGTAAAGAACAAATTACAATTAAAGCAAAAAAGAGTACTGTTAATAATGGCCATTTTACTCCTATTTCTTTGAAGCTAAAGCTCCTGTAAAGAAAATCTTTTCTTGCGCTATTTGGATATATTGTGAAAATAAAAAGTAGCCCTATGACAGAAGGGGCTGTATATGCGAAGTAAAAAAGAAGTTTTCCAAGCATGGTATTTGTAACTCCTAATAATACAGGTGTAAAGCTAAATAGCCAAGTCCATAATAGAGTGCTTGTAAAGAAAAAAATTAAATTTTTATCTGAATTAAAATGGGGATTATATAATTGCATCTTATGTTCACTATCCTTTCATTTTGTTAATAGTGGTTTAATTTATATTTATTTTATTTTGACTATAAAGTTGATTAATAAGTAGATAATTAGTGATATTAATAAAATATTTTCGATTTTTATAATTTTTATTAAATATTTAGCTTATCTCTAATATTTTTTATGTAACGGCGATTTATAATAACTTTTTCATTATTTGATAAAGTAGCTTGCATGCGATTATGTGATATTACTTTTATACTTTCTAGGTAATCCATATTTAAAATCATAGATTTAGATATTCGTAAAAAAGATGTATTGTGTAATCGGTTTGATAATTCATATATTTTTAGGTCAACTTCAAATACATCATCTTTATAGTAAGCAAATGTCTTATTGCCAACTGTCTCAAAGTATAAAATATCGCAAATATTAAGCTTATAAATTTCTCCTGCTTTTTTACCATTTATATCTAGTAATGGTGTATTTAGTAGTGAAATTATTTTTTCAATATTATTGTCAATGGCAGAGCATTTTATAATTATTTCAATATCATCAAAATTAGTGGATTGTTCGACATGTATTTTCATTAATTATCACCTCATTTTATTACTGTCATTAGAATAGCATTATATTTTATTGAGTCCAACTAGATGAGTGCTAAATTTCAAATTAAGTACAGTTAAATTCAAATTTAAAATAGTAAAATTCAAATTTAAAGTGGTAAAATTCGAAAAAATACTACGACTATTTGGAAATGTTATCCAAATATCGTAGTACTTTTCATAGAATATCTCTAATTATTATACAAATAGACCTATCTTATGACTTACATATGTTGTCAAATTACTTCTCAAATGTCAAAATATTTTTAGATAGTACATCAATGCTGTTAGATAGTGTGTTCAATTTGCCCTCAATTCTAACCAATAAATACATGGATAGAGCTATAGGAAAACCAACATTAGTTATTAACAATTGTAAACTATCATCCATAAAATTACCTCCCATCCTAAACTAGGTCATAAGGAGTAGTATTAGTTTCTACAATCTTAGCTTCAACAGCAGAAGCAAGGTCAAATCCTCCAACTGAAAAAACATTTTTAGATAATATCAAATCCATAGCAGATTTTATATTTTCTTCAGTTAAGTCCTCCTTTGGATTTTCTATAGAAAAAGAAACTTGTTTATCCTTTGTATTCTTGAAACTCATGACTAATTTTTTCTTAATCTCCATACAGTTACCTCCACGATAATAATTTATTTTTTTAATTGCTTTAAGTATTTTAATTATTGTTAGGGTAGAAAATACTCTGGTATTGTTATACTTAAAGCAAAGCAGTATTTAAAATAACTAACATGTTTAATTTACGAACATATTTAAATTACTTAAGATATTAAACTGCTTAAAGTATCAATATATTAAGTGTATAATTTGTTAAATTTATATAATATCAAGTGTATTATATATTGAACATGATATATAAATAGTTGATGAATTTTAATGTAGACTATAATCATTAGTATAGACTATATTTGAAAGTTACTATTTAGATAGTGATGTGCTATCTAGTTTTAAAATATCTACAATAGGATTTTCTTGAAGATTTGCGATTGCTTCTGCAACTGCATAAACATCATCATTTGATGCCTCTGCCTTTACATTTGCGAAAGATTTACTTTTAATAACTGCCTTACCCTTATCATCAAAACCAGCATCCAATTTCAGTTTTATACTAGATAAATTTTTTGTTGAAACAACTGCCATAAAACTACCTCCTAAAAATTTAATTTCAAAGATTTGTCGACTTTCTTTGTTAAATCTATAGTATCATATAAGATAATATAGGAGTTAAACCGTAATTTCTTAAGATTTTTTGTTAAAATCTTATAGAAAACTTTATAAGTATATATATTTTAATGATTGATTGAATGTTTGTATGCTCTATGTGCAATAGTTTTTTATTGATTTTGCTTAGAATATTTTCTAGAGGGGATAAAATGTTTAATATGTTTGTTTAGAATGAACTATCTAGATGTATCCAGTATCTGTGTCCAGTAGCTAGATTGTAAGTATATACCTTTAATTATTTTAGCTAGTTCATCGTGATATAATATACTCCATATGTTGAACAGGAACACGATATTGAACAACAATATGCTATACTAAATTTTGAGAGGAGGTTATATTGTGAGTGAAATTCTGTTGGAACAGTTTGACTCTGATTTGGGAGGGATTTTGATGTCAGAATATGTAATAGAAAAACCTGATTGTCATTTTCCTGAGACTATCGTATGTGAATTTTCAAAATCTATGATACAAACAATTGTTGAAAAGTATAATGGTAAAAAAATAGGTCGTTTAATTAATGTTGCTAGAGATATACCAATTTATGAAGTATTTTTCAAGAATGTAAGAATTGGAATTTGTCAGGTTATGGTAGGTGCAACAGCATGTGTAACCAACTTTGAAGAATTAGTTGAGTTAGGAGCAAAGAAGATATTTATCTGTGGAGAATGTGCTGTGTTAGACAATTCTATTGATGATGCGTATCTAATCATTCCAACATCAGCTATCCATGATGAGGGCACAAGTTATCATTATCAACCAGCCTCTGATGAAATTATACTTAACCCACATGGAGTTAAAGTTATTGAATCTGTATTTAAAAGAAAAGGATTATCATACATAAAAGGTAAAATATGGACTACTGATGCTCCATATCGTGAAACACCTAATAAAATACTTACACGGAAGACACAGGGGTGTATTGCAGTTGATATGGAATGTGCTGCTGTAGCTGTCGCAGCACAATTTAGAAATGTTATATTTTCACAGTTTGTTTATGCTTGTGATAATCTAAACTCAGATGTATGGGAACAACGAGGATTAACTATACATCCTATTTCACAAAAAGTACATACTTTTGAGCTTGCAATGGAGTGTGCTATTAAGTTGTAAATTTAAAGTCTTTTAACTTGTATTTTTTAATTTAAAATTACCAAAGCAGTAAATCGATTAAGGTTTACTGCTTTTTTTATTGTTGAATTTAAAAGTGATATATAGCTATATGCTCCTTCTGGAAAAATATTATTATATTAAAAATGCTTTAAAAGTGTTCGTTTTAGTCTAAGGTTTATGTTAAAAAAATTATTAAATTTAATCTGTAAATAAAAAAGTTAAAAGTCCAATATTAACATTTTACTCTTAAACCATTAAAATTTTTATTAAAGCTACTAAAGTTATTAAAAATATTTTAAAGGAGAGTGTAGTTTATGAAAGTAAAATTAGAAGATATACCAGTTCAGTTTCATGCAATGGTGGAAATAGTGGGTATTGATAAGTTTGTAGAGATTGCTAAATTGTATGGAGGTACAAACACTTATATACCTACATGTAAGGGGATTTTTAGATATGCAAGAAATAGGGAGATAGTGAGACAATTTAATGGGGTTAATTATGGGGAGCTCGCCATTAAACACAACATGTGTGTAAGCAATATTAAGCGAATAATAAATGAAAACAGTATATAAGTTGTTATACAAAGTATTTTGTAAAGATTAAGTGTGAAGTAGGTAAAAGACATTTTATAAAGTTTTTTTTAGACAAAATTACTAAATTTATTGCCTATTAATTTAAATAGATTGTATATTCTATAAAATATTCTGTTAAATAATGGAGATATATTGAGAATTCAAAAAAAATAGTCGAAAATATTTGTTGGATAAAAAATAAACAAAATGATACAATTGCTTGTATAAAGGGGAAAAAACAATAAATAAGCTATATAAATAAAAAAATATAAATAAATATGACATAATATATTTGCATATTTAAGAATATAAATAGGGATTTTAAGGGATTAATAAGTATATTTAAAATATATTAAAATAAATATATATTTAAATTTAAACTTTATGTTATCTATATAAAGTAATAATTATTGAGAAATGATTACTTATTAGTAGAAAAGGGGTTAGTAGATATGAATAATGGATTTTATAAATTGAATTCAGTAGTATTAGGCTTTGATATAACAAATGATATTAATAAAATAAGATTTAATCATTATATAATGAGAAAAGAAAATATACAGAGATTGCAAGGTACTTTACCAAGAGGTCAATTTTATATGACAGTAAGAAGAACTGCTACAGATTTACAACTTTCTATTTCTACTATAAGTAGGCTTGTAAGAGAGTTTTCAGATTTAGGAGTAATAAGGCTTGTGTCTAAGGGAACAAGGGGGAAGATGCATTCTATATATAGCTATATCAGTTCAGAAATTAGTGAAGATTTATTTGATAGTACTAGTGAGAATTTACTTGATAGTGATGAAACTATAGATTTTAACTATAACAGTGTTGAGAACTATGAATTCAGTAATTTAGAGTATAGTTATGGAAATATTGAAAATAAAGGTTGTATTGATGAAGATTGTATTTATGGTGGTGGAATGTCAAAGTACGATAGTGCTTATGATAATACAGAATGTAGTAGTTGTGATGACTGTAGTATATTAAGTAGTAAGAATAATTCTGCCAATAAAAAAAGCAATGACTTAGCTTCTAGTGGAATAAAAAATTCTAGTAAAAATACTAGTTCTAATAATGAAAATATCAACAATGAAAATATCAACTCTGAAAAATCTGTTATTAATTTTACTAATGTAACTAATAAAATTAAAGATTATACCAAAAAAACACTTATTGGAGAAGAACTTAAAATCGAAAACTCTAATTTAAAATCGAGGTCTTCAAATGTTAGATTTAATGAAACATGTAATGACATAGATAAAATAACTAAAAATGACATAGAAGATAATCAAAGTAAAAATGCTATAAAATTAAGTAATAGTAAAGTATTTAGTAGCATGAATAGAGATGGTAAAAAGAGTGGTTTTGATAATATTCATGATACACAAAAAGAAGATAAGTTTGTAACAAATAAAAAAGAATCCTTAAATAAATTTAATAAAAAAAATATACAGCAAAGCATTATAAATATGCTAAATAAAAAAACAGGAAAAAACTTTAAAATCAATTCTCCAACGAGCATAAAACTTATCAACGAAAGACTAAAGGAAGGTTATGTCTTAGAAGATTTCTACAAAGTTATTGAGGTAAAAGTAGCTAAGTGGAAAGATACCATAATGGAAATGTATATAAGACCAGAGACCTTATTTAGCCATAAATTTGAATCCTATGTTAATGAAAACATATCTGTAAAAAATCAAAGTGATGTTTACCAGTGTAAAAAGAGCGACAATAATAGCAGTAATAATTATATGTATTCTGACTATACCACGTATGACGACAGCAATCGTGAAAGAAAAAAACATGAAAATGCAAGGTATTGGAATCCAATCTGTGAATTTTAATTAGTCTGATAATGCGTTTATAGGTGGAATGAATTTATATATTTTATAGATGATAATGTGTTTCTAGCTAACATGTATTTACACATTTTACAACTGACCATGCATTTATACCTTTTTATAGCTGATAATGCATTTCTAACTAGTAATATATTTATATCTTTTATAATTAAAAGTATATTTCTAACTGACAATATCGTTGAAATCTAATATAAAAATAAAAGACTTAATAATATTAAAATATAAAACTTAAGAGGAAAGCGAGATTAATTTATATGGTTAAATCAAAAGCTGTTGAAATAGAGCAGGCTATTTTAGGCACAATTATTTTAGACAATAAATTAAACTACAAACTAGATGACTTAAATGAAAATATGTTTATGAACTCTACATGCATTGAAATATTTAAAATCATGAAAGAACTTAGAAAAGAAAATATAATAATTGATGTAGCAACTGTAAAATCAAAGATAGATGAGAAATCTTTAGCAATTAAAATGAGTAGTTTAACTAGTGTAATTACATGGGGTCAAACTTTTGGTATTGATGGTTATATAAAAATTTTAAAAGAAAACTTAGCAAGAAGAAGCATAAATCAAAATTGTCAAAGACTCTTGGAAGGCATAAACTTTGGAGAAAATATTGATACTTGCATCTATAAATTTGAAAATAATATAAGAAAAATCTTGGATAAAGATACTTATGAAAATGATGATGTACATAGCATAGCAGAAAAAGTCCTTGATTTTTTAGAAAGTAAAAAGGATGTTGGATTTAAGTTTGGGATAAGTTTGCTTGATTCGACTATAGGAGGTCTTTTTAAAGGAGAGCTAACGACAATAGCAGCTAAATCAGGGGTTGGAAAGACTGCTTTAGCTCTTCAAATAATGTTAAATTCGGCCAAGCAAGGGAAAAAGACTCTATTTATAAGTAGAGAAATGACAAGTGAGCAAGTGTTTATGAGAAATATATGCAAGATAACAGGAGTAAGTACAAGAAATATGAAATCTAAAGAGATAAGTGAAAGTGATTGGAAACTAATTGTAAATGCAATAGGAGATTTACGTGAGAATAACTTAATTTATATAAATGACAAGATAGACACAATCAGTGCAATTAGAAAGAGGATAAGGCAAATAAAGCCAGACTTATTAATTGTTGATTATGTGCAACTTCTTACATCTCAAAAAAGTATGGAAAAAAGAGAAAGAGAAGTAGCCACTTTTTCTAGAGAATTAAAAAGTATGACTTTGGATTTTGATATACCAATAATTCAGTTAAGTCAATTAAATGATGAAATGAAAGATTTTAGACCTTATGGAGATAGACCTATGAGGGATAGTAAAGCCATCTACCACGATAGCAACAATGTGGTTTATATACATCAATTAAAAGGGAGTGATTATGAAGAAGCAGTAAAAGATATAAGAGAAAGTGAGGAATTAGTTAGAGAAGCAGAGTACAGGGGAATTAAGATTGTTGATTTAATAGTTGCGAAGTGTAGGGATGGACAGACTAGGCATAAGCATTTTTGTTACTATGGGGATAGGTTGCATTTTCAAGAACTAAATTATTAGAGTAATGAGATAGCCATAACAAGCTTATTGAAAGTCGAAAAATAATATAAAATATGAGGTGAAAAGATGTTAGAATTAGAGGAAATCATAGAATTGCTTGAAGAACACAATATAGAAGTGAGTATTCCAAAGGAGTTACATAAGTATAATTTATTGGAGTATCTGAAATTGTGTCAACAAAGTGGGGGAACATATTTTTATATTAAGACAGTGGAGGGTGCTTTAAAAGAGGCTAGAAATGAGCTTATGATTAAATTGTTTAATGGAAAAAATTATATGGAATTAGCTAGAATGTTTGATATGAGTGTTATTAATGTCAGGTACATTGTTAGAAAAAAATAGATATATTGTGGATAAGGTAAGTGTGATGTGTATAAAGTTACGACTATAATTAAGTTTAAACTGTGAATAATAGAGTAAGACTGTGTATAAAGTTATGATTATTTGAACAACTCAATGTCGCTTATTTACTTAAAATCCTTCTACAATTAGAGTATAATTTCTAATCTCGATATCTTATGTGATTAAGTCACAGATAAAAAGTAAATATATTGTTATAATTCTTATAGATTAATAATACAGGGAGGTTATTATGTCTAATAAAAAAAAGAAGTATGCAAATATTTTAGAAAATGAGTGTGTAGCCTGTGGTAGCTGTATAAAAGTTTGTCCAAGGAGAGCTATCTCAGTACCATATGGTATTAGTGCAAAAATTGATAAAGACTTATGTGTTGGATGTGGTATTTGTAAGAAGGTATGTCCAGCATCTGTGATTGAGATTATAACAATATTAAAAGAGGAAGAAGGTAAGTGTCATGAATAATAAAAAACACTGGTATGACTATTTATGGATTTTTTCTTCTATATATTTGATATTGGGATTTGTAAATATTATTTTCGCTTGGATTGGGTTAATTTGTTTCTTTGTTCCATTACTTATTTCTATTATTAAAGGAAATAAAGCGTACTGCAATAAGTATTGTGGAAGAGGACAGCTGTTTAATTTGCTTGGAAATAAATTAAAGTTGTCAAGAAATAAAGATATTCCTAAATTTATTAGAAGCAAGTGGTTTAGATATGGTTTTTTGACGTTTTTTATGGTGATGTTCGCTAATATGCTTTTTTCAACTTATCTAGTGTTTGAGGGTAGTAGAAATTTTAAAGAGGTAGTGACTTTGCTTTGGACTATAAAGATGCCTTGGCAATGGGCATATCATGGGACTTTAGTTTCACCTTGGGTGGTACAGTTTGCGTTTGGTTTTTATAGTGTTATGCTTACATCGACTGTTCTTGGATTGATTACGATGATACTATTTAAGCCTCGTTCATGGTGTGTTTATTGTCCTATGGGTACTATGACTCAGATGATATGTAAGGCAAAGAGTAAGTCTATATAGAGAGAATTTATGTGAATATGTAAGGAGTATAGATAGAGTTTGTATAAAATAAACTTGTCTATGCTTCTTTTTTATGTGTAAGGGTATTAATTAAGTAGAAGAATTAAAAAGAGTGGATACAAGGAATTTAGATAGCAATAATAATTAAATAATAAGATAGAATATAAAGCAATGAAAGAGGCAGAAAGGGAAAGAAAAAGAGGGTGAAGGAGATAGGAAAATAACTATATAATAGGTAAAATATGTAGGAATTATATGTTATAATAGTTTTAGCAAGAAGATGTAATCTACAATTTATAGAGTGGAGTTCATACAAAAGGTTATCCTCCCAACGTATAGAAGGGAGGTGAGTATGTGTGGATAATTTTTTACAAGGTGTACTAGCAAGTTTAGTTGCCAGTTTAATAGTTTACTTAACTGATAAATTGTTTAAAAAAGTAAAAAGCCACTCTGGCAGGAGTGACTTTAGTTTTGAACTAAAGATTAAGTTCAACAAGAAACACTAATTTACGAACTCCACTCTACTGCAAATAGATTGTAGTTCTTCTTGCTTTTATTATATCACAAATTAGAAAAAATATGTAAAGTACTTGTTTTAATCGCAGGTACTTTTTTATGTAAAAATAAATTTGCCTACAGCCTTTTTGGTATACAGAATTAGTAAGTTTGAAATAACATTCATATAAAAACTTTAGTTGATTTTAAAATCAATATATTGAAGGCATTTTAAAATCAATTATTAACTTTTCATGATTTTTAAAGTATTTTATATCATCCATATCATGAGTAATTATTATAGCACTCTTGTTTTCCATCTTTCTTATTACAAAATCCATAACCTTATACTTAGTTTCTGTATCCAGCCCTTTAAATGGCTCATCCATTATAAGCAAGTCAAAATCATATAATAAAGCTCTTAATATTGCAACCCTTCTTTTCATACCACCACTTAATTCCCTTACTCTTTTATTCATACAATCATTTAAGTCTAATACCTCTAAGGCACTTTCAATTTCTGAATTACCTAGATTTTCACATACCAACTTTATATTCAATGACACACTTAGATTTTCACACAAACTATCATCTTGGAATACTGCACTAATCTTTTTATTACTAATACCTACAATTTTTCCGCTATCTGCTTTCTCCAAACCCATTAATATTCTTATCAATGTTGTCTTACCAATACCAGAGGTTCCTGTTATAAATGAGATAGCATTATCTTTAAATACATTATTAAAATTATCTAAAACAACCTTATCATTATATTTTTTACTTAGATTCTCAATTACTATATCCATTTAGTTTATCTCCAATCTTTTTAATAAATAGTCTATTAATGATAAAAATCCCTTTTGAAAGCAAATACTTATTATAATGATAACTATAGTCCATGCAAATAAATCTGGTGTATTTAAGTATACTTTAGCTTTGTATAAGTTTTCACCTATAGAATTAGCAGGCATTCCTATTATCTCTGCTGCTATTCCAGATTTCCAACATAGACCTAAAGAAACACTACATGCTGCTCTTAGATATGGTGCTACCTCAGACAAATATATGTACCTTATTTTTTTTATCTTACTGACTTTAAATACTTTTGCCATATCATTTAACTCTCTAGATATACTATTTATTCCATCTAGGATATTTCTATATACCACTGGCAATACCATCAAGAAGGATATAAAAATAGACAGGTTCTTTGAAGATATCCATATTAGAGATAATATTATGAACGAAGCTACTGGTATAGATTGTATTGTAAGTATTAAGGGTTCAATAAGTATCCTAAAATTTTTTTTATTAGATGCTATTATGGCAGATATTATTCCAATGATAAAGGCTAATATAAATCCTGTTGTTATTTTCAGAAAAGAAAAGAGTATAGATTGCCAAAACTCAAACTTCATAGATAATTCGAATAACCTTTTCAAAGATGAAAAAGGAGATACTAAAAGTATCTCCTGACCAATTATCATACTACTTATTTGCCAAACGATAAGCCAAAAGATTATTGCTAGTATATGAGTTTTACTAATTTTCTTGTGTATAGTAGAAATCTTCACCTGGCATCTTTCCTCCTATTGACTTTGGATTAGCATCATAAAGTACTTGTAAGTATCCACTTAATTTATCTTTCATTGTATTACCTTCTATAAATGTTATATTACACTTTGGAATTGCTTTTTTTGCTATCTGTGCTGGAACTATTTCATTTTCCTCAATAAGTTTTGAAGCTTCTTCTATATTATTGTTTGTAAAATCAACTGATTTCTTATATTCTTCTAAGAAACTTTTAACCTTTTCTGGATATTTATCAACAAACTCTTTTCGTGCAACAACAACTCCTGTTACTAAAGCACTTTCAGTATTTTTATCTTTATTTAAAGTATCCCATTCTTTTGTCAAATCCAAAGCTACTCTTAAGTTATCACTCTTAGTCAATGCTGTTGTTACAAAAGGTTGGGGAAGTAGTGCTATTCCATTTTTATCGTTTAATAATGCCGCCAAACATTCTGTATGTTCTGATTTGTATTCTATGTTGACATCTTTAGTTGGGTCAATTCCATTTTCTTTCAATATGTAATTCAAAGCATATTCAGGAGTAGAGCCTTTACCACTAGAATAAATAGTTTTGCCTTTTAAATCATTTACATTGTTTATAGAATTTCCATTCTCAATTATGTATAAAACTCCTAAAGTATTAATGGCTAGTGTTTCTATTTCACCATTGCTATTATTATATAAAACAGATGATAGATTTGCGGGAATAGCAGCAATATCTAGTTCTTTATTCACAAGCTTAGGTGTAATTTCGTCAACAGAATTTGCTATTGAAAATTCATAATCTTTTTCTTTTTTATCCTTTTCATCGCCAATCATCTTAACCATTCCCATTCCTGTAGGACCTTTTAGTGCTGTCACCTTTGCAACTACTTTAGTTTCTTCTTTTGTTTGTTTTTCTGGTGGGTTTGATGCACAACCTACCAATGAAATTATTATTAATGATGCCAGTAATAATATTGATAATTTCTTTTTCATAAAACCTTCCTCCTAGTATTTAATTTTATATAGAATCTGTTATTTAAGTTTATATTTCATATAGAATTTGTGTTAACTTTTCTTTATTCAATATTTTTATACACTTTTTACCAAACTCTAAACAATTTTCATTTTGTAATGATTGTAATTCCCTATATAAAGATGCTCGACTTACACTAATCCTTTTACTTAACTCCTCCTTAGAACATTCTAATAGGATAGTGTCATTTTTACTAGTTTTTTCTAGTAAATATTCAATAACTTTCTTTTTACTAGACTGTATATTTAAAAACTCTATCTTTCTCAGTAAAAATTGTATTTTTCTATTACAATATCTTGAATACTCTAAAGCTACAGAAATGTCCAACTTCATCATATCTATAAAGCATTTTTTTGGATAAAAAACTACATAAACATCACTTTTGCATTTTAGTACAGTATCTAAGGATTCTTCATCAAATATATTAGAAATTCCAAAAACATCTCCTTCCTTTAGAATAGACATGTTAACTTCAGTTCCATCACTCGATATACAATAGATGGATACTTGTCCTGCTTTAACTACACCTACATAATATTCTTTATCAAAAAAATCACTTATAAATTGACCTTTTTTATAACTCTTTGCTTTTATCTTATCTTCTACAATGTATCTTTCAGAAAATAACTTACTATTTATTAGTACTTCTTTCTCATTCAAAGTCATCACCTTTTCTGATAAATATTCACTTTGATTGCAATAATATCACAGTATTTACCAAAATTCAATAATATTGATAATTATTTTCAATCAAGTTTATTTATTAATTGTCTCATCTGATACAATTTTTAGTAGTTTTTAATGCTATCATATCTCTTAACAAAATATGAAAGGAGACTTTACATAAGCCATGAAAACTATATTAATTTCTGGGTCATCCTCTGTAGGGAAGACCGCTTTAATAAAACATTTAATTCCATATCTTAAGTCTAATGGGCTTAACCCTTCAATATGTAAGATAGATTGTCTAGCTACTGATGATGATTTAATATATAAAAAATTGAATATACCTTATATTGTTGGACTTAGTAAAGACATATGTCCAGACCATTTTCTTATATCAAACATAAACGAACTTATACTTTGGGCTAAAAATAAAAGTAGCGATATTTTACTAATAGAAACTGCTGGGCTTTGCAATAGGTGTTCACCTGCAACAAATAAAACACTACACATATGTGTATGTGATTGTACATCTAGCTTTAAGACTCCTCAAAAACTAGGTCCTATGTTAAGTGAAAGTGATGCCATAGTTCTAAGTAAAATAGACATGGTATCACAAGCAGAAAGAGAGATAATATCATTCAATATAAAAAAAATAAATCCTAATTCTAATATATTCTTTATAGATGGATTAGTTGGTTTTGGTGTAGAGCTAATTTCAAACTATATAAACAATGCTAATATTCTAAACAATGACGAACATTTATTGAGACATACAATGCCAAGTGGGGTGTGTTCTTATTGTATTGGAGAATGTAGAATTGGTGATGAATTCCAACAAGGCATAGTTTCTAAAATGAATTTTAGAGGTGAATTTTAATGAAAAGTATAACCATATATCCTGGAAAAAACAAACTTGGTAATACAGAGAACTTTGAATCTCTAACTTTTTATAGAGGTCATATTTATTCCATTGTAGGTAATACTGGTTCTGGTAAAAGCAGGTTAATCAAAGATATAGAGCAGTTTGTCAATAAAGATTCTTTGACTAATCGAAAAGTAGTCATTGATAATATGGAAGTTGCTATTGAGGAAAGAAATAAATTTTCTACAAATCTCATTTCTCATCTTAGCCAAAATATGAGGTTTGTTCTTGATTCTACAGTCGAGGAATTTTTAGTTATACATAAAGAATGTAAAAACAATACTTCTGTCTCAATAAAAGAAGTACTAGATGTAGCAAATTCCATAACAGCAGAACCTATTTCCCTATCTCAAGACCTTACATCATTGAGTGGGGGACAGACACGTGCCTTAATGATTGCAGATGTTGCTCTCATTTCAAATAATCCTATTGTTTTGATAGATGAAATAGAGAATGCTGGAATAAATAAAAATGTTGCTTTAGACATCTTATTGAAAAGTGATAAACTGATTTTTATAGTTACTCATGACCCTCATACAGCACTTATAGCAGAGAAGCGTATAATAATGAAAAATGGTTCAATCTTCAAAGTAATCAATAAGACTAACGAAGAAAAAGAAATCTTAGGCAAACTTAAAGATATATATGAATTTCAACTAGAATGTCAATATAAATTAAGAAAAGGAGAGACTCTTCATGAAAAATGTTAGGTTGTATTGGAGCAATATTTGTATACTTCATAAATATGAGAAAAACTATTTAGATAATTTAATTATGTCTTTAAAAGAGAAGGATATTAATTTAGAGGTAACTTATTTTGGTATAGGTTATCCTTACAAACTTAATGAATATTTAAAAAAAACAGACGCTTTAATTCCAGATATTATAGTTTCTACAGATTTAGAAGTGTATGAAGACAAGAATATCTATTCAAAGTTTTCAAGTAACTTATATCCATTATCGAATTATTTCAATATTAAGAGTGAGATTAAATCATCATCTATATATTTTGATGAAAGATTACTTCCATTTTTAGTTATACCATTAGTATTTTCTTATAACCAGAATTACAAGGGTTTGATAGATTCTATAAAAAACGTAATTGACACTGATACAAAAACTGTCATTGGTGGTATAAATAACTCTGGTGCGAAATCTGTTGTTAAAGCCATTTGGAGTAGGTATGGAAAAGAGTATGTAGAGAGATTTTTGTCCAATTCAACTATACTAGATATGCCAATACAATCATTTAATGATGTAAAAAATGGTTCGTATAGATTAGCTATAACTCCTAGTATATATGCAAAGCGTGCTAATAATGAAGATTTATTTATGTCATATCCTGATGATGGGGCTATAGCATTGCCATCTTATATTACTGCAAGTAAATCATTAGACGAAAAGACTATGTTAGAGGTATTAAAATCTCTTGTATCTAAGGAGTTTTGTAATTCTTTTGTGAAGTCTGCATCATTACTATCTTGCATCTATGATACTATAGATGATAGTCTTATTAAAGATAATCAGTATAAGTTTTTATATCCTTCTAAAAAATGGTTAGATACAGTTACGACTGAAGAATTTTTTGAGGTTTATAATATGTATATATAATATATTTATTTTTACTTATTGTTTGTATATTATTGTTTGTGACTAATAGTATTTTATATTTATGGATATATATAATTAGGCTAAGTAATCTTATTGAATCATCTTAGAGGAGAATTGTTTCAATGTCTAATGGTACTGTCGATTAATTATAATATTCATAGTCGATATAATTATAATGTGAGTTTTGTTTTTTAACAGAGCAATTATCATATAGATTAGGGGTTCTTAGGAACTCCTTTTCTGTTTTTATATAAAAAAAGAAGAAGATTCAAATTTTTATTTTGAGACATCACCTTTTATCATGGTAAAATGAGAGTATAAGATATTGATACAATACATATATATCGTTATGTGAATAATTTATCAGATATACTAAGTTCCAAGTCATTAAAAATTTACATCCATATAATGAAACTTGTATTTAAAAGTGCTTTTGATTTAAAAATGATAAGAATTCAACTAAAGGAGTAGATTTAGTTAAATCAAAACAAATTTAAAATAAAAATTATGATGAAGAGTAAATAATAAAACTATTAGAAGTATGCAAAGATACTGAATTAGAACTTCACATAAACTTAAATATTAGTCTGGGTATGAGAACATCCAAAATATTACGTCCGTCATGGGAGAATGTAGATTTTGAAAGAAAAACAATTTCAATTGAGAAAATTACTGCAAAAGTAAATAGTAAAGTAATTCTGAGGTGAATATTTTTAAAATCCTGTGAGTAGAAAATTGAGTGTCACTCTGAAGACATTATTTTGTGTGAAAAAATAATATAAAAAATAGACTAACAAAAGGAGGTTTTATGATATGAAAAATGAGATAGTAGTCATTGCTCCCTCTAAGTTATTTTCAGATACTGTATATGAAGTACTTGAAGAATTACATATAAAAATTCCATCATACATTGCTACAGGTAAAGAAACTATAGAACTAGCAGATAACATAATTAACTTAGGCACTAAAGTAATAATTACTCGTGGACAAAATGTTGATTTATTGCGTAAACATGTCTCAATTCCTATAGTGGATGTTGGATACAAATACGAAGACATATTTTATTCATATAAAAAAGCACTTAAGTATTCTTCAAAAATAGGATTTATAGGTTTAGAATCATCATATAAAACTGCTAAACGATTTAAAGAAATCTCCAATTTTGATTTAGAAATACCTAAGTTAAATTCTCTTTCTGAATTTGAAGATACAATAAAAGAATTAATTGATAATGGCACTGAGATTTTCATAGGTGGTAAAACAACAAAAGAAATCACCTCTAAATACAATAAACTCTGTATAGAGACTGAAGTTGAAAAGTCTTCTATTCATGCGTCTATCAATGAAGCAATTCATCTATATAACATAGGAATTGAAAAGAGAATAAATAACTCTATTACAGAAGAAATTCTAGAATGTACACATAGTGGTATAATTGCCATTGATAAAAATCACTCACCACTTTTTATAAATAATCAAGCAAAAAGGTTACTATTTAACCAAGTTGATAAATTTATAAAAGATTATTTAACTTCTGGTGATATTTCAGATTCACTAAAAAATGGGCACTCTATATGTAACAATATAATTAATTTTAAAGGTTCTTCCCTTACATTTGATTGTTTCCCGATTATAATTGATAGTTTGCATTTTGGATGTGTTGCAACCATACAAGATATCGAAAATATTCAATCAACAGAAAAAGAAATAAGAGAGAGTTTAATTTCAAAATCTCATTGTGCAAAGAACAATTTTAACGATATATTGGGTTCAAGTGATGCATTAATGCACTCGGTAAACATGGCTAAGAAATTTGCTAAATCTAATTCTACAATCATAATTACTGGTGAATCTGGTACTGGAAAAGAAATATTTGCTCAAAGTATTCATAACTATAGCAATAGATTTAATGGACCTTTTGTGGCTATAAACTGTGCAGCTATACCTGAAAATATACTTGAAAGTGAATTATTCGGATATGTAAAGGGAGCTTTTACAGGTGCTAGAAATGAAGGTAAAGCAGGTGTCTTTGAATTGGCACATAATGGGACTATATTTTTAGATGAAATTGGAGAAATTTCTAAAGATGTTCAAGTCAAACTACTTCGAGTATTACAGGAGAGGGAAGTCACTAGAATAGGGGATACTAAAGTTGTACCTATTAATGTAAGAGTTATAACAGCTACTAATAAAGATTTAGTGGAGCAGATTGATAATAATAATTTTAGAGAAGATTTATTTTACAGACTTTGTGTGTTGAAGTTAGATTTACCTCCTCTTAGAGAGCGAAAAGAAGATATCGAACAACTTACATATGCTATTATATCTCATTATAACAAACCAGTGTCAATATCTGATTCTGCACTTAAAATTTTAAGTAGATATGACTTTCCTGGTAATATAAGACAATTAAAAAATATAGTAGAAAGACTAGTAGTTATGTGTGATGATAATTTTATAGATGAGTACTTAGTTTCTGAAATTTTAACTTCTGAGCCACATTTTCGAAAGGATATAAGTTTAACTACTACAATAGATTATTCTCCTATTTTGGAAGAGAATAAAATCGTAGATTATGAAAAAAAATTAATTCTTGAGACGTTAGAGAAAAATAATGGAGTAAAATCTGTTACTGCAAGTCAGTTGGGTATCAGTACTACTACTCTTTGGCGTAAACTTAAAAAGTATCAACTTTCAGATTAAATATTTATTGAATAAAATAAAAGAGGCTGTTACATAACAATTTAGAATCGTTATGTAACAGCACCTGCTATTTTAAAATTTTTATATATAAATATTTTATATACATAGAGTAAAAGTCATTTATTACTAAACTCTGTAAACATCATCTATAATTTGTACACCTTTTTTTTCTAATGTCTCATTTACCCATTCTCTATTTGCAGTTCCTTCAGAAGCCTTTACCACTTTAGCATGGTCTTGTTTAGCATTTGCTTCTGCTTTATCAATAAGGTCTACTGCATCATTTTTAGGGATTACGATTACACCATCTTTGTCTCCTAATATTATATCTCCTGGATTAACAGCAATTCCTCCTATAGATATAGGTACATTCACTTCACCAGGACCTTCTTTATATGGGCCACCTGGAGTAGTTCCTGTAGCATATATTGGACAACTAGACTTTGATATAACATCAATATCTCTTATTGGACCATCTATTACAATTCCTGATACTTTTTTGAAATCTGCAAGATATTTGTACATGATTTCTCCCATGATGGCTTGTGTTCTATCTCCATTATTAGATAGTATTATTACATCGCCTTCTTGAGCTATATTAAGAGCTTGATGAAGCATTAAATTATCTCCTGGTCTTGATTTTACTGTTAACGCAACTCCACACATTTTGTTTTTTGGTGAAGACATTAACTTTATTTCTGAACTTAATGCACTTGACCTATACATACAATCTCCTACATTAGCTGCTGGTAATACACTAAATCTTTTTACAAGTTCTTTATCTGGTAAATCTCTTTTTAAATATACTCTATTTCCTATTGTCATTTTAAGTTCCTCCTAATAAGTGTTTATTGTTTACTAATCATTGTATATCGTTGCATTGTCCCAATCTATTGATTTTACTGGCCAAGTAGGTTTTTTACCTTCAAATACCTCATTAACTCCAATTGCAGAGTGTAAAGAGGCTCTATTAGTAGCTTCTTTAGTTGCTGCTCCTATATGAGGAGATACCACAACATTATCTAAATACAATATAGGGTTTTTAGAATCTACTGGCTCTTGTTGTAATACATCTAAGCCAGCACCTGCTATAATATTATCTCTACATGCTTCATATAAAGCTTGTTCATCTACAACACTTCCTCTTGCTGCATTTATAAAAAATGCTGTTTCTTTCATCATACTAAACTGTTCTTTTCCTATAAAATGTTTAGTGACAGAAGTTGTTGGACAGTGAACAGAAACAAAATCACTTTCTTTATATATTTTGCTTATATCTCTAGTTACTTCTACACCTTGTGGGAAGTCTTTAGATGGTTTATATGGGTCATATGCAACCACTTTCATATTGAATCCATCCATACACATCTTAGCAACTCTTGAACCTATGTTTCCACATCCAATAATTCCTACAGTTTTTCCATCAAGCTCACATTTAGGAGTTCTCAGCTTAGCTTTATAATAGTCATCTATAAAACTTTTTCTTACTTTTGTATAATTTCTAGAGCAGTATAACATATACATTAGTGTTACTTCTGCAACAGAAGTACTATTTGCTACTGGACAATACAATACTTGAACACCAAATTCTTTTGCTGCATCTAAATCTACAGTATCAAATCCTGCTCCATGACGTACTATTACTTTTAAGTTATCAGCAGCTTCAAATACCTCTCTTGTTATTTTAGATAACCTAACTATAATTGCATCAATACCTTTTATATCATTTATTATATCTTTAGTCTCCATGCCTGAACCAGTTATCAGTTCATGTCCTCTACTTTCTAAGTAATCTCTTCCCTCTTGCATTATTTCTTGTGGTAATAATATTTTCCAACCCATTTTTTTCCTCCTAATTAATTTTCATATATGTAATCTGGGGCACAATATACTATAAATCCATTTTTAATTGTCATTTCTGTTTTTAATAATTTATCTGCCTCGAATTTACTACCTTTCCAATCTGTATAAGTTTGTTTAACATCCATGATGTCAAATATTGCTACATCTGCATTTGCACCTTCTGATAGACATCCTATCTGATTTTCCATTTTCATAAGTTTAGCTGGATTTTGTGTTGTCATTTTTACAACATCATATAGACTTATTCCCATACATATGTATCTAGACATAAGATTTGGTAGAGAGAATATAGGTCTTCTAAACATGCTTTCCAATACCAAATCTGTACTACAAATATCAGCTATAAATCCTTGTTCTTTTGCTTTTTGCATGACTTCAAAATCACCATGTTTTCTACCTTCTCCTGTATCAAATATGATTCCTCTTTCTCTTGCTTTCTTTACACATTCGTATAAATTGCCATTTGAGTCGAGGATAGTGTTTTGAACACCTTGATATACATGTTCAAATATATCTCCTGGTCTTAAGATATTTAACACATCCTCTGTAGGAACTGGTAAATTTGTACAATGCACCTCAACAGGGCATCCTATTTTTTCAGCTATTTTAATAGTCTCCTTTAATGGCTCTATTCCTAGACCTTCTACTAAATTTTCACTTAATCTTATTTTTAGACCTAATATATTATCTTTATTTTCATTGTATATTCGTTCTATTTTTTCATGATTGAAATACTTTGGGTCAATACATTCATGATAGCTAGTAGTTACTAATCCCGCTGAACAAACTTGTAAGAAACTTTTTATATTTACTTTACTTCTAGCCACAATTGAAGATTTAAAGAGTTGGTAGTTTGCTACTCCTGCTGAACAATCAATTGCACTAGTAACGCCTGTTGGAAGATATGTGCTATCTGGATATATACCAATTTCAGTTCCATCTGCAAACATATGAGCATGTGCATCAATCAGCCCTGGAAAAACAAATTTACCTCTTGCATCTATTGTGTGTTTTGCCTTATCACCATGTTTATATTCAGTTACTTTTCCATTGTATATAGCAATTGTTTTATTGCCATTTACATTATTTTTAGGGTCTATTACGTGTCCATTTACAATAAGTAAATCTAGCATAATTATTCATCTCCAATATATAAATTTAATGTGTACTTACCATAATCCAATTATTTTCCAGTAAGGTAAGCCTATTACTAAGAATATTGCTAATGCAACCATTACCATGATAGTGCCTACTTTCCAGAAATCTTTTTGAGATACATATCCTGATGCAAAGGCTATAAGACCAGCTCCATTTCCATAATGAGTCAATAAAGCTCCATAACTTGCAAAGAATGCTAGTAATAATGTAACTACCATCGGATTTGCTTTAGTAGATAAAACTATTGCAAATAGTACAGGATAAAAAGATGCTACAAATGCACTGTTTGATACAAAGAAGTATCTAACTGCCAAACTCACTAACAATAGTACTATTGTAACTAATAATCCATTTACATCTGATAGATTTAATACTGTACCTAATTTATCAGCTAACCAAGTGTAAAAACCTGCATCAGCTAATGAGCCAGCAATACCATAAAATGCACCATACCATATAAATATATTCCATGCTCCTTTAGCACCAATAACATCATCCCAATCTAAAATACCTGCTATAAGGACTAATGCTAAGAATACAAATCCTACTACTTGCATATTTAAGTTTATAAAAGGTATTTTTTCACCAAACATCCATCCAAGAATAGCAAGAATAAAGAATACAACTAGTATCTTTTCATGTTTTGTAATAGTACCTAATGATTCCAAATCTTTTCTTATCTGTGGTTTAATATCTGTTAAATGAGTTAAACCTGGTTTGTATATCTTATATACTATAAGTGGTGCTACTAGTAAGAATAAACCTGCTGGTACGATTGATGCCATAAACCAAGTTCCCCAAGTTAAGTTAACACCTAACATACTTGCTGCCAAAGAAACTGTTATCGCATTGGTTGCCATACCTGTCAAAAATAATGCTGCTGTTCCTTGAGATACTACATATGTTAATACTGTTAAATATGCACCTAATTTTTTAGGCTCATCATCAGGTTTAGAACCTGCACCTTCTGCTATATTTCTAAATATAGGGTAGATAATAGTTGTTCTAGATGAATTTGAACCTGTAGCAGGGCTAAGTATTAAATCACTTATCATCATTAGGTATCCAAGTCCTAAGGTAGAATCTCCTGCTCTTAGCAAAAGGTTGTATGCCATACGTTTTCCTAATCCTGTCTTTACAAAAGCTGTACAGACAATAGTTACAACAACTAAAAACCAAGTCATCTTATCTGAATATCCATGAAGTAGTATTGACTCATCCATAAACATAAGTGCTACACCTACAATGATTAAAGTAATGATTGGTTCTTTAAATGGTTTAATAATAAGACCTGCTAGTAAACCTAGATATAAAGCAACAATATCCCAAGTTTCTTTTTTTAATCCTTGTGGTGCAGGTAAATTCCATATAATTATTGGTATAGCTGCAACAAGTAAGAATTTCATCAACTGTTTTTTATTCATTTTCTTCTCCTTATTTAATTTTAGATTTATACTAAATTATAAAAGCACGAAATATGCCAACTTTTTAGATTAATAATATTTTATTTGTTTTTTTATGTGATTTATTGTAATTTAACTGTTAATCAAATTACTTTAATACAATTTTATTAAAATCTTTTTTTTTAGTTTGATAAAATAATATTATATTTATTTATATTATATTTCAAATAGAAATATTATATTTCAATTTGAAATGCAATATTTCCGATTGAAATATAGTGTTTGAATTGTTAACATAACAATAAAAGATATATATTCTTGATGAAATGGATAGAGAAGTTTCAGGTAAAGTCGTAGGTAAGTTATACTAATCATAAGAATAAACTTTAAAAAAATTTAAACTTATTTCATATTACTAATAGAAGCAAAACAAAGGTATTTTATTAGCAAATAAAAGTTCAAATTAAATTTATCAGTATTTATAAAAGTGGAAGGCAATTATATGGAAAATAAGATTAAATTAATGAAGAATTGATAGAATAAAAAAGGGTGCTTACATTATGAATAAAAGTGGAAATTTTAAAGAAGAAGTTGAAGAAAGAGATGAAAAGGAGATAAGAAGGAGATGATTCAAATTCTTATTTTGAAACATCTCCTTATAATGTTAAAGAACGAAGTCTATCTTTATCCAATACTTTTACACCACCACGAGATACAGACACAAGACCTTCTCTAGCAAAATATTTCAACATTCTAGACACAACTTCTCTAGCACTTCCCATATACTTAGCAATTTGCTCATGAGTCATATTTATAGTAGTATTATTGTTTTTAGTTATTTCATCAACTAAAAAAGATGCCAAACGCTTATCAAAACTCATAAAAAGGATTTGTTGCATTGCCCACATAACATCAGAAAAACGTTCAGTGGCTAGCTTATATGAGAACAATTCTGCGTGAATATTTTCTGTAGACAATTTTGAGAAAACAGAAGAACTAATTTGTATAATATCGCAATCTGTCTCAGCATCCACATATACATCAAAAGTTATTGTGTTTAGAATGCATGATGCTGATAAGATACATACATCACCATTATCAAGACGGAAAAGTGTCACCTCACGCCCTTCATCTGAAAGTATGTATGTACGTATTGTTCCAGACTTTATAATCAAAATACCAATACAATCACTATCACCACAATGAATTGAGTTTCCTTTTTTAAAGTGGGATATATTGGCTGAAGAGATTAATAAGCTTTTTTGTGAGTCAGTGAGTTTATCCCAAAAAGATAAACTTTGTGTAAGTATATCAATATCGTTTTGTGAAAGCATATAGTGATTCCTTTCCTAAAATAATTATAATCCAATAATACAAGTGAATAGATAAAATAACAAGTAGTTTGTGAAAAAGGATTATTCAATTGTATATTAATAGTATGATTTGTGTAGAAAATATATGTTAATATATATTATTGCCTATTTGTAAGTAGATTAAGTCATATTAAGCATGTAAATTAATGAATTATAATATACATATCTTGTAAGCTGAAAGAGCTGTTTGATAATGAATTTATCATACAATTCTTTGAGCCTACAAAATGCATGAAATAATTTTATATCTTTTCTGATGGTAGATTTGTATAACTAATATATATATTAGATTTGTATAACTAGAACATATCTTGAAGTATATTTATTTAGAAGAAATAGAATTTATTTTTAAAGTATGAAGCTCTTTATGTAGTTTTATTGCCATAAAACCTGCGATTATTGCAGCAGCAAAATCAGCTATTGGTTGTGCATATAAAATACCATTTAATCCCCAAAATATAGGAATAATCAAGATTATAGGAATAAAACATATACCTTGTCTACACATACCCAGTAACCCACCTTCCTTTGCTTTTCCTAGTGCAAGGAACAATGTAGAATATACTGTATAAAAACCAAATAACATAAATGAAAATCCATTTGCTCTAAGAGCCTTACTACCATTTTCAATTAATAACACATCACCACTTGTAAATTGTGAAATTATAGCTGTGGGAAAAAACACCATTACAAGACCAAGTACTACACAAAATAGAGTAGTCCATGCTATAGATGTTTTTATTGCTTGGTGTAATCTATCATAGTTCTTTGAGCCAAAATTATAACCAGCAATTGGTTGGAAGCCTTTTATAAACCCAAATACGATAAGACTTCCCAAAGACATTATTCGTGTTACTGCACCCATTCCAGCTATCACAGAGTCACCATATTTTGTAGCTTCCATATTAGTTAATGTAATAGCGAGACTAGTCAATAACTGGAATATTAAAGTAGGTACACCAATCTTTAAAATTTCTGACATGATTTCATTTGAAAAACAACATTCTTTAATTCTAAAACTAAACATACTTTTCTTGCTAAAAATGTACCTGATATAAACAAGTGTTGAAATCATCTGAGAAAGAGCAGTTGCAATGGAAGCACCTTTTACACCCATGCCAAAGGTATAAATGAATATTGGGTCTAAAACTATATTAAGCAATGCACCTAATAGCATAGCGCACATGGTTGTTTTAGCAGCTCCTTCACTTGTGACAATATTAGTCATAGTGACATTAAATACATTAAAAATAGATGATACGACATAGATACTAGCATAAGACATTGCATAAGGCATAATACTTTTTGTAGCTCCTAATAATTTTAAAACAGGATTGAGAAGAATCATAATGACAATAATAAATAATATACCAACTATTATACTGCTGTAAATAGCTGTACTAGCAACTTTGCCTGCTTTTTCCTTATCTCCATGACCTAGGAGTCTGGCAATGTAGGAAGCAGCTCCATTTCCAAATAATAATCCTAATCCCACAATAATCTGACCTAGTGGAAATGCAACAGATATAGCACCCATTTGACTTGTTCCAAGACCACCTACAAAGTATGCATCTACCAAATTGTACAATGCAGTTATCATCATACCTATCATAGTAGGTAATCCCATAGATAACAAGGCTTTTGGTATTGGGGCAGACCCTAATAATTCAATTTTTTTGTTGATTTCTTTCATGCTAAACACTCCCTTTCTATTGACATTAGCTCTAAAATATATTACTATAAATTATAGTAATAAAGAAAATGCTACTATAAATTATAGTATTTGTCAATAGAGAGAAAACGAGAGGAGAATTTTTATGGCAACAATAGATTTAATTGTACTGGGTATAGTAAAGCAACAGCCTCAGAGTGCTTATGATATTCAAAAAGTGGTGGAATATAGAAATATATCACGTTGGGTTAAAATCAGTACACCATCAATTTATAAGAAGGTAATTCAACTAGAAGAAAAAGGTTATATCCAAAGCACAATTGTAAGAGAGGGGAGAATGCCAGAAAAAGCAATTTACTCTTTAACAGAATTGGGTGAAAAACATTTTTTAGACTTAATGTTTGATACAGCTTCAAAGCCAGTAAATATTTTTCTGGATTTCAATGCTGTAATAGTAAATTTATACAGTCTTACACCAGAAAAGCAAAAGTTGTGTCTTAATAGTATTGAAGAAAATATACAAGTATTGAAGTCGTATATAGAGGAAAATATAAATACAAAATCGAATGTACCAGAAACAGGTAAGGCTATTTTAGACCAGCAATTGGTATTAGCTCAAACATTAGAAACATGGGTGAATTCTCTAAAGGTTATTCTAGATGTTGACAGTGAAAGAGATTAATCTCACTCATCTAAGAGAGATTGCAAAGTAATATAAAGGTCATCATGAATTAGCAATCTGAATTAGCAATCTGAATTAGCAATCTCATTGTGGTAAAATGGATATTATGAAGCTAGGATTTTGACTAAAACGATTGATGACCTACTACAAGCAATTAAGAAACAAATTAGAAAATGGTCATCTGAATTTTATTCATTGGATATTTACGACTTATCCTGCCAAAACTTATTTGAAAATACTCCTTATGTACAGCCACTTATAACAAGATGGACAAAGTGTAATAGTATTTTCTTGAAAAGAGTAGGATTTGTATTGATTACAAGATATCCCAATGGATAACAAAAAATTATATGATGGAATTAGGGATAAGATAATGATTAAAAGCATACCAGCAAAACAAATTTTACAGAAAGTTAAATTTGACAACTCAAGATGGTTTGGGATTGATTATAATATGAATCTCTATCGTGGTTGTCCTCATGGTTGTATTTATTGTGACAGTCGTAGCACAGTATACAACATAGAAAATTTTGACCAAGTGAGATATAAGGAAAATGTGATAGAAACTCTAAAAAAGGAGCTACGTTCAAAGAGAAAAAAAGGAGTTGTTGGTATTGGAGCTATGTCTGACACATACAATCCTTTTGAAAAAGACCTTTGCATTACTCAACAAGCCTTGAATTTAATTTCAGAAAATCATTTTGGAGTATCTATTGATACAAAAAGTAGTTTGGTAGTTAGAGATATACCAATTTTGAAGGAAATAACAAGAAACAATTCTGCTATTGTCAAAGTTACTATAACCACTGCAAATGATGAGTTAGCAAAGAAAATCGAGCCTAATGTGAGTCTAAGTTCTGAACGATTTGAAGCAGTAAAACAGCTCAATGATGCTGGAATATTTTGTGGTATATTATTGACACCTTTGATACCATTTTTGACTGACAATGAGAATGAAATAAGAGCAATTGTTGAAAAAGCACATAAGGCTAATGCAAAGTTTATCTATTGTATGTATGGAATGACAATGCGTAATGGTCAGAGAGAATTTTTTTATAAGCATTTAAAGAATATATCACCAAAACTAGTATTTCAGTATCAAAAAACGTATGGCTTAAATTATGTATGTCCTAGCTTGAATGGAAAGAGATGTGAACAAGTGCTAAAAAAAGAATGTGCTCGTTATGGTATTTTGACAGAGATGAAAGATATTATAGAAGCGTATAAGAAATCAGATATGCAATTAAAGTTTTTTTAAGCTATAAGTTGCAATTACTATTCATTCTTCTAAAAATTTATTCTATTATAAATTAAATAGCAAAAAGTAAAAAGTAAAAACTAAAAAACAATAAATACAATGAAATTAGATAGTAATAATTATTCAATGTTTCAATTGTATTATCATTTAGTTAAGTGTATCAAATATGTAAAGGATAGTGAAGTGTATTAAATACATAAAGGAAATATATGTTAAAAGGAAGGGGGGATATATATGATAGAAATAAAAACTATAGATGAAAATAAAAAAGGTCATATTGACCTTTTGTTGCGAGCTGACCCATATGAGGTAATGATTGATAAGTATCTTGATAAAGGCATTATGTATGCTCTATATGATAATGATGAACTTACTTGTATAGCAGTTGTAATTGAAATTTCTAAAGAAACCTGTGAATTAAAAAATATTGCTACATATGAGCATTTTCAAAATAGGGGTTATGCATCAAAGATGATAAATCATATTTTAGATGTTTATAGTGAACAGTATTCATCAATGGTTGTGGGTACAGCTGAAAGTGGAATCCCGTTTTATGAGAAATTTGGATTTGTTTATTCACATAAGATTAAAAACTTTTTTATAGATAATTATCCAGAGCCAATTTTTGAAGGGGAATCTCAATGTGTGGATATGCTGTATTTAGAATATAAATTCTAGATGCTAATGAGAAGATAAAGTGTTATATATAAAATAAAGAATCGTGATAAAGTAGATAAAGTGTTGCAGAAAGCATGTCTGAAAAGATGTGCTTTTCTATTACTATAAAACAGTATATTAGAGAATAGTTTGCAAAAAACCTATTGTTAATCAAATGGTTATACACTTAATAAAATCATATTTTGATAAATATTACTTTCAAAATATAAAGGAAAGGATTTAGATTTCCATTGATGCTATAATACAAAAAGAGAGGCAAAATTATTACAAAATCATGTTTTAGCAACAAATTACATGAGTGCAACTTAAAGTTGACAATGTGCATTTCTTAAAATATAGAATTTAACAGTATAGTTTGATAATATTTGGATATCAAATCACAGGAGGTAATAATATATGAATTTTGGTGAAAAATTATTTAAGTTAAGAAAAGAAAAAGGATTATCACAGGAAGCACTTGCAGAACAAGTTGGAACAACAAGACAGGCAGTTAGTAAGTGGGAAAACAATCAGGGATTTCCAGAAACAGAAAAACTTTTACTACTATCTAATATTTTTGAAGTATCAACTGATTTTTTATTAAAAGAGGAGAAATCAATAAAAGGAGCAAATGAAAAGGGATATTATGTAAGCAAGGAAGTGGCAAGGGGTTATCTTATCAATGAGAAAAGAGAATGCAAATATTTGGGGTTAGGTTTTTTGTTTTGGGCATTAGCAGGTATTCCTTATGTAATGTTTCCAACTCATACAAGTTGGCGTATTTTGGGAATTGCAGTTTGTGTTGCTTTAGGTATTGGTGCTGTTATACTTGGAATATTTGCAGAACAAGAAGATTATAAAATCTTGAGAAAAGAGCCACTGTTATTTGATTATGAGTTTTTGAAAGAATTATCAAAGGAATATATTTCAATCAAGAAAAAATATAAGTTAGTTGCTATCCCAAGTACATTTTTGTTTGTGGTTGGTATTCTTATTATCGCAGTAACAGTTAGAGGGTACATTGAATGGGCAGAATATCATTTACTTGTATTTTTGGGATTGGCAGTTGGTATTTTTGGTTTCGTACAATCCATTGGGATTATGGATGCATATGAGCTGTTGGTAAAAAACGAACAGTATTGTGACCGATTTATCTTTAAAGTAAAGAGAAAATTAAAGAATAAAATTGATAGGTTCTAAAAGTAAATTTTTAAAGGTAGGAGCTAGTTAGGGCAAGGTATTAATTGTGAAATTTACAGAGACAGGATAAAAGGTCACGATAAAACAGCAAAATGTATGATAAGTATGAGTAATTATTATGATACTTTATTTTAGTATTATTTTATAAAAGTTAGAAGAAAGAAAAAATATTAAAAGGTCAAATTGACCAAATAAAAATAATATATATAGCATAATTTAAGAAAAATGTGAATGATGGAACTTAAACATAATACACATAGTATAATTTAAGAATCGTATGCATAATATAACTTAATCATAATACACATAGTATAAATTGAATGTTAATATAACTATAGAGAACTTAATATAGTTATATTAACATTAGTAGTGAATGAATATCATTCATTGACATAAAGAACTACCCATGATATACTGTGAACAATACAAGAAAGGAGGGGTTTAGATATGACAAATATAAAAGAAAAATCAAGAAAAACATTTAATAATCAAGCAGATACCTATGACCAAGATATAAAGGGACAACATGCAAGAAATCTTTATCCAGTTTTACTTAAAACACTTTCAGATATTTCATATGATACTATTTTAGATTTAGGGTGTGGAACAGGAGCAGTATTGCAAGCTATTTTAAATGAAGATTGTAGGAAGAAGGCTTATGGAATTGATATTTCTGAGAATATGCTAAATATAGCAAAAAATAAACTAAAAGGGAATGCTACCTTAGTTTTAGGAGATTCAGAGTATTTGCCATTTGAAAATGAATTTTTTGATGTTGTATATTGTAATGATTCTTTTCATCATTATCCTAAACCTAATAAGGTATTGTCAGAGGTATGTAGGGTATTAAAGCCAGAAGGAACCCTAATAATTTGTGACTGTTGGCAACCATTTTTATTTAGACATATAATAAATATTTTTATGAAGTACAATAAAGATGGAGATGTAAAAATGTACTCAGAAAAAGAAATATGTAAATTGTTAGCTGTAGATTTTAGAAACATTGTGTGGAAGAGCGTGAATCATACTTCATATATTGTGACCAGCATAAAATAAGAAAGTATAAAAGAAAAACACATAGAGAAAAACATATAAAGAAAATTACATAAAATAAAACATAAAACATAAAAAAGCATAAAAAATAAAACATATGATACTTTATAATTTTGTAAATTTTTAACTCAAACCTGTTTAAATCTCAGGTATTTTTTAAAATTAATCAGTGAATGAAATTCATTCATAAATAGGAGGACACATGAGTACAAAAATGGATTTTATCACAGAGGACACAAAGAAATGTCTAATAAGATGTCTTTGCATTAATAGTAGCTATGTTTTTAAACATGGCATACAATCTAGTAGACAGTATATGGATTGGTAATTTATTAGGAGAGACTGCTATGGCAGTACTTACAACTTCCACGCCAATTATTTTAACTCTGACATCTATAGCTATTGGGGCTACAAATGGTATATCTATTTTACTTTCGCAAGCAATTGGGGGCAAAAGAGCATAAAAAAGCAGAAAGTTTGATTTCTACTTCGTTTTTGGTATCAATAATATTTTCATTGATTATTACTGGAGTTATTGAGCTATTGTTACCATCCATCTTAAAAATATTGGTCAAGTTATAATAGGAGATGGTTATGCTAAACCTTTTTAATTTATAAAACTATAAAGGTTAGATTAATATTTATATAAAAATTGAGATGATTTTAATATAAAAGATATATTTAAATAGAATATAAAATTATTTTTAACTAATACTTCCAAAAATGTCCAATTGAATATATAATGTAATTATAAAAGCAAGCTATTTTTATAGTAGTGGTTAATTCTCTAATAAGGAGGGTGTAAAATGGCTAGTATGATTATGGAAGTTGTAGGAGTATTGTTTATAGTAATTGGATTAATTTTGACATTTGTTGAGATAAAAGGAAACTTCCCTTCTTTTTATGGTTTTGGTCAGAATGCTATAGGTAAAAATGCTATAGGAATTATAGCAGCAGGAATAGCATTAGTTTTCTTTAGAAATGGTATAGACAGCATAGATTCTATAGCTACTTATGGTATATTTTTAGCGATAGAGCTTGTTGTAATCTCTGCATATTTTTTAATAAGAAGAAAGTTTTGTAGAGAAGATAAAAATTTAAGAGTTAACTAATAAATTTGTCTACTATAAAATTAGAAAATTCAAAAAATAAATAAAATATTGCTTTTAAGTATTTAAAGTTCAAGAAACTATATTCTATATAAAAACAGAATGTGGTTTCTTTTTTTAGTGCAATAGCTTTAATAAAATTCTAATTGTAGAACAGGGTATAAAAGAAGGGGTCTTTCGTTGTAAAAATGTGGCTTTAGATACTAAGTTCTTGGTGTTTGGTATTATTCATACTTTTAATGGGGCTATTTCCACATCATTCAAAGACAAATTATCTATAAATGATAATATTCTAAAAGGAAGTGTTGGAGTTGCACCAAATGTTACAGTTAAGCTGGAAAGTCGAAATGGAAATATAAAGATTGATAAATAAAAATAGACAAAAGAATTATCAATTTTATAAAGTTCATAAAGTAGAGAATTATAAATTGAATAAATAAAACAATACTATAATAAATATTTTTTGTATACATAATTTTAATAATATGATGAAAAACTTTTAAATAACTTTATTTAAAAGTTTTTTTATTTCCACAAATAGAGATAGAATCCCAAAAATATATAAAAAAATCCATTATAACAAAAAATTAAACAAAAATAGTATTGACCTTTGTGTTGCACAAAGATATAGAATTCTAATCAAAGGAAAATGGTTTTTAATAGAAAAAGTTTCAACCAAAAACAAATCATACAAAGGAGAAATTATTATGAAAAATGAAAGTATAAGAGAAAATATGTCAGTATTTGGAGAGGTAATACAACCTTATGAAATTCAAGATTTCCTTAGGTTAATCAATTTAACAAAAACAGCATTTAGCCAAGAACTTAGCAAAATAGAAATAATGCCAGGCGGGCTTACAAATAAAAACTTTAAGCTTGAGATTGAAGATGGCACTCAAATAGCAATGCGTGTAGCAGGAGTAGGAACAGCAGGATATATAAATCGTCCAGCAGAAAAGCACAATGCTTCTTTAATGTCATGTCTTGGAATAGCTCCAGAAATATATTACTATGACCCAAAAACAGGTTCACAACTTTGTGAATTTATAAAATCAGATACAATGCATGCAGAGGATTTTATAAATAATTCAGATGTAGTCATGAAATCAGCAGAAATTATGAGAAAATACCATGATAGTGGAATGGAGTTTAAAAGTGTATTTAACCCAATAGCTAAGATGAAAGAGTACATACAAATACTTAAAGAAAATGGTTTTGATAAGAGATATGATGGATGGGATAGCATAACAGAAAAAGTAGATATAATAGAAGTTGCTTATCAAAATAATCCACAAAAATTAGTTCCTTGTCACAATGATACACTAGCAGAAAACTTTATGTATGATGGAAAAGTTATGCGTGTAATAGACTGGGAATACGGTGGAACAAATGATAGATTTTACGATATGGCATGTGTGTGTGTGGAAAATCCTCTTCCAAAAGATAAAGAGGAGCTTTATGTAAGAACATACTTTGGCGGAGAACCAACAGAAGAACAAAGAGCAAGATTGCTTACAAGTAAGTTTTTAGTTAATGCACACTGGTCTTTATGGTCATTAGTTCAAATAACATATGGTAAAGACCATGACTTCTATTGGGAATATGGAAGAACTCGTGCAGCTGATTGTATAGAGTTTATGAAGGATGAAAACTTTGAACATTACTTAGATATAATAAATGACCCTAACTTTACAGAATCTGTAGAACCACTAGCATAAGAAGTATTTATTATGAGAAATATTAAATAAAAATTAAGTAATAAAGAGCTGATTAATGTTTTTAGTACATAGGGGGTATACTGTATGGAATTATTAGGAGACTCAGTACTGTATATCATCATGGCTTGTTGTGTAGCTGGAGGTTTAGCAAAGATTTTCAAAGAAGAATCGGAGCTAGCTAAATCTTTTGATGAAGGCTTACATACTATGGCAACGATGTTTATACCAATAGTAGGTCTTATGGTATCTGTTCCGTATCTAAAGGTCGGGGTAGAGAAAATATTTGGAAAGTTGTTTAGTATGTTTGGCGCAGACCCAGTGGTAGCAGCAGCTATGATTATGCCACCAGATTGCGGTTCATATGCTTTAGCTATAGAAATTGGGAAAACAAGTGAAATATTAGTGATAGTATTAGCAGTTGGATTTATGTGTGCATCGACAGTGGCATTTAATATTCCAATAGGACTTTCAATTTTAGATAAAAAAGATTACAAGTACCTAGCTTTAGGAGCTATGTCTGGATTTTTATCAGTACCTTTTGGAGTATTCACGTCATATATGGTTGCATTACTTACAAATCCTACAATACGTACAACACTTTCTACAGTAGGAAATTCTAATTATACTTTAAATTTAAGTATGCTAATGATTTTCCAAAATCTAATTCCTATTGTTGTGGTGTGTGTGTTGCTTGCATTAGGGTTAAAATTGTTCCCTAATGGAATGATAAAAGGATTCATGTATTTTGGAAAAGGTCTTACAAGCATATTAATAATAGTCGTAGTATCATCTATTGTTGAACACTATACAGGTATTTTCACTAAAGTATTTGGAAGTTGGGGATTTGACCCAATGTTTGCAGATGAGAAAGAAATGTTTAGGTCTATTGAGCTTCTAGGGAGTATTGCAATGATGCTTTGTGGAGCATTTCCAATGGTTTACCTTATACGTAAGTATTTTAAAAAGCCACTGGAAAAGCTTGGTTCAATAGCTGGGCTAGATAGTGCTGGTAGTGCTGGATTAGTTGCATGTATGGCAAATGGTATCGCAATTTTTGGACTAGTGAAAGATATGAAACCAACAAGTAAAGTAATATCTATGTCGTTTTTAGTTTGTGCAGGATATTCTTTAGGAGATTTTATAGCTTTCAATGTCAATTTCCAACCAAACTTGGTTATTGCAATACTTGTTGGTCAAATAGTAGGTGGAGTAATAGGTATAATATTTGCAAAATTAATTGCAGTTCCATACGTTCTTAAGATGGAAAAAGAAGATGAGGTAGCTGAAGTTTAGAGTAAAATTGATAAAAAAATAATAAAAACAAAGAAAATTAAGGGGAGTAGTTATGATTAAATATAAAACAATAAATTCTTTAAAATCACCTAGATTTGCAGGAATTAAAACATTCATGAGATTACAAAATGTAGTTACAACAGACGATGTAGATTTTGCTGTTGTTGGTATACCATTTGATTCATGTGCTACATTTAGAGTTGGTGCTAGATTTGGTCCATCATCAATAAGAGAAATGTCAGTTCTAGGTTGTAAACCATATAATCCAGTTCTTGATGTTGGTATATTTGACTATTGTTCTGGGGTAGACTATGGTGATTTAGGCTCTGTACCAGGATATGTAGAAGATACATTTGATGTAATTACAGAGGGGATGTTACCTATCTTTGAAAATGGTGTAGTTCCAATAGCTATGGGAGGAGACCATAGTGTAACATTACCAGAATTAAGAGCTTGTCATAAGGTTCATGGACCAGTTGCTTTAATACACTTTGACTCTCATTATGATACAATAGCAGAATATTTTGGAAAGCCTTATAGTCATGGAACACCTTTCTACCATGCTGCTAAAGAAAACCTTGTTGATACATCTAAATCAATTCAAGTTGGAATAAGAGAAGGTTATTATGGTGAAGAAGATAAGTACCACTCAACTGATTTAGGGTATGAAGTTTTAAAAGCTGTTGAATGTCATAAGATGACTACAGAAGAAATAATTGAAAGAATTAAACAACGTGTTGGTGATTCAAAAGCATTCCTTACATTTGATATAGATTTTGTTGACCCAGCATATGCACCAGGGACAGGAACTCCTGTTATAGGTGGATTCTCATCTGCCCAAACATTAGAAATAATAAGAGGATTAAAGGAGTTAAATATAGTAGGCTATGACCTTGTTGAAGTTGCGCCACAATATGATGCTGGAAATGTTACTTCACTTACAGCTGCGGGTATAATGTATGAATTTATATCTCATATAGCTTATAAGAAAAAGCATAACATAAAGTATTAATATACAAGATTCTTGACTTTACTAAAATCCAATATTTACTAAAATAATGTCATAACGAAATATTGAAAGCTTAATAAAAGCTCCATAGATTGTTCTGTGGGGCTTTTGCTTAACAATTGTTTAATTTTAAATAAGTTTTTATAAAAGAGGAGATTAGATTGAATAATTTTGAAATAAAAACCAAAGTAAAATTTGGAGTAGGTTCTTTAGAATATTTACAAGAGATAAAAGATAAAAAAGTGTTGGTTATAACAGACCCTTTTATGGTTAAATCAAAAACTATAGATAAAATCTTAGTAAATTTAAAACACAGTACATATGAAGTATTTAGTAATATAGTACCAGACCCACCTATAGATACAGTAGTACAAGGCATAGAAGTATTAAAAAATATAAAGCCAGATACAGTAATAGCTTTAGGTGGAGGTTCTGCAATAGATGCAGCCAAAGCTATAAAGGACTTTTCAAAGCAAATTTTAAGAACTAATGAAATCGAATTTATTGCTATCCCAACAACAAGTGGAACTGGCTCAGAAGTAACATCATTTTCTGTAATCACAGATAAGCAAAAAGGTGCAAAGTATCCTCTAGTGTCAGATGAATTAATTCCAGACATAGCAATACTAGACCCAGAGTTGGTTAAAACAGTGCCAGATTTTATAACAGCAGATACTGGAATGGATGTTTTGACACATGCATTAGAAGCATATGTATCAGTAAATTCTAATGATTTTTCTGATGCACTTGCTGAAAAGGCAATAAAACTAGTATTTGAATATTTATTGAAAGCATATAGGGATGGAAACGATTTAGAGGCTAGAGAAAAAATGCATAATGCATCTTGTCTAGCTGGAATGGCATTTAATCAAACATCATTAGGAATAAATCACTCCATAGCACATGTTCTAGGTGGAAAGTTTCATATACCACATGGAAGAGCAAATGCAATATTATTGCCATATATAATAGAATACAATGCTAATATCACAGGATATTCAAATACATACTACTCATTATCAGCAAAAAAATATGCACAAATATCAAAGTTAATAGGTCTTAGTAGCTCAAACACAAGAAGTGGTGTAAAGAGTTTAATTAATGAAATAAAAAAACTACAAAAAGAATTAAACATGCCAACTAAATTGAGAGAATGCAATGTAAATTTGGAAGAACTAAGTAATTTACAGAGTGAAATAGCAGTTTTGGCTATTCAAGATGGATGTACTAGTGCAAATCCTAAAGTTCCCATAGAAGAAGACATAATAGAAATACTAAATAAAATTAAGTAAAAATGTGATAAAAATTAGGGGGCAAAATTGAACGAAGAAACTAAACAAAGAATTATACAAGAATATGTTCCAGGAAAGCAAGTAACACTTGCTCATATAATAGCTAATCCAAATGAGGATATATACAAAAAGTTAGGATTAATACTAGATAGAAAAGATGCAATCGGTATTCTTACAATAACACCAAGTGAAGCTTCAATAATAGCAGCAGATGTAGCAACAAAATCATCAGATATAACGCTTGGATTTATAGATAGATTTAGTGGGTCTTTAGTAATATCTGGAGATGTGAGTTCTGTAGAATCTGCATTAAATGAAGTATTAGAAGTGTTAGGTGAGATGTTGAATTTTTCATCAACTAAGATAACGAGGACATAAAATGAAAAATATAATTTTTATGGGAAAAACAAGTAGTGGAAAGACGACTCTTTGCCAAAAACTAGATGAGCTAGAGATTAAATATAAGAAAACACAGTCAATAGAAATTTATAAAAATGCAATAGATACACCAGGTGAATATATGGAAAATAGAGCATTGTATAATGCTTTAATAACTACAGCTGTAGATGCTAAAGTAGTGGCTATAGTTTATGATGCAACTCAAGAAGAAAATTATATGGCACCAGGTTTTGCAAGTATATTTTGTAAAGAAACTATAGGCATTCTGACTAAGATAAATAAATTAGATAAAAATCAAATAGATTTAGGAATAGAAAGATTAACGTTAGCAGGAGTCAATAAAATATTTAAAGTAGACACAATAGATGATGTAGGTATAGATGAATTATTTGAATATTTAAATGAGATAAGCTCATTGGAAGAAAAATATTGCTAGTCTATAGAACAATCTAACTTCTTTGTTTAAGAAATACTTTTAAATTATGAGGTGAGAAAATGAGAGAAGAGTTATTAAGTGTTGGGATAGATATTGGGACAAGTACTACTCAACTAATATTTTCTAAATTGATAGTTGAAAACACTGCATCTAGTTTTTCAGTACCTAGGATAAGTATAATAGACAAAGAAATTGTATATAAAAGTGAAATATACTTTACACCTCTTATCTCCAACAATGAGATAAATGGAAATGAAATAAAAAACATAGTTGATAGTGAATATAAAAAAGCAAATATATCTAAAGAAGACATACATACAGGTGCAGTTATTATAACTGGAGAAACTGCAAGAAAAGAAAATGCAAATTATGTACTTCATAATTTAAGTGGGTTTGCAGGAGACTTTGTGGTGGCAACAGCAGGACCAGATTTAGAAAGTATCATATCTGGCAAAGGAGCAGGAGCCCATATTTATTCTAAAAATCATTCAACTAATGTTGTAAATTTAGATGTAGGTGGAGGAACTAGCAATTTAGCTTTATTTAAAAGAGGTGAAGTATTAGATACTGGCTGTCTAGATATAGGTGGAAGACTTATAAAAATAGACAAGCATAGTAAAAAAATAACTTATATATCACCTAAGATAGAAAAAATCATAAAAGATTATAATTTAGGTCTTCAAATAGGAACTATAGCAACCATAGAAAACACAAAGCCAATAATAGATATAATGGTTGATTTAATATTACAAAGTATAGGAATAAAAAAGAAAACGAGTCTATTTGAGTTTATGGTAACTAATAAATCTATAAATTTAAGTGAAAAGATAGATAACATATCTTTTTCTGGTGGGGTCGCTGATTATATCTACTATGATAAAAAAATAGATGAATATTTTAAATATGGAGACTTAGGTATTTTATTAGGTCAAGCGATAAAAAATTGTGATGAACTAAAAAAAATAAATGTAATAACTCCATTAGAAACTATTAGAGCTACAGTAGTAGGTGCTGGTTCTCATACTACTGAAGTAAGTGGAAGTACTATAACTTATACAAGTGAAGATTTTCCACTTAAAAACTTACCTGTTTTAAAACTATCACGAGAAGAAGAAACTAGCAATGAAAAGGCATTAAGTGAAAGTATAAAAAATAAGTTAAATTGGTTTAAGTTAGAAAATGACTTACAAAAAATTGTTATCGCTATAGAAGGAAGTAAAAATCCAAGCTTTTTAGAAATTCAAGAGTATGCACGTGGATTAGTGAGTGGTATGGAAGAAATTATAGAAAATGACTTGCCATTTGTAGTAATTATAGAAAATGACATGGCAAAAGTATTAGGACAATCTATTTGTGCAGTTTTAGATTACAAAAAAGATATTATTTGTATAGATAGTATTAAGGTTGAAAATGGAGACTACATAGATATTGGAAAGCCAATAGCTGAAGGTAAGGTGTTACCTGTAGTAATAAAGACATTAGTTTTTAATTAAAAAAGGGGGTAAGGAGATGATTTTAAAGACAAAATTATTTGGGCGTACTTATCAGTTCAAAGGATTATATGATGTAATGGCAAAAGCAAATGAAGAAAAGTCTGGTGATAAGTTAGCTGGTCTTGCAGCTCAAAGTGCCGAAGAAAGAGTGGCAGCAAAAGTAGTTTTATCTCATATAAAATTAGAGGATATAAGAAACAGTCCCGCAGTTCCTTATGATGAAGATGAGGTCACAAGAATAATTCAAGATGGAGTAAATGAAAAAGTTTATAGTGAAATAAAGGACTGGACTGTTTCAGAACTTAGAGAGTGGCTATTAGATAGTGAAACAAGTAGTTTAGATATAAAAAGAGTTTCAAGAGGATTAACTTCAGAAATGATAGCAGCAGTTGCAAAGCTAATGTCAAATATGGACTTAGTTTATGCAGCAAAAAAAATTAAAGTTACAGCTCATTGTAATACAACAATAGGCGAAGAAGGTACTTTATCAGTTAGACTTCAACCAAATCATCCAACAGATGACCCAGATGGAATACTTGCATCACTTCTAGAAGGATTAACTTTTGGAATAGGTGATGCAGTACTAGGATTAAACCCAGTTGATGATTCAGTTGAAAGTGTAACTAAAGTATTAAAGAGATTTGAGGAAGTAAAACAAAAATATAAAATACCTACTCAGACTTGTGTGTTGGCACACGTTACAACACAAATGGAAGCTATAAGAAATGGTGCTCCAACAGATTTAATATTCCAATCAATAGCTGGTTCTGAAAAAGGAAATGAAGCTTTTGGATTTAATTCAGAAACTATTGAAGAAGCAAGAAATTTAGCTTTAAAGCATGGAACAGCTACTGGTCCAAATGTAATGTATTTTGAAACAGGGCAAGGCTCAGAGCTTTCTTCAGAAGCACATCATGGGATAGACCAAGTTACTATGGAAGCTAGATGTTATGGATTTGCTAAAAAGTTTGAGCCGTTTTTAGTAAACACAGTAGTTGGATTTATAGGGCCAGAGTATCTATATGATGCAAAGGAAGTAATGAGGGCAGGACTAGAAGACCACTTTATGGGTAAATTACATGGATTACCAATGGGTGTTGATGTTTGCTATACAAACCATATGAAAGCAGACCAAAATGATATGGAAAATTTAGCGATATTATTAACTACAGCTGGATGTACATATTTTATGGGCATACCTCATGGAGATGATGTAATGCTTAACTACCAAACTACAGGATACCATGAGACAGCATCACTTAGAGAAATGTTTGGACTTACAGGAATAAAAGAGTTTGATGCTTGGATGGAACAAATGGGCTTCTCTAAAGATGGTAAATTAACAGAAAAAGCTGGAGATGCATCAATATTATTAGGGTAGGAGGTCTTAAGTATGAATGAAAAAGATTTAAAAGCATTAGTAGAGCAGTTAGTAAATCAAATGGCTGGTCAAATTGATTCTAGTGTTGTAAATGAAGTTGTTGAAAATACAGTAGACAAAGTAAATAAAAGTACAATAGACGATGATGCTTGCATAGAAGATATAACGGAAATAGATTTAAAAAAGCAATTATTAGTAAAAAATCCTAAGGATGCAGAAGCCTATTTAGATATGAAATCTAAAACTCCTGCAAGAATAGGTATAGGTAGATGTGGAGCTAGATATAAAACAGAAACAGTTTTAAGATTTAGAGCAGACCATGCTGCTGCACAAGATGCTGTTTTCTCTTATGTAGATGAAGATTTTGTGGAAAATAGCAACTTAATAAAAATAGAAACTTTATGTAAGGATAAAGATGAATTTTTAACTAGACCAGACCTTGGAAGAAAGTTTTCAAGTGAAACTATAAATTTTATAAAAACGCAAATAGGTACAAATCAGAAGGTATTAATAATGGCAGGTGATGGACTAAGTTCAGCTGCTATAGAGGCCAATTCAAATGACTGTATTATGGCTATAAAGCAAGGTTTAAAGATGTATGGAATTGAAGTGGGAGATATTGTATTTGTTAAACATTGTAGAGTTGGGGCTATGGACCATTTAGGTGAAGAGTTAGACTGTGAAGTTGTATGTGTGTTAATTGGAGAAAGACCAGGTCTTGTTACAGCAGAATCTATGTCAGCATATATTACATATAAGCCTAAAGTTGGTATAGCAGAAGCCAAGAGAACAGTGGTGTCAAACATCCATAAAGGTGGAACTACTGCTGTTGAAGCAGGTGCACATATAGCTGAACTTATAAAAACAATTTTAGATAAGAAAGCTTCTGGAATTGATTTAAAATAATAACTTAAAGGAGTACAAGTTATGAAAAATGATATAATTCGTCCTAAAATACTGGGAATTAAAATGATTTCAAACATAAGTCCAGAAATGGCAAAAAAGTTAGAATTAAATTCAGACCATAAAAGTTTAGGTTTTATAACTGCTGATTGTGATGATGTAACATATACTGCTCTTGATGAAGCAACTAAAGCTTCAGAAGTTGATGTTGTATATGCAAAGTCAATGTATGCAGGAGCTACAAATGCTTCAACAAAACTTGCTGGTGAAGTATTAGGTATAATAGCAGGACCAAGTCCAGCTGAAGTAAGAAGTGGATTAAATGCAGTAGTTGATTTTCTGGAATATGGAGCAACTTTTATGAGTGCAAATGATGATGATTCAATAGTATATTATGCTCACTGTGTATCTAGAACAGGAACATATCTTTCTAAAGTGGCAGGAATCAATGAAGGAGAAGCCATAGCTTATTTAGTAGCACCACCTTTAGAAGCTATGTATGCACTAGATGCAGCATTAAAAGCAGCAGATGTAAGTCTATGTGAATTATTTGCACCTCCAACTGAAACAAACTTTGGTGGAGCATTGCTTACAGGTTCTCAATCAGCTTGTAAAGCAGCTTGTGATGCTTTTGCTGAAGCTGTTAAATCTGTAGCTGATGACCCAACAAGGTTTTAAAGATAAATGAATGCTGTAGGTTTAATAGAAGTAATAGGATATGTTGCTGCAATAGAGGCATGTGATGCATGTGTAAAGTCTGCTAGTGTAAATATACTTAGCATTGAAAAAGTAGGAGCGGGAATAGTTACATTAACAATAGTTGGAGATGTAGGCGCAGTTAAATCAGCTATAGAAGCTGGAGAAGTAGCTGTAAACAAGGTTGGAGTATTAAGAGCAACTCATGTAATACCAAGGATACATAAAGAAGTAGCTGATAATTTATTTAAAAAAGAAGAAAGAATTACTCAGAAATATAATGAAGTTAGCGAAATACCAATCAAAGAAAATATGAAGATAGAAGAAAATGAAGATACAAATGTAGAAGCTTTAGAAGAAGATGTAAAAGTTGAAGAAAATGAAAATACAAATACAGAAATCTTAGAAGAAGACATAAAAATTGAAGAAAATGAAAATACAAATATAGAAACTTTAAATGAAGTAAAACCAGTAAAAGATGAGGTCACTAATAATAGAAATTTATTAAATATGAATATAAAAGAATTAAAAACTTTAGCTAGAGAATACGATTCTTCTTTGACTAATAAAGAATTAAATTCTTTAAGAAAAGAAGACCTAGTAGATTTAGTTTATAAATTGATTAGAGAGGATAAATAAAGATGGAAATTTTAGATAAAGATTTATTATCTATACAAGAAGTTAGAAATCTTGTAAAAAAAGCTAAAGAAGCTCAAGTTAAACTTTCCAGAATGAGCCAAGAACAAATAGATAAAATAGTTAAGTCAATGGCAGAGGCAGCATATGAAAATGCTGCTAAGTTGGCTAAAATGGCCAATGAAGAAACTGGGTTTGGAAAATATGAAGATAAAATAGTTAAAAATACATTTGCATCTAAAATGTTATATGAAGCAATAAAAGATATGAAGACTATTGGGATAATAGGTGAAAATAAGGCAGAAAAAACGGTTGATATAGCTACACCAGTAGGAGTAGTAGCAGGGCTTATACCATCAACAAATCCAACATCAACAGTAATCTACAAAGCTATGATTTCTATAAAATCAGGAAATTCAATAATTTTCTCACCACATCCAAATGCAAAAAAATGTATACTTGAGACTATAAAAATAATAAGTGAGGCAGCTATAAAAGCAGGAAGTCCAGAGGATATTATATTAGGTATAACTAATCCCAGCCTTAAAGGTACTAATGAATTAATGAAGCATAAGAATACTAAACTTATTTTAGCAACTGGCGGAGAGGCTATGGTTAGAGCTGCTTATTCATCAGGAACACCTGCCATAGGAGTAGGACCAGGAAATGGACCAGCATTTATAGATAAGAGTGCAGATATTAAGTTAGCAGTTAAAAGAATATTAGATTCTAAAACTTTTGATAACGGTGTAATATGTGCATCTGAACAATCTATAATAGTAGAAAAATCTATGGAAGATATAATTGTTAATGAACTGAAAAATCAAGGGGCTTATTTCTTAAATGAAGAAGAAAGTGAAAAGCTGTCTAAATTTATATTAAGAGCAAATGGAACAATGAATCCTCAAATAGTTGGAAAGAGTGTAGAAACACTTGCTAAATTAGCTAATTTAAGTAATGTGCCAAGTTATGCTAAAGTGCTTATAGCAAGAGAATCTAGAGTAGGAAATGATGTAGCTTATTCTAGAGAAAAACTGACTCCAATACTTGCATTTTATGTAGAGGAAAATATTGAATCTATTATGCAAAAATCTAGAGAGATACTTTTAAATGAAGGTGCTGGTCACACATTCTCAATGCATGCTAATGATGAGGAACTTGTAAAGAAATTTGCACTTAATATGCCAGTATCAAGAATAATAGTAAATGCACCATCTGCACTTGGAGGAATAGGTGGAGCAACAAACTTATCACCAGCTTTAACATTAGGGTGTGGAGCTATAGGTGGAAGTTCAACTTCAAATAATGTAGGACCATTAGACTTATTAAATATAAAGAAAATAGCCTATGGAGTTAAAGAAATAGAAGAACTTAGAGGTACAAATTCTAAAGTAGAAAAATCAATATTTGACTCTATGGATAGAGAAGAACTAATAAATGTATTAGTAAAAAAGATAGCTTTAGAGCTATGTTAGATTTTGAAAAACTAAAATAATTTTAAAAAATATTAATATAAAATTTTGGAGGTAAGCATTATGGCAAATGCAAACGCATTAGGGATGATAGAAACTAAAGGATTAGTAGGAGCAATAGAAGCAGCAGACGCAATGGTTAAGGCTGCCAATGTTCAATTAGTTGGAAAAGAGCAAGTAGGTGGAGGTTTAGTTACAGTAATGGTAAGAGGTGATGTTGGAGCTGTTAAAGCTGCTACAGATGCAGGTGCTTCTGCTGCTGAGAGAGTTGGAGATTTAGTATCTGTTCATGTTATACCAAGACCACACTTTGAAGTAGATGCTATATTACCAAAAGTAAATGTTGATTAATAAGTTTATATAGTAAATAAAATTTAAATTTGATAAAAAGGGGATGTCAATATATTTTGAGGGGTCCCCTTTTATACATCTAATAGGAGATGTGATAAAATGAGTGTTTTAACAGAGAATCAAATAAGAAAAGAAATGCGTGAAAATAAAGGGAATATAACTGAATATTACATTGAAAAAGGTCAAATTATAACTCCTTTAGCAAAGTCTTTTTTAGCCGAAAAAAAGATTGAAATAAAATATATTGATAATATTTCAAATGAAAATAATGAAAATAATAAGAATAAGGAAGCTATAAAAGAAACAGTAAGAGAAGAATCTTATAAGTACAAAACTGTATTTGGAGCTAAGTTAAATGAAAAGCCAGAACATATGACTCATTTAAATGGAGATATATTAGTATTTAAAGACCATAAAAGGATAATTTTAAGGGGAAAGATAGACTCGTTAGAATCAAAAATACTAGAAGTTCAAGTTTTATGCAACAAAAAGAGTCTTGGAAAATTAGTAAATGAATTACAAGAAATATTAGAGTTTGTAAGGAAAATAATGAGATGTGAAGTGTTAGAAGAAAAATTAGATAGCTTTAAGCTTTTAGGTCTATCTGAAAAAGAGTTGAGAGAGCATTCTCATAATCCTAAAAAATATTTTGGTATAGGTCATGAATTTCCAACTTATAAAATGGGTGAAGAAGTAGTACTCATAAATAGTATAAGAACTAGTACTAGGGAAGCTGAACTCTGTGCATATGAAGCGTTTAAAGGTGAATATGGAGAAGTTGAGAGAGAAGATTTAATAAAAGCTCTTAATAGATTGTCATCAGTGTTCTGGATTATAATTTATAAAATAAGAACTGGACAATACCAGTAGTTGGGGGAAGTTTATGGAAAACCTATTAAATGAAATAGTAAAAGAAGTAGTAAGTAGAGTTAAAAAAGAAGTATTTATAGAAGTTGAAGCGTCAGGAAGACATGTACATTTAAGTGAAGAAGATGTAGAAAAATTATTTGGTAAAGAATATATATTAACAAAATTAAAAGATTTATCTCAACCAGGTCAATATGCTTGTAAAGAAAGAGTTACAATAATTGGACCAAAGGGTACATTAAAAAATGTTGTAGTTCTTGGACCTTGTAGAAAGAAAACACAAGTAGAAATATCACTAACAGATGGTTCCATATTAGGATTGAAGCCACCAATAAAGCAAAGTGGAGATTTAGAAGATACCTTAGGTATTAAAATAGCTACAGAAAAAGGAGAGATTGAACTTCAAAAAGGTCTTATGGTAGCAAAAAGACATATACACATGTCGATAGAAGATGCCAAAAAATTTAATGTGGGAGACAATGAGATAGTTGAAGTTAAAGTATTTGGTAAAAGACCTCTAATATTTGATGATGTAGTTGTTAGGGTTAGCGATAAGTTTAAAACTTATATGCACATAGATTACGATGAGGCAAATGCATGCGCATATTCAAAAGGAAGTATTGCAAGGATAATAAAGAGATAGCTATATATCTAGAAAGGAAAGCTTATGGATTACAACAATATTATAGAGATTATAGTAGAAGAACTTTACAAAAAAATAAATACTACGAATGTTGGATATATAGAAAATGAAAATAGAAAAAAAGTAATTATATTATATGAAAATGATAAAAGTAAATTTGACTTATTAAATGATAAGTTTAATATAGAAATATTTGATAGTGCTACAAAAGATTGTGATGCAGTAATAGTATCAAAACTTTGTTTGAGGGGTATTTGCAACTTAGCATTAGGAAATAGTTTTTCAAATGAAGAAATATTTCTATTAAAAATGCTTATGAAAGGTAAGAAAGTATATGTGTTAGATGAAGGAATAGAATACAAACTCTATAAAGACACTGCACCTAAAGCACTATACAATAAATACAGAGCTTATGAAGAGGATATTTGTAGGTATGGAGTAAAGATTATAAAGAATTTAAATGAGATAACATTAAGTGAGAGAGCATTTAGTGAGGAAACGTTTAATAAAGAAATATTGAATGAAGAAATATTGAACGAAGAAAAAGTAAAAATAGATGATAATTTTAGCATAGATTTGACACAAAAAAGGCTTATATCTGAGTCTGATTTGAGAAAGCCTATGATAAGTGGAACTAAGGATATTATCGTAAGCAAAAATAGTATAATAACTCCATTAGCTATTGATTTTATAAGAATACATAATATAACAGTAAAAAGAATATAGTGGAGGAGACTTATGGAAATAGGAAAAATAGTTGGTAATGTATGGGCAACAAGAAAAGATGAAAAGTTAAATGGACAAAAATTCTTAGTTGTGAAACTATTAAATGCTAAAGATACATATAAAGAAGGTTTTTTAGTAGCAGCAGATAATGCAGGGGCAGGGAATGGAGATTTAGTTCTTATAACTAGAGGCTCTGCTGCTAGAACTTCAATAGAAAGACAGAGTGTTCCAATAGATGCAACTATAGTTGGTATAGTCGATTCTCTTGAATTTGCGGATGAATAACAAATGAGTAAAAGTATTGGTGATATAGAGATATAAGGTTAAGGAGGTAATAAGAGATGGATATAAGTACATTAAACAAAGATATGTTGGAAGTCTTAGTTAGACAAATAATAGAAGAAAATTTAAATGGTTCTAAAAATAATATAGATTTTAATAGACACAAAGATATAAGTGGAATAACTTCTATAAAATTACCAAGAGTAAAGGTAGATGAAAGTAATAGATTAGATACTGGTAATCCAAATGATATAGTTTATACAAAAGATTTATTTACTTTAGAAGAAAGTCCAAGACTAGGTTGTGGAATTATGGAAATGAAAGAAACAACTTTCGATTGGACCTTAAATTATGATGAAGTAGACTATATAATAGAAGGAACTTTAGATATATTAATAGATGGCAGAAAGATAACAGCATCTGAAGGGGAACTAATACTCATACCAAAAGGAAGTAGTATAAAGTTTTCAGTACCTAATTATGCTAGGTTTATATATGTAACATACCCAGCAGATTGGGAATCACAAAAGTAATAAAAAGACTATGGATAAAAGTAAGTAAAAAGGCTATGATAAGCTAACAATCATAGCCTTTATGTAATAGACTATATTTTTTTTACTGGAACTTGAATTTCCATAAGCGTTTCATTTAAGTAACTAGTAAGAGTCACATCTATTTTAAATATTTGATAAATATCGCCATTAAGGCATAGGTTGTGCTCACTCATATACTCTTTTATAAAATCAAAAGATGGATGGTATCTTTCAAGTTCATCACCATCATAATACATAGAAAGATATAACCCCCCTGGAACAAGTTTTTTTAAAGGGGACTGTATATCATCATCTTCTATGAATATAAATGGAGATAAAGGAATATAATCTTTAGATTCGTCTAAAATTAAATCATTACCATAAGCACCCACTCTATCACTTGCAACAATTGGAGCAATCTCATTTAAATGAGATTCCAATTCAGTTACAGCAAGAGCTAATTCATGAGGTCCACCAGTTGGTTTATCAAAGGTAATCATATATCTATCTGGAAGTGTAAGTTCTGTAATTGTATTTACTGGAGATAGAGAATCTAGTTGTTTTAAAAATTCAACCTTTTTATTTAATACCTTTTCAAGCTCTATTTTTTCTCTGATTTCTGAGTGAAGTGTTTCCTGGTATTTTTCAAAAATTTCAATAGATTTTTTGAAATTTCTGTCATTAAAATAACTTGTAATATCATTAATACACATTCCTAATTGTCTTAATTCTTTTACAGTTCCTAACTCTTCATATTGAAGAATAGAGTAATATCTATATTTAGTATTAGGGTCTACGTAGTTAGGTTTTATAAGATTTATTCTGTCATAATATCTTAGTGTTTCACTTGTAAGGTTTCTAAGTTTTGCTAATTGGGTAATTGACAAAAGTTTATTATGCACAATATTTACCTCCTATTTTAAGCTAAAAATTTTTAAAAGGAAAGATAGGCTTTTAATAGACGTCATATAAGGTGTTTAAATAAACTTTTTAGGAAAATGTAAACTAATTTAATTTGATAATACTAAATTATATTAATTTTCTTAACATAATAATACCAAAAAACAGGCAAAAAGTGAAGTATAAAGAACTGATTTTCTATGACCATTTTTATGGGAAAGTAAATATTAATTGAATGGTGAAGTGTTTGGTATCACTTAGGTTGTAACTAAGTAATTTATTTTATTAAAAAGCATACAATAATAATATTTTATATCAAAAAAGTAGTATTTAGTCAGCATTATTAATTTATATTAAAAAATATAAATTAAGTACTATGAAATTTTAATATTAGATGTAGCATAAAAATAATATTTAATATACAATAAAATATAAAAACACATATCCTAGAAAGAAGGTATAACATGGGAGAATTGAGAAAAATTCCTGGGGTAGGAAAGGAAACTGAAAAAGACCTAATAATGTTGGGATATACAACAATTGAATCCCTTAAAGATGCCAATCCAGAAGAGTTGTACCAAAAAGAATGTTTAATGAGTGGGAAACATATAGATAGATGTCAACTATATGTATACCGCTGTGCAATATATTTTGCATCAACAGAAAACCCAGACCCAGAAAAACTAAAGTGGTGGTATTGGAAAGACTAAAGAATAATTATAAAAGACTAAAGAGTGATTATAAAAGAGTTAAATATCAGTTTTGAATAATAATTAAAACTATTATTTAGCTCCTTTATAATACCTCACTCATCATATGTATCTTAACATAATATGTATTTCAATCAATGAATTAAATTAATTAAGAGAATCATTTAAAGATTTTTCTTCAGCTAGCCATTTTCTGCATTGTTCAATCTTTATTGTAGGGTCAAAACCTTGCTCTTTCCCCATATTTGAAAGCATATCACAAGGAAAAGTATCACATTCTCCACAATGATTAAGTTCTTTGCTTTCACAGCAAGTCTTAACCTTACATTCACCACCCCAAAATGGACCTTTCATTTGAGTACATCCTTTACAATTTACTTTCTCTTTTCTTGCACAACTGTTACAGAGTACACCACATCTTGATTCAAACATATAAACTCTCCTTTTCTAACACTTAAATATATTATAAAATTCTTTTAATTCTTCCTTTTCATCTGAAGATAATTGACTTTTTCTGATGCCTTGAATTGCACCTTCTAGTGAATATAGACGGTTAATACATGCAGAAGCATCAATAGATTTTATTTTTAACCATGCCTGCTTGCTACCTATTTCCTTTAACTGTTCATAGGTTGTGATTCCAACTTGGTTTAATTGACCTTCAACTACAGGACCTATATTTGGTAATTTAGAAAGTTCACCCATTATATCACTCCTTATATCTTAAATATTAAATAGAATTACCAATCATAGTTTATAACTACTGTTCAAAAAATTCCTTTGCATATTCTACAGTACCAGACACTTCTTTCAATCCATTGTCTAGTAGCTCTATAGCCATAAAATTTTCATCTGGCACTTCAAATGGAGCTTTTATATTAAACTTACTTGCTACTTGATAGCCAAACTTAGGATAATATTTGTCATGACCTAAAACTACACAACCTTTATATCCTTTTGACTTTGCAATTTTATGTCCTTCTTCAATTAACTTTGAACCTATTTTTTTGCCTTGGACACTTGGAGAAACTGCTACTGGTGCTAGTGCAAGTAGTACATCATTTTTAATCTTTATTTCTGTAAATAGAATATGCCCAACTATATCTCCATCATCTTCAGCAACAAGTGAAAGTTCTGGAACAAAGCTAGTACTATTTCTTAATCGATTAACAAGGTTTTGTTCATCATGGTCAGAAGATTCTTCATTTGTAAATGCAGCTTTAATAACTTCATATACTTTATCTTTGTCACTGGCTTTTTCTTGTCTAATTATCATTTTAATTTATACTCCTGTGGATTAAATTTTTTTATCTGTTATATTAAAGCTAATTCTATTAAGGTTAATTCTAGAAAATGAAAATAGCAGTGTACTATAGCCTTATCAATAGTTTTATCACTTTTCATAATAAAATGCATTACACATCTAAGTGTTTTACCAAAATAGCAGTTCCATCTATTACATAATCTCCAGCTCCATAGAGAGATACATATTCATCTAATAAAAAATCAGTCATTGCCTTATCAGATTTCTTGAATCCAGATTTTTCATATGACATAATTGCAAATATAGGCAAGCTTTTTTATATTTTACCATACTACATCATGAAAGTCTTTTTTATTGATTAGATGGTCAAGAGGTGATTTGAATTATTTATCATACATACTTGATTTATTATAATACAAGAGGATGACACCATCTTGTCATATATAATTTTATTGTAAGGTTAAGATATAACATCATTTTTTCTAAAGTTTCTCTTAGCGATTTCAGAAAATATTATAGTAGTGGCAAATGCAACACATATTGTAACTATAGTATCATTAACGTTTAAAGCAGATTGTTTTATAATACCCATAGCACTTCCTAACATAGAGTATGGGAAAAATATACCAATAGAAGGTTGTGCTATTAGTAAGCCCATTCCAAATAGAGAAAGGCAAAGACTGATACCAATAGGAGTAGCAAAACTTCTAATCTTTATAGATAGGTATAGTTGTATAGAAGCTATTGAAATTGAAATAATCCAACCCTTAACAATCCAGCCAGTGAGTTCATTAGGTACACTTTGGGAAAATCCAATCATATTTCCAGCAACTATGTAAAAAATAACGAAAACAATTTGAGTGATAGCCGTAAGTATTGAAATAACTATAAGTTTAGATAAAAAAATGTTTTTTAAATTGATTGGAAGTGTCATTACATTATTCCAATTATGATTCATATGTTCAAGTCTGCAAACATAGGCACAAAAGATTGCTATTAATATAGGAAAGAAAAACTCACCATAAAATAGACTAACTTGAGTCCACAAGCTATACCATTCTTTCTTAAGGATATCTTGATTTAGATAAAAGTTTCCAGTACCAATTAGCACACTTAGAAGTGGTAAAGCCAATAATATATACCATATAAAAGAATTTTTTAACTTTAGGATTTCTCCCAAAACTGATTTTCTTAACATTTAAATCCCTCCTATATTTCCTTTTTTAATAAATGATTTTTTCCAATATAATAAATTAACATTCCAACAAAGAAGATTAAAACAGTCATTGAAAAATTCATATTTACTTTGTAAACTGATGAACCAAGGGCAGTGTCATAAGCATAATTTAGAGGCGTTAATTCTATGTAATAAGACCATATAAATAATCTACGAATACCTTGAAAAAATAGTCCTGATGTTAAACCTATAAAGCTACCTAACATACCAAGTGTAACAGCAAGCATTTGATTTTGGAATACAGTTGCAACCCATTGGTGCAGTGCTATTATAGCTATACTAACTAGTATCGTACCTAAGGTATATTTGACAATTAAGGACATAGAAAATGGTTCGATAAAGTCCTTAAAAGATGCAAAACCTAAAATAGCCAATATTTGTATAAGTATAGATAATGATATCAAAATAGTAGAGCATAAAAATTTAGAAAAATAAATACTATTTAAGGGTGTAGCAGAAGACTTTAAAAGTTTCCATGTATCTCCTTTATGCTCTATATCGCTTATTCGGGAAGTAATTATTGATATTAAGATAGGAAAAAATAATCCATTTAAACTTGTAAAACTCATAATCATGTATGAATATTCAAATCCACTTAGCATGTCTGGATTCTTTGTAAGAGCTCTACTTGAATTCATGATACACCATATTATTTCAACAGCTACAAATAAAAATGTCATCAAAATAATTTTCTTTCTTTTAATTTTATAAAATTCTAAACTAAGATATTTCATTATAAAGTCACCGCCTTGCCAGTAAGTTCAAGGAATATATCCTCTAAGCTCTTTTTATGTTCTTCTATTCTAAATACATCCATATTTGAATGTACAAGTATGTTATTTATTTTAGCTACATCTGTATTTTTTAAATTTTCAATAGTTAAATATCCATCTTGTATAAGTGACATATATCCTTGTGTATTTAAAAGTTTTTGAGCAGATATTGGATTTTGTGTTTTAATAGCAATATGACTTTGACCTTTATCATGAAGTTCTTTTATACTATCTTGAAAAACAAGTTCACCATGATTTATTATTCCTATTGATGTGGCGATTTGGTCAATTTCACTTAGAAGATGACTAGAAATAAGAACTGTCATGCCATATTTTTCTGGAAGAGATTTTATTAGTTCTCTAATTTCTTCAATTCCAGCTGGGTCAAGTCCATTTGTAGGTTCATCAAGTATCAATAGTTTTGGAAACTTCATTATTGCCATGGCAATGCCAAGGCGTTGTTTCATACCTAGTGAATATTGACTGACCTTCTTATTTTTCTGATTTTCTAGTCTTACTATTTTTAAGGCTTCATGTATATTTTTTTTAGGTAAATCTAATAGTCTTTGCATAATAGTCATATTTTCAAGCCCTGTCAAGTGTCCATAATATGATGGAGATTCTATCAATGAGCCAATATCATTTAAAATTGATATTCTGTTTTTATCATTTAACTCTTTACCTAAAATACTAATATTTCCTTGTGTAGGTTTTGCAAGTCCAAGTAGCATTTTAAGAGTAGTAGATTTACCAGCACCATTAGGGCCTAAAAAGCCATATACAGCTCCTTTTGGTACTCTAAGGTCTAAGTCTTTTACTCTAAATATTTTATTGTATTCTTTTGAAAGTCTGTTTGTTTTAACTATCATTTCCATATGTTTTATCCTCTTTTCTATAATTTAGTATGAATTTTTATGACTTACATATAGTAGTGTTTGTAGCTTATATTAATACAATAAAGTACTTACATTTCAGATAGCTGAAGTTTACCTTACGATAACCTTAAATAGTCTATTGGGGTAAAGTTATAAAAATGGGTATATGATATACTTATGGAGGGTGATGATTATGGAAACAATAAAGGATAAAAAAATACTTGTGGTTGATGACCATAAAGAATTATTAAAAATGATAGATGAAATCTTAAGAAAAGATGGATTTAATAGAATTTTTCTAGCCTCTAGTTATGAAGAAGCTGTGAAAGTATTTAAAAATATAAAACCAGACTGTGCAATTTTAGATGTAGTATTGCCAGATGGAGATGGATTTTCTATTATGAGAAAAATTAGAGAGACGTCTAAGATACCAGTTATTTTTCTTTCTGCAAGAGGAGAGGATGAAGATAGATTGATTGGTTTGGGTTTAGGAGCTGATGATTATATAGTAAAGCCATTTTTACCTAAAGAACTTACTTTAAGGTTAATAGGTATACTAAATCGTGTATATATTCCTATGGAAGAAGAGGAGTTGCCAGTATTTAAACTAGGAGATTCTGTTGTTGTAAATTTAAATACTGCATGTGTAAAAAAAGATGGACAAGAAATATCTTTAACTGCTAAAGAACATTCCCTGCTTTTAAAGTTGTATGAAAATAAAGGGCGAATTGTTACTAGTGATGCACTATGTCAAGCTATATGGGGAGATGACATGTATGGGTATGAAAATACTCTTATGGTACATGTTAGGAGAGTTAGAGAAAAGATAGAGGAAGCACCATCTTCTCCTAAGCATCTTCTTACAGTAAGAGGGCTTGGATATAAATTAATTGTTAATTGATTTATGCCATATGAAGATTTCAAGAGGAGTGATTTAACTTTGGATAGTGTAAAATATATATTGAGGCGATTTATAGGTTCAAGTATCTTGATTTCATTATTTCTAATTATCTTAAACATAACAGGATTTTTGATATTTTCATACGTAACCTTTATATATCCATACTTGGGAGAATCGGATATAAGCACTAGCAGAGAGACTAAAGCAAATTTAATGATGCTTGAGGAAAAGTTAATCTCAAAAGATGGTAAATTTGTTTTGGATGAATCTATCAAAGATGTGTTACATAAAAATCAAGCTTGGGCAATGTTAATTGATGATAATGGGGACAGAATATGGGAGTATGATTTACCCAAAGAAATACCAAAGCATTATACTTTAACGGATGTAGCTAAATTTTCAAAATTCTTTTTAAAAGACTATCCTGTGTATGTATGGGAGCATCCTGAGGGGCTTCTAGTTACAGGATATCCAAAAGACAAGTATACTAGGTTTAACCTTACTTATACCATTAGAGAAATAGAGCAATTTCCAAGGTTAATATTAGTTATGCTTTTGCTTAATGCAATAATTACTTTTTTAATAGCTTTGTTCATAGGATTAAAAATGGTAAAATCTATAAAGCCAATTATTACAGGGATGAAGCTTATTTCAAAGGGCGAGCCAGTATTTCTTCAAGAAAAGGGAATACTTAGTGATATTTCAAAATCTATTAACTCTGTATCTAGAGAATTACAGGAAAAAAATGCAAAGCTTAGAAAAAGAGAAGAAGCTAGGTCTAATTGGATTGCAGGAATATCTCATGATATAAGAACACCACTTTCAATGATAATAGGATATGCTGGAGAGCTTGAGGAAAGTAAAAATCTTTCTCAAAGAGAACATGAGCAAGTATCTATTATATGTAATCAAGGTATTAAGATTAGGGAATTAGTAAGCGACCTTAACTTAGTCTCTAAATTGGAATACAATATGCAACCATTGGATTGTGGTAAAATTAGAGTTTCTGTTTTCTTGAGAGAGGTTGTTTCTGATTTTATAAATAATAATTTGGATAATAACTTTTATATTGAGATTAATATATTGGATGAAGATATTATTATAGATGCAGATAAAAAGTTATTAAAAAGAGCTATTAGCAATTTGATACAAAATAGTATAACTCACAATCAACATGGGTGTAATATAAATGTAGTTTCAAGGTCTGATTTAGATTTTTGTTATATAACTATTGAAGATGATGGAAAAGGTATGAGCAAAGATAAAATTAGTTATTTATTGAATAATCAATATAATTTGAGTGATGCATATGCTAAAGGTCAGAATCATGGTCTGGGTCTTTTAATAGTAGCAGGTATTATAAACGCACATAAAGGTAAATTAAATATCACAAGTGATGATTGTCATGGTCTAAAAATAACTTTAAAATTACCACTAGCAAAGTAAAATTTTATGATAAAATAATAAATAAGCGTGAACAATGAAAATATTTTGAAAATAATTTTATTATTTATTGACAAAAATGTTCTATCGTAGTAGAATAAATATAAATTCTTTTCTTGTCAAGTTTTATTAAATAAAATAGTAACTTTTGCTTTATGCGCTTAGAGCTAAGTTACTCATGGTATCAAAATTTTCATAGGAATAATATATTTTGGAATTATTGTAAGACTGTTAAACTCTTTAAATAGTTCCCTTTTTTTTAATATTTTTCAATAATACTTAAAATATTATTGACAAAAATATTCTACTAAAATAGAATTATAATATAGTAGTTTTTAATTTTGAGAAGAAGATAACCAGATTTTAAGAGCAGATTTAATTAGAAGAACTTTTATGTAATTATTAGAGGAATATTTTATTAGAACCTTGTATTTAGAGCGAAAGAGCATCTTAAATAGACATTTTTTGACCATATAAACTCTACTAAAGTAGAGTTTTGGTGTCTGATTTTTAGTGATATAAAGTATAGATGTCTAGATATGTTGAATTAAATTAGAGCTATAAAGAGCTGTTGAGGAAAAGGTTTGGATTAAAAAAATCATAAATGAGAGATTCTTTTTTTAAAAGCTAGAGAAGCAATAAGTCAAAATTAAAAGAAGTAAGATTACTAAAATATAAATGCTTAAAACTAGAAAGAAAAATTTAAAAGAAGGGAGAGCTACTGAGACAAGTATCCAGAAGTATATAGCTGAGTACAAGATATTTCATAAAACTTAAGCAATATAAAGTAATTCTGACACTATTTACACATGTTTATTATGTACAAATAGCTAACTTTAGAATTTAAGATTGAGAAAATCTTATAAAATTACAGTAATTTAAATGAATATAACATCAATTAAATTGATGAAAGTTTTACTGTGAATATTGCTTGTCTGTATTCTGAGTAGCAAAGGTTTATTATGCCAATAAAAAAGTTGCCACAATCAGAATTGAAGATAATGAAATTTATATGGAAAGTAGATTCCAAAATAACATCAAAAGATATTATTTTAGCTATGGAGCAAAAATATCAATGGAAGCAAACGACAACTTTAACTATTTTATCTAGATTAGTAGTTAAAGGATTTTTAAGTTCTAAAAAGGTAAATAAACATACACAGTATGAGATTTTAATTAATAAAAAGGACTACTTGAATGTTGAAACGAGAGAATTTTTTAGTAATATTCATGATTCCTCTATAAAAAGCTTATTATTATCACTTCATGCAGATGATAATATAAGTGAAAAAGATATACTTTTTATTGAAGAGTGGTTAAGAAGTATTAAATAAAAATAAGAAAATAAGATTAAAGAAAAATAGTAGCTATTTGTAAAATAAAACATGATACCTAAAAATATGAAAACTTATTTTTAGAAATTTTGTGAGCTTGTATAATATAAGTAAAACATTAGATTGGTGATTTATGTAATTTAATAGATTATATGTAAATTAAATATTATAAAAATACAATCTTAAAGCAAAATTAAAGCAAAATTTTGTATAATATAAACATAAATCATATACAGTATATTTATGATATGTAGTATATCTGTATTTGAAAATTATAAATTATAAGTGGATTGTAATATGAACCAAAATAAAATTAAATATGAGTGTAAATTAATGATGGACAATTCTATTAATTCAATATAAAAAGCTACCTTTAGTTATCAATTAAATAACTATATTTTAGGGTAGCTTTTTGCATATGGATTGTAGTTGTGTAGAATACATAATTTCATAATTTTTATAAATATGACATATAGCTTTCAAGTTTAAATTGGTAAAATAAAATAATAATAAAAATTAGGGGGGATATTTATGAAATATCAATGTTCATTATTGGCAGTAAATGATGTAGAAGTGTCAAAAAAGTTTTATGGAGAATTGTTTGACCAAAAAGTTGTGTTAGATTTAGGGAAAAATGTAACTTTTAGTGGAGGATTTGCAATACAAGAGGATTTCGCATGGTTAACAGGACTAAATCCAGATACAGTTGTGAAAAAATCACACAATATGGAACTTTATTTTGAAGCTGATGATTTTGATAAATTTATTGAAAAACTTAAATCATATAAAGATGTAGAGTATGTTCACCAACCACTAAAATATGAATGGAAACAGAGAGTAGTGCGTATTTATGACCCTGATAAGCATATTATTGAGGTAGGAGAAGCTATGGAAGTTATAGCTAGAAGATACTTAGATGAAGGGTATTCTGTAGAAGAAGTTTCTAAGATTATTCAACATCCAATTGAATTTGTAGAGGAATGTAAAAGGAGTGAATAATTTTGTTACTAGTATTTTCAGATTAAAAATAAATCAAAAGTGGTGATTAAAATTGTATGAAAGAATGTTGAATAAAAGTGTTATGCCATCAGAAAAAGAGATTTCTGAGTATGTTGGCAAAAAACATTTTAATCTTATTTTGCATCTTGAGAATTTATTAGATAAAAAATATGATTTGCGTAAAGAATTAAGATTTCCTTTTGGAAATAATTATGGCTGGGGATATAAGTATTCACATAAAACAATGCATCTATTTTATGTGTTTTTTGAGAAAGATTGCTTTACAACAACTATTCAAATTGGAAGTAATGATGTAGACAAGCTATTAGATATACTGGATAACTTATTACCAAAGACAAATGAATTTTGGAATAAGCGATACCCTTGTGGAAGTGGAGGATGGATAAATTATAGAGTGGAGAATGAGAAAGAGCTTGATGATATTTTAAAGATTATTGAAGTTAAGAAAAAGCCTCCAAAAAATCTAATCATATAAAATAATCGTATTTGACAAGATTAATGATGTAAATTAAAATGAAAAGATATTTCTAGACAAGAGTATTGAGATAGAATGTATACTAGAAAAATAAATTATACTTTAAGATGAGTGAGTATTTATAGTGTTTTGAGATATAGTTGATTTTTAAAGTATAAGTATACTATAGAACTCTTGTATAAATAGATATTAGTTAAATATTATTGTAAAGGAGTGATTAGTATTAAAGCAAAAGAACTTTATAAAAAGTTAGACTTAGAATTTGATATTAAAAATATTGATGATGATTGGAGTTTTATGAATTTTGAAAATGATTTTATTACTCCAGAGTTTAAGAAAAAATACATAGGTTTAGTATTAGATAATGCTCAAGACATTAATAAAGTATATACAGTTACTTTTCCAGATAAAGAAATAATTCAGCAAATCATAGATAAAGATGAAAGAGATATCTTACTTTTTTCACACCATGCAATGGGATATATAGCATCTGATGAAGGTTTTCCATTTCATGACATTCCACTATCTTATATGGAAGAGATGAAAAAACGTAGAATTTCTTTTTATGTATTACATTCTCCATTAGACAATTATAGTGATTATTCAACTTCTGTTAGTTTTGCAAATGCTTTAGGTCTTGAAATTGTCAAACCATTCTGCAAATATGATGATAAAATCAAGGTAGGAGTTATATGTAAAACATCCTTAAAGTCAGTAGAAGAGATTAAGGAGCTTGTTAAAAAAGCAGTTGGACATGATGTGAAACTATATGATTATGGAAGCTCTTTTTTAAAAGATGGTTTAGTAGCTATTGCAGCAGGGGGAGGAAGTTATCCATTTGTAGCAAGTGAAGTTGATGAGCTTTGTATAAATTTATATATTACTGGATTTACCAAGCCTTTAAAACATTTTGAGCCAGTATTAGAATTTCATAGAATTGCAAAAGAGAATTTAATTAATGTTATAGGTGCTACTCATTATTCTACAGAAAAATTTGCATGTATGTCTTTAGTTAATTACTTCAAAAATCTAGGGCTAGAATCAGAATTCTTAGAAGGAAAGTATTATTTAGAAGATTTATAATAGATATTAAACAAAAATAGGCAGTCAGTAAAAATTTGTGTTTACTGACTGCCTATTTTATTGTTTTTAGAATAATATCTTAATTAGCTTTATAATGTAGTATCGTAATACTCTCTGGAGAATTTAAAAAAATTGTCTTGGAGTTAGATTTTTTAGATATTCCAAAATCCATGCATATCTGCTTCTTTATTTGTTCATATTTTATAGCTAACATATATCAAGGTTATTTTTCCTATTTCACTATAGAATACTTATTTTTCGATGTTTTTTTATAGTATTATTATGATAAACTATATTTTATAAGTATTTATTTTAAATTATTATAAATATTAATTTTAAAATAATAGAATTATTATATTTATGAGAATAAATGGTATAATAAAAGGTAAAGTGTCAAATATCCGCTAAACTAAATAGATTAATTAGTATATACATTAAAATATAAACAATTTAAATAAATAATAATTTATAAGGAAAGGAAAGATAGAATGGTATTTACGAAAAGTAATAAGTATGACAAAGAGTTCCTCATGAAAAATATGATGGGACCTAATTGTATAAAAATACTAGAGGAACTGACAAATAAGATAAAATTAGAAAAGGGAATGCGTATTTTAGATTTAGGATGTGGAAGAGGTATATCTTCTATATTTTTAGCAAATGAATTTGATGCAACTGTATTTGCAACAGATTTGTGGATAGAACCAACTGAGAATTATGAAAGATTTAAGGACTTTAACTTAGATAATAAAATATTTCCAATACAAGCAGAGGCACATGAATTACCTTATGCAGAAGGTTTTTTTGATGCAGTAATAAGTGTTCATTCTTATCACTACTTTGGAAATAAAGAAGGTTTTTTAGAAAATCACATATCGCCTCTTGTAAAAGAGGGTGGAATAATTGCAATGGCAATGCCAGGATTAAAACAAGATTTTGTAGATTGTATACCTGATGAACTTATTCCATTTTGGCAAGATAACATGAATTTTCATTCTCTTAAATGGTGGAATGAGCTTTGGTCAGAATCGGAGTCTGTGATTTTAGAGAAATGTGAAGCTTTAAGTTGTCATGAAGAAGCATGGCAAGATTGGCTAAACTGCGATAATTCTTATGCAAAAAATGATAAAAAAATGATGGAAGTAGAAGATGGTAAGTATTTTAATACAATTTCTCTAATAGCTAGAGTTAAATAAAAGTTGGAGTTAGATAAAGACTAGAGCTTGATAAAGATTTGAATCAGATAAAGATTAGAGTTAGATAAAAATTCAAATACAAAAATAATTATTCAAATATAAAGATGATTATTTAAATACAAAATGATTTTTTAGAGAATTTATACCCAATTGGACTATTTAGGTTGATTGGGTATTTTTATTTTGTAATAATATACTAAAAATAAAAATTTTATGTCACAAAGTACTTTTTAAATTGTCTAACTTAATATGGGGGTGAAATTATGAGTGAAAGTACACAAAATAATGTAAAAAAAGATGAAATAGAAAATTTGATAGATAATATAGTAAAGTTAAAATTACTTAAATTATATAGGATAAATTGAATATATTTATGTATAGTTGTAGTGGACTTAAAAGATATTCTTAATAAGTAGAATATAGTACCAATTAGTATAAGATAGTGTTAATTGCTAGAAAGTAGTACTAATAAAATAAGAAAATAGTATTAATGAATAAATAAGAAAATAAAATATATAATTTATTTAGTAACTTTAATAAGGAATAGAGTTTTATTAGCATAGATATTGGATTTTTTAATTTGAAAAATTAAACTTGATTATTTATTTAAAGAGATAATACAAGTATCTTATTATGGTGCTAAAAAATATAAAAAGTGTAATAAAGTGTTAAAATATTTGACAAATCGAAGGCTTGCTCTTATACTCAATACAAGTAAGGTACCTTTTTAAAGGACTTATTCGAAAAAAATCATATAATTAGTAAAATGTATGATTACAAAATTAATAATTAATTTAGGAGGTAAAAATCATGAATGAAACTCAAGATGAAAATTTATTAGAGCAATTTTTTAAAGTACAATCGTTACTACATAAATTTCACCTTCAAAATCATAAATCACATGGTTTTTTTAGAGGAACGCATAGAGGTCAAGGAAGAGTATTATCTATGCTAAAAATAAAACCAGAAATTACTCAAAAAGAACTATCTTATTTGCTTGATATGAGACCTCAATCTTTAGGAGAGTTGCTTTCAAAACTAGAAAATCAAGGATTTATTACTCGTACACCTTCAGAAAAAGACCGTAGAGTAATGGTAGTAAGACTGACATCAAAGGGTATGGATGAAATTAATAAAATTGAGCAGGAAGAAGACCCAACTAATAAAATATTCGATATTTTAGAAAAAGAAGAAAAAAGTATTCTAAGTGATATTCTTACTAAGATTACTAATGAGTTGGAGAGAACTATAAAAAATGATGATAATATTAATTTTGATGGGGCGCATATGGGAGCACACTCAAGACCATATCCTGGTCAACGCTTAAGTTTTAATGGAAGAGAAGGTTTTGGAATGGGGCATATGGGTTCACATCCAAATCCACATGAGGAACCACATCCAAGTTCTCAAGAAGAAAAAGAGTTTTACAATCCACGTATGGAAGCATTTCAAGCTTTTTTTAATAGAGAAGAATTCTTTGAACAAATGACGAAACAGCATCCAGGATTTTTTGAACAGATAGTAAAAGAACATCCAGAGTTTTTCAAGAATAAGGAATTTGATGAGCAGAATGTATCTAAGGATGAAAAGTATAGCGAAAAGGATGTTAATGAAGATTAGAAACTATCTATATTCCCACTATAATTATATCATAAATAAAAAGTTTTTTTAAGACTATGAATATATCCTCATTTCTATATAATTGATATAGCGGATTAAACGTTAATTTCAATTGAGGAGGATTATAATATGAATCTAAATGATTTTGAATTGAATCTTGAAAATGAATGGCTCCAAAAAGTTCTTAAAGAAGCTAACAGACAGCTTGAGGAAAAACGTAGAGAAAAGGATAAACTAAAAAAAGATGCTATAGAAACTCAAAGGGAATTATGGAGTGATTTGGGGGCTATTTCTATTGAAAATGGATTAGAACAACTTTCTGAGTTTATGTCATTTATGGATGTTATGAAGCATCAAAAAAGGAGCCATGAATTTACTGAAAAGCTCAAAGATAAATACGAAAAAATGATTGAATCTCCTTATTTCGGACGAATTGACTTTACTGAAGATAATGAAGTTGATACTCAAAAGTGTTATATTGGGCTATCAAATCTCATTGATGATGATTATGATTTTCTTGTATATGATTGGCGAGCTCCTATTTCAAGTATGTTTTACGACTATGAGATTGGACAAGCAAGTTATGATTGCCCAGAAGGATTAATCTCTGGAGAAATAACTAAGAAAAGACAATATAAAATAAAAGATAGAAAAATTGAGTATATGTTTGACAGCAATCTAAATATTGATGATGATGTCTTACAAGAGCTTTTAGGCAAAAACTCTGATGAGAAAATGAAAACTATAGTTACAACTATTCAAAGAGAGCAAAATCAAGTGATTCGTAATGAAGATTATAAAAACTTAATTGTACAAGGGGCCGCTGGAAGTGGAAAAACATCTATAGCACTTCATAGAATTGCATATTTACTATATAGACATAAGGATAAAATAACATCTAAAAATATAATAATATTTTCTCCAAATAACATATTTAACGATTATATATCAAATGTATTACCACAACTTGGTGAAGATAATATTTGCCAGACCACATTTAAAGACTATATGCATCAAGAATTAGGAAATGATTTTAAAAAAGAAAGTCCATCAGAAATGATGGAGTATATATTTGATAATAATCAAAAAATAACATATAGAGATAGGATAGAAAATATAGAATTTAAAACATCTTCAGAGTTTGTGGATATATTAAAAAAATATATAACTCATCTAGAGACAGAGGATAGATGCTTTGAAGATATTATTGTGAGAGGCAAGTTGATAATTTCATCTAAGGATTTGCAAGATTTGTTTTCCAATGATTATTCAAATCTACCAATCAAGAGAAGATTAGAAAAGATAAAATCAAGAATAATGTTTCTAATTGAACCATATGAAAAAATTTGGGTTGATGAAATATTTAAAGAACTTGAAGAATCTGGAGATTATATAGAAAAAGAAGAAATGATAGAAAAAAGTACTCTTATTGTAAAAGAAAATTTGAAAGAAATCTATTCTAAAGTTTTAAAAATGACAGAGCTAGACTTGATAGACACTTATAAAAATCTATTTGAGAATTTGGAGCTGTTTTTAGATAAAACGAATATTGAGTATGATAAAAATCTTATAGATAATATAAGAACTTATACAATGGATAATTTGAGTGTAAAGAGCCTTTATTATGAGGACCAAATTGCTCTTTTATATTTAAAAGGGGTTCTTGGAGGTATCCCAAATACATCACAAATTAAATATGTAATCATAGATGAAGCACAGGATTACAGTCCATTACAATATGAAATATTTTATAAACTCTTTAATTCTGCAAATATGACTATATTAGGAGATATCAACCAATCAATCAATCCATTTATGAATGTTGGAGATTACAATAATATTCATGATATATTAAAGAATGATACTTGTATAATAAATCTAAGTAAAACCTATCGTTCAACAATGGAAATTACTAGATTTTCAAGAAAACTTCTTACTGAATCTATAAATGATGAATATGTTGAAAGACATGGTGATGAGCCTAAGATAATCGGTTTTAAAGATAAAAATCAACTGAATAAAAAACTTATTGAAGATATAAAAGGTTATAAAAAGAAAAATTATAACTCTGTTGGTATCATAACAAAAACAGTTCGTGAAGCTAGAGAAGTATACGAGTTTTTAAAAGAGAATGATGTTGATGTACAGTGTATAACAAAAGATGATGATGAGTATATAAATGGCGTGTTAATAATGCCTTCATATCTATCTAAAGGGCTTGAATTTGATGTGGTTATTATATATAATGCAAGTAATAAAAATTATAATAATGAAGATGAAAGGTTGCTCCTTTATACTTGTTGTACAAGAGCTCTTCATGTACTAAACATATATTATTTAGATGAGATAAGTTCTTTATTAAAACAATATTAAAGTAAGATTAAAGTAATACTAAAACGATATTAAAACAATATTAAAATAATATTGAAGTAATATTAAAATAATGAAATTTTAACTCTTTTCTAATTTTTTAGGATTATTATATATTTATTATGTACTTGTAATGAATATTTATATGAGTATTTTATGATAAAGTTAAAGCCCTTAAAATTCAAAATAGATGTTTTTTAAGGGCTTTTTTAGTAGTATTATTTAGTTAGAATTTGTATAGCAGTTAAATAGTTAAAATCTGATATAAATTCTAAAAAAAATATTAATATAAAAGAGATGGTTATGTTTACTAATAAATAAATTAAAGTCACAAATAATAGACTCATAAATAATTCAATTGTTAGATATGCTTTATGTTACTTATCTTTATTTTGTATCTATTACTTCATGAGCCATCTCTACTAAATTATTCATAGATAAATTTGAGTCCTGAACTATAAATGAGTAATAAACTCCATTTTGTTTCCAGCTCAAATATTTATATTCATTAACTTCCACATCACCTGACCACTCACTAAATACATATTTACCTGATTTTTCATCAAGTTTATCCTGTTCTGTCATTTTATAACCTTCTGGTACATACTTTTGCTTGAATTCCTCATAAGAAATATTTACATCTTTGTATGTATCTACAACTTTTATATTCTCAGAATCTTTTCCAAGTACATTACTTGATGTTTTAAGAGATATTTCATCATTACCATTTTCATAGGTAAAATCAAGTGCTTTTAATTCGCCTAAAATGTTATCTTCCTTATCAAGTCCTTTTTCATTTATAGTATAAGCTCCTTTAAATTTATATCCATTACTAAATTCAGAAACTATATTAGGGGCAAATTTAAAGTCTTTTTTTACTTGTTCTGTAGTTGGGATAGATGTATAGGTAGCCCTAGTACTTGATTTTCCAATTATACTAGATATCTCTCCTGCAGCAAGAACTGTTGTACCCAAAAGTAGAGTAACAGCAAAAGTTGCAATTAATCCTTTTTTGAATGATAAATTAAATGGTAATTTATGTTTTTTATTATTAATCATTTTATAATTTTCCCCTCTTTCTGGTAGACTATTTAATGTTTTATTTAATCTATTATGAAAGCTTTCTGGAGCTTTCGGAAATGAATTATTTAATTTGTTTTTGTTCATACATTACCTCCACATTTTCTAATTTAGTTTTTAATAATTTTCTACCTCTTGATAATCTGCTTTTTACAGTTCCTTGAGGTATATCTAATATTTCTTTAATCTCATCTATTGAATATCCCTCGATATAATAAAGAACTATTGGAATCTTAATTTTTTTAGATAAACCTTGAATAGCAATATATAAATCACTGTAATCATCATCTTCTTCTACTTTTTTGTTCTTGAGAATTTCTTCAAAGGGTAGAAGGTTAAACTGTTTACGTCTTAATGAATTACATTCATTTATGACTATTCTAATCAACCAAGTCTTAAAATATTGTTGTTCTTTTAGTGAGTCTAATTTTTCATATGCCTTTAAAATAGCATTGTTGACAGCATCCTCACAATCTTGGTCATTTCCTAAAATAGACTTAGATATGCGATACAAAGTCTGTTCTGACTCAAGAATATTATTAATAAATGTAGTTTTATCCAATTGTACTCCTACCTTTCTATGCAAATCGTAGCGCTACTTTTTTGCCTTACACTTATTAGATAAAATTTTACTATAAATGGTTCACTTTTTTTAAATAATTATTTTATTAGTAGGAGTATCCCTAATTTTTTTCATTTTGAAAATAGAAAATAAAAGAAATTGAAGAAAATACAAAGGTACCTTAAAAATAGTGTTGACAAAATTATAAGGTACCTTTATAATTAGAAATAGATAAGGTACCTTAATAAAACTTAAAAAATAAATTAACAGAAAAAATCGAGTTAATTGGGAGGAGTTAATATGAATTATTACAAAGATAAAAGAGAAGGATTTAGAGGATATGGAGGTCCTCATAGACATCCATGGAATCATGTATGTGAAGGGTGCAAAATATTTGAAATGATGTGTCATGAAGGCTTTGGAGCAAGAGGATACAAGCAATTTCATGAACATGCAGGATGCAGAGGCAATGAAGGATTTGGACCAAGAGGATACGGAGGAGGTCATGGCAATAGAGAATATAGAGGTCATGAAGAATTTGCGCCAAGAGGATACGAAGGAGGTCATGGCAATAGAGAATATAGAGGTCATGAAGGATTTGCACCAAGTGGTCATGAAAGAACTTACAGAGAATTTAAAGAAAATGAAGAATTTGATGCTAAAAATTATCAAGAAAACAATGAATATCAGAAATGTGGAAGATTTGAAAACCAAAATGTAGATGAAAAAATAGTGTCTGAAAATAAATCAGATACTGAGAAAAATAATATAAAAGAATATGAAAAAATTTATGAATCTAAAACAGCAACTGATGAACAAGTAGAAGAGGTTAATAAAAATAATACTAAAGAAGAAATTAAAGGTGAAAAAAAAGATACTGATAAAAAATAGGGTTAGAAATTCAATAAATAAACAATTAAATTAAAGGTTAAAAAATAAATATCAGAATACAAATAAAAACATATTATTGACTAAATCAAAAAGGTGATAGCTTTAAAAAGACTGTCACCTTTATTTTTTTATAGTTGTTTATTGGTGCAAGTATTTCAATAAATATGGGAGATAAAGATTAGTTTTATTAGGAATGATTAAAAACATATAAATTTGAGTAGATATAAGTTACAATTTACATTTTTATGATAACATTTTCTTTACAATTTTTTAGATATATGTTAATATTTAGAAAAATGCATATGTATTCATAAAATAGCCTTAAAATAGATAAAAAGGCTATAAAAAAGAAAACGTATGCAATGACAAGTCAATAAAGTTAGATTATACTTTATAAATTTGGGAGGATATAATCATGGGAAAATATCAAGAATCAAAAAGAGTTGTAAGAAATTACTTTGAAGCATTAGAAAATGCCAATGGAGATGAAATTAAAAAAATTTTAAAACAGCACATGAAGTCAGATTATGACTGGAGAGGCGTATATCCATTTCGTGAACAAAAAGGAGTTGAAAATGTAGCAGATATATTTTGGAAGCCTTTAAAGCATTCATTGAGTAATATGCAAAGACGACAAGATATCTTCATTGCAGGTACTAATGAAATTGATAACAGTGAGTGGGTAATGAGTATGGGTCATTTTATGGGACTTTTTGATAATGATTGGCTTGGGATTAAGCATACTCGCAAGATGATTAGCTTAAGATATGCGGAATTTAACTGTGTGAAGGATGGTAGAATTTCCAAAACTGGATTATTTGTAGATATAATTGGATTTATGATTCAGGCAGGTGTCAATCCATTGCCACCACAAACAGGTTCATATTTTGTATATCCAGGACCAATTGACCATAATGGATTACTTTTTGAAGATGCAGATGAAGTAGAGGGGGTTAAGACTTTAGCATTAGTCAATAAAATGGTAGATGATTTGTCTGAACTAAATGACAGTGGTTCTATGGGATGCCCACCAGAGATACTTGAAAAATCATGGGCTAAAGATATGATTTGGTATGGACCAGGGGGGATTGGAGCTTCTTATACTATACCTAGATATCAAGAACAACATCAATTGCCATTTAGAAATAATTTAAAAGGAAAGACTTTTAATGGACATGTATGTAGATTCGCAGAAGGTAATTTTGCTTGTTTCTTTGGATGGCCTAACTTAAGCAATATCCCATGTGGAGGATTTTTAGGATTGCCAGGTGGAGAGGTTAAGGCAGATATGCAAGTCGTTGATGTTTACTATCGTAAAGGAGATAAACTTAAAGAAAATTGGGTGTTGATTGATATTCCATACTGGTTAAAACAACAAGGTCTTGATATTCTTGAAAGAACTAAAAGTATTTTTAATGTTTAATTTTTAATAATTAATTTTGAATACGTATTCAAGAAAGGAGATAATGTAAATTGAAGTATATTGATAAAAATGATGTAAGAGAAAAAGATAAAGAAAAAGCAAAAGCAAAAGAAGTTGATATAAATGAGATTAAATTAAGTAATGTTGAAGTAAATAAAGCTAATAATGTTGAAGTAAATAAAGCTAATATAGATAAAATCAATGAGAATAATACTATTAAAAAAGCTGAAGAAATTACATTGAAGGGAGAAACAAATATGGAGTCTACAAAAATTTACTATGGAGATTCACTAGAAGTAACACCTGTTGGAGTAATGGATTATAATGATTTTTCAAATCAAACAAAAAGGGAGCAGAAGTTACCTGGATTTGATTCCAAATATAGAGATTTTGTAGACTATATTATGAAAATTACACATAATATTTGGGAAGAAAAAGGTATTGGAGTTATTTATGATACATATCACAATAATGTAACAATGCACTGTGGTTCTTCTAATTTAGTTGGTATAAAAGATGTTATTTCGAATACTCTTCAAACTTTACATGCGTTTCCAGATAGAAGGCTGATTGGTCAAAATGTAATATGGTCTAATTTTGGTGCTGATGGTTTTTTGTCTTCTCATCGTGTTTTGTCTACGGCAACTAATTTAGGTGACAGTAATTTTGCTCCAGCAACTGGAAAAAAGATAAATTTTAGAACTGTAATTGATTGTGCTACTACGAATAATAGAATCCATGAAGAATGGCTAGTTAGAGATAATCTATGGATTGTTACTCAGTTAGGGTTAAATCCTCAAGAAGTGGCAAAAAATATGGCAAAGGCAAGTGCATCTAAAGTATTGAGTTTACAATCAACTTATGGTATTTGTGAGTCTATGGATGGTCAATTTATGCCAGCAAAGTATCAAGCTAAAGATGATTCTGTTGGTGAAATGATGCTTGAGATGACAAGTCGTATTTACAATTATAAATATATAAATGAAGTTAAAAAGTACTATCACGATAATGCAGTAGTACATTTCATATGTGATAAAGATTTAAATGGGTATGATGAGATTCAAGGAATGATTGTAAGTTTACTTGCTTCAATTCCAAATGGCAGTTATGAAGTAGAAAGAGTAACTTGTAATCAAAAGGAAAAAAATGAAGGATATGATGTATCTGTGAGATGGAGACTACGTGGAATAAATGAAGGCATTGGATTTTTTGGACAACCTTCTGGTAAGCATGTAGAGGCAATGGGAATTAATCATTATCATGTACTACAAGGTAAGGTAAAGGAAGAATGGATGACTTTTGATGGTATGGATGTTTTGAAGCAGATGTACATGGGTGTAGAAGAGTAAGATAGTTTAGAGTATAAATATTTTTAGAAATTATATAATAAGTATTCTTGTTATATAATTTAAGCAAGAAATATGTATGAAAAGTAAAAATTTAAAGTTTTAGCAATAGTATGCTTAATAGTAAGGGAGGGGTAATTATGAATAATATGAAAACAACAGATGTGATAGAAAATAATATTATACTAGGAAAAGATTATTCAAATCTAAAAAGGGGAATTGCATTTTTTTCGATTGCTTTAATATACTTTTTCTATTGCTATAACTTTATGGTAGGTACCTTTATTAAACCAACAATGATTTATACTTTGGCAGAAGGTGGATTTGGGTTTTCATTAAAACAGACAGAAGAAATATTTGCTGTCATGTCCTTTGGTACAATTCCAGGTACATTCATTTTTGGAGTAATTTCTACAAAGCTTGGTAAAAAGAAAACTTTAATTAGTGTAGCTTTATTAATTGGGTTGACGACTTTTATTCCAATGTTATCTCCTACAAATATTATATTGTGGAAAATTGCACGTTTATGCACAGGGGTAGTATTGGGTGGTGTATTTGGAACAGCTATGCCTCTAGTTGCAGATATGTTTCCAAGCAAATATCGTGGTAAGTTAGCTGCTGTATTAACTGCATTATTTTCACTAGCTATGATTTTTGGTGGGAAAGTGTATGGATTTTTAGGTGATGCAAATTGGCAAATATTAATGTATACTGCGATTATACCACCTATAGTTGGAGCTATTTTGGCATTTTTCTTTGTACCAGATGATTCAGAGTATACAAGAGAATTAGTTAAAAAAGGAAAAGAAACAGGTGAAAAAATTAGCTATGTAAGTATGTATAAGGGGAAATATTTGTGGATTGGACTAGGAACAATTATTTTATCAGGTGCTAACTTCACAGCATACTCAGCATTTTCAAACAATGCAACTACATATTTGGTAACAGGGATAGGAATGACAGCAGCAGTAGCAGGTTCTATATATAGTTTACAAGGAATTGGGCAGTTAGTAGGATATTTATTTTGGGGTTCAATAGCAGATAAATTTGGAAGAAAAGTACCTTTTATAGGGATGGCATTAGCAGCAGTATTTGTATTTATATATACAAAACTAGGAGGAAATAATACAACAGCATTTTATATGATATCAGTATTATTAGGAATTGCTGTTGGGTATTCTGGAGCATGGGGAGCATACTATACAGAGTTATTCCCAAGTAAATATCGTTCATTGTCCTCTGGAATGTCATTTAATGGAGGAAGAATTATATCTACATTTGCAATTCCTGCAATAGCTGGTACAGCTTCTGGTGCTTTAGGTATGACAACTATTTTTTATATATCAACAGCAGTATTTGTAGCAGGTGCTATTGTATGGCTGTTCTTACCAGAAACATTAAACAAGAAAGAGTAGAATTCTAAGAACTATTTTGTTGGTTAGAAAGGGGTGGCTTATGATTTCAGTAATCGATGTGTGTATTATAGTAGGATATTTGCTGTTAATGTTGGTTATTGGTTATTATTCAGGAAAAGATAATAAAAATCAAGAAGATTATTTCTTAGCAGGTAGGTCAATGCCATGGATTCCAATAGCTTTGTCAGTTGCTGCTACTATGATTAGTGCTAATGGATTTATAGGGGGGCCTGGATGGGCATATATGGATGGAATGTATCCAGTAATGGTTAACATTACAGTCCCTTTAGCAATATTTTTTGCACTGAGCATTACCACCCCAGTTATTTATAGATTAAAAATAACATCTGTATATGAATATATGGGACTTCGTTTAGGCAATTATTCAAGGGGCTTAACTATTATTCAATTTTTTATCAATTCATTGATTCAAGCGAGTTCTATGGTGTATATACCAGTACTTATTATTCAAATAATCACTGGTTGGTCACTTTATATTTTGGTTCCAATAGTTGTATGTGTAGCAATTATATATACACTACTAGGGGGAATTAAAGCAGTTATATGGACTGATAGTATTCAAATGTTAGTAGTAATAGGTGCTGTATTTATAGTAAGTATGACAGCACTAAAAGGAATGAATCTTGGCTTTTTTGATACATTGCAAATTGCACAACAGAGTGGTAAATTAAATACATTTGATTTTAATATGGATGTTTCAATTACAAATACTTTTTGGGCTACTCTGATTGGCGGAACTGTAATGTGGATAAGATATTTCTGCTTTGACCAATCTCAAGTTCAAAGAGTTTTGACATCTAAATCTTTAAAAGGAGCCAAAAATTCTTTTGTAGTTAGTGCATTTGTTATGAATTTAGCTTACTATTTTATGTTATTAGTAGGAGTGATTTTATTTGTTTATTATAAGGGAAGGACATTTGAAACTTCAAATGAAATAATGATTACTTTTATTTTGAATGAACTTCCAGTAGGGGCAATTGGAATTATTATTGCTGGTGTATTTGCAGCGGCGATGTCTAGTATTGACTCTATATTAAATAGTATGACAACTGTTTTTACAAAGGATATTTATGAGTTTTATTTTAAAAAAGATAATGAGGAATCGTCATTAAAAGTCACGATGATTATAACAATGATTATAGGTATTGTTATGACATGTTTTATTATTATGGGATTTGGAGGAAGCATCAAATCAATTCTTGACCTTGTTGGTAACTATATTTCATATTTTGCTGGTCCAGCTACTGGTGCATTTATATTGGCTATGTTTACATACAAAGCTCATGATAAAGGGGTATCTATTGGTTTTATCATAGGATTAGTTTTAGGATTTTTTATTTCTAATAAATATAATGTGAGTTGGTTGTGGAATCCAGCAATAGGTGCTACAATAACATTAATATTTGGATATATTTTTAGTATCATTTTAAAGAATAATCATAATATAGAAGATATTAAAAAATATACTGTATTTGGTATGAGAAAAGAACTTATTTCACAAGGAATAGATAAAGTAGATGGAGTGTCTGTATTGCCATTTTCTTTAGGTAAACAAGAGTTAATTGTGTTAGTTTTTTTCGTTGTCCAATATATAATCTTATTTTTAATACAATTTTAATGAGAAATGCAAGATGTTTAAAAAGAAATACAAGATGTTTAAGGAGAAATACTAAATGAATCAAAAGAAAGTTCATTATAATAAATCGGCTACTTCAAAAGATGTTGCAAAATTAGCAGGAGTATCGCAGTCATCAGTTTCAAGGGCATTTGGTAGTGCAAATGGAAAAGGTGTAAAACCTGAAGTGAGAGAAAAAATTTTCCGTGTAGCAGATGAAATTGGATATGTTCCCAATTTAGTTGCAAGAGGAATGATTAGTGGCAAAACAAATGTTATAGGATTGATAGTTGGTGATAATCTAGGTCCGTTTTACAACAGAATTATTAACTTATTCGTGGAAAAGATTCAAGAAATAGGTAAACAGTGTCTTGTTTTTAAGGTTCCTAGACAAGAAAGAATAGATAATATAATTTCAAGAGTAATTCAGTTTCAAGTGGAAGCTGTGATTATTACAGCTTCAGCTATGAATAAGGTAATGGCTGAGACATGTGAAGAAAATAATATTCCTGTGATTCTTTTTAATCGTTTTATACCAGGTATAAAAATAAGTACAGTTTATGTAGACCCAATTGAAGGTGGAGGAATGGCTGCTGAATACCTAATTGATAGGGGACATAAAAATATAGGATACATTCAATTTACAAGAGAAACAAGTGAGGAAATGGAAAAGAAAATTGGATTTTATTCTAAATTAAGACAAAATGGAATTCACAATCTTAAAGAAGAATCTGCAAATTATGATTATGATTCTGGATATGAAGCTGGAAAGAGAATGTTAGCATTATCAAGTCCTCCAACAGCAATTTTTTGTACAAGTGATTTGATAGCTATGGGTGTAATGGATGCTGCAAGATTTGAGTATAAATTGAAGATACCAGAGGATTTATCAGTAATGGGATATGATGATATTCAGATGGCTTCATGGAAAAGTTATAGTTTAACAACGATTAGACAACCATTAGACTTATTAATTGGAAAAACGATTAATATACTTAAAATCTTATTAGAAGAAGATGGTTGTGAGCCAGTAGTTGAAATGCTTAAGCCTGAATTAATTAAAAGAGATTCTACCATTTAGGATAAAATTATATTAAAGATATACTAATAATACTGTATAAACAAGAAAAGTATTCTTCAAATTCAAAATGAAGAATACTTTCTTGAATACTTGTGATTAATTTAGTAAACCTATATTTATAGTATATTTTTTTGTTTATATTATTTGTTTAATAAAAGTCTCAATTTATTAAGTACAGATAATTTTATGCCACCACCTACTTGATATACTTTTTCTGAGTTTTTTTTATCTAATATATTTTCTTGCTCTTTATTTAAACTACTTGTGGCTATTACAACTGGCATATTTTCCTTTGAGGCAAATGGACCTACTGATAAAGCATCAATCAGATTATTTTCCTTAGCTAATATCACCCCATTTATGCTATTATCTTTATAGAAACGTTCAATAACATGGGCATTAGTTTCTTGTCTGTCATTTCCAGCAATTCTATTTTTTGATACATCATTTGAAGTTACATTATTAATTTGTTCTATAGCTTTTTGAGAGATTTTAGTTTCCCCACCTATAAAGTAAGAAGTTTTTATTTTTTTAGATTTAATATAATCATATGTATCTTTATCTAAACCATCTTTTTGTGTAAGTATTATAGGAGAGTTATTTTTTCCTGCTACTGATGAAATAGAGAGTGCATCAGCTTCTCCATCTCCAGCACTTACATATATTGTATCAATATTGTTATTACCAGACATTTCTTTAGCTATATTTAAAGACGTTTCATATCTTGATTTCCCACCTATTCTTTTTACATTCATAGATTTATTAACACCTTTTAGTTGGTTAACAACTGAATTGGATATTGAAGCTTCACCACCTACAACTATTACATTAGATGCTTTTAATCTTTTAATTTCATCCATTGTTGATTTATCTACATTATTTCCATTAGAAAGTAACATTGGTGCATTTTTTGTATTTGCAAGTGGAGTAGACGATAATCCATCTACTAAGTGCTTATCAGTACCGTTTACAAGTATTACAGTATTTGAAGTTTTCCAGCCTTCTTTAGATACTTTTACTGCTGTTTCGAATCTGTCATCTCCAGTCATTTTTTTAGATTTTACATTAGTGTCTAGATTATCCCATAAATTTACTCTATCCTCAGGAGCTACATACATACCATCATTCTTTGTTATATTATACGTTTTATAGAATTCTTCGAAATTTGATAAGACACGATTTACTCTTAAAGTATTTGGACTATGCTCATCTCCTGTAGAGTTCTTTGCATATTCTTTTGTGTATAATCTAGTATATGACTTTGCATAACTCTTGAAGAACTTATCATAATTTGGATTTTCCATCTTTGATAAAATTCCCAAGGCTGCTCCTACACCACCTATATCTGCAATATTTTCACCTAAACTTATCTTACCATTTGCTTTTACACCTGGAGCTATTTCCCATCCATCATAGAAATTAACTACATCATTACAACGTTCTTGAAATTCTCTGTAATCATCCTTAGTCCACCAATCATGTTCTTTCCCACTTGAATCATATTTGGCTCCACTGTTGTCAAATGCATGAGAAATTTCATGACCTATTATTGCACCTATTGCACCTAGATTTTCTTCTCTTGATGCATTTGGGTCATATAAAGGTGCTTGTAAAATACCTGCTGGGAAAGTCATTGCATTATCATACATTCCATACACTGCATTTACAGTAAATGTTGCTAAATTAAATCTATCTTTTGGTACTACCTTACCTGTATCTTCAGCATCCTTTTTTAGACGTGCAAGTTTAAAAGCAGTTATATTATCAAAATAATTTCCACCATTTTCTTTACCTTTAATGTCTACATTTTCTGTATCAGATTCCCATTTATCAGGATAGCCAACTACAAATGTCATTTTATCAAGTTTTTTTATAGCTTCTTTTTTGGTAGATTCACTCATCCAGTCAAGTTTTTTAATTCTTTCTTTATATAATTCTACAAAAGATTTAATCATATCTTCAATATCTTTCTTTGATTTTTCAGGAAAATATTTCTCTACAAATAATTTTCCAAGATATGAATTGAACCTTTCTGATGTTAATACTGATGCATCTTTTTCAGTTATTTTACTTTGTGAAGCATCTGCACCAGGATTAAAATTTTCAGCCCAAACATTTAGATATTTTTGGTCTAAAAATTGCGCATTTTCTTCAGAAAGTTTTATTTTAAAAAGTGTTTTTAAAACTTCTAAATTGTTATTAGTGTATGCCTTATTAAATAGTTCTAAATCTTTTGGATTCATTAGCTTGATTTCTTTAGGAAGATTACTATATCCAGAAACAGTAAGCATTTTAGACAACTCTAAGTTTGGCATTTTTTCTTCCATCTCTTTTAAAGTCATCCTCTTATCAATATTTTCTTCACCTCCAGATACTTTTTTTACAAAGTTTATATACTCATCAACATGCTTACTAGCTTGTGCTTCACTTTCTCCACTTAAAATTAACAGTTTTTTAAAAAATGTTTTACTATTTTCTATTACTTCATCATTTGAATAGGAGCTAAATAAATGTGTATCAGCTATTGTTCCTATATATAAAGCATATTTTGCTTCACCTACATTGTCTTGCATTAAAGAAAGAGTAATCAAACCACCAGTTCCTATTTCTTCAAGTGATTTTTTTTGAATATCGCTAAGTTCTTTTACATTCTTTGCTTTATCTATAGCATCAAGATATTTTTTTATTGGTTTATTTCCAAGTTCATTTCTGCTTTTCATGTCTAGTATATTAAGATAGAAATCTTTAATCTTTTGCTCTTCACTACCTTTTTTATGATTCCCTTCTACTATCTTTTTAATAATAGCATTAATTTTTTTTGTGTTCTCATTTTCAATATCAACATAACCACCAGATACTGCTTCGTCACTTGGAAGCTTTGATTCTTCCAAAGACTTTTTATTTACAAAATTATAAAAATCATCTTTTGGATTGCTACCTTTAAATGCCCAGATACGTCTAACCATAGTATCAACTTCTCCTACAGTCATAACATCACTACCATGAAGTTTTTTGTCTTTAGTGTTAACCATAACTCCACCCTTTATTAAGTTATCTATATGAGACTTAGCAGAAACAGGGATATCTGTAAAACTTACATTTTTATCTGCCACTCTTTCATTTTGACCTTTTGGAGCTGATAAAGTTCCAAAAGCTCTACTTATCATGATAAGACCATCTAGTCTATTAACTTTTTGATTTTCTTTCTTTTCGTATCCAGACAGGATTTTCTTTTTATCTATATTAGAATTATATGATTTAGCTGATTGTAAAAGAAAATCAGCTAGTTGACTATATGTAGTACTACTAGTTTTAATTTCTTCTCTACTTTTAGATTGTGTTGTTTTTTCTGACTTTTCTATATTAGTATTACCTTGAGCAGTTTCTTGTGCCTGAGCAACTCCTGTAACTAGTGTAGTCATAACCATTCCTGTAGATATAATTCTTGCATTTAATTTTTTATTCATGATATTTCCCCCTTTTTATATGTATTATTTATGTGTTTAACATTTAAAATTTACTTTTTATTAGTGTCTTATATATTAGTCTATTGGTATTTATATACAAAACAATATCATAGTAATGTTAATCTTATGTTTACAGGAAGATAGCATTTATTATTAAGCATATAAATAAAAAGAGACAATCTATAAATGATTCTTAAAATCAGATAAGAGATTGTCATGTTTACATTAAGAGATTATCATATTTACATAAGGATAAAGTTGTGTAGTTTTAATATACAAAAATCTAATTGCTATAGATGTAACTGATAAAGACAAATCACAAATATAGGATTTTGAAGAAAGAATAGAGTAGTCAGAGGCTATAAAATTAATGAAGAGGCTGTAGGTAAATTTGTTTTTACACAAATCTATCTACAGCCTCAAGACATATCATCTTAAAGTATTTTGGTACATTTTAAATATTGAAATTCTTTTTAAGATTAATTATTAATTTTAATGTAAGAATTATTTAAAATACTATCAAATTAATTTACAGCTTCTTTTCCTATTAAATCTTTTAATTCTTCATGAGTCATAGTTTCTTTTTCAAATAGGAATTTAGAAACAGAATGTAAATCTTCAAGATTATCCTTTAACATCTCTAAAGTTTCCTTATAACAACTTTCAACTATACGATTAGCTTCTTTTTGAATTTTATCACATAAGAAAGTCTTATCATTTCCATCAATAGTCATAAATCCTAAGTTACTCATACCATACTCACAAACCATTTGGTTAGCTATCTCAGTAACTTTCTTTAAGTCATCCTTTGCTCCCGTAGATTTATGATTAAATATTAATTCTTCTGATGCTTTTCCAGCAAGTAATATTTTTATTTTTCCAATCAGTTCATCTCTAGTATAAATATATCTATCTTCATCAGGTAATTGAAGAACATAACCTAATGCTTGTCCTCTAGGTACTATAGATATTTTTTGTATAGGACAAATTCCAACGATATCACTTACAAGAGCATGTCCAGCCTCATGATAAGCTACTATCTTTTTCTCTTTTTCAACTAATGAAGAGTTTTTAGATTCTAATCCTGCAATAACTCTTTCAAGTGCTTTGTCGAAGTGTTCTGCTGTAATATATTCACTGTCATCTCTAACTGCAAATATAGCTGCTTCATTTGCTATATTTGAAAGATGGGCTCCGTTGAAACCGTGAGTTTTTTTAGCTAAAAGTTCTAGATTTACAGATTTGTCTATAGGCTTGTCATCTGTATGTACCTTTAGAATTTCAAATCTAGTGTGATAATTTGGTGCACCTATATGAATGTGTCTGTCAAATCTTCCTGGTCTAAGTAAAGCTTCATCTAATAAGTCAAGTCTATTGGTAGCACCTATTATTAATACATTGGAGTCTTTATTAAATCCATCCATTTCAACTAAAAGTTGGTTTAACGTTTGGTCTTTCTCATTGTTACTTTCAAGATGTCTTTTTGCTCCTACAGCATCTATTTCGTCTATAAATATTATACTTGGAGCTTCTTTTCTAGCTTTTTCAAATAGAGTTCTTACCCTTTTTGCTCCTACACCTACGTATTTTTCAACGAACTCAGAACCTGTAACATTGAAAAATGATGAGTTTGTTTCACCAGCTACAGCAGATGCAAGTAATGTTTTTCCTGTTCCTGGAGGACCATAAAATAATACCCCTTTAGGTATTTTTGCACCCATTTTTTGATACTTTTGTGGAGACTTCATAAAATCAACTATTTCAAATAGTTCTTCTTTTACTTCATCTAATCCAGCTACATCTCTAAATGTAGTTTTTGGTTTTGTAGAAAGCGAATCATCTGTTTGATTTTCTCTTTCCATTTTTGTCTGTGCAAAGACAGGAACTGGATTGTTAATTTTTTTAAAAAAGTTGTTTAGCATTTTCATATTCACACCTCAGGTAATTAATTATTGTTAATCAATTTTATATTTTCCATATTTACTATTTTTTATTATTTATTTTTTATGGAAAAAATATACATGCAATCTAAATAAAAATAAATTCATAAATTTAATTGAAAAAAGTCATTTATGAATATGTGCAAATTAACTTTATATACTAAAAAAATACGACAAATCAAGATAAAATTGAAATGATGAAAAAACCATAATATAGATATTAAAGGATGTAAAGTAAAGTATTCAGTATAAAATTGGCTAAAGAAGTGTTTTTAGGTATTTACTATATAGAGTAGTAGGATAATAAAAGATTTTAAAGTTGAAGTTTGAATTTTTTTAATTAAATTTTGAAAAATAAGAGCAAAATAAATAGTACAAGCATATAATAAGTATTAGGAAGAAATAATTAAATGCAAATACTATGTACCTTATAATAAATATATGTAGGTTTAAATAAAAAAGCAGTTAATTTAGTAAAAATTTATTAAACTTAAAAAAATAGTTGCAAAAAATTTGATAAAATGATATAGTAGATAGGGTAAGAATAAAACAAAGAAGAAGTCCGCTTCTCACCTTACGCCGATGGTTAGTAAGGTAAATATAAGTTAAAGCTTAATAGTAATTTAAGCTTGTTTAAATTTGGTAACTTATATTGCGGATGATTATGTCATCCGCTTTTTATTTTATATTTTATAAAAATTTTGGAGGTGTCCTACAATTAGCAAAGAATTAGCAATCAATGAACAAATAAAAGACAAGGAAATAAGAGTCCTTTCACCTACAGGTGAACAACTTGGAGTAATGCCTACTAAAGAAGCTCAAGCAATGGCTACTAGTAAAAACTTAGATTTAGTTCAAATCTCGCCAAATGCAAATCCACCAGTGTGTAAGATAATGGATTATGGAAAGTTTAGATATGAGCAAGCGAGAAAAGATAAAGAAGCTAAGAAAAAACAAAAGACTATAGTTGTAAAAGAAGTAAGACTTAGACCAGGTATTGAACAAAATGATTTAAATACGAAAGCTAATAATGCTATAAAATTCCTTAAAAAAGGGGATAAAGTCAAAGTTGAACTTAGATTTAGAGGTAGAGAACTAGGACATAAAGATATAGGTAGAGAAGTTATGTTAAAGTTTTTAGAGATAATAAAAGAGTTTGGAGAACCAACAAAAGCCCCTGCATTTGAGGGTAATAATATGGTTGTAATTATAGATCCAAAAAAATAGATGATTAACTGAGAGGAGGAATTTGTCATGCCTAAAATGAAAACTCATAGAGGTGCAGCAAAGAGATTAAAGAAAACAGGAACAGGAAAGTTAAAGAGAGCTAAAGCTTATAAAAAACATATATTAACTAAAAAATCTGCAAAAACTAAGATGAACTTAAGAAAATCAACTCTAGTAAGTGATGGAGATGCTAAGAGAATAGCACAATTATTACCATACTAGGATAGGATACGGATTATAAACAATAACTATAGAAGAGGGATATAAAAGGAGGTCATAACGATGGCAAGAGTTAAAAAAGCTATGAACGCTCGTAAGAAGCATAAAAAAATATTAAAACTTGCAAAAGGATTCAGAGGATCTAGAAGCAAATTATATAGACCAGCAAATACATTCGTAATGAAGGCATTAAAAAATGCTTATATAGGAAGAAAGTTAAAGAAAAGAGACTTCAGAAAACTTTGGATACAAAGAATAAATGCAGCAGCTAGAATGAATGGAATATCTTATTCAAGATTAATGAATGGATTAAAATTATCTGGTATTGAAGTTAACAGAAAAATGTTATCTGAAATGGCTATACAAGATCCAGATGGATTTGCTAAATTAGCAGAAGTTGCTAAAGCAAAATTAGCTTAGTATTAAATCATGATAAAAAAAGTCCTTGAATTATTTAAATAATTCAAGGGCTTTTTTTATTTTTTGAATATTATTTGTTTATATAAAATTTTTAATAAACTTGATTAAATATTATCAATATAATAATATTATCTTATTAATAATAATGAGGAGGTAGTATAATATGAATGATAAACTTATGGATTGCTTCATAAATCCAGTTAAATGCAAGTTGTTACTTGAGATTTATTCAAATAAGCAAACTACAGCAAAGCAATTAGCAGAGAAGTTTAAGGATATATCACAAGCTACACTTTATCGTTATCTTGATAAAATGTTAAAGGATAATATTCTAAAGGTAGTTGAAGAAAATAAAATACGAGGAACTGTTGAAAAGGTATATGCTGTTAAGTCAGATATTGATGATGATGCAAAAAAAATGATAAATGAAAACTCAGCAGAAGCATATGTACAGCTGTTTACTCAATATATGATGGCATTTATGAAGGAGTTTTATGATTATGCTAAAAGAGAAGAAAAAGATATTTTAAAGGATGGCTCTGTTTTTTCTGTCTGTCCAATATATGCGAATCTAGAAGAAATAACTGAAGCAGCTAGAAAGATCGGTGATATACTAGAACCTTTAAGAAATAACTCATCAGGAGAAGGACGCAAAATGCACTCTATAGGATTAATAATTGCACCTCCTAAAGAAGAATAAAGTAAAATTGTTGAAGTGCAGTGTAAACAATATATAAGCTAGTATGATTAAATAAAATATTGAGGGTAGTTTTAAAATAAAGATAGCAGTTTGATTTCTATATCAAATTTCTATTTTTATTTTAGCATGTTAAACTTTACATAAGTGATAAGTGATAAGTGATAAGTGATAAGTGATAAGTGATAAGTGATAAGTGATAAGTGATATTTTTATGTTAATTTATAAAATTTATATGATGAATTGATATAACGTGATATAGGTTATATTTAAGACTACAACAAAATATAAGTATATTCATAGTAATATAAGTATTTTATTTTGATTTAATTTTGGCTGTTAGGCAAGTTATAACTATATTCTTAGTAAAAGACAATGTTGTACTTTAGATAATAAATAAAGCTATTTATAGTCCCAAAAATAAGTTTTGTTAGTATATATTGAAATGTATATCAAGCTGACATGTAAAGTGATATTATATATTTAAGGAAAAAATTACAATATCTATAGGCATATATTTAAAGCAAAGGGGTTGAAACATATGAGATTGATTACACGTTCTGATTTTGATGGATTAGTTTGTGGTGCATTATTAAAAGAAGCAGGTATTATTGATGATTGGAAATTTGCTCATCCTAAGGATTTACAAGATGGGTTGGTTGAGGTGACAGAAAATGATTGTCTTGCCAATGTACCATTTGTAGAAGGGTGTGGTCTTTGGTTTGACCATCATTCTAGTGAATTTGAGAGAAATGAGCTTAAAGGAAGGTATAAAGGCGAAAGTCGTATTGCTCCTTCTTGTGCAAGAATTATTTATGAGTATTATGGTGGAAATGAAAAATTTTCTCATTTTAATGAAATGTTAGAAGCAGTAGACAAAGTTGATTCTGGAAATCTTACTATAGAAGAGGTACAAAATCCAACTGGATGGATTTTAATTGGTTATCTTATGGACCCAAGAACAGGGTTGGGGCGTTGGAGAAACTTTACTATATCTAACTATCAATTGATGGAAAAGTTAATTGATGCATGTAGAACTTTAGATACAGAAGAAATTTTAAATCTGTCAGATGTAAAGGAACGTATAGAAGTTTATTTTGAACAAACAGATAAATTTAAAGAAATGGTTGCTAAATACACACGTACAGAAGGAGATGTTATTATTTCTGATTTACGTGGAGTAGAGCCAATTTATACAGGTAATCGTTTCATGATTTACAGTATGTATCCAGAACAAAATATTTCTGCTTGGATTGTAAATGGAAAAGGTGGGAAAGGGTGTTCTGTAGCTGTAGGATATAGTATTTTAAATAGAACTTCAAATGTTGATGTTGGTAGTCTAATGCTTAAGTATGGCGGTGGAGGTCACAAAGCTGTTGGGACTTGCCAATTTAATGATGAACAAATAGACGAGTTACTTCCAATGTTGCTTGATGAACTTATAAATCCTAAGAAGTAATGGTCTAATTTATAAAGGATAGTATAAATAAAATAGAATTTCATTGTACCTTTTAACATAAGAAATTGAAGTGGTACAATGAAGTTCCTATAAGCATGCATATTGAGGATGCTTACATATGCAACAATCATATCTGAGGATATAAAATTACTTTGTATTTCTATATTTTGAATATAAGATAAAATATACATAATACAGTCAAAAATACACAAGTCCCTTTATCAATTTTACAACTATTCTGGTTACTTAACTGTTCAAATAATATTTTATACTCGATTTTCTCCATATATTTTAATATCGCTACAATCTCATCATAGCTATCTGTGTTAAATAAAAGTTTGTTATTTGAAGTATCTATTTAAAGTTTTCTAATAGTATATTTAAATATATTATTAAGTATGTTTAAATACCATGACATAAGAAATGAAATGTATATCTTTAAATTATAGATATATTTACAGGTAATAATCTACTAGTCCAATGAATGTTGCTCATAATCCTATAACCTGCTATAGTTTAAAATAAAGCATGATATTAAATTTTATTATAATCTAAAAATTTATGAGGGGGGCTTTTATGAAAATAAAATTTATTATAATGGTATTGATAGTGTTTTTAGTGGGATTGCTTGTGGCATGTCAAAGTAATAAAAATAAAGAAACTAAAATAGAAGATACAAAAGTTAATGTATCAGATACAGAAGTAAAAATATTAGGAACAGGTGATTTGCATTCAGTTGTGACAGATTCTCTAGTTTCATATGTAAATGAAGAAAGAGCAAAGAATGAAAATATACTTATGGTAGATGCAGGAGATTTTTTTGGTGAACAAAGTAAAGAAATGTGGGAATGGACCTCTGGGAAAAAACTAGTTAATATTAGAGAGAGTGGTACAGCAGAATATGAAGACATAGTTAAGAATAGTCAAGATGAAGTACCTATAGTTAAAGACATGATACCATTGAGATATGATGCTGTAGTACTTGGTGATAATGAATTTATTTCAAATGATAAGCAAGGTCTTGATAAATTAGTTTCTGATTTTAAAAATAATAATATACCAGTAGTATCAGCAAATATATATGAACAATCTGGAAAAAACTACATACAACCATATGTGATGAAAAATGTTAAGACAGATAAAGGTGATGTAAAAGTAGGAATACTAGGTCTTACTATAAAAGAAGTGGGGAAAAGTTCAGGATTTGAAGATATTGAAAAAGAAACTAAATCAAGAGAACTTGGAGAGCAAGCTGAGTATAAAGGTAAATTATATGCAAATGATTTAGTAGAAGATGCAAAGAAATGGATAAAAGTGATGAAGAAAGAAAATCCAGATATAGTAGTTGCAGTTGTACATTCAGGGGAAGAATCTAAGAGTTCTGATAATACAGGAAATAGAATAAAGGAACTAGCAACCACAGTAGATGGAATAGATGCAATAGTAGCAGGTCATACTCATAAGAAAATAAAGCAACATACATATAAAAATAAATCTGGGAAAGAAGTAATTGTTACACAACCAGGTTCGCATGCAGATAGTGTGTCAGAGATTAGTTTTAAATTAAATAAGAAGAATGGTAAATGGGGTATAAAGGAAAAAACTAGCAAATTAAAAATAGTTGATAAAGAAATAAATATAGTTGCTACTGCAGATTTACATTCACATTTTTCTGACAAATTATTAGTCAGTCTTGTTAATGAACGAAGTAACCCAATTGAACCTGTTGCAGTAGATGCAGGAGACTTTTTAGATTCTCAGACAGATGAAATGATTGAATGGTATAAAGAGTGGAAAGCTATAAGGGATAATAATACTGATACAGTAATTAGTAGATGTCCAATGGCAATAGCTATGCATAAGGGCATGTATGATGCAGTAGTACTTGGCAATCATGAGTTTGTATCCGAAAATGATGAATTTTGGGCAGATGAGCGTCTTTTAGATGCCGTTGTAGAGGATTTTGAACAGACAACAATTTCTGTATTATCAGCAAACATATATAAACAATCTGGACAAAACTATGTTAAACCATATGTCATACAAGATGTGGAGACAAATGAAGGAAATGTAAAAGTAGGAATATTGGGTCTTACGATAAAAGAGGTAGGTAAAGGTCTTAAAAATGTAAATTTACAAGAGCAATTTCAATATAAAGGTAAATTATATGCAAATGATTTAGTAGAAGATGCAAAGAAGTGGGTAAAAGTGATGAAAGAAGAAAATCCAGATATAATAGTTGCAGTTGTACATTCAGGAGAAGAGCCTAAAAATCCCAAGCATCCAGGAAATAGAGTAAAAGAACTAGCAACTACAGTAGATGGGATTGATGCTATTGTTGCTAGTCATACTCATGAAAAGATAGATGAACATGACTATAAGAATAAGTCTGGAGGTAAAGTTATAGTGACACAACCAGGTGAACATGGTAAATATTATTCTAAAATTACTTTTAAAGTGAAAAAAGAAAAGGGTTCATGGGTTATTAATGATAAATCTAGTAAAACAATTGAGGTTGAATAATTTTAGCATACTAGAGTAAGCCTTGTTTTGTAACTGAAAAATATCAAGAACTATATGTAGATTTATTTAAAAAGGAATTTACATATAGTTTTTTTAGTATAATAAACAGTACAAACTTATATAGTAAAGATAAGGTATAAGAGTAAATTTTATTATCATCAAAAAAATTAAGGGGGAGGCTTTTATGAAAATAAAATTTATTATAGTTACATCAATAATATTTCTAATAATATTATTAGTGGGCTGTGAAAGTACTAAAGATATAGAAATCAATGTACTTGGTACAAGCGACTTACATTCAATAGTCCCAGAAAACCTAGTTTCTTATGTGCAAGAAGAGAGAAAATACGATGAAAACTTGCTAATGGTTGATGCAGGCGATTTTTTTGACATACAAAGTATTGATATGAATGGATGGTTTACTGGTCAAAAACTAGTACGATTTAATGATGGTATGCCGGAATTTAAAAAAATAGCTGAGCCACGTGAAGGAGAAGTTCCTATAGCTAAAGAAATGGCAAAATTAAAATATGATGCAGTTACATTTGGAAATCATGAGTTCGTTTCCAATGATAAGCAATGTCTTGATAGGTTAGTTTCTGATTTTAAAAATAATAACATACCATTAGTGTCTGCAAATATATATGAACAATCTGGAAAAAACTATGTAAAACCGTACATAATGAAAGATGTCAAAACAGAAAAAGGGAATGTAAAGGTAGGAATACTAGGGCTTACTATAAAAGAAGTAGGAGAACGTTCAAGATTTAAAAGCTTTGAGCAAGATAAAAAAGCTAGAGCACTTGAAGAACAAGCACAATATAAAGGTAAATTATATGCAAATGATTTGGTGGAAGATGCCAAAAAATGGGTAAAAATCATGAAAAAAGAAAGTCCAGATATAATCGTTGCCATTGTACATTCAGGTGAAGAGCCTAAAAATCCTAAAAACCCAGGAAATAGAATAAAGGAGCTGGCAACAACAGTAGAAGGAATAGATGCTATTGTAGCTGGTCATACACATGAAAAGATAGAGCAACATACATTTAAGAATAAATCTGGTGAAGAAGTGATAGTGACACAGCCTGGAGCTCATGGTGATAGTGTATCAAAGATTAATTTTAAGTTGGATAAGAAGAATGATAAGTGGTTTATAAAAGATAAGCATAGTGAATTAAAGGTATTTGGAAAAGAAGTAAATATAATTACGACATCTGGTTTACATTCAAATTTTTCAGATGAAATGGCAGTTAGTTTATTTAATGAAAGATATAGAGCTGTACAGCCAATCTTTATTGATACTGGAGATTTTTTTGATGCTAATACAAAAGAAATGACTAGATGGTCTAAAGAGTGGCAGTATAATACAAAAAAAGGTATTCATAAAAGAATAAACGAATGGCCTATTGTTTATCTCGGCTATGATGCTGTAGTACTTGGTAGTCATGAACTTCTATCTGAAAAAAATGATTTTGAAGAAAAAAAGTCTACATTGGATTCTATTATAGAAAACTTTGAGGAAATGAAAATTCCTGTTTTATCAGCTAATATATATGATGGGTCTGGAGAAAATTATGTAAAACCTTATATAATGCATAAAGTTGAGACTAAGGAAGGTGATATAAAGGTTGGAATATTGGGGCTTACCATAGATAAAGATGAAAAAAATACCAATGATTCGAGTTCAGAAAAAAATTCTAAAAAAACAAATAGATTATATACTAATGACTTAGTGAAGGATGCAAATGAGTGGGTAAAGGTTATGCAAAAAGAAAATCCAGATGTAATTGTCACAGTTGTACATTCAGATAGTGATAATATAAATTTAAAAAATCCAAGTAGCGAGATAAAAAAACTTGCTACTACAGTAGATGGAATAGATGCTATTGTAGTTGGGCATACCAAAAATAAGATAAAAGAACGTACCTATAAGAATAAGTCTGGAAATAAAGTTATAGTGACACAATCTAGTGAAGATGGAGAGTATTATTCAAAAATAAGTCTTGAATTAAGAAAAGAAAATGGGACATGGAATATTATCAATAAATATAGTAAGGCGATAAAAATGAAGTAGAACAATAAATATTAAGTGAGACAATAAAGATGAATTAATACAATAAATAAGTAAATTGATAAAGCAGTAAATCAATAAAAACAAAGCAAATTTATACCATAATTATACAATTAGATACAATGTAATATTAGATTTATTAGTAAGAATATGTTTATATAAAAAATATATTTGAATATAGTTAAAACACTAAAAAATAGTATACTAAGATGAAAGAGAAGAACCTTTATATTTGATGTTCTTCTTTTTTTCTATTTAAACCCCTTTTTTCTATTTACAAACCAGTAAAATTATCTATAAAGAATCGAATATATTTTTCCTTTACATTTTTTGTTTATTATAGTCTTTATACAGGGGCATTTGAGTTGGAATAAAAATTATAAGTTATAAATTTTTATAGAATATATAAACAAAGCAAGGCACTTTAATATAATATGAGTGCTTTGCTTTGTTATTTTATACATGTAATTGTCTGTTATTTTTTATAAGTTTTACTTTTAATATTTTTCTACATACTTTTATTATTATATATACTTATTAGATAAATTTAATTCCATATATTGGATATATAAGCTATTATTTAAACATACTTATTATATGATATAATATTATAAGTATAATTAAATTAAAATATCTTAATAAAGGAGGAGATTAAATATTTGGCATCTATACAACAGTCTATTAAAGATTATATGGAGAAGTATTTCAATAAAAAATTAAACTTACAAGAAAGACTTTTTTATCTTTTTTGTTTTGCTGGAGTTGTTTGTTCCTTTTTAGCCTTTGTTGCAGCTCTTTTTAGTAATCTTCCTAGTATATCTGTATGGGGGAGTTTTTCTTGTTTTTGTATCATGTCAATATTGGCAATCTATTCTCTTAAAACACAAGATATTGATAGAGGGTGCCTAGTAATTAATATAGGACTTAATATATTCTTATTTCCAGTACTCTTTTTTATAAGTGGTGGAGTGGATAGTGGTATGATGTTTTATTTCTTGTTGGGAATATGTGTTATATCATTGACTCTTGATGGTCTTAAGAGAATAGTTATGATATTTGTATCTACACTTGTGTATAGTATATGTATATTTTTGGCATTTAATTACCCAAACTTAATTGTGTCTATAGGTGAATCTCGTGCATCAGATACGATAAGTAATTTTATTATAGTTTCATTGTTTTTATGTATAGTAATGATTGTGGTTTTACAAGAGTATTCTCATGAGCGTGATAAAGTATATAAATTGAACCAAAGACTTGAAAAGCAGGCAATTATAGATGATTTGACAAAGTTATATAATAGAAGATATTTAATACAATATATGTCCGATATATTAAAAAAACCATTGGAAGAAAGAATTATGTCCATTGTGTTATTTGATATAGATGATTTTAAAAAAATAAATGATAAATATGGTCATCTATGTGGAAATAATGTATTAATTCGATTTAGTGAGATTTTAATTGAAGAGGTTGGAAATGATGGAATTGTTTCAAGATATGGAGGAGAAGAGTTTATAGTGGTAATGCCTAGCTTTACTAAATCTAAAGCGGTTGAGGTAGCAGAGCGTATTCGCATACATGTTTCTAGTGACAAAAAATTATTTGATTTAGTGGACAAAATTACAGTCAGCGGTGGTGTAGAGGAGTATGTTGAAAATATGACTATGGAGAAGATAGTAAAAGGAGCTGATACAAAACTTTACATAGCTAAAAATAATGGGAAAAATAGAATTGTAAGTTAGAGAACGTTTGGTTTAATAGTGTCATCATAGTAGATGCATTTGCCATGATGACACTATTATTTTAATCAATAATACTAAGTACTATTTGTATGTTTCCACTTCCTAATATTTCAGCAAGCTTACTGGTATCTTCAATATACCCCAGTTTAGTGTAGTTATATGAGGTTTGAAAATCTTTATAAAATAGAACCAAACAATCAGAGCCGTAGAGCATAAAATCACCAGTTTTAATATTTTTTACGGATTCTGCATTTGATGGCAAATCTTTTATAAAGTAATTGTATTTTTCGTTTTTATTTAAATCTTTCATATCTATTGTAAGTGGCATTTTTTTTATTAATGCCTGTACAGAGGAATTATTATAAAGTTTCAATACAAAGTCTTTATCTCCAATTTTAAGATTGGCAGTTATAATGTTATTTTTAATTGGTTTATTTTCAGTTGGTGTTATTACTTCTTTTTCTTTATAAGAAATAGGAGTTGCAGTCAAAGTATTATTTTTAGATTCTTGTTTTACTGTTTGTTTTGAGGCTGGAATATTTGTACAACCTAATAGTGCAAAGCTACAGAGTGCAGTTAACATGAGGGTTATAATCTTTTTTATATGATTACATTGCTTCATATGATTATACTACCTTTCCCATTTGATATGCTTTACTTAATAGATTAGGTAAAGCAGAGATAGAACCATATTCATCTGCACCTGTACCGCGCAAAACATCTTTAAGTGTTGCATTTTCAAAACAATCAATCCAGCCCTGCAATCCTTTCACTGCACCATCCATTGCATGTTCCTCTTTATCAGCAGCAGTTGCTAGAAGATAAATATCTCTAAAAGAATACTCTAAGGGAAATAGTGGATTAGAACGATCAAGTAATGTTTTCATCTGTCCACTCATTTCATAAAAATAGATTGGAGTTGAAAAAACAATTACATCAGCAGTCATCATCTTTTGTACAATCATATCGGCATCATCTTGCATTATACAATGTCCTGTTTTTGTATTCTGACAAGCAAGACATCCTTTACAAAAGTGAATAGTTTTATCATACAAACAGATTTTTTCAACAATATTTCCTGATTCTTTTGCTCCTTTTAAAAACATATCTGCTAACATTTCAGAATTTCCGTCTTTGCGAAAGCTTGTAGATATAATTAAGACTTTTTTGTTCATTTATTTATTCCTCCTCAATTTTTTTTATAAACTTTGCTGGTACACCTCCCACCAATGTATTAGGTGTCACATCTTTTGTTACAACAGCTCCAGCTGCTATGATTGCCCCATCTCCTACTATTACACCAGGAGTTATTGTGACATTAGCACCAACCCAGACACTTTTCCCTATTTCAATAGGTTTTGGGTGCATAGTGCTTCGTTTGCTTGGAGCAAAATCATGATTCAAAGTTGCCAATACTACATTATGACCAATTAACGAATTGTCTCCTATAGTAATACCACCTTGGTCTTGAAATCGACATCCTGAATTTATAAAAACATTTCTACCTATTGTTATATTTTTTCCACAGTCAGTATAAAATGGAGGGAACATGTTAAATGTTTCATCTACCTGTTTTCCAATTAACTCTGAAAATAATGTTCTAATTTCTTCCGGCTCATGATAATGATTGTTTAATTTAGATGTAATTTTCATGGCTTCATTGCTGAGTTCACTCATAAACTGATGTAACTTTGAACCTCCAACAACAGTAAGTCCTTGATTAAGGTGTTCTAAAAATGTATTTAAGTTCAAGTTCATTTTGCACATCCTTTCTGATTAACTGTAAGATTTTTTCAATACTTCTACACAATCCTCATGTGTCATTTCACAAGGATTTGCTGCAAATAAACCTCCCATTGTTTCTCGTGCACTTTTTGCTATTAGATTAAAATCTCCTGGTGTAATTCCATAATCGGACATTTTTAAATCTGCAACCCCACAAGCTTCTTGTAATTTGCTAAGAGCCGTAATAAAATCTTCTGCTTTGTTAGCATCTTTCATTCCCAATGCCTGTGCCATGCGTACAAAGCGTTCATCACAAGCATGTTTTTCTATAAAAAATCCAAAGAAAGCTTTAGAAATCATAATCAAACCTGCACCATGAGGAAGTCTTGGGTAATAACCAGACATAGCTTGTTCTAAAGAATGCTGTGCTGTAGTGACACTGATTGTCATGACAATTCCTGCAATTGTATTTGCAAAAGCCATGTGTTCTCTTGCTTTCATATCATTACCATTTTTTACTGCATGTGCAAGATAGTTGCCTACATTTTCGATAGCAGTTAAAGCATACATATCGCTCATAACACTGGAAAAAGAAGATATATAGCTTTCCACGGCATGGAATAAAGTATCAAATCCTTGATAAGCAGTAAATTCAGGTGGTACAGATTTCATCAATTCTGGGTCAATTATGGACAAAACAGGGAATAAAGAATCATAACCACCAACACCAATTTTCTCATGGGTTTCTTCATTTGTAACAACTCCCCATTGGTCAGCTTCACTACCTGTTCCAGCAGTGGTTGTAATACAAACAACTGGTAGTGGTTCACTTTGTAATGGTTGAGCCTTTCCAGTACCTCCATTTACATAATCCCATAAGTCACCATCATTTGTCACCATCATTGCAATTGCCTTTGAAGCGTCCATGACACTTCCACCACCTAAGGCAATGATAAAATCGCATTCTGTTTTACAAGCACAGAAAGCCCCGTTCATGATAGAATTTTTATTAGGATTTGCGTCTATTTCATTGAATAACACAAATTCTACTCCTGCCATTTTTAACTGTTTTTCTGTTCGGGCAAGTGCACCATTTTCTTTAGTTGATTTTCCACTTGAAATAACAAGCAAGGCTTTCTTTCCAGGTAGTTTTTGTTGATGTAATTCATCTAAGCGTCCATTTCCAAAGATAAAACGAGTTGGTATATACATATTAAAATTCATATTTTTTTCTCCTTTTTATGTTATTGTTTTTATTAAAATTTATATCATAGTTTCTATACGTTTATTATATTAACGAAACAATATAATAGCAAATACTTATAAAGAATGCCTTCCCATAGTTGACAGGCATAGTAGGGAAAAGTACACTATAAATAGGAGGTATAGATAATGGAACTTAGAGTATTGAGATATTTCTTGGCAGTTGCAAAAGAGGAAAGTATTACAAGTGCAGCTCAATCACTTAATGTGACACAACCTACGCTTTCAAAACAACTTATGGAACTTGAAGATGAACTTGGGAAAAAGTTGTTTTTGCGTGGTAACAGAAAAATCACACTTACAGAGGATGGCTTATTTTTACGTAAACGTGCACAGGAAATAATTGACTTAACAGATAAAACTACTTCAGATTTTAACAATGATTGTGATGATATACGAGGAAATGTTTATATTGGTGGGGGAGAAACAGATGCTATGCGTTTTATTGCCAAAACTGCGAAAGAATTGAAGAAAGAATACCCTCATATCCGTTATCATCTATTTAGTGGAAATGCTGATGATGTAACGGAAAGACTAGATAAAGGGCTTTTAGATTTTGGAATTTTAATCGAACCTGCCAACATGGAAAAGTATGATTATATCAAACTTCCTGTTAATGATGTATGGGGATTGCTTATGAAAAAAGATTGTGAGCTTGCTCAAAAGAAAACGGTATGTCCAGATGATTTGAAGGAAATTCCTATCTTAACTTCACGTCAAACATTGGTTCAAAATGTAATTTCTGGTTGGTCTGGGCAAGATTTTCAAGCATTTAATATAGTGGCAACTTATAATCTTGTCTACAACGCTTCTCTTATGGTAGATGAAGGGGTTGGGTATGCTCTTTGCTTGGATAAGCTAATCAATACAACAGGTAATAGCAATCTTTGTTTTAGACCTTTAGAACCGAGATTAGAAGCACACTTAAATATTGTCTGGAAAAAGTATCAGGTTTTTTCTAAGGCAACTAAAATGTTCTTAAGTAAATTGCAAAGCGAAATTAATAATTTTGTATCAGAATAGAGAGACAGCTATTTAATTTATAATATTGTTTATATGAAGGTAGTGATTTTTATGAAGCGAGATTTATATGTAATGAGAGATAAAATAAAACTTTTTTATGCTGAAGATTATGATAGAAAACTAATATATGATATGGCATTTGAGGAAGATGAGATATGGAAGTCAATGTTTGACAATAAAGAGGATTTTGACTGGTCTGACATTCATGATGAAGAATCTTACTTTTTTAGTAGTACTCCTGGTCTTAATAAATACTTGCTTATAGAATATGATAATCAAATTGTGGGTACCATTTCTCATGCATACAATGATGGTAAGATACCTAATATGGAGCTAGATATGTGGTTGCGTTCAATGAAATATACTGGGAAGGGGATTGGTTCAAAAGCTATGAAGTTGTTAATTGACAGCTTGACTAGAGACTATGAGGTAGGCACATTTATTATTCGACCATGGATTAAAAATTCTCGTGCTATAAAGGCCTATGAAAAATGTGGTTTTGTGGTAAGTGATTGTTTTAATCCTAAAGAGTATTATGGGAAATACTTCGATAAATGGGGTCAAGGTGATTATCCAGAAGGTGAGAATGTGAATATGATACTTTCAATAGAGTAGTTAACAATGCTATGAAAAAATATACTTTTGCTATTAGTAGTTCGATGTCTGGAAAATAAGAGATTAGAATAAAAATAAATATTATTCCCTAGGTTGTAAGTTTAGCAAAGGATATTTATACTCAGTAAAGAAATAAAATGTGAGGTCCAACAAGTTCCTATTAGTTAGGAAGCTTGTCAGACATTCTAGCAAAGTTTGAAAAACCTAAAGAATCTAAAGCCTATTGTAATTTATGGTTATAGCAATTTCTTAGTCATTAATTGGGATGTTTATTCAAAAGTAGTACTTAAAGTATGAATCTATGTTTAAAAGACTTATAAAAAAGTACAACAAGAGCTAGAATACAAATATTATATAAATAAAACATCATTGAAACTTATTTTTTTCTAACTGGAAAGCATACTTCTGTTACCCAATTATCAGAATTACTGTCTTGACCAGGTCCTATATGATAAATATTAAACATAGGGCCGTCTACATCATAGTTATTGTCAGATATCCAATTACCAATAGCTTCACAAGCATCTGTAAGTTGATTGAAGTTTCCTTTTACAATAGCAGTTGCAGCAGTTACACTTGGAACAGTTCTAAACTTAACATTTTCAGTATCTTTATAATTTCCAGATACAGCAAGTTGTATTTCAACATCAACATAATTTTCTTTATACCCAACATCATAAAAGACTGCTTTAGAATAGTTAGGAACATCAACTTGTACATTATGCCCTTTTGTTTCTGAGAATAATTGATGCCATAGCATTCCTTCATCTTGATAAGTAGGTATAGTTTTTCTTAAAGTCATCATATATTTTGGAGCAAAGTCTTTTATAGTTACATCATAATTTTTCATAATATCAGTCCTTCCAATTCTCTCCATAGTAGTTTCTATTTTTAATAGTTTTTTTTGCGTGTCTTCTAGATGTTCTCTTACTTGAGAATAGTGAATATTTAAATACCTTATCAAGCTTTCTCTATCATTGTATTCCGTCAAAATTTCTTTGATAGAAGATAAGCTAAATCCCATATCTTTTAAGGCATGGATTCTATTTGTAGTGGAAAGTTGATTTGCACTGTAGTATCTATAACCATTAATTTTATTTATATGAGTTGGTGTTAAAAGTCCAATTTCATCATAGTGACGTAGCATGCGAATACTAATTTTACTAAGTTTTGAAAAATCGCCTATCTTAAACATATTTACATCTCCTTTATAAAGGTGTTATTTTTGAGCTCAATATCAATATAAACCATATCATAGTGGTAGAGTCAACTAAAAATTATATATTGACAAATAATAAAAAAATATTATACTGAACATGTTTAGAACGAAAAATGTAAATGTTTTGGAGGTAGGTTATGATAAGGTACTATCTTTTATATTGAATCAATGTATAATCAATGGAAATATGCAGGCACAACTTGCTATCATTTCTATGCTTCGTAATATATTTGGGGACGAAAAAGACGAAATGAGTTTAAGAACTATTGCCTTACAAACTATTTTACATATACAAATGAAGGCTTTATCACCAGAATCATTTCAATTATATAGTGGTACAAATATAAAAGTTAAACATCAGAGAGATAAATTTATTGATATTTTAATAGAAAATATTATCAAATGAGATGATGTGAAATGAAACTTATAACTATTGGTGCAAGTGTTATTAAATATTAATCTAATCAGTCAAACATATGAAACCGCCAGAAGTAATAAAGGTAAAGGTTTATAAAATTTCTGACGGTTTTATTATATGTTACTAAGTATGGAAAATATTTACTAGATATAACATAAGTTAATAAGTATTAATAAGTACGTACTAGACATAACATGAGTTAATAAGTATTAATAAATATTTATTAGATATATCATAAGTTATTAAATACTAAGAAGCATTTTCTAATTCAAGAGGGTTCTCTATACCAAAATAATCGTATAAAGCTGAGCTTATTTCCTCCAAGTTTCCGCTTTCAAAAGGAGATTGTAGATTAACTTTTTCTACTACATCTTTAAATCCTGCATCTGTATTTTGATTTAAAAAATCCATATATACATCAACAGCTTTTCTATAGTCACCTTGTGATAACTCCCATATTTGAAGAGATATATCAGATGCAAGACCATAACTTAAATAGTAAAAAGGAACTTGGAAATTATGAGATACAAGTATCCAAAATGGAGCATTTTTATCTTTAAGTATCTTATTAGATACTCCATATTCTTCTTCTAAATCAAAAAATAGTTTATTTATATCATTTAAGCTCATATATGGGTTTTTATATATAATTTCTTGAAACTCATCGTAAAGACAAGCATCAATAATTGTGTTTAAAACAATCGATAAGTGTTCTTTTTTTATTGCTTCAGATTGTTTTCCAAAGAATTCATCAAAATACTTGTAAAATAAAATTTCTAAAGATGTTGAATGAACTTCGCATATATCAATACTTGGCTGTATTGTATTATTTGAGTTAATACTGTTGTAGTAATTAAAAAAATGACCAAACTCATGAGCAAAGCTAGTAACACCTAAAAAAGAATTGTCCCATGTATTAAATAAAAAGGGTGCTTTGTACTTGGTTATATAAGTAGTATAACCTCCAGGTGATTTATTTTTCCCAGAGGAATAATCGTATAAGTCATACTTTTTCATGTAGTTAAAACACTCTTTTAATTTTGGAGATATATCTTCAAGTACTTTATCAAATTTTCTAAATGAACGATTCTTATATGCCTTAATATAAATAGAAGAGTCAGAAGGTTGTGATGTAACTTTCCTATATAATGGAACTATGTACTCTTTTACCTCACTTCTAAATTTTCTTGCATCCTCTTGGGAGTAATCTTTATTTAAATTTAAATAAGCATAATCTGTATAATTCTTAAAGCCTAGCTTAGTTGCTATTTCAGTTCTCGTCTGTACAAGTTCTAAAAAAATATTACCAAATATAGGGTTGTATTTTTTTAAGTAATCTGAATAGATTTTTACATATTCTTCATAAGTGAGATTGGGTTTTGACATAGCTTCTTCAAAGTCTATTTCCATCCCATCTACTGATACAGTAGACTTAGATAATAAGTCTTCATATTTAACAACTAAGTCTTGCTCTTTTTTAAGTAGGTTTTCTACTTCTTCTGAATTAAGCTTTCCAATGTTTTTTAAATAATTAAATCCATCTTTTCCAATTTCTTTTTTTAGTTCTTTAGAAAACTTAGAATTTACAAATGTATCTTGAAAATCTTTGTATGCCATATCGACATCCACAGACTTACTCATAAGGTATTTGTATTCTTTAGAGTAAAATTCATCTGATGAATCAATATTATTTCTAAGTTTTGCTATAGTAAGTGTACTATAAAAGTCTTGGTAAATCTTATCGACATTACTAAATACGTTCAATTGCTCTTTGGCATTTTTACATGTTAAAAGTTTATCGTTATATGTGTTAATATTTTCGCATACTGACTTTATGTCAGGACGCTTATATTCCATTTTTTCAAAAGGAATAGTTCCTCTAACTGAATCTTTTTTTGAATCATTAGTATAATTTTTTATGTATAATGCAAATATAATAAAAATTACAATTAAAATTAGAGAAATAAATAATCTTTTCTTGGATTTAATCATAGAAATCCTCCAATCATGGATATAGTTATTAGTTATTTTACTATATTAAATATAAAAAATGCATATTAAGAAAATTTAATATAAAAATATGGACAAGATTATAGATAATATAAAAATTTAACTTCAAGAAAATATATGAAAATTGTATTGGTAAAATGATAAATAAATTTTAAGTATAAAATACGAAAAACTATTCTACTATTAGACTTATTATATGCAAAAAATATAGAAATTTTTGATGTAATTGAAATTAAAAGACATATATAAAAATTTGCAATATTCTAAACAAAATTTATAAAAATTCATATCATTGTCTTTATACAATATTTATACTATAATAGAGTAATAATTTAGAGGAAAACTCTAAAAATAAACAAATTAAAGGTCTTAACAGTAATGATTTTATGTTAAGGAGGTATAAAGAAAGTTGAAAACAATAGTTAGAAGACTTATTCTCTACGCAGATGGAATGCGACCTACTCAAATAATAGTATCTGGGTTTGCAGCAACTATTTTAATTGGAGCAATATTGTTAACACTCCCGATATCGTCACAGAGTAGAGAGAGTATAGGTTTATTAAATGCTCTATTTACAGCTACTTCAGCGGTTTGTGTTACTGGTCTAGTTATGGTAGATACAGCAACTTATTGGAGTTTATTTGGACAGATAGTAATAATAACATTGATACAAATTGGTGGTCTTGGATTTATGACCGTAGCTACAATGTTTTCACTTATGGCACGAAAAAAAATACAACTAAGAGAAAGATTATTGATACAAGAATCATTAAACCAAGCAGACTTATCAGGGCTAGTAAAACTTACAAGGTTTGTATTAATAATAACTATAACCATAGAGGGAATAGGAGCACTAGTCTTATCAACTGTCTTTATTCCACAATTTGGTTTATCTAGAGGGATATGGTATAGCGTATTTCACGCAATATCAGGGTTTTGTAATGCCGGATTTGACTTAATGGGTAGTGTAAGTGGGCCATTTACATCGCTAAATTCTTATGTAAACAATTTTATAGTATCAATGACTATTTGTGCACTTATAGTGTTAGGTGGATTAGGATTTCCAGTTGTTCTTGATATTGTAAGAAAAAGAAGATTTTCAAAATTAAATGTGCATTCTAAAGTTGTTTTATTTTCAACTGCAATACTTATTTTAGTAGGTGCAATATTTATTTTTCTTATAGAGTTTAACCAAAAGGCCACTATGGCAGATTTACCTGTAAAAGGGAAAATATTATCAGCGATATTTCAATCAGTAACAGCAAGAACTGCTGGTTTTAATACACTTGATTTAGCTACTTTACAAGAAAGTAGTGTATTTATAATGATAATTTTGATGTTTATTGGAGCATCACCTGCATCTACTGGTGGAGGTATCAAAACAACAACATTAGCAGTTTTAATAATTACAGTTAGAAGTTTTTTATCAGGAAAATCTGATATAGAAACTTTTGAGAGAAGACTGGCTCCAACAACTATAAAAAAATCTCTAGGGATATTTGTAATTAGTATATCCGCAGTTATTTTTGGAACTTTGATTATTTCAATAACTCAACCTAAGTTTACACTAGTTCAATCAGCATTTGAGGTTACATCAGCACTAGCTACAGTTGGTTCAAGTTTAGCTGGAAGTGCAAATCTAAATGCTTTAGGTAAGGTTATAATAATAATCTTTATGTTTATGGGGAGAGTTGGTTCTCTTACTTTATTTATGGCTATACTTTCTGGAGGTAGAAGAAAGAGTCAGCCAGTTAGATACGCAGAAGGCAAGATTATGGTTGGTTAGAGTACCATTTATTAGATAAATCTATTAATAATGATATATAATCTAGGAAAATGAACTTAGATATAATCAATTAAATAAATCAATTAATGATAGAAATAATCTAGCAAATAAATTTAGCTATGATTAATAAAATAAAAATATTAAAATTAATTTATCTATATAAAAGTTAATTTAATAGATATTATACAAATTGTGTATTAGGGAGGAAGTTTCGAGATGAAGCAATATATAGTCATTGGATGTGGGAGATTCGGAAGTTCAGTTGCATCTACTATGCATCTTTTAGGACATCAAGTAATGGCAATAGACAAAAATGAAGATTCAGTTCAAAGTATATCTGATAAAGTAACTCATTCACTTATAGTGGATGTTACTGAGGAACAAGCATTAAGATCATTGGGTTTAGGTAACTTTGATGTAGCAGTAGTTGCAATAGGTTCTGATATAAGAGCATCTATAATGGCGACTCTTATAGCCAAAGAAATGGGTGTAGAGTTAATAATATGTAAGGCAAAAGATGAATTACAAGCCAAAGTTCTTTATAAGATTGGTGCAGATAGAGTTGTATTTCCAGAAAGAGATATGGGAGTAAGAGTTGCACATAATTTAGTTTCTGACAATATATTAGACCATATTGAACTTGACCCAGAATATTCAATTGTTGAAATCGTAACTCCAAATGGTTGGGTTGGTAAAACACTTGTAGAACTTGAGCTTAGAGCTAGATATGAGATAACTGTGCTTGCTATCAAGACTGGTAAAAATATAAATGTGACACCTTCTCCTGATGAGGAACTTACAGCTGGAAGTATATTGGTTATAATTGGTCAAAACACTAGTATAACAGCTATTACATCTGGAAATAAGGGTATAATTAGAAGAAGATAGTTTATTATTTAAGATATATTTGATTGCAATGAAAGTAGATAGTATCATATAATTATGAATAGTTATATGATACTATTTTTATTTTAATCGAGAATAGAGTTTCAATCGAGAATAGAATTTTAATAGAAATAAAGATTTTAGAAGTAGGATAAAGAATGATAAGGAGGTTGTGCTAATATCAAGTTAGCATTTATATAAAATGATTACAACTATAAGCAGTAAGGATAATGAAAGATTAAAATATACTAAAGCATTATTAAAGTCAAAAAATAGAACAAAAGAATCAAAGTTCATAATAGAAGGGTACAGAATAGTAGTGCTTGCACTTGAATGTAATGCAAATCTTGATTATGTATTTATCAATGAGGATTTTGAAAATAAAAAGGAACACATGGAATTATTAGAAAACTTAGATAAAAAAAACACAAATATATATAAGACTACTAATAAAAACTTTAAGGAACTTGTAGACACAGAAAATACTCAAGGTATAATAGGTGTAGTTTCATTTAAGGAAAAAAATTTAAAAGAAAGTATAAATGAAAAAGATAAGTTTGTATTAATTTTAGACAGAATACAAGACCCAGGAAATATGGGAACAATAATAAGGACTGCTGACTCTGCTGGAGTAGATGCAATAATAGCACTAAAGGGATGCGTCGATATATACAATCCAAAAGTAATTAGGTCAACTATGGGCTCTATTTTCGATATGAATATAATCAATGGCATACAAGATGAAACTGTGGATATACTTAAATCACAAGGATTTAATATAGTTTCAAGTTATTTAAATACAGATAATTTTTATGACAAAATAGACTACGGTTCAAAAGTAGCTTTGGTGATAGGAAACGAAGCAAATGGGATAAATGAAGAGCTTGTATCAGAATCTGATATTTTGGTTAAAATACCTATATATGGCAAAGCTGAGTCGTTAAATGCAGCAATAAGTTCTGCTATATTGATGTATGAAATAAAAAAATACTTAATTTAATGTATTGTAATAAATATAATGTCGTGTTATAATCTTGAATTAAATAGTAGAGTATCAAAAATAGTCAATATATTTTAAATATGATTGATAAAAATATTATATGATTGTACTTTAAAATAGTTACAATAAAATAATCATATGGATAATCACAAAATGTAGATATAAATGATATAATACTAAAATAAACAATATAATATTGTAAATGCAATGAAAGAGGAAAGTATTTTGATTAAACTTAGTAAAGAGATAAACACCTAGGCTGGGAGTGTTTTCTAAGAGGTCAGGAGAAGTTCCCTCTAGAGTAACAAAGCTGAAATTTGATAGTAGGCTTTGACGTGAAAAACGCGTTAAGTTTGTTAGAGGTGGTTTGATGATTTTTAGATTGTTAAACTACTAGGGTGGTACCGCGAAACTATAGCCTTTCGTCCCTAGACAGGGATTGAGGGGCTTTTTTTATACAAAAAAACGAAAGGGTGATATGTGTGCAAGAAAAATTACTTGCTTTACGTGAAGCAGCTTTAGCTGAAATAAAAGAGGCACAAAGCATAGAAAATGTAGAAAGTTTAAGAGTTAAGTATTTAGGAAAAAAAGGTGAGATAACTGCCATACTTAAAGAGATGGGTAAATTATCTGCTGAAGAAAGACCAGTAGTTGGAAAAGTTGCCAATGATGTAAGAGAGAATATTGAACTTAGCATAAATTCCAAAAAAGAAGAAATAAATGCTATTGAAAAAGAAAGAAAGTTAAGAGAAGAAGTAATAGATGTTACTCAACCTGGAAAAGTATTGAAAGTTGGAAAGAAACATCCAATAACTCAAATTATAGATGAAGTAACAGATATATTTATCGGAATGGGATTCTCTATAGCAGAAGGTCCAGAAGTTGAAACAGTTGAAAATAACTTTGATGCATTAAATGCTCCTAAAGACCATCCATCAAGAGATATGAGTGATACATTCTATATCAATGATGGTGTATTACTTAGAACTCAAACGTCTCCAGTTCAAGTAAGATCTATGAGAAGCCAAGAGTTACCAATTAAAGTAATAGCACCAGGTAGATGCTTTAGATTTGATTCACCAGATGCGACACATTCACCAATGTTCCATCAAATAGAAGGACTTGTTGTTGGAAAAGATGTTACTATGGCAGAATTTAAAGGAACTATGGATATCTTCGTTGAAAAATTGTTTGGTTCTGATATCAAAACTAAGTTTAGACCTCATAACTTCCCATTTACAGAACCAAGTGCAGAGGTTGATGTTACTTGTTTCAAATGTGGTGGTAAAGGTTGCCCAATGTGTAAGTATGAAGGTTGGATAGAAATATTAGGTTCAGGTATGGTTCATCCAAATGTACTTAGAAATTGTGGAATAGACCCAGAAGTTTACAGTGGATTTGCATTTGGAGTTGGGGTTGAAAGACTTGCAATGCTTAAATATGAAATAGATGATATTAGATTATTATTCGAAAATGATATGAGATTCTTAAATCAATTTTAATTAGGAGGGTGTGTAGATGTTAGTATCTTTAAAATGGCTTAGAGACTATGTCGATATAGACATGGATGTAAAAGAGTTCGCTGATAAAATGACAATGACAGGAACTAAAGTTGAAACAATAGATTATTATGGTGAAGAAGTAGAAAATATATTAGTTGGAAAGATTTTAGAAATAAAACAACATCCAAATGCTGATAAGTTAGTTGTAACTAAAGTAGATGTTGGAGATAAAGTTGTTCAAATAGTTACAGGAGCTACAAATATATCAGAAGGAGATTATATTCCAGTAGCTGTAAATGGTTCTAAATTACCTGGAGGAGTTGAAATTAAACAAACTGACTTCAGAGGTGAATTATCAGATGGTATGATGTGTTCAGCAGCTGAATTAGGTATAGATGAACATTATATTGAAGAATACAAAAGAGGTGGTATATATATTTTAGACCACGAAGACTCTTATGAATTAGGAAAAGATGTAAAAGATGTTTTAGGATTAAATGATGCTTTAATAGATTTTGAATTAACTTCAAACAGACCTGACTGCAAATGTATGATGGGGATAGCTAGAGAAGCAGCTGCAACTATAGGAACAAAAGTAAAATATCCTGAAATAGAAGTAAAAGAAAGTGACGAGGAAATAGACTTCAAAGTTGAGATAGATAATCCAGATTTATGTAGAAGATATGTTGCTAAAATGGTAACTGATGTAAAAATAGAACCTTCTCCATACTGGATGCAAAGAAGACTTACAGAAGCAGGTGTAAGACCTATAAGTAACATAGTTGATATAACAAACTTTGTAATGTTAGAGCTTGGTCAACCACTTCATGCTTTTGATATAAATCAAGTAGAAACAGGAAGAATAGTAGTAAGAACTGCTAAAGATGGAGAAAAGCTTGTAACACTAGATGATGTTGAAAGAACATTAGACAAAGATATGTTAGTTATAACAAATGGAGAAAAATCACTTGGTCTAGCTGGTGTAATGGGTGGTGCAAACTCAGAAATAACTGACAAGACAAAGACTGTACTTTTCGAAAGTGCCAATTTCAAGCCAAAAAACATACGAATGACAGCTAAAAAAGTGGGAATTAGGTCAGAAGCATCTTCAAGAAATGAAAAAGCCTTAGACCCTAATCTTGCAGAAATAGCAGCAAATAGAGCTGTACAACTTGTTGAAATGTTAGGTGCTGGAAAAGTATTAAAAGGAACTGTTGATGTATATCCAAATAAACCAGAACCTAAAAAATTAGTAGTAAATCCTCAAAGAATCAACCATCTTTTAGGTGTAGATGTACCAATGGAACAATTTGTAGGAATTTTAGAATCATTAGAATTTAAATGCAATTTAATTGCTGATGATAAGCTAGAAGTAGATGTACCAAGTTTCAGAACAGATATGGAGCAAGAAGCTGATGTATGGGAAGAAATAGCTAGAATTTATGGATTTGAAAATATACCTTCTGTACAATTAGAAGGAAATACAACAGCAGGGGTTAAAACTCCAAAACAAAAATTCATGGAAGCGCTAAAAAATAATTCAACTGCTGTAGGATTAAATGAAATATTAACATATTCATTTGTAAGCCCTAAGGGAGTTGACAAGATAAGAGTACCAGAAGGTAATATAAAGAGAAACTTTGTCAAGTTGATGAACCCATTAGGAGAAGAAACTTCTGTAATGAGAACTACTTTAATACCAAATATGTTAGATGTTTTATCAACTAATATATCTCATAAGATAGAAGAAGTATCAGCATTTGAGTGTGGACATATATTCACACCACAAGATTCAGAACTTCCTATGGAAGCAAATAGAATGTGTGTAGGTATGTATGGTAAAGATGTAGATTTCTTTGCATTAAAGGGAGCTATAGAAACTGTACTTGTAAATGTAGGATTTAAAGATTATGAAATTGAACCTCAAGATAATAATACTACCTTCCACCCTGGTAGATGTGCTAAAATAGTGTATAATAATAAATATGTAGGTACATTAGGTGAATTGCATCCAGATGTTATAGAAAACTACAATCTAGGGCAAAGAGTTTATGTTGCTGAAATAGATATTGATTTTGTATTTGATAATTCTGATAGAACAAAGAATTATGTACCATTACCAAAATATCCATCTACATCTAGAGATATAGCTCTTATTGTTAAGGATGATGTATTTGTAAAACAAATAGAAGATATAATAAAGGAAAATGGTCAAGGATTAGTAGAAAGCTACAAATTATTTGATGTTTACAAAGGTTCTCAAATAGAAGCTGGATATAAATCAATTGCATATTCAATAACTTATAGAAGTAAAGATAAAACTCTAACAGATGAAGAAGTAGCTAAGGTGCATGATAAGATATTAAGTGAATTAAGCAAAAAATTGAATGCTAACTTAAGATCAAATTAACAACTAATGTCGGGGAGGTTAGGATGAACAAAGTAATGGTAAAAATCCATGGCGCTGAGTATCCAATGGTTGGAGACAAGTCAGAGAAATTTATGATTAGTATTGCTGATTTTGTTGACAAAGAAATGGATAAGATAACACGTCAAAACCCGAAGCTAAGCTTATCAGTTGCTGCAATATTAACTGCATTAAATATATCAGACCTTTTATTTGAATGTTCAGATGAAAATGAGAGGTTGATTAAAGCTAATGAAGAATTGAGCAAGAAGGTTGGTTCATCCAACGAAGAACTTCAATTAGAAATCAAATCTTTAAAACTTACAATAGCAGAAAAAGAAGCAGAAAATCGTGAAACTGAAGCTAAAATGAAAGAGTTAATTGAGATTATAGAAAATAAAAAGCAAGAAATATTTGAACTTAGTAATACAACAGAAGGCTCTAAAGCCGAGTTAGATGCTTATAAAAACAAGATAGAAGAGTTAACTGCTCAGCTTGAAGAATCAAATGAAAGAGCTACTATAGCTGAAAATTTAGCTTCTGAGTTTCAAAACAAGGCTTATGATTTACAGCTAAAATGTACAGGGTTAAATAATGATGTAAAAAACGTGGAATAAATTAAAAGATTTGCTGTCTCTTGTTTTTTGAGACAGCTTCTTTTAATTTATAAATAATAAATATAAATAACATGTAATGTATACATATAACTAGTGTATAAATAATATGTAAATATAAAATTTTTTTAAAATATTAAAATAAAAAATAATATCTAAAAGAATTTTGATTTGGTATCTATCAATAGAAAGTGAGATGTTTATATATGACAAAACAGAGCCAGATGTCTGAATCATTCTTCTTATGCGCTTTATTGGCAATAACAGGAGGATTTTTAGATATTTATACTTATGTAGTAAGAGGAAAAGTATTTGCTAATGCACAGACTGGAAATATAGTTTTATTTGGTCTTAACATAGCAGAAGGTAATGTCAGGAAATCTTTTTATTATTTTATTCCTATTTTGGCTTTTATTTTAGGGGTGTTGATAGCAGAAAAAATAAGAAATCATTTTAAAAATAATAATAGAAAGATTCATTGGCGACAAGTTATCATTGGAATTGAAATGATTACTATACTTATTGTTTCTTTTATTCCTCAAGGAAAATTTAATATGTTTGTAAATGTTGCTATATCTTTCATTTGTTCAATGCAAGTTGAGAGTTTTAGAAAGGTAAATGGCAACACATTTGCAACAACAATGTGTACTGGTAATTTAAGAAGTGCTACAGAAACACTATTTCATTATGTGCAAACTAAAAATATTTTTATGATAAAGAAGAGTTTGCAGTATTATGCTATTATTATATTCTTTATTTTGGGAGCTATTTTGGGAACTGTTTTTACAAAGATTTTTGTGGAAAAATCTATATTAATATGTTTCCTTATTTTATCAGTAGTCTTTATAGTTATGTTTATCAATAAAGATGATTCTTTTAATTTAAATTAACAAAACAATAGAGTCATTATTTGATATACTTTAAATATAGTAAGTAGTATATAAATTTAGTGTAAATGTGTAAATTATAGACATGATAACATTAAGTTTAACAAGTATATATAGAGGAGAAAAATATGAAAAAAATAGAATTACTTGCACCAGTTGGCTCTTTTGATTCCTTGAAAGCAGCAGTACAAAATGGGGCAAATGCTGTGTACTTAGGTGGAAAAGACTTTAGTGCGAGAGCATCTGCAAATAACTTTGATAGAAATGAGTTGATTGAAGCTGTTAAATATTGTCATATAAGAGGAGTACAAGTATTTGTCACTGTAAATACATTGATAAAACAGTATGAGATAGAAGATTTTGTCGAGTATGTAAAATTTTTATATGATATAGATATTGATGCATTAATAGTTCAAGATATAGGTATGGCAAGGCTTATAAAAAAATTACTACCTGATTTTGAATTACATGCAAGTACTCAGATGGTAGCTCATTCGCTAGAAGATGTAAAATACCTTAAAAGCGTAGGATTTGATAGGGTAGTTTTGGCAAGAGAATTAAATGTTGATGAGATAAAATGGATTTGTGAAAATACAACTATAGATGTAGAAGTATTTGTGCATGGGGCTTTATGTGTATGTTATTCAGGTCAATGTCTTATGAGTAGTATGATAGGAAACAGGTCTGGAAACAGAGGAAGATGTGCACAACCATGTAGACAAAAATATGAGTTAATAGATATAAATACAGGTGAAGTTGTAAATAGTAATGGAGATTACTTATTAAGCCCTAGAGATTTAAGTACTATAGAAGATTTAGACAAAATAATCGAAGCAGGGGTATTATCTCTAAAAATTGAAGGAAGAATGAAAAAGCCAGAATATGTAGCTACTGTAGTTTCAGGATATAGAGAAGCGATTAATGAGTTTATAAGTGAGAATAAAATAAATATTTCTGAGGAAATAATAAATAATTTGTATACTATCTTCAATAGAAAGTTTACTAAAGGATATATATTAGGTGAAGTTGGTAAGGATATAATGAATTCTGATAGACCTAACAATCAAGGTCTATATGTTGGAAAAGTCTTAGACCATAATAGAAAAACAAAGAGACTTAGAGTGATACTAGAGAATACCCTTAAAAAAGGAGATGGAATCAACTTAGGTGGAGGAACTATTGGAAGAATTATAAAAGATGGAGAGATAACTACAATAGCACACAAAGGAGATTTAATCGAATTAGATTTTATTGGGGAAGCAAAGAGAAATCAACTTATATTCAAGACTTCAGACAGTGAATTAATGGACAAAGTACAGTCTACATTTCAGCAAGATAAAGAACTTATAAAAACTAACATAAATGCAAAAGTAAGTATTAAATTGGGTGAAAAGCCAGTACTCTCTATAAGTGATTTTTGTGGTAATAAAGCAGTTGTAGAGGGTGAAAAGGTAGCTGAAAAAGCTATAAAAGTTGCTTTAAGTGAAGAAAAAATCGAAACACAGATTCAAAAACTTGGAAATACGCCTTATAAATTAAAAGATATAGACATTGATTTAGACGAAGGTGTAAGTATACCTATAAGTATATTAAATCAAATGAGAAGAGATTGTATTGAGCTTTTGGATGAGGAAAGAATAAGGATAAAAGAGAGAAGATTTAAGGAAAGTAAATTAAAATATAAACCAGCTAAAATAAATCGACATAAAGAATTTAATACAACTCCTAAACTTAGAGTTAAAGTTAAGAATTTAGAGCAATTAGAAGCAGTACTAAAATATAATGTAGATTTAATTTATTATGAAGATATAAATACGCTATTTGAAGCTTTGGAAATAGCTTCAAGTATTTCTAAAGAATCAGTTAATTTAAGTTCAAATATAGATAGTGTAAATTCTTCATTAAATATAGATGATGTAAATGTTTCAAGTGAAAGAACATCTAGCTTTGAAGATAGATTAATCTATTCAGCACCAAGAATTATTAGAAATAGAGAATACAAACAGTTTGAAGTATTAGATAATATAAAAGGGCTTAATAAAATTCAAATTGGTAACTGGGGTTCTATGGATTATTTTAAAGATAAAAATCTAAATATAGATTGCTATTTGAATACTTTTAATAGTGAAAGTATAAATCACTTTAGGGATACAGGAGCAAGTACGGTTTGTTTATCACAGGAGTTAAATTTAAGTGAAATTGAACAAACATTAAAATATACAGATGCAGAAATTGAAGCAGTGATATATGGATATACGCCTATGATGGTCACAGAATACTGCCCTATGGGGGTTGTTGTTAGAGATTGTAAAAAAGATAAGAGAGTAGCTAAATGTAAGGAGAGCAGTTATGCTCTAAGAGATTTTACAGATGCAAGTTATAGGATAACACAAGATATATTCTGTAGAAGCACTATTTACAATTCAAAGGTAACATGTATGTTGGATAATCTTTATGAATTAGATGAGATTGGAGTAGATGTATTTAGAATAGATTTTACAGTGGAAAATAGTGAAATGGTAGAGAAAGTTATTGAAGCTCATATTGAGGTTTTAAACAATAATTATAAACTTGGAGAAAAAGCTACTAACTTATATAAGCAATTGGATGAAATTGGAACAGTTGCAGGACACTACTATAAAGGTGTAGAATAGATATAACATGAAAAATATACATAAATATATAAAAACTCTTGAATTTATGTGTATTAATATATAAAAATATCATATCTATGAAAAAACAGGGGGATTACTGAAAATGAGAGAAGAAGCTTTAGACATTTTATTTAAGTATTTAGAAACTGATAGAATGAGAAAACATTGCTATGCAGTTGAAGCAGTTATGAAAGATTTAGCCAAAAGACTAGAGCCAGAGAAAGAAGAAAAATGGGCGGTTGCAGGTCTTTTACATGATTTGGATTCAGATATAGTTGGAAGAAAGCCAGGAGAAATCTGTGAAGGTCATGCAACAACAACTGTAGAACTTCTCAAAAAAGAAAATTTTGGTGATGAAGAAATGTATAGAGCAATACTTGGTCATCATGATGGTATGGGGGTTACAAGAACTAGTTTAATGGAAAAAGCTATATATGCAGCAGACCCTATAACTGGATTTATAACTGCAATAGCTTTAGTTTATCCAGATAAAAAACTTACGAGTGTAAAGACAAAATCTGTAATTAAAAGAATGAAAGAAACAAGATTTGCTTCAAATGTAAATAGAGATGCAATGAGAAGTATAGAAGATATAGGGATTCCATTTGATGAATTTGCAGAGCTTTCTCTTAATGCAATGAAAAATATTAGTGATGTACTTGAAAACCATGAAAATGAGTAAATAAGGAAAATAACAATAAATTTAAAAATGTGAATTGACAATAATTAGTTTAAATAAATGACTATAATTAATATAAACTTAAGGTCAACTTGTTAATAATTGACTGCAATGAGTAATTATAGTGATTCTTTGCATCAGTAATTATAGTAATAAACTTAAATATATAAAATAAGTAAATGAAAAATAGAAAAGAGAAAGTAAGGCGAAGTATATGAAACTTACGACTATTTGTTATATAGAAAAAGACAGTAAGACTTTAATGTTGTATAGAAATAAGAAGAAAGATGATGTACATGAAGGTAAGTATGTAGGTGTTGGTGGAAAATTTGAGCAGGGAGAAACACCAGAAGAATGTATAGTTAGAGAAGTTAAAGAAGAAACAGGTCTTACTCTTAAGTCATTAACATACAAAGGATTGATAACTTTTCCAAAATTTAAAGATGAAGAAGATTGGTATATGTTTTTGTATTTTTCAGATGAATTTGAAGGAACTTTATCTAACAAAGATTTAGATAATTGTAAAGAAGGCAAGTTACTTTGGGTTGATAATGATAAAATATTTGACTTAAATATGTGGGAAGGCGACAGATTATTTTTAGATTGGGCTAAAAAAGGCAAAATTTTTAGTGCAAAGATAACATATGATAATGGTAAATTGAAAGATTACAGTGTAAATTTTTTAGATTAATTAAAAAATTAAAGCCTATGTATTGTTAAAAAAATAAAAATTGACTAGGACAACTATTTGATTTATACTAGAGTAAAAATTTTAAAATGGAGGAATAATCTGGAATGATAGACATAAATTTAGACAAATGTGTAGGATGTGGTATGTGTGAGTCAGACTGCCTTGTAAATGCAATAAGGGTTAAAGAAGATAAAGCAAAGGTGAAAAATATTCTCTGTATTAATTGTGGTCACTGTATGGCTATATGTCCAACAGATGCAATAGAAATGCAGGGATTTGATAAAAATGAAGTATTAGAATTCAATCATGAAAATTTTGAACTAGAGCCTGAAAAATTACTAAACTTTATCAAATTTAGAAGAAGTATAAGAAGCTATAAAGACATAGAGGTAGAAGAAGAAAAAATAAAAAACATAGTAGAAGCAGGAAGATACACACCAACAGGTGGAAATAGACAACCGATAAGATACATATTAGTAAAAGAAAAACTAAAAGAAGTAAAAGAATTAGCAATAGAAGGGCTTTATAACTTGGCATTAAATACTGATGATGAAGACCCTGTACGTTCTATATATAAAAATACATTTAAGAGAATGTACAAAAGATATAAAGAAGAAGGATATGATTCTCTATTCTATGATGCACCATTACTTATGGTAGTAGTTGGTGATACTTCTTTAGGAGGAAGTGTATATGTAGATGGTGGATTAGCTGCGTCTAATATGGAGCTTATGGCTTATTCTCAAGGATTAGGAATGTGCTACAATGGATTCTTTGTTATGGCATCAAATGTAGAGCCAAAGTTAAAGGAATTATTGGGAATGAATGATAATGAAGCAGTTATAACTTCATTTATATTGGGATACCCAAGTGTAAAATATAAGAGAACTGTAAATAGAAATAGTGCTAAATTTGAAATAAGATAGAACTTAGAATGTATTATATACTCAAGATTAGCACAAGATAATGTATACATTTAATATAGTAAATTTGTTGTAATAATCAAATAAATCAGTTATAATCTAGGTATATTGTATATGGTGAGGATATTTAAATTTTTAAGTAAATTTTTATATCCTTTTTTATGCTAATCTACTTTTTCATATCTAAAAGTTTAAGTAGTAATTTGCATTGTAAATCTTAATTATATGGAGGATTAGTGTAGTGAATTCAAAAAAATTACTTTTATTAATTATTGTAATTGCATCCATATTCACTTCTTGCATATTTCCTTTTAATGTCAATGCTCTAGGTAGTGATAATCGTACTATTCGGGTTGCTTATCCTATTCAAAAAGGGTTAACTGAACTAGATAAACAAGGTAAGTACTCTGGATATACATACGAATATCTGTTAGAAATTGCACAATATACTGGATGGAATTATGAATTTGTTCAAGTATCTGGTGATGAAAATGAAGTTCTTACAAAACTAATGAAAATGTTAGAAAAAGGTGAGATTGATATAATGGGAAGCATGTTATACAATGAGCAGATGGAAAAATTGTATAATTATGCAGGTAATAGTTATGGAGTAGTAAATACAGTATTACAAGTATTATATGAAAATACAGCTATTGATAGTATAAGTTTAGAAGCTATGAAAGAAATTCGTATTGCTGTAATAGAGAATTCTAATACTAGGCTTAAAGAATTAAATGAATATTGCAAGATGAATTTAATATCACCTAAATTGGTATATTGTAAGTCACAAGAAGAACAATTACAAGCACTAAAGGTTGGTGAAGCAGATGCACTGCTTAATGTGAGTGTGAGTCCAATGGAAGGTGTGCGTACTATAGCTAAATTCTCACCAAAGCCATTCTATTTTATTACACCTAAAGGAAGTACAGACTTAACTCAAAGACTCAATTCAGCAATTAATAATATCGAACAGACAGACCCATATTTTTCGACTGCTTTGTATGAAAAATATTTTACACCAGAAAATAGTAAGATGATTTTGTCTGATGATGAAACTACATATATTAAAGATATAGATACATTAAAAGTTGGAGTACTTTTAAATAAGCCACCATTTCAAAACATAGATAAAAAAACAGGAGAATTAAAGGGTATATCAATAGATTTATTAAATCACATATCTGATAAAACTAGATTGAAGTTTGAACTGGTGCCTGTAAAGTCACAAAAAGATTTGGATAAAATGACTAAAAATCATGAAATTGATATTGTAGCAGGAATGATTTATGATTATGAAGATTCTCGTAAACACAATGTGACTATGTCTCGACCATTTGTTTCCACCCAATATATTATGATGATTAATAACAAATTAAATGAAAATAGTTTAGATGGAAAACGTCTAGCTCTACCTAAAGGGACTGGTTATGATAATTATTTTAATGGGGATGTCATATGGTATGATACTTTGGAAGAGTGTATAGAAGCTGTTAACAAAGGGTTTGCAGATTATACTTATGGAGAAGGATATTCTATACAGTACTATATTAATCAACCTAAGTACAAAAACGTACGTTTAGTTCCACAGACTTATGAATCACAGAGTATTTGCTTTGGAATAGTTAAACCAAGTAAGCAGGAATTATTGGGTATATTTAATAAAGCTATTATAAGCATTCCATCAGAAAAGATGCAATCAATTATCTATCAAAACACTACATATAGACAAGACTTTTCACTACTTTATATTATGCAACAAAATCCAATTGAAACTATTTTAATAGTTGCTAGTTTATTACTTTGCATTATTGGAGGTATGGCATGGAGCCTGCATACACGTAAAAGTATGAATCAGAAAATATCTTTGGAACTTAAAAAGCATGCTGAAGTTTATGAAATGGCAAGTGAATACTTTTTTGAATATGATTATAAACGAGATAAATTGATAGTTTCTATGAAAGGGAAAGGAATTAGTACTTATTATGGTATAAGTAAGAGTGCTATGAGTGAGATTGAAATAGAACATAATAAAAAGTTTTTTGATGTAATCAAGTCACAGGAGAATGGGACGACTGAAATGTATTCTATATGCGCTGATGGTAGTTGTCACTGGATTAGAATTACTTCAAAAATAATTTATAATGAAAAAAGTGTACCAGTGTATGTAATTGGAAAAATATCTAATATTGATTCTGAAAAAGAGGAAAAAGATAAGTTACTGGATAAGGTTCAAAAAGATGGCTTAACAAATATTCTTAATTCAGCATATATTAGAAAGTTAACTACAGAAAGTTTATCTAATTTATCTCCTAACAAAAATGGAGCTTTGTTAATTTTAGATATTGATTATTTTAAGTCTATTAATGATACTTATGGGCATTTAATTGGAGATAAAATATTAATTGATGTTGCAAAAGTACTTGCTAGAAGTTTTGAAAAAAATGATATTGTTGGTCGATTGGGTGGAGACGAGTTTAGTATCTATATTAAAGATATAATAAATAAGGAAGAACTTATCAATAAATGTAATGAAGTATATAAACAAATTCACCTCATAAAACTGCCAAGTGGGAAAAGCATATCTATAAGTATGGGTGTAGTAATAACAAAATATGGACAGAAATATGATGAATTATATCAAATGGCAGATGATGCTCTTTATGATTCTAAGAAGCAAGGAAGAAATAAATTTAAAATAGTAGGAGTATAATTTTTAGTAAGATTTACTATAAAAATTGTAAATAAGATACAATTGAACGAGTTTTGTATAATTGTACATAAAAGAGATGTATTAATTTATATAAGATTCAGTATAAAAATATAATAAATTTTTAAATAAAAAGTATCTAATAAATCTTTTTAAAGTAAAAATAATAAAGCCCAATGACGTATGTTATTATCATCATTAGGCTTTATTTCTATAAATTAATACTAAAATTAAACTTGATGCTAACATTAGTATTAATTTACAGGTTAATTTTATATGGATTTACTTAGAATTAAAATCTGCTTCTTAAAACTTAGTCTTAATATTGGTTCATAGATTTTAATATTTCAATAACATAATCCCAAACATTAGCAATAGAAGGTATACTAACGTGTTCTTTTGGAGTATGAACATCAAACATATCTGGTCCTATAGATATAGCTTCAGCATGAGGAAGTTTATCAAGTAATAATCCACACTCAAGACCAGCATGTAGAGCCATAACAGTAGGAACTTTACCAGTTAATTTCTCATAAGTTTCACTACATATTTTTTCTAATTTAGAACCTTTTTTAAATTCCCAAGCTGGATATTGAGATGTAAGACCATAGTCAGCACCTAAAGCTTGAGCTAAAAGTCTTATTCTATCAGCTATCTCATCTCTAATAGACATAACAGAACTTCTAACAGAAGTTAAGAATTCAATAGTTGATTCTTTAGTTTCAATTATAGCAAAGTTAGTAGAACTTTCAACTAATCCTTCTATATCAAGACTTACAGATTGAACACCATGAGGAGTTAAGCTTGACATTTGAATAACTTTTTCTTTGCAGTCTTTAGTAAGAGCTTTAGTTGCAGAAGTTTCAACTACTGAATAAGCCATATCAGGGTCAGAAGTAGTAAACTCATGTTTAAATGCAGTTAAAATATCATTTATTTGTTTTTTAGCAGATTCAACATCAGCTTTATCAACAGCTATTACACATTTAGCTTCACGAGGTATAGCATTATGCTTAGTACCACCATCAACTGAAACTAATTCGTAATCAACATCTAGTACGCTTAATACTCTAGCTATTGCTTTGTTAGCATTTGCTCTTTGTAAAACAATTTCCATACCAGAATGTCCACCTAATAATCCAGTAACTTCAACTAATAAAGCTTGCTTGTCAGCTCCAACTTCTTTGTACTCAACAGGTAGACTAACAACACAAGTTTTACCACCAGCACAACTAACTAATAGATATCCTTCTTCCTCGGAGTCCATGTTTAGGATATATTGACCTTTGATTAAGCTTGGGTCTAATGCATCAGCACCGTTCATACCATCTTCTTCATTAACAGTAACTAAAACTTCTAATGCTGGATGCTCTAAAGTATTATCTTCTAATATAGCCATACCCATAGCAACAGCGATACCATTGTCAGCTCCAAGAGTAGTTCCAGTAGCGTATATCATATCACCATTAATTCTTAATTTTATAGGGTCTTTAAGAAAATCGTGTTCAACATTCTTTTCTTTTTCACAAACCATATCCATATGTCCTTGAAGAACTACTCCTGGACAATTTTCATATCCTTTTGTAGCAGGCTTTCTTATTATTATGTTTAAACTTTCATCCTGGATAGTTTCAAGCCCTAAATTTTTACCAAAGCTAAGTAAATAATCACTTATGCCTTTCTCGTTTCCAGAACCTCTAGGAATTTGAGATATTTTCTCAAAGTTTTTAAAAACATTTTCTGGCTTTAATCCTTCTAATACGTTTCCCATGACTTGTGTTCCTCCTTAATTTATCTATATAAGTAGCTATTTTTATAAAATAAGCTAAAATAAACTCCTTTAAAAAATATTAAAGAAGATTTTTTAACAGATTATATTACAAATAAAGCATGTTTATGTATAATATATAGATAGCTACATACATAGTATAATACAAAATATGTTTAAAATATATCTAAAAGAGAAAAAATATAATAAATTTAGAAATAAAAAAGAAATAAAACTTGCAGTTTTTATTGAAAATGCTTGGAAAGCATACATTTTAAATATTAAAGAAAAAAGTTAAAATATTGAGGATGGTGAATATAGAAAAATGAATGAGAAATCGTTAAGAGTTCTAGAATACAATAAAATAATAGATTTATTAAAGAAGAAAGCCTCATCTTCTTTAGGTCTAAAATATATAGAAAGTTTAGTTCCAAATACTGATTTTGTAGAAGTAAAGTCCATGCTAGAAGAAACTAGTGAAGCTCAATCAATTATTATAAAGAGAGGTTCAGTAGGTTTGGATGGTATTCATGATATAGAAGATAAGGTTAAAAGAGCCTATATAGGTGCATCTCTTGACCCAGGAAGTTTAATTATGATAGCGGATACTTTAAGAGTAGCTAGAAGATTAAAAAATAGTCTATCTAGCAGTGATGAAGAAGATTTTAATTATCCAATAATACAATCTCTATCAAATTCTCTATATGTATATAAAGATATAGAAGAACAGATATACAATGCGATAATAAGTGAAGTAGAAATATCTGACAATGCTTCAAGTACACTTAGAGATATCAGAAGAAGAATAGCTCAGAAAAATCAATCCATTAGGTCTAAATTAAATTCAATAATAAGTTCAACTACTTATCAAAAATACTTACAAGATGCCATAATTTCTCTAAGAGGTGATAGATTTGTAGTACCTGTAAAATCTGAATATAGGTCGCAAGTAGCTGGTATAGTACATGACCAGTCATCTTCTGGTGCGACACTTTTTATAGAGCCAATGACTATAGTAGAGATGAACAATGAGTTAAGACAGCTAAAATTAGGAGAGCAAGAAGAGATAGAGAGAATTTTATCAGAACTTTCTGCAATGGTTGGAGAAGTAAGTGAAGATTTGATATCCAATCAAGAGATGCTTGGAAGATTAGACTTTGCATTTTCAAAAGGAAAACTTTCTATACAGATGAGAGGTATAGAGCCTACATTAAATGAGGATAAATATTTAAATATAAAAAATGGAAGACATCCACTATTAGATAAGAAAAAAGTAGTGGCAAATACTATTTATTTAGGAAGAGACTTCCACACATTGGTAATAACAGGTCCAAATACAGGTGGTAAAACAGTTACAATAAAAACTGTAGGTTTATTTGCACTTATGACACAAAGTGGACTTCACATACCTGCTGATTATGGAAGTAGTATGTGTGTATATGATAATGTATTTGCAGATATAGGAGATGAACAAAGTATTGAGCAAAGTTTATCTACATTTTCATCTCACATGACAAATATAGTATCAATACTAAAAACCGTAACAGCAGACTCTTTAGTTATATTTGACGAATTAGGAGCAGGAACAGACCCTGTTGAGGGAGCTGCACTTGCAATAGCAGTATTAGAAGATATAAACTCTGTAGGAGCGAAATGTATAGCAACTACTCACTATAGTGAACTTAAAAATTATGCTCTTACTAAATCTGGTGTAGAAAATGCAGCAGTTGAATTTGATATAGAAACTTTAAGTCCAACATATAAGTTACTTATAGGTGTTCCTGGAAAATCAAATGCGTTTGAGATTTCCAGAAAACTTGGACTTAGTGACTATGTAATTTCACGTGCCAAAGAATATATAAACACAGATAACATAGCTTTAGAAGATGTATTACAAAATGTTGAAAAGAACAGAATCAAAGCTATTGAAGATAGAGAAGAAGCTGAGAGATTGAAGGAAGAGATAGAAAGACTAAAAGTAGAATACGACGAAAAACTTGAAAAATTAGTTACTCAAAGAGATAAGATGATTGAAAAGGCTAAATCAGAAGCATTTTCAATAACAAGACAAGCTAAGGAAGAAGTAGACCTTATAATAAAGGAACTTAGAAGTTTAGAACAAGAAAGAGCTTCTAAAGAAAAAAATCGTAAAATAGAAGAACTTAGAAAAGAATTGACTAGTTCTATGGGAAGTCTTCAACCGACAGTAAAAAGTATGATAGTTCCAAAAGTTTCAAGTAAAGAAATAAAAGACCTAAAACCAGGGGAAGAAGTTAGAGTAATAACTTTAAATCAAAATGGTAGTGTGGTTTCTGTAGACAAAAAGAGAAAAGAAGCAGTAGTGCAAATTGGTATAATGAAGATGACTCTACCTTTTAAATCTTTACAAAAATCTCACAAGGATGTTTCAAAACACGTTACTAAATCAACAAGAAATATCATAAGGGCAAAATCTGGAAATATAAAAAGTGAAGTTGACCTTAGAGGTTTAAATTTAGAAGAAGCTATAATGGAAGTCGAAAAATATCTAGATGATGCATATGTAGCAGGTCTAGAATCTGTAACAGTAATACATGGAATTGGTACAGGAGTGCTAAAATCAGGACTACAAGACATTTTAAGAAAAAATAGACATGTAAAATCACAAAGAGGTGGCCAGTATGGAGAAGGTGGAGCAGGAGTAACAATTGTTAAACTAAAATAATTTGTATAGGAGCACATTTTTATGATATTAGTATCTGCATGTTTAATAGGAATAAATTGTAAATATAGTGGCGATAATAATGAAAATGAAGAAGTAAAAGAATACCTAAAAGGTAAAGATTTTACTCTTGTATGTCCAGAACAGTTAGGTGGTTTATCTACACCAAGACCTCCTGCTGAGATAGTTGATGGAAAAGTAATCACAAAAGAAGATAATAAAGATGTAACAGAAAACTTTGTAAGAGGGGCTGAAGAAACTCTAAAAATAGCAAGATTATATGTATGTAGCGAAGCAATACTAAAAGAGGGTAGCCCCTCTTGTGGATGTAATCTAGTGTATGATGGTAGTTTTTCAGGCAAAAAAATACCAGGGAAAGGTATCACAGCAAAGTTACTGGAAGAAGAAGGAATAAAAGTCAAGAGTGAAAAAGACTTATAGAAAAGCAATAATCGTATAGATAAAAACTGTAATTATAGTATTTTTAATATATACAGAAAACATAATTATTAAAGTGTTTTGCCCTGTAATGAAATACTTGAAAAAACACTAAATTTGATTTAACATAAAGAGATAAGCACAATATAAACCAGGAACAATGTAGAGAGGAGCAACAAGATGCAAGATTTCAAGGTAGCAATATCAAATTGCCTTAAAGAGAAAATAGAAGAACTGTCGATAGAAGAGATAGAGGCACTTATAGAAGTTCCACCAAACAAGGACATGGGTGACTATGCTTTTCCATGCTTTAAATTAGCTAAAGTATTTAGAAAAGCTCCAAACATGATAGCAAGTGAATTAGCAGAAAGTATAGAAGCTAGTGGAGAGATAACAAAAGTAATACAATTAGGCGGATATGTGAATTTCTTTGTAAACAAATCTCAATTAGCAGAAACTGTAATCAAAAAAGTATTAGATGAAAAAGAAAATTATGGTCGTAGTGATTTTGGAAAAGATAAAACTGTAATAGTTGAATACTCTTCTCCAAATATAGCAAAGCCTTTCCATATAGGGCATATAAGAACTACAGTAATAGGTAATGCTCTATATAAGATATATGAATCACAAGGATACAAAACTATAAGAATAAATCATTTAGGTGACTATGGAACTCAATTTGGTAAGTTAATAGTGGCCTTTAAAAAGTGGGGAGAAAAGGAAGTAGTAGAATCTAATCCAATCCCAGAATTATTAAAATTATATGTAAGATTCCATGAGGAAGCAGAACAACATCCAGAAATGGAAGATGAAGCAAGAGCATGGTTTACTAAATTAGAAAATGGTGACGAAGAAGCAAAAGAATTATGGCAATGGTTTAGAGATGAAAGTCTAAAAGAATTTAGTAGAGTATATAAACTTTTAGATATAGAATTTGATTCTTTAGCAGGTGAAAGTTTCTATTCTGATAAGATGGACAGAGTAATAGAGTTATTAGAAGAGAAAAATCTTTTACAAGAGTCTAAAGGTGCAAGAATCGTTGATTTAGAAGAATATAAGATGCCACCAGCTCTTATTACTAAGAATGATGGCTCAACATTATATATGACAAGAGATTTAGCTGCGGCAATATATAGAAAAGAAACTTATGATTTTGATAAGTGTATATATGTAGTTGGTTCTCAACAAAACCTACATTTCCAACAATGGTTTAAAGTAATTGAACTTATGGGATATGAATGGGCAAAAGACTTAGTGCATGTTGGATTTGGTATGGTAGCTCTTGAAGAAGGGACTATGTCAACTAGAAAAGGAAGAGTTGTATTTTTAGAAGATGCATTAAATCAAGCTATAGATAAAACTAAGGATATTATACTAACTAAAAACCCAGATGCTAAAAATGTAGATGAAATATCTAAACAAGTAGGTGTTGGAGCTGTAGTATTCCAAGAACTATCTAATAGTAGAATAAAAGACTATACTTTCTCATGGGAAAGAACATTAAGCTTTGATGGAGAGACTGGGCCATATGTTCAATATACACATGCTAGATGTTGTGCAGTTTTAAGAAAAGCAAAAGAAGAAATCACTTCTGATATAGATTATAGTCTATTGGCTGATGAAGATAGTGCAGAAGTTCTTAGAGTTATAGAGTCATTTAATAAAAATATTTTACTTGCTCTAAAGAAGAATGAACCACATATAGTTACAAGATTTATGCTAGATTTAGCTCAAGCGTTTAATAAATTTTATCATGACAATCCAATTTTAGTGGAAAATTTAGAGATTAGAAAATCGAGACTTGCTTTGGTACAAGCCACAAAACAAACTTTAGAAAATTCTCTGAAGCTGTTGGGAATGCACGCTCCAGAAAGAATGTAATACAACAAAATGTTGAAATAAAAAGAATAAAATTGAACTTAGTACGCAATTTGTATAACTGTAGAATATAGGGATGTCGAAAACTGATGCTTTACATATAAAAAAGTAGTATCGTATAATAATATATAGATAGTAGATTACAATGATTTTTGTACACTACTATCCCCCTATATATGACAGCTTCTTAACGGGCTGTCTCTTTTTTTTTAATAGCAGGATATTTAAATTAAGTTTTTGAGAAAGGATATATTTATGAATGACGTATTAATAAAAAAAGTCTACACATCTTCTTTTAATAATGGAAGTAAGACTCTTAAAGATTTAATTATAATAAATACAAAATCCTTAATAGATGATAAAACTCAAAGATGTGTATATATAGACGAAAAGAGATTGAAAGATGAACTTATTTACTTTAGATTTTATGGAGAAAAAATAGGTAATGTCAATTTTTTAAATATTTTATTACCATTAATTTTATCAAATACTAATATTCAAAAAAGTGAAGATGAGGTTGTTAAATTAATAAAAAAATATGTGAGTTACTTTAGAAAAGAGGAATTCTTATTTGATTATTTATTAAGTTCTGTAGCATATAATTCTGTTATGCACAATCTTATAAATAACAGTAAAATTGAATATGTCGAATTACTACAAAATATTAAAGACAAGATAATAGGTTTTTCTATAGAATTAGACAAGTCTGATATTGTAAAGTTTCAGATGGCAAGGATAGGCACAATACAATTAATTGATAAATATATTGATTTAAAATATGAAGATTATGATGAAGAAAGTATTCTATCAAGTGTTTTAAATATTTTATATGATATTTATATAGAAGACAGAAATGTAGAAAATGAAGGAATTAAAAGCATGAAAAAATCTATATTATCTATTTTAGGTGAAGAGACTGAATTAAACGAAGATAATATAGATTTTATTCTTTCTATGTCAGAATATGTTGTTAAGTTGAGAAAATATAAAATTGGGGTTAAAATGTATAATAAAAAAATAGAACCAAGAAGTCTTATAAGCCTTGAAGAAGGCGATACTACAATAGACCCCATATTTAATCAAATAACAGTTATGTCGAAAACCTTTAGTGATAATATATTAAGCATAAAGATACATTCTAAATCAGGTATTTATATATTAAAGTTTAAAAAGGTTTAGGTTACTAGAGATTACTGTTTTTTTCTAAGTAATCCAAAAAATCTTTTTCTTTAGTGTCAGTTAAGAAACATAATTCTTTTACTATATTATTTCTAAGGTCGATAAAATCACTAATTTGGGTATTTTCATTAGTGTATTCAAGAGACTTTATAATAAGCAGTAAATCTCTTTTTGATAAAGAGTTGATAGATACTTTTTCAATTAATTCCATAAAAAACTTCCTTTCCTCACATTACTTGAAATTAATAATCTAATTATATAAATGTTATATAGACTTTACATATACTATTTTAACCTATAAGGGGTACAAAAAGCAGTATAATATTAAAAAGAGGTGAGAAATATTTGAAAATTTTATTAACAACGTTGAATTCTAAGTTTATTCATACAAATTTAGCTATAAGATACCTAAAAGAATTTGTAAGGAATTTGCTAGAAGTTGACATGAAAGAATATACGATAAACAATGACTTAGATTATATTTTAAAAGATATATACAAAAATGAATATGATATAATTTTATTCTCAACATATATCTGGAATATAGGAGATATAGTTAAACTTTGTGATAATCTAAAAAAAATTAGACCAAATACTAAAATAGCTTTGGGCGGGCCAGAAGTGAGTTATGATAGCTATGAGGCAATGAAGAAATACGATTTTGTAGATTATATACTTTATGGAGAAGGAGAATTAATCTTTAGAGATTTAGTGCTTCATCTTAAAGGAAAAAAAGAAATAAAAAGTGTAGACGGATTGGTATATAGACAAGGAAGCGAGATAATAGTAAATAAACCTATGGAACTTCTTCAAAATTTGGACGAGATTCCTAGTCCTTATGAAAATTTAAATCCAAAGGAATATGAAAATAGAATAGTATATTATGAGTCGTCAAGAGGTTGTCCATTTAACTGTCAATACTGCTTATCTTCTACCATTCCTGGTCTGAGATATTTCAGCTTAGATAGAATAAAAAGAGATTTAAAAGCTTTAATAGATGCAAGAGTCTCACAAATTAAATTTATTGATAGAACTTTTAATGCAAATAAAAAAGTAGCTATGGAAATTATGGATTTTCTTATGAAAAATGATAATGGATATACAACCTATCATTTTGAAGTTACAGCATATTTGATAGATGACAAGATGCTAGAGTTTTTGGCTGACTGTAAAGAAGGGCTTTTCCAGTTTGAAATAGGAGTACAGTCGACAAATGAAAAAACACTTGATGCAGTAGGAAGAAGAGATGATTTCAAAAAGTTATCTCATGTTGTTCAGACAGTAGCATCTTATAGAAATATACATCAACATTTAGACTTAATTGCAGGACTTCCCTATGAGGATTATGAAAGCTTTGAGAACTCATTTAATGATGTATTTAATCTAGGGATAGAACACTTACAATTAGGTTTCTTAAAGATGATTAAGGGTACAGGTATGAGAAAGGTAGCAGATGAGCATGGATTTAAATATAAGGATTATGCTCCATATGAGTTTTTATACAATAATTATATAAGCTATGAAGAAACATTGAAATTAAAGGATATAGAAGATGTACTTGAAAGATACTACAATTCTAAAAACTTTGTGTTGTCCATGAGATATATTATAGGCAAATTTTATAAACAAAGTCCTTTTAAATTTTTTGAAACTTTTGCTAAGTACTTTGATGAAAATGGGTATTTTGACTTGGCACAGGGGAAAAATCAATTATACAAAATATTACTGGATTTCTATAATGAAAAAATAAATATAGACAATGATGTATTTAATGATATATTAAAGTATGACTACATTTCACTAGGTAAGACATCAAATATACCACAGTTTTTTAATAAGTTAGATGTGGATGACTTTAAGAATAGATGTCATGTATTTTTACAAGATAATGATAACTTATCAACATATCTACCTAATTTTGTTGATAAACCAGCAAAACATATAATAAAATATGTTCATTTTGAACCATTTAAATTTAATATTGTGGATTTAAAAAATAATATAAATACAGAAATAAGAGAAGAAGAAAATATAGTCTTATTTGAATATGATGATAAAAAAATATTTGAGAAATCTAAAACTCATAAAGTAGAAATTTAAGTATTTAGGAGGAAACAATGGATTTTAAAATAGAAAAGTATTTACTGAAGAAGGCAGAAGAACTAGCTTTTATAACTATAAAGCATGGTGGAGAATTTAAATTAAAGAGTTATGATGTGCCAAAAGGTGGGCTAGATGTACCTATAAAAAATGAGGTACTAGTAAAAGGTATAAAAGAAAAAACTGCTCAAGATAAGTTAAACTCAATGTCTATAGCAGATGCAATGATATATATAATTGGTATAGATAGTAAATTTAAAAATAATGGAGAATATGAAAAGTTTTTAGATGCTTTGTCTAAGGATATTAACTTAGATTTAAAAGCATATATGGGATACATGTCTAGAAAATACTTTGAGATTGGAGAGCATACAGATTCTTTAATATATATAAAAGCATTTATAACTATGTATCCAGATGATTTAGATGCAATGTATAATTATGCAATTGTGTGCCAAGAGATAGCAAAACAATATCAAAAAGACCTAGATGATAAGGCTATGAATGCATTTTTACTTGAGGCAATGGCCAAACTTGAAAAGATAATAGATATTGATAATGATTTTGCATTAGGTTATTATCATTTAGGTTATCATTATTATAATCAAGGTCAATATTTGAAGACTAAATTGACATGGGAAGATGCATTAAGATTAGGTTTAGATGCTGACTTAGTGGCTGAGATACAAGAAAATTTAGGAAAGATGGATTTTAAAGTACAGTATGAAGAAGGATATACACTTATATTCCATGGTAAGTTTAAAGAGGGATTAGAAAAATTACTGCCACTGGAAGAAGAACATATGGATTGGTGGAATTTGCTGTTTATGATAGGGCTAGGATATAAGGGTATGGGCGAAATAGAGCAGGCTAAGATGTATTTTGAGAAGATATTAGTAATAAAACCTAAGCAAGTAGATGCTATAGTTGAATTAGGGCTTTGTGAAGCTTCTAAATATAATTTAGATAAAGCAATAGAGTATTTTGAGCAAGCTGCTAAGATAAAAGAGGGCCCAGAAATTCTTTGTAATTTAGGTATGGCTTACTTAAACAATGGTGAAATTGATGATGCAACTTACTATATAGAAAGAGCTTATGAATTAAATCCACAGGATGAGATTACGATTGCTTGTTTAAGAGAGCTTGGTATAAATAAGTAAGAATGTTATTAGATTGTATTAGATTCTATTAGGTTTTACTTTATTAGGTTAGATTTGATGCTAGCGAGTTTTATCTGATGCTATTAAATTTTATTAATTAAGAGTGGTAGAACATTTATTATGTTGTACCACTTTTTTTATTTACTTTGTCTAAGTATTTTTACTCTTATTTACTATTTGTAATATTATATTTCATAAGTATCTTGAATTTATAATAATTAAATATTAAAGCAGATTTTAGTTGTACAAATTTTTTGTAACATAAAAAATAAATTGATAAAAGACATATCAAATATGGTATTATTTAGTTAAATATATATAAGGGAGGGGTTACTTTTGATAAAGAAATTAGATGATATTTTAGAGCAGCTTAAAGGAGGAGAAAAAATAGTACTTTCTGTAGCAGCAGCTCACGACAAAGAAGTTTTAATGGCTATAAAGGATGCTGTAGAAAGAAATATAATTACTCCTATATTGGTTGGAAATGAAGGAAAGATAAGAGAAATATCAAAAGAAATAGAATTTGATTTGGGTGGAATTAAAATTATTGACAAGGATGATATTAAAGACTGTGCTGAAATAGCAGTTAAATTAGTATCAAGTAAAGAAGCTGATTTTGTAATGAAAGGTTTATTAGATACATCCGTTATCTTGAAAGAAGTGTTAAATAAAGATTATGGTCTTAGAACTGATAGTTTATTAAGTCATGTTATGGTATATGAGTTAGAAAGATACCATAAGCTATTGATAACTACAGATGGAGGAATGAATATAGCTCCTGACTATGAACAAAAGGCAAAGATATTAAAAAATTCTATAAAAGCAGCAAAAGCTTTAGGTATGGAAACTGTAAAAGTTGCATGCTTAGCAGCTAAGGAAAAAGTAAATCCTAAAATGCAAGCTACTGTAGATGCAGATATGCTAGCAAAAGCTTGTCAAGCAGGAGAATTTGGAGATAATGTAATTGTAGAAGGTCCTTTAGCTTTTGACTTAGCAGTTTCAAAAGAAGCTAGTGAGATAAAAGGATTTAAAAGTGAAGTATCTGGAGATGTAGATATTATGTTGGTTCCAACAATAGAAGTTGGTAATGGCATAGGAAAAGCCTTTACATACATGGCAGATTCTAAATCAGCAGGTATAATTATGGGCGCAAAAGCTCCTATAGTTTTAGTATCAAGAGCTGATTCACATGAATCTAAATTGTACTCTATTGCGTATGGAGCTATTGTAGCTAAAAGTATGAAATAAAAACATTAAGTGTGTAAAATAAATTGCGTTAAAAGATAAAATGTAGTCATAATATCTAAATTAATGCAATATTAAAAAAATTTTATATAAAAAATAATTATAGCTTCAAATGAATATATACAAATGTTCAATTTGAAGCTATAATTAATATTAAAGTAAGAAAAATAAAAAAATTTCAAAAAATTAGTCCAAAAAATGCTATTCTAAGAAGTTTTTACTAATTATGGTATAGGGAGTAAAAATCTGTAACAAGTCCAAAAAAGTAGTGAGAAATAATAAACACACAAATAAGATATAATATCAAAAAATTGACTAGAAATAATTCAAAATTGATTTAAAAAAATCAAAACATAATTTAATTAAACTAAAATATCAAAAAAGTAGGCTCAAGTATTAAAAAATAGCCAAAAATGAGTAGTTAAATTAACTTAAATTAGGTATTAAAAATAAAATTTTTATGTATTATCTAATTTTGTTAAAAAAATATTTAAATCTAAAGCAAAGTGCTGAAAATTAGTATATAATCAACTTAGAAAGCATTTATTTTATTATTTTATGACATGAAGTCAGTCACCTGGGGGATTTTAAAAATCAAAAAAAGGGGATAGGAATATGGATGAAAAAATGTTAACAATTGATTTAAACAGCCAGAAGATGATAGCAAAAGCTAGAGAAGAAGGCGTAGAAACAATGTATGATAGAAAAGAAGGCTTTAAAGCACAATGTGGTTTTGGTCTTCAAGGGGTTTGCTGTAGAATATGTGGAATGGGACCATGTAGAATAAGTCCTAAAACTCCAAGAGGGTTATGTGGAGCAGACGAACACACTATAGTAGGTAGAAACTTTGCAAGAATGGTTGCTGGTGGGACAGCTGCCCATTCAGACCATGCTAGAGATATAGCACATACATTAGCATTAGCTGATCCAAATGGAAACTATAAAATAAGAGACGAAGCTAAATTAATTACTTTAGCTAAAGAATGGGATGTAGAAACAGAAGGTAGAGATATCTATGATGTAGCACATGAAGTGGCAGAAATTGCATTAATGGAATTTGGTAAACCTTTTGGGACATTAAGATTTATAAAAAATGCGCCAGAACCAAGACAAAAAATATGGAAAGAATATGCTATAGAACCAAGAGCTATAGATAGAGAAATTGCAACAATAATGCACTCTACTCATATAGGTTGTACTGGTGATATAGATAGTTTAATACACATGAGTCTAAGAACTTCTATGGCTGATGGTTGGGGTGGTTCTATGATAGGTACTCGTTTAAGCGATATCTTATTTGGAACTCCAGTACCAAGAAGAACAGAAGCTAACTTAGCAGTATTAGAAGAAAATAAAGTTAATATAATATTACATGGACATGAGCCAGCATTATCAGAAATGATAGTTTTAGCTGCAGAAGAACCAGACTTAATAGCTTTAGCTAAAGAAGTTGGAGCAGATGGAATAAACTTAGCTGGTATGTGTTGTACAGGTAATGAAATTACAATGAGACATGGTGTAAGAATAGCAGGAGACTTCCATCAACAAGAACTTGCAATAGTAACTGGAGCAGTTGAGGCTGTAATAGTTGACGTTCAATGTATATTCCCTGCACTAGCTAGAGTAGCAGATTGTTACCACACTAAATTTGTAACAACTTCTCCAAAAGCTAAAATAACAGGTTCAACTTATATTGAATTTAGAGAAGAACAAGCTCTTGATGATGCTAAATCAATAGTTAAAGAAGCTATCTTAAACTTTAAAAATAGAGATAAATCAAAAGTACTTATACCTGAATTAAAATCAGGGGCAACAGTTGGGTATAGTGTAGAAGCAGTAGTAAATCAATTAGACAGAGTTGTAAACTCTCATATAGATCCAGCAGGAACAGTTAAGCCATTAACAGACTGTTTAAAATCTGGAGTATTAAGAGGAGCAGCTGGTGTAGTTGGATGTAACAATGCTAAAGGAGTTTCAAATGAGGCTCACGTAACAATAATGAAAGAATTAATTAAAAACGACATAATAGTAGTTACTACAGGATGTGGTGCTTCAGCAGCAGCTAAATTTGGTTTAATGGAAACTGATGCAGCTGAAAAATATGCAGGTAAAGGTCTTGCAACTGTCTGTAAATTAGTAGGAATCCCACCAGTACTACATATGGGTTCTTGCGTTGATATAAGCCGTATATTAGATTTAGTTGGAGCAGCAGCTAATTACTTAGATATGGATATGTGTGACCTTCCAGTTGTAGGTATAGCTCCAGAGTGGATGTCAGAAAAAGCAGTTGCTATAGGATGCTATGTTGTAGCTTCTGGTATAGACACTTACTTAGGAATAATGCCTCCAATAGCTGGTTCTTCAAGAGCAGTAGATATATTAACTAGCGAATTAAAAGATAAAGTTGGTGCAACATTTACTGTAAATACAAATCCAAAAGAGTTAGCAGCTACAATAATAGAAGATATAGAAAAGAAACGTGTTCACTTCGAAGCATTAGTTGAAGAAAAAATGGGTGTTGAAGCAGAAGCTTAGAAAATGGCTAAAGCCTTAGAAAAAACGATTTTATATCTAAATAAAGGTTTTATAGTTGAATAAAGTCAAATATTAAAGAAAAGAACATCAAAATACAATGAATATACTGAATAAATAAAATATAAACAATATAATGAAGAATACTAAAACTATACATGCTGCTTTGAAAAGCTAGTAGGGTAAATGTAATTGGTTCCTGTAAGGACTAGCTGTAGTTTATTTTTAGTGTTTAAAAAATAGATAACTACACTAAAACATAAATAAAATAAAAAGCAAATAGTAATAAAGGTGGTAGGGATTATGAAGATAGCAATAACAGGTAAAGGTGGAGTAGGTAAAACGACTTTTTCTTCAATGCTCTCTAGGATGTTTGCTGAAGACGGATACAGAGTTGTTGCTGTTGATGCCGATCCTGATGCTAATTTAGCTTTAGCACTAGGTTTTCCAAAAGAAGTATATGAATCAATAGTACCTATATCAGAAATGAAAAAGTTAGTTTCAGATAGAACAGCTGCTTCTGTAGGTTCATTTGGAAAAATGTTTAAGATGAATCCTAAAGTAGACGATATACCTGAAAATTTCTGTAAAGAATACAACGGAGTGAGATTACTTACATTAGGAACAGTGGATTCTGGTGGCACTGGATGTGTATGTCCAGAGCACGTTCTTTTAAAAAGACTCTGTTCACACTTAATACTACAAAATAAAGATGTAGTTGTTATGGATATGGAAGCTGGAATTGAACACTTAGGAAGAGGAACAGCTCAAGGTGTAGATGCTTTTATAGTAGTTGTAGAGCCAGGAGAAAGAAGTCTCCAAACATATAGAAAAGTTAAAAAACTTGGTCATGATATAGGCGTAAATAAGGTATTTGTTGTAGGTAACAAAATCAGAAATAAAGAAGATGAAGAATTTATAATACAAAACTTAGAAGATGGGGAATCTTTAGGATTTATCTATTACAATCAAGATGTTATAGATTCTGATAGAGCTAATCAATCTCCATATGATTCTAGTGAAACAACAAAGGCACAAATTAAAGAAATAAAAGAGAAATTAATGTCACTTAAAGATAAATAGAAATTTTGATTTATAATTGGGTTGTTGGTTAAAGGCAATAAATAGGTATTAGATAGGTAATAAATGATTAATTAGATAAATGACTAGCTATTAAGTTAAAGATATTTTAATAGCTTAGTAGCTAGTTTTTAAGCAATTTTACATGTATAATTATCTTATAAAATATAATTTTTACATATTAATACAATTTATACAAAAATTATATTTTAAATCTATTTAGGTTGTGGGAGGAGATTCAGTTATGGGATTTAAATCTGACATTGAAATAGCTCAAGAAGCTAAACCTCAAGATATTAGAGAGGTTGCAAAAAAATTAGGACTAGGTGAAGAAGATGTAGAACTATATGGTAAATACAAAGCCAAAGTTGACTACAATCTACTAAAAAGAGAAACTGGGAAAAAAGCCAAGTTAATATTAACTACAGCTATAAACCCAACTCCAGCAGGTGAAGGAAAAACTACTACTACTATCGGTGTTGCTGATGCATTTGCAAAATTAGATAAAAATGTATTAGTTGCTCTAAGAGAACCATCTCTAGGACCAGTATTTGGTGTTAAAGGTGGGGCAGCTGGTGGAGGATATGCACAAGTTGTTCCTATGGAAGATATAAACTTACACTTCACAGGAGACTTTCATGCTATAGGAGCTGCTAATAACCTTTTAGCTGCTATGCTTGACAATCATATTCATCAAGGAAATGAACTTAGAATAGACCCTAAGAAAATAACTTGGAGAAGATGTGTAGACATGAACGATAGACAACTTAGAAATATCGTTGATGGTATGGGTAAAAAAGGCGATGGAGCAGTTAGACAAGATGGATTTGATATAACTGTTGCTTCTGAAATAATGGCAGCGTTCTGTTTGGCAAGTGATATAGCTGACTTAAAAGAAAGATTAGGAAACATAATAGTTGGATATAGCTACGAAGGTGCACCTGTAACAGCTAGACAATTAAAAGCTAATGGTGCTATGGCTGCATTATTAAAAGATGCTTTAAAACCAAACCTAGTTCAAACTCTTGAAGGAACACCATCATTTGTACATGGTGGACCATTTGCAAATATAGCTCATGGATGTAACTCTGTTATAGCTACAAGAATGGCTATGCACTTTGCAGATTATGTAATAACTGAGGCTGGTTTCGGTGCTGACCTTGGAGCAGAAAAATTCTTAGATATAAAATGTAGAATGGCAAATTTAAAACCAGATGCTGTTATAATAGTTGCTACTGTAAGAGCATTAAAATACAATGGTGGAGTTGCTAAAGCAGACTTAAACGAAGAAAATCTAGAAGCTCTTGAAAAAGGACTTCCAAACTTATTAAAACATGTTGAAAACATAACTCAAGTATATGGATTACCAGCAGTTGTTGCAATAAACAGATTCCCACTTGATACTGAAGCTGAACTTAAACTTGTTGAAGACAAGTGTAAAGAATTAGGCGTTAATGTTGCTCTTTCTGAAGTATGGGCAAAAGGTGGAGAAGGTGGAATTGCAGTAGCTAAAGAAGTTTTAAGATTATTAGATGAAGAAGAAAATAATTTTAGATTCTGCTATGAAGATGATTTATCTATAAAAGATAAGATAAATGCTATAGCTACTAAGATTTATGGAGCAGATGGTGTAGATTATACTCCAGAAGCTGATAAAGAAATAGCTAACTTAGAAAAACTTGGATTTACTAAAGTTCCAGTATGTATGGCTAAAACTCAATATTCTTTAACTGATGACCAAACTAAATTAGGTAGACCAACAGGATTTAGAATAACTGTAAGACAAGCATCAATTTCAGCAGGAGCTGGATTTATAGTTGCACTTACTGGAGAAATAATGAAAATGCCAGGATTACCAAAAGTTCCAGCAGCAGAAAAAATAGATGTTGATGAAAATGGAGTAATAGCTGGATTATTCTAAGTGTATTAATTTATAAATAAAGAGTAGGAAATATCTCTAAGATAATTTAGGATATTTTCCTACATCCTTTTAAGGAGGATTATCATGAAAATAGCAGATAAAACTTGTGTTGATTTTGTAGAAGTACTATCTTCTAAAGAAGCAGTACCAGGTGGCGGAGGAGCTGCCGCACTAGTTGGTGCAATTGGTATGGCTTTAGGGAGTATGGTATGCAATCTTACAATAGGAAAGAAAAAGTATGCTGAGTATGAAGAAAGTGTAAAAGATATATTAAATAAAGCAGGAAAATTAGAAAAAGATTTATTAAAAATGATAGATGATGATGCAGAATGTTTCTTACCATTATCAAAAGCTTATGGGCTTCCTAAAGAAACAGAAGAGGAAAAAAGAATAAAAGCAGAAACAATGGAAAAAGCGCTAAAAGTTGCTTGTGAAGTACCATTAAATATAGTAAGAGTTTGTTATGAAGCTATTAAGTTACATGAAGATTTAGTTGATAAAGGTTCAAGACTTGCTATAAGCGACGTTGGTGTAGGGGTTCAATGTTTAAGAGCTGCTATACTTGGTGGACAATTAAATGTAGTTATAAATATAAATTCTATACAAGATCAAGAATATGTTAGTAAAGTAAAAACAGAAGTAGATAAATTAGTTGAAGATGGCGTTAAAACTTGTGATGAAGTTTATGCTAAAGTTGAAAAAGCGCTTGGTAAATAATTTTTAAATGACGAAAGTAGATACTATGTTATTAATATGTGGTATATAGAATAAATTAATTTAAGTTTGCTTGTAGGGGAGTTGTGAATATATGGAAGTAATGTCAACTAAAGGACAGATTATAAAAGGAAAACCTGTAGCTGATAAGATTAGTGAAGACTTAATAAAAGAAGTCGAGTTACTAGTTAAAGAAGGTATAAATCCTAAGCTAACAATAGTTAGAGTTGGAGCAAGAAGCGATGATTTATCATATGAAAGAGGAGCACTAAAAAGATGTCAAAACATTGGTATAACAACTGAAGTGTTGGAATTAGCTGAAGATATAACTCAAGAAGAATATATTGATGTTTTAAAGAAAGTTAATGATGACAAGGATGTTAATGGTATATTATGTTTTAGACCACTTCCAAAACACTTAAATGAAGAAGTTATAAAATATGTCATTGCACCAGAAAAAGATGTAGATTGTTTTAGCCCAATAAACTCTGCTAAAGTCATGGAAGGAGATAAGAGTGGATTCCCACCATGTACTCCTACAGCAGTAGTAGAAATATTAAAACATTATAATGTTGATTTAAAAGGAAGTAAGGTAACAGTTCTTGGAAGATCAATGGTAGTTGGGAAGCCAGTATCAATGCTTTTATTAAGTGAACATGCAACTGTTACAATATGCCATTCAAAGACTAAAAACTTATCAGATGTAGCTGCAGAAGCGGACGTATTGATAGCAGCTATTGGTAGAGCTAAGATGGTAGATGAAAGTTTTGTGAAAGATGGAGCAGTAGTTATAGACGTTGGTATAAATGTTGATGAAGAAGGAAATTTATGTGGAGATGTTGATACAAATGCAGTTTTAAATAAAGTATCGATGATAACTCCAGTTCCAGCGGGGGTTGGTTCAGTTACAACATCTATACTTGCAAAACATGTAGTTAAAGCTTGTAAGTTGCAAAACAATAAATAGATAGATATTGTGGAAGGTTTAGGGGGGAAGTAGATATGATAATTTCTGAAAATAAACCATTGGAAGAAGTGCTAGGGTACTTAAAGAATTTTGACAAGCTAGTTTTAGTTGGTTGTAATCAATGTGCAGCGACTTGTAAGAGTGGTGGAGAAGAAGAAGTTCTAAAAATGAAGGAAACTCTTGAAGGTGAGGGCAAAAAAATCTTAGGATATGTAATGCTTGATCCTGCTTGTAACCTTTTAAAGTCTAAAAAGGACTTAAAGGCTCTAAAAGAAGAAACTAAAGAAGCTGATGCAGTTTTATCTTTAGCATGTGGAGATGGGACACAAACAATAGTTAAAAACCTAAAAAATAAACCAGTTTATCCAGCTAACAACACTTTGTTTATAGGGGAAGTACAAAGGGTTGGAGAATATGAGGAAGCCTGTAAGGCTTGTGGAGACTGTGAACTTGGTTGGACAGGTGGAATATGTCCAGTAACTATGTGTGCTAAAGGTCTTATGAATGGGGCTTGTGGTGGAGCTAAAAATGGTAAATGTGAAGTAAATCCAGAAAATGATTGTGCTTGGATAAAAATATATGAAAGATTGGAATCTATAGGGCAATTAGATAATTTAGCAGAAATAAGACCGCCAAAAGACTATTCTAAGCAAAATAATCCAAGAAGCTTAAGTGCAAAGAAAAAGAAAGAAGCAACAGCCAATTCATAAAAGTTTTTTTTAGAAGGTTAAAAGGGGGATTAGAGATGAGCTTATTAAGAGAAACATTAGAGAGTGGAAAATTTGCAGTTACTACTGAGATGGCTCCTCCAAAAGGGACTGACCTTTCACATTTAATTGAATGTGCAAAGCCGTTAGTTGGAAGAGTTCATGCAGCAAATGTGACAGACTTTCAATCAGCAGTTATGAGAGCAACTTCTCTTGCTACATGTAAATTACTAAAAGATGCTGGATTAGAGCCAGTGATTCAAATAACAGGGAGAGATAGAAATAGGATAGCTATACAAGGAGAAATGTTGTCAGCAGGTGTATTTGGGATAAACAACTTGTTGGCATTAACAGGAGACCATACTAGCGTAGGAGACCATCCACAAGCTAAAGGTGTATTTGATTTAGACTCTGTAGGGATACTTCAAACTGCTGAAACTCTAATGGCAGGTACGGATATGGCTGGTAATAAATTAAAAGGTTCTCCAGATTTTTATCTAGGAGCATCAGTAACTCCAGAATATTCTCCAATAGAAGTTCAATTATTAAAAATGCAAAAGAAAATAAAAGCTGGAGCTAAATTTTTCCAAACTCAAGCACTTTATGACATAAATACAATGAGAAAGTTTAGAGAACTAACAAGAGATATGGATTGCAAGGTATTGGCAGGGATAGTACCTTTAAAATCTCCAGGAATGGCTAAATTTATGACTGCAAATGTACCAGGAATATTTGTGCCAGATGAACAAATCGAAAGATTAAGAGCAGCTGGAAAAGAAAACTGGGTAAGTGAAGGAATAAAAATGGCAGGAGAACTTATCAAACAATTAAAAGAAGAAGATTTATGTGATGGTGTTCATATAATGGCAATTGGGGCAGAAGAAAATATACCTGCTATACTAGATGCCGCAGGTTTATAGTATTACAAGATTGTAGATTATAAGGTTTGGGGGAATTAAGGATGAAAATAGTAGTAGTAGGTGGTGGACCAGGAGGATATGTAGCAGCTATAAAAGCTTCTATGCTTGGTGCAGAGGTGACAGTTGTTGAAAAAAGAAGAGTAGGAGGAACTTGCTTAAATGCAGGATGTATACCAACTAAAGCACTTCTTGCTTCTTCAGGGGTATTAAATACTGTGAAGGAAGCAAAGGATTTTGGTATAGAGATAGATGGTACAGTTACACCAAATTTCACTGCCATAATGGAAAGAAAAAATAAAGTTGTAAATCAATTAATAAGTGGTATAGAATTCCTATTTGAGAAAAGAGGAGTAAAACTAGTTAATGGTTTTGGAAAATTAATTGATAAAAATACTATAGAAGTAACAAAAGATGATGGAACAGTAGAATCTATAAAAGCTGATAAGATAATACTAGCTAATGGTTCTGTTCCAGTTGTACCAAGAATGTTCCCATATGATGGAAAGATTGTAATAACTAGTGATGAAGTTCTTGGACTTGAAGATATACCTGAATCTATGTTAATAGTAGGTGGTGGAGTTATAGGATGTGAAATAGGGCAATTCTTTAGAGCCTTAGGAACAGAAGTAACTATAGTTGAAATGGTTGACCAGATACTATTAAATGAAGATAAAGATGTAGCAAAACAACTACTTAGACAATTTAAGAAAGATAAGATTAAAGTTATTACAGGTATTGGAGTACAAACTTGTGAAGTAGTTGATGGTAAAGCTGTTGCAACTCTTTCTAATGGAAAGGTTATAGAAGCACAATATGCATTAGTATGTGTTGGTAGAAGACCTAACCTTGATAATTCTGGAGTAGAAGATATAGGAATTGAAATGGAAAGAGGAAAAGTAGTAGTTAATGAGCATCTTGAAACTAATGTAGAAGGTATATATGCAATAGGTGATATAATAGATACTCCTTTCTTAGCACATGTTGCTTCTAAAGAAGGTATTGTTGCAGTTGAAAATGCTTTAGGAAAAACTAAAGTAGTAGATTATAGAGCAATTCCAAGATGTGTTTATACTGAACCTGAAGTTGCTGGTGTTGGTAAAACTGAAAAACAACTTGAAGCTGAAGGTGTAGAATACAATGTAGGTCAATTTGATTTTAGAGGACTTGGAAAAGCACAGGCTATAGGACATTTCCAAGGATTTGTAAAAATAATAGCTGATAAAGAAACAGATAAAATAATAGGTGCAGCAGTAGTAGGTCCTCATGCTACAGATTTATTAACAGAGTTATCACTTGCTGTTCATCTAGGATTAACTGTAGAACAAGTAGGGGATGCAATACATCCACATCCAAGTTTATCTGAAGGACTAATGGAAGCACTTCATGATGTACATGGAGAATGTGTTCATTCTGTACCTAAATTATAATAAGTAAACAGAGTACATAAGGCTCTGTGGCTAGATTTAAGGGGGAAGTCTTAAAATGGGATACAATATAGCTGTTGCAGGAAAAGGTGGAACTGGTAAAACAAGTCTCACAGGGCTTTTGATTGATTATTTGGTTAAGGACAATAAGGGACCAGTATTAGTTGTAGATGCTGATGCTAATGCTAACATAAATGAAGTATTAGGTATTGAAGTTGAAGCAACAATAGGAGAAATAAGAGAAGAAGTAAATCAAAGAGAAAAGTTAGGCAATGCATTCCCAGGTGGTATGACAAAAGCACAATATCTACAATTTAGATTAAATTCTATAATTGAAGAAGGAGAAGGATATGACTTGTTAGTAATGGGGAGATCAGAAGGGGAAGGATGTTACTGTTTTGTAAATGGGATACTTAGAGAACAAGTAAACAAAATATCTGGTCACTACAAATACTTAGTCATGGACAACGAAGCTGGTATGGAACATCTAAGCAGAAAAGTTACTAGACATGTTGATACACTTTTATTGGTTAGTGATTGCTCAAGACGTAGCATACAAGCTGTTGCTAGAATAAGAGATTTAGCTGAGGAACTAAAATTAAATGTTGGAAGAATACTTCTAATTGTAAATAAGGTTCCAAATGGGGTTATGAATGATGGTGTTAAAGAGGAAATAGAAAAACATAACCTAGAGCTAATTGGTGTTGTACCTATGGATGAATTGATATATGAATATGATTCTACAGGTATTCCTTTAGTTAATTTACCTGAAGATTCAAAATCTAAAGTGGCTATGAAAGAGATTTTTGCTAAATTAGAATTAAAATAGGCTTAAGGGGGAAAAAAATATGGCATTTAAAATGTCTACTCAAAAATATTCTGGAAAAATATCAGAAGTTGAAGTAGGAATAGGGGAAAAAGCAATTAAATTAGGTGGGGAAAATGTATTACCTTTTTATAGTTTTGATGGAGAAGTAGGGAATACTCCAAAAATAGGTATAGAAATATCAGATGTTTATCCTGAAAGCTGGACTGATTCATATAAAGAGTTATACAAAGATGTAGCTAATTGTCCAGTAGAATGGGCTAAATATGTTGAAGCTAATACACAAGCAGATTTTATTTGTTTAAAATTTGATGGTTCTGACCCAAATGGATTAGATAAATCAGTTGATGACTGTGCTGAAGTTGCTAAAGCAGTAGTTGAAGCAATAACATTGCCTTTAGTAGTAGCTGGTTCAGGAAATCATGAAAAAGATGGTAAACTGTTTGAAAAATTAGCTCAAGCGTTGGATGGGCATAACTGTCTATTTATGTCAGCAGTAGAAGATAACTACAAAGGAGTAGGAGCATCAGCTGGAATGGCTTATTCACACAAAGTTGGAGCAGAATCTTCTGTTGATATAAACCTAGCAAAACAATTAAACGTACTGTTAACTCAATTAGGCGTTAAAGGTGAAAATATAGTTATGAATGTTGGATGTTCAGCAGTTGGTTATGGATATGAATATGTTGCATCTACTATGGATAGAATTAGACTTGCAGCATTTGGTCAAAATGATAAGACATTACAAATGCCTATCATAACACCAGTAGCTTTCGAAGTAGGTCATGTTAAAGAAGCTATAGCTCCAGTAGAAGATGAACCAGATTGGGGTTGTCCAGAAGAAAGAACTATAGCAATGGAAGTTTCAACTGCAGCAAGTGTTTTAGTAGGTGGTTCAAACGCAGTTATACTTCGTCATCCAAAATCAATAGAAACTATAAAAGAATTGGTTAACGCATTAGCTTAATTAAATTGTTAAGGTTAGGGGGAGAAAATAATGGCATTAAAAGCTTTAGATATATTTAAATTAACACCAAAGAAAAACTGTAAGGATTGTGGATTCCCAACTTGTATGGCTTTCTCTATGAAGGTTGCTTCAGGAGCTGTAGAAGTAGGCAAATGCCCACATATGTCTGATGACGCTATAGCAAAACTATCAGAAGCTACAGCACCTTTAATGAAAGCATTAAAAGTTGGTACTGGAGCATCTGAATATGAACTAGGCGGGGAAACAGTATTATTTAGACATGAAAAAACATTAGTAAGTAGAAATAGATATGCAGTTTCATTCTGTACTTGTATGAGTGATGAAGCAGTAGACGCTAAAATAGCTAACATGAAAAAAGTTGACTATATAAGAATTGGTGAACAAATGAAAGTTGAAATGGTTGTTTTAGAATACTGTGGAGACAAAGATGCATATTTAAAACTAATAGACAAAATAAAAGGTAGTGGATTAGAAGTAGCTTATATTTTAGCTTGTGATGATGCACAAGCAGTTAAAGAAGCTGTTGAAGTATTAAAAGATGCTAGACCAATGGTATATGGAGCAACTAAAGATAACTACAAAGATATGATAGAAGTAGTTAAAGGGTCAAACCTACCATTAGGAGTAAAAGCAGCTAGCTTAGAAGAATTATATGAAACAGTTGAATTAGTTCAATCTGCTGGATATAAAGAATTAGTATTAGATGTAACTGGAGAAAATATAAAAGATACTTACACTAATGCTGTGCAAGTTAGAAGAATAGCTTTAAAAGAACAAGATAGAACATTTGGATATCCTTCAATAGTATTTGCAAATAGATTATCTAACTCAAATCCTATGATGGAAATTGCTTTATCATCAATATTTACTATAAAATATGGTTCTATAATAGTAATAGATGATATTAGTTATGCTAAAGCATTACCATTATTTGCATTAAGACAAAATATATACACTGACCCACAAAGACCAATGAGAGTTGAACCAAAGATTTACCCAATTAATAACCCAGATGAAAATTCTCCAGTATTAGTTACTGTTGACTTTGCATTAACTTATTTCATAGTTGCTGGAGATATAGAAAGATCAAAAGTTCCAGTATGGTTAGTAATACCAGATGCAGGTGGATATTCAGTTCTTACATCTTGGGCTGCTGGTAAATTTGGTGGAAATTCAATCTCTGCTTTCATCAAAGAAAGTAAAGTAGAAGAAGTAACTAATTGTAAAGACATTATCATTCCAGGAAAAGTTGCAGTACTTAAAGGTGATATAGAAGATAACTTACCAGGATGGAATGTAGTTATAGGACCAGAAGAATCTATGGAATTACCTAAGTTCTTAAAAGGATACCAAGAAAAAGCATGCCAAACAAACTAATAAAATATTAACTAACTATTAATATTAAATTTAAAGGGGGACATTATAAATGGAAAAATTTATGATTATAGGTGAAAGAATACACTGTATCTCACCTTCAATAAGAAAGGCATTAGCAGAAAGAGATCCAGCTCCAATATTAAAAAGAGCAAAAGAACAATTAGAAGCAGGAGCACACTATATAGATTTCAATATAGGGCCTGCTGAAAGAGATGGCGAAGAGATAATGACATGGGGAGTTAAGCTACTTCAATCTGAATTTAACAATGTTCCTATAGCATTAGATACAGCTAATAAAAAAGCTATCGAAGCTGGACTTAAGGTTTATGATAGAACTAATGCAAAACCAATAATAAACTCTGCTGATGCTAGTTCAAGATTTGATTTAATAGATATAGCAGCTGAATATGAATCAATGGTTATAGGTTTATGTGCAAAAGAAGGTATCCCAAGAGATAATGATGAACGTATGGCTTACTGCCAAGAGATACTAGAAAAAGGCTTAATGCTAGGAATGGAGCCAACTGATATATTATTTGACCCATTATGCTTAGTTATAAAAGGTATGCAAGAAAAACAAGTAGAAGTTTTAGAAGCTATAAAGATGATGACTGAAATGGGACTTTTAACTACAGGAGGATTATCTAATGTATCTAATGGATGTCCTAAACATGTTAGACCTGTTTTAGATAGTGCATTCTTAGCAATGGCAATGGCTAATGGATTTAGTTCAGCTATAATGAATCCATGTGACCCAGAATTAATGAAAACTGTAAAATCTTGTGACATAATCAACGGGGCATCTTTATATGCAGACTCTTTCTTAGAGTTAAATGAAGGTGGATTTGCTTTCTAGGGTTTTTAGGGTATAGTTAATAAAAAATAGGTGTAAATATTAAAGGGGGAAATAGAATGAATCTATATAATATAATCTTTACAGGGTCAGAACAAGCTTTGGGTGCAGCTCAAGCTATGTTAAATGAAGCTATAGAAAAAAACGGAAAAGAACATAAAGTAGCTTTCCCTGATACAGCATATTCATTACCTTGTATATATGCTGCAACAGGACAAAAAATGAACACTTTAGGGGACTTAGAAGGTGCTTTAGAAGTAGTAAAATCTTTAATCAATAGAACTCATTTATTAGAACATGCTTTTAATGCTGGTTTAGCTACTGCTTTAGCTGCAGAAGTAATTGAAGCATTAAAATACTCAACTATGGATGCTCCATATAGTGAGCCATGTGCAGGTCATATAACTGACCCTATAATCAGATCACTTGGTGTACCACTAGTTACAGGAGATATACCTGGTGTTGCAGTTGTTCTTGGAGAATGTCCTGATGCTGAATCAGCAGCAAAAGTTATAAAAGACTACCAATCTAAAGGTTTATTAACTTTCTTAGTTGGTAAGGTTATAGACCAAGCTATAGAAGCTGGAGTAAAAATGGGTCTTGAACTAAGAGTTATACCTCTAGGATATGATGTAACTTCTGTTATCCACGTTGTATCTGTTGCAGTAAGAGCAGCATTAATATTCGGTGGATTAACTCCTGGTGATTTAAACGGATTATTAGAATACACAGCTAATAGAGTTCCTGCATTTGTTAATGCTTTTGGACCATTAAGTGAATTAGTTGTATCTGCAGGTGCTGGAGCAATAGCTTTAGGATTCCCAGTTGTAACTGACCAAACTGTTCTTGAAGTTCCAATGAATTTATTAACTCAAAAAGATTATGATAAGATAGTAGCTACTTCATTAGAAGCTAGAGGAATAAAAATAAAAGTTACTGAAATACCTATACCAGTTTCATTTGCAGCAGCATTTGAAGGTGAAAGAATTAGAAAGAGCGACATGTTTGCTGAATTTGGTGGAAATAAAACTGAAGCTTGGGAGCTTGTTGTTAAGAAAGAAGCTGCTGAAGTTGAAGACCATAAGATAGAAATAATAGGACCAAACATAGATGAAGTTGAAGCAGATGGTGTATTAAGATTACCACTTGCTGTAATAGTTAAAATAGCTGGTAAAAACATGCAAGAAGATTTCGAACCAGTTCTTGAAAGACGTTTCCACTACTTCTTAAACTATATAGAAGGTGTAATGCACGTTGGACAAAGAGATATGGCTTGGGTAAGAATCTCTAAAGATGCATTTGATAAAGGATTTAGACTTGAGCATATAGGAGAAGTTTTATATGCTAAGATGTTAGATGAATTTGAATCAGTTGTTGATAAGTGTGAAATAACTATAATTACAGATGCAGAAAAAGTTTCTGAATTAAAAGGTGAAGCAATAGCTAAATACAATGCTAGAGATGAGAGATTAGCTTCATTGGTTGATGAAAGTGTAGAGACTTTCTATTCTTGTAACTTATGTCAATCATTTGCACCAGCTCACGTTTGTGTTGTTACTCCTGAAAGACTTGGTCTTTGTGGAGCAGTTAGCTGGTTAGATGCTAAAGCTACTAAAGAATTAGACCCTACAGGTCCTTGTCAACCAATAGAAAAAGGTGAATGTTTAGACGATAGAACAGGTGTATGGAACTCTGTAAATGAAACTGTAAACCAAATATCTCAAGGTGCAGTTGAAGCTGTTACATTATACTCTATATTAGAAGACCCTATGACTTCTTGTGGATGCTTCGAGTGTATCTGTGGTATAATGCCAGAAGCAAATGGATTTGTTGTAGTTAACAGAGAATTCCCAAGCGTTACTCCAGTTGGTATGACTTTCGGAGAACTTGCTTCTATGACAGGTGGAGGAGTTCAAACTCCAGGATTCATGGGACACGGAAGACATTTCATATCTTCTAAAAAATTCGCTTATGCAGAAGGTGGACCAGAAAGAATAGTTTGGATGCCAAAAGAATTAAAAGATTATGTAGCTGATAAATTAAATGCTACAGTTAAAGAAATGACTGGAATAGAGAACTTCTGTGATATGATTTGTGATGAAACTATCGCTGACGATTCTGAAGGAGTATTAGCTTTCTTAGAAGAAAAAGGTCATCCAGCATTAGCTATGGAAAGTGTAATGTAATTGATGGAAAATTTAAAATAATGTGATATAATATTAATATGATTTAAATAAATTAATCAATAATATAATATTGGGGGTCTATCGAAATGAAATTATTACCAGAATTAAAATACTCTAAAGATCATGAATGGGTAAAAGTAATTGATGGAGATGTTGTATATATAGGTATAACAGATTATGCTCAAGATCAATTAGGAGAAATATTATTTGTTGAAACACCAGAAGTAGAAGATACTGTAACTAAGGGAGTAGATTTTGGAGTAGTTGAATCTTCTAAAGTAGCTTCTGATTTAATATCTCCTGTTAATGGTGAAGTATTAGAAGTTAATGAAAAATTAGAAGATGAACCAGAATGTATAAATGAAGACCCATACGAAAACTGGATATTAAAAGTAAAACTAGCTGATGTTGCTGAGCTTGATACATTATTAAGTGATAAAGAATACGAGGCTGGATTAGAATAATTAAAGACTAGGGATGTTATTATAATTGGGGAAAGTATAGTAAAATTTGAGTGCACGCAAATTTAGCTATACTTTCCTTTTATAATATATAGAACAAATTGGGAGGGATATCATGATAAAGGTAAATTTTATGCCAAACAATAAAGAAGTTTATTGTAATGAGGGGGATATATTACTAGAAGTTGCAAGAAATGCTGATATATTTATAGATGCTCCTTGTAATGGAAATATGTCTTGTGGTAAATGTAAGGTAAAGTTGTTAAAAGGTAAGGTTGATACAGAAAAAACGAGACATATAACAGATGACGAATGGGAGCAAGGTTATATATTAGCTTGTTGTACAAAAGTAATCTCAGATATAGAAATTGAAGTTCCTTCTAAAGTATCATCTTCTATGCATGGTATGAAGATTGAAGGTAGCAATAAACAAAAAGATAGAGAAATTTTTGAGAGAGCTAAAAAAATAATAGAAAAGCATAACTTACAATTTAAGACAAATATAAAAAAGAAATACATAGAAATGGAAGAGCCAAACTTAGATGACAATATAAGTGATGTAGATAGATTAGAAAGACATGTTAGAAATCATCTGGGATACAATGAAATAGATTTTAGATTAGATATACTTAGAAAGATGCCAACGATATTTAGAAAGAGCGATTTCAAAGTTACAATAACATATGTTCAAAAACAAAAGAAACTTACAATCATAAATATAGAAGAAGGAAATAAGGAAAATTCTCTGTATGGAGTTGCAATAGATATTGGTACAACTTCGGTAGTTGTATGTTTAGTAGACTTATATTCAAAAGAAGTAGTAGATAAAGCATCATCTGGAAATGCTCAGATAAAATATGGAGCAGATGTTATAAATAGGATTATATATTCGACTAAGAAAAATGGATTAGAAACTTTACACAAAGCTATAGTCGATGAAACTATAAATCCTCTATTAAAAACATTATATGAAAGAAATGGCATAAATAAGGAGGATGTAGTCACTTTAGTAGCTGCTGGAAATACAACTATGACAAGTTTATTCTTAGGGGTGTATACAGACTTTTTAAGACAAGAACCTTATATACCACCATTTTTAAAATCTCCAAAACTTATGGGTGAAAATGTAGGTCTTTTTGTAAATGATAGTGCATATGTGTACTTAGCTCCATCTGTAGCAAGTTATGTAGGAGGAGATATAACAGCAGGGGTATTATCAGCTGGTATATGGTCAAGTGAAGAAAATGTTTTATTTATAGACTTAGGTACCAATGGAGAGATAGTATTTGGAAATCAAGACTATATGATGAGCTGTGCATGTTCAGCAGGTCCTGCATTTGAAGGTGGAGGCATAAGCTGTGGAATGAGAGCATCAGCAGGAGCAATAGAGAAGGTGGCTATTGATAAAGGAACTTTAGAGCCTACATTAAAAATAATAGATGAATGTGCACCAGTTGGTATATGTGGTTCTGGTATAATTGATTTAATTTGCCAAATGATTACTAAGGGTGTAATAGATAGAAGAGGTAAGATATATAGAGATTTAAATAATAAGAGAGTCAGATTTAATGAACATGAAATAGGAGAGTATGTATTAGCATTTAAAGAAGAATTTGATTTGGAAAATGATATAGTAGTAAATGAAGTGGACATAGATAATTTTATTAGAGCTAAAGGAGCTATATATTCAGGAGCATATACTCTTGTAGATAGCTTGGGTATGGATTTTAGTATATTAGATAGAGTTTATATAGCAGGTGGTATAGGAAATAACCTAGATATAGAAAATTCAATAATTATAGGATTACTTCCTGATATCGATAGAGAGAAATTTACTTATATAGGAAATAGTTCACTTGTAGGTTCTTACTTGGCTCTTATAAGTAAAGATGCCAAAAATAAACTTGAAGAAATAGGTAAACAAATAACTTATGTTGAACTTAGTGTTTATCCAAGTTACATGGACGAATTTATTTCTGCATGCTTCTTACCACATACAAATATAGAGCAGTTCCCAACTGCAAAGCAACTACTAGAAGAGTAAAATATCAAAATATAGATGCATAGGTAGAGCATTAAAACATAAATGTAGAGGATTAAATTATGTATAAGGATTTGTCTGAGAAAATGAGAACTGCGTTTGACATTAAATTAAGAAATTTCGGAAATGAGATAGAGTTTGCTTATCCGAATCAGACTCTAGCTCTTAGTACTACTAGTAATAAGTGTAGTCTTAAATGTGCTCATTGTAATGGTCATTATTTAGAAAATATGATACCAATTGAGGACTATAAAGAAAAAGTTAAATCAAGAAATATAACTAGTTTTTTATTAAGTGGTGGTTGTAGTTATGAAGGTGATGTCCCAATAAATACCCATATACAGACCATTAAAAAGTTAAAGGAACAAGGATACAGATTAAATGCTCATTTAGGGCTTATGGATAAAGAGAGTATTATAGAATTATGTAAGTATTTAGATATAGTTTCTTTCGACTTGGTATTCGATAAAGAAACTATAAAAGAAGTTTATAAAATGGATAAAAGCAAAGAAGATTATATTAAAGCTTACAATACAATAAGAGAAAATACAGAAGTAGCACCACATATATGTATTGGTTTAAAAGGAGGAAAAGTAAAAGGTGAGTATGAGATTATAGAATACTTACAAAAAAATCCTCCTAATAAACTGACATTTATAGTTCTTATTCCTACAAAAGGTACTGAATATGAAGATGTAGAACCTCCTAATTTGAAAGAAGTAACAGATGTTTTATGTGAAGCTAGAATTAGTTTACCAAATACCGAGATTAACCTAGGTTGTATGAGACCTAGAGGTGTGTATAGAAAAGAACTAGACCAATTAGCTATAATGTGTGGAGTTAATAGAATAGTTCTTCCATCAAAATCTGCTAAGAATAAGGCTATAGATATGAATATGACAATAACTGAATGTAAGGAGTGTTGCGTTTTATGATTAGATTATCATCAGGGACAGCAATAGAACTTGGAATATTAAATAAAAAAAGCGATATACCTCCTACTACAGCATATATAATGATTGGGGAAAAATGCATAAACAAATGTAGTTTTTGTTCTCAATCAATAGAAAGCAGTACTAGAAAAGATAAATTATCAAGAGTAGTTTGGCCAGAGTATTCTAAAGAGGAAATATTGAATGCTTTGAGAGCATATAACGGGAAAAATATAAAGAGAATATGTATACAATCAATGGCAAGTGAAGAGGCACATAAATCTGTTTTAGATTTTATAAATTACATAAATGGTAAAATAGATATGCCTATTTCATTGTCTGCAAAATTAGAAAGTGATGAAGAAATAAACAAGTTTTTTTCTGCTGGAGTAGATAAAATAGGAATAGCGATAGATGCAGCAAGTAAAGACTTATATGAAAAAATAAAAGGATATAATTATGATGAAAAATTGAATTTTATAACAAAAATGTCAAAGTTATATCCTAATAAAATCAGCACACATATAATTGTTGGTATGGGAGAAAGTCATGAAGACATATACAACCTATATACTTATTTAAAGAAGAACAATATAACTATTAGTTTATTTGCGTTTACTCCAGTTAGAGGAACTAAAATGGAAAAAATAAGTCAACCAAATATAGAAAGTTACAGAAGAGTACAGCTAATGTCCTATATGATAAATAAAGGTTATTCACAAGAATACTTTGAATTCAAAAATGGATACTTGGAAAATATAAAACTAGATGATGAGACTGTATCAGATATAAACAGGGGTTACCCTTTTGAGATAAGAGGCTGTAAGGATTGTAATAGACCATATTATAATGAAAGACCAGGAAGTACTATATATAATTATTCAAGACCTTTAAATCAAGATGAGATAGATTTGGCTATAAGAGAACTAAATCTGTAAATGATTTCTTGAATATATTTATACTAAAGATTGGGGCGTAATAATCATGAATCAGTGGAGAGTTATACATAATAAATCATATGATGGTGCAATGAATATGGCAATTGATGAAGCTATATTTACTGCATATAAAAAAGGATGTGTGAAGCCAACACTTAGATTTTACACTTGGAAGCCAGCTTGCTTGAGTGTAGGATATTTTCAAAAACTTGAAGATGAGGTAGATTTAGATAAGTGTAAGTGCATGAATATAGACTATGTCAGAAGAATCACAGGAGGAAGAGCTGTATTACATGATAATGAGCTAACTTATAGTATAATTATAGGAGAAGATAATCCTTTAATTGATAAAAGTATAAATCTATCTTATAGATATATAAGTGAAGGTTTAGTTAGAGGATTGAATTTAAGTGGTATAGAAACAGATAACTTAAATAGTGGAGAGAGAATAGGTAGAGAAAATTTATCAGCTGCATGCTTTAATGCACATGCATCATATGAAGTTACTATTAATAATAAAAAGGTAATTGGAAGTGCTCAAAGTAGAAAAGATGGTGTTTTGTTACAGCACGGTTCAATAATAATGGATTTTGATGTAGAAAAATTGTTTAAATTAATAAAGGCTAAAACACCAGAACTAAAAGAAAGAGCAATGAAATTCACAGCTAAAAAGGCCAGTGGAATAGAGAATGAAATTGGTAAAAAAATAGACATAGATATTCTACAAGCTAATCTAATAAAAGGACTGGCTAGTCAATTTAATGTTGAGTTTGTAGAAGAAGACTTGACTGATTATGAAAAGCAATTAGCTGAAGAATTATATAAAAAATACAAGGATGAAGAGTATAATAAAAAGCGTTAACTTTAATTGACTTTAAGTAAATTAAAGTGATATACTTAAGGTATAATAATATACGAAAATTGAAATCATGAAGGTTTCTTTGGTGTATTGAAATACCTGAGGAAGTCTTTTTTTGATTTTTAATAAAAATCATATTAGGAGGAGATTTATATGTGTGAATCATCAGCTTTCATTTGTAAGAATAACAATGAATTAGAAAAGGTTATGGAGAATGTGGTTAATATAGACCCTTGTGATGGAAAGATTTATTTAACTGATTTATTAGGAGAACAAAAAATAATAGATGGAATAATTAAAGAAATAAGATTGATGGACCATAAGATAATAATACAAGAAAATTAATTAATAGGGGAATTTCATATGATAATAGCAGTGATAGATGGAATGGGTGGAGGTATAGGAGCCCAGATAGTTTCTTCTCTGAGAGAAGAATTACCTACATATGTAGAAATTTATGCACTAGGAACTAATTCTATAGCAACTAGTTCTATGATGAAGGCTCATGCTAATAAAGGAGCTACAGGGGAAAATGCTATAGTAGTATCAGCTAGAAAAGCCAATATAATAGTTGCACCTATTTCTGTAATAATACCTAATTCTATGATGGGGGAAGTCACTTGTAATATAAGTGAAGCTATTGCAGATAGTGAGGCACTTAAGATACTTTTACCTATTATGCCAGAAAATATAGAGTTAGTTGGATTAGAAGGTAAACCATTAGCACTACTTGTAAAAGATTCTGTTAATGTTATAAAAAAAGAATTTAATATAAAATAACAGGGGGAATAACTAATGATGTTTGATAGAGAGATTATAAGATACCACCATGGGCACCATGACCATGACGACCATTGCCATGAACATACTCATGGAGATATGTGCCATGAACATCCACACGACCATACTCATGACCATGACCACGAACATAATCATGAAGAATCATCAGAGTCTAAAGATGAGAAAACTTTAAAAATACTTTTAGTACATTGGATAAATCACAATGAGACTCATGAAGAAGGATTTAGAGAATGGGTAGAAAAGGCTAGAGCTATTGGAAAAGAAGAAACTGCAAAGAGTATTGAAAAAGCTATAGAATGTATGGAAGAAGCAAATAAAATGTTATTAGAGGCTAAAAAACATATGTAAATATGATTGTTAAAATCGCTTATATATTTTGATATAGGCGATTTTTTATGCCTTATTTATATTTAATTATTGAAATTTCTAATGAGTATGTACTATACTTTAATGAGGAAATTTATTATAAAACTGAGTTATTTAATATATCTTCGGCTTCAAATATTACTGGAGATAGTTAAGGAGGAGTAGTTCAATTTAATAAAAGGAGAGAATTAGTTATGAAAGATGGTCATATACATTCACCTTATTGTCCTCATGGAAGTAAGGATGATTTTGAAAAATATATACAAAGGGCAATTGATGTTGGTCTAACAGAAATGACATTTACAGAGCATTTTCCATATCCAAATGGATTTCAAGACCCTGCACCTGAAAATGATAGTTGCATGAATCCTGAAAATTTATCAAATTACCTTAATGATGTTAAAAATTTCAAGCATAAATATGAGAGCGAAATTAAGATAAATGTAGGAGCGGAAGTAGATTTTCTTGAAGGTTATGAAGAAGGCATAAAAAACAATTTAGATAAATATGGTGATGAATTAGAGGATTCTCTATTATCAGTACATATAATTAAAATTGATGGTGCCTATTGTTGTGTGGACTATAGTGTAGAAGAGTTTCAAAATCTGATTGATAAGCTTGGAAGCATTGAAGCTGTTTATAATAAGTATTATGAAACATTAATAAAAGCTGTAAATGCTGATTTAGGTACATATAAACCAAAGAGAATAGGTCATTTAAATTTAGTTAGAAAGTTTAATCAAGTATTTCCATATAATTATGAAAGAAATAAAGTTCTTGAAGAATTAATAAAGTTAGTTAAAGAAAAAGGATATGAACTTGATTACAATGTTTCTGGAAACAGAAAAGAATATTGTAAAGAGCCTTATATAGATGGATACTTATTAGAATTAGCAAAAAAATATGATATTCCATTAGTTCTTGGCTCAGATTCTCACTGTGCAGAGGAAATAAATAATTATGATATAGGATAAAGGTGTATATATTATAATCCAAAAGTTATGATAATTTATACTTTTAAAGTATTTATTTAAAAGATTGTAAGTAGATTTATGTAAAATAAATCTACTTACAGTCTTTTTGTTAAATTAGAAAAATATTTATAGATTTGTTCAGTATGAAAGTTTTATAATTAATATTTTTTCATGGATATAGCCTATTTTTACTTATCTTAACAATCATAAAGTGCTTTTAGTATTTAGAGATATTACTGCATAAGTTTATCATTTTCCATTATTATTGGGTCTAGTAATTCTACATTTCCTTCTGACATCTTTAATCTATTGAACATATAATTTTTCACATCTTTTTTACTTTTGAACTTAGTAACTTGGTAAGGTGATGTAGAACCATATTTTTCTATAAATAAGATATCTTTATCAGTTTTGATACATATACCTGTATGACCTATAAATACATTTTTAGTTTCTGGATAACGAAGAAAGCCACTTATAATAGACATATTTTTATTATCTTTAAAAGATATTTTTCTTTTTTTCCACTCTTTTTTTATTTGTTCTGCATTTTTATTTATATCATCTGTGTCTTGAGTTGGTATTGCAGAGAAAAAGTTAATAAATTTTTCTACATCCTTTGAGTTAAATTTTGCATCTCTATTATTTATTATAGTATCTAAATCAATACTTAAATCGATAGAATCTCCAGTAAACTTCTCTTTTGAGTTGATGAAATCTTTAAAAAGTCTAAATGCTGTTATTCTACAATTTACATCCATATAGTTAGGAAACTTTTCCATCCAGTTACTTTGTAATTTATCTAAATTGTATGGAACCTGTTTTGTGTTAATTGAACTATATCCAGACTTAGATATATTTACATTGTTTTGAAGTATTTTAATTTGAAGTTTGTTGTAGCTCCTAACTGATTTAATAAAAATATCAATATCTTTCTTATTTATTTTATTTTTTTCTAATACATTTTTCACTTGATTTTGTGTCTTTCTATCTATTATGTTAGAGTATACTAATCTGCTATTATCTTTAATAGTTGAATATGCAAAGATTGTAAGTATGCTTGATAACACTAAAATAGCAGACAATATTGCTATTAGTAAATTTTTTCTCACCTGTTTTTCTCCTTTATAAATTTATTTTGTCGACATATTTATAGTATATAGTACATTTAATTTTAGCTTCAATATGTTTTTAATTACAAAACTGTTGCAAAAAATATAACTTTATTTAAAACTTTTTTTTAATATATAAAAATATATACTAAATAGGGGTATATATTCTTTGAATTTTTAACTAATTTATTTGGAGATTGATTATAGAATTTTATAAGTAAAAAATGAGTAAGCTATCAATGAAATATATAGTGAGACTAGTTTTTTGGATGTAGTATTTTGGTAAATAAGTAGGTTTGAGATATATGATAAATTTTACTTTATTAAAAATAAAATTTATTAAGTTCAATAAATATACTATTAGACTCATTAAAAGTTTAAAAATTTTATTTTTTTAATTCAACTATTCCCCAAAAAATTAGGTTTTAAGGAATAGTTAAATTAAAAAGTTTGGTTACATAATAGTAATTTTAGTTACAAGAATGAAACTGTAAAAATTAGATTTTTATTTATATAATTTCACTAAGAACATTTAATTTAGGAGGTAAAATATGAAGTTAAAAAAATTAAAAACTGGTATGGTCATGGCATTAACAATAATAACTATTGGGACGTCACTGATAAATGTATCAGCTATGGAATTAAACAGGAGTGAAGAATTTGAGACTAAGTACAGTGAAATGAAAAAAGAATTTCAAGAAGAGTATGGAAAGGAAGATAAATTCAAAGTCGTGCTAGATGATGAATTTACAAAAGAAGAAGTAAATGGAGCTAAAGGGATTATAAAGACAACTAATAAAATGAATAATGAGGTTGTAGTTTTAAATTATTTTGATGAAATGAAATCAGGAATTGAATTTGAATTAAAACCAAAAGCTGAAAAAAATGTAATTTTAAGAGCTGAGTTTCAGCAAGGATATGGAAATGAAGATAAATTTAAAGTTGTACTAGACGATGAATTCACAAAAGAAGAGGTAAATGGAGCTAAAGGGATTATAAAGACAACAGATAAAGAAACAGGTGAAGTTATTGTATATAATTACTTTGATGAGCTTGAAAAGTAATATTTAAAGCCTTTAATTAAAAAAAGAATCAGATTTAAAAGTATATAGTATCATGTATAGATTTTAAATTTATAACAATCTATACAGTTAAATAGCCGAATTGTATCAAAAATATAAAAGAATTAAATATAAAAAGAATTGTATAAAAATAAATTTTTCATATAGGGGTGAACTTTACATATTAGAGTTCACCCCTATATGAAAATATAAAACAACATCTGGCTATATTTAATGTTCAAGTATATTTTTGAATATGTTCATATAGAGTGATTATTTATAGATAGCTGTTATTTACAGACCATAATCTAGTTTAACTTGAGATATTTATATAGTTTTTTTATTTATGGTCTTGAGATATTTATATGGCTTTTTTAACTTCTAGCTTTGATTTTAAAATATCAAGGAATTTATAACAATCGTCTGGATAAATTTCTCCCATATTTGCAACTTGGAACATATTATCATCTAGAAATTTGCCTTTTCCTGGATATACCACATAACCATTTTCTTCTTCTAGTTCTAATATAAATCTATTTATATCAATTTCTTTAGGAAGAAATACAGACGTAACAGTATTAGACATATATTTATCTGGAAGTAAAAATGTTAGACCTAGTTCCTCCATACCATTTCTTAAAATAGCAGAACATTCTTTATATCTTTCTATCTTACTGTCATCTTCTAAAAATTCAGTTAAAGCTTCATTAAGAGCAAATATTAAAGTGACATTAGGTGTATTTGGTGTTTGAGAAGATGATTTTGCAAGCTTATAATGTTTGTAAAGGCTAAGATACACATTTTTACATTGATCTTCTTTAATATTTTGTAAAACGCTTTCTTTAGCACAAAGATATGCAGAGCCTGGAAATGCCCCAAGGGCTTTACCACCAACACCTGTTATTATATCTATATTAAACTCATCAACATCAATGTATTCACCAGCAGATGCACTTATTGCATCAACAAAAAATATTTTGTTATATTTTTTTGCAAGTTTTCCTAATTCAGGTACAGGATTTATCATTCCTGAACTAGTCTCATGAAATACCATAGCAATTACTTTTATGTCAGGATTTTCAAGTAAGTATTTTTCTAAAATATCTAAGTCTGGATATTCAGCCCATTTAAAGTCTGGTTTGTAGGTCTTAACACTATAAGCAGATAATATTTCTTCTAGCCTTTCTCCAAATACACCATTACTAACTAATAAAGCAGCATCTTCTTTATCAAATATAGAAGATAATACACATTCATTTACAGATGTTCCAGAACCAGATACAACTAGAGAATAATAATCAGAAGTTGCATTATATAATTTACCGATTTTTTGTTGTGTATCTTTAAATAAATTCATGAATTCATTTCCTCTATGACATATATCATAGTGAAGAAGTGAATTTCTAACCCTATCTGTAACCATTACTGGTCCAGGACTAAATAGATATGTTTTTTTCATTGCAAATCCTCCTTAAAGTTTAATTTAAATTTTATGATGACTGTTTATGTGCATATATTAAAAGTTTATGTGTTAATTTAACTAGATTATAGAATAAAACTAATAATATTGCAATAATATTTTAATTAAAATACTTTAACAATCAAAAAAAGTAAAAATATACAAAAAATATTGTAATAAATATTGTATAAATCCCCAAGATGATATAGAATATAAATAAGTTGAATAGATTTTATATTCAAAAAATAATAAAAAATCTATTAATTCTGAAAATAAAGGGGGACGCTTAAAGTGAAATATGTATTAGCAATTGATCAAGGAACAACAGGAACAAGAGCAGTATTAATAAATGAAAAATCAGAGTTTGTTTTTAGTGATTATATGGAGCATACTCAAATCTATCCACAATCTGGATACGTCGAACATGACCCTATAGAAATTTGGAATAACACAAAAACTGTAAGTAATAATGTACTACAACAAGCTTTTAAAAGTGGAATAGATGAAAGTGATATAAAGGGAATAGGTATAGATAATCAAGGTGAAACAGTAATGCTATGGGATAAAAATACAGGTATGCCATTATACAATGCAATTGTATGGCAGTGCAGAAGAACTTATGATTATGTTGAAAATTTAAAGAATATACCAGGATTAGAAAATAAGATAATAGATAAAACAGGACTAATCATAGACCCTTATTTTTCAGGGACAAAAATTAAATGGATAATAGATAATGTAAAAGGTGTAAAAGAAAAAATCAAAAATGGAGAAGTACTTGCTGGAACATTAGATAGCTGGTTAATTTGGAAAATGACAGGAGGAAAGTCTTTTTTAACTGATGTTTCTACAGCAGCAAGAACCATGCTTTTTAATATAAGAGATATGAATTGGGATAGAGAATTACTTGATATTATAGGAGTTCCTAGAAGTATTTTAGCGGATATAATGCCTACAAGTGGTGATTTTGGGACTACAGACAAAGGGGCATTTTGTGGTGTATCAATAAAAATTACTGCTTCGATGGTTGACCAGCCAGCAGCTCTATTTGGAAATGGATGCTTTGAGCCAGGTATGGTTAAAAATACTTATGGAACAGGATGTTTCTTATATATGAATATAGGTGAAGAGTTGAAAATAGCGGGTAATGGTATATTAACAACTGTTGCTTGGAAAATAGGAGACAAAATTACATATGCTTATGATGGCGGAGTATATATAGCAGGTGCTGCAATACAGTGGCTTAGAGATGGAATTGGAGTTATAAAAAATTACTCAGAAACTGATGATATGGCTAACTCAATACCAAGTACTGGTGGTGTATATTTTGTTCCAGCGTTTGCAGGGATTGCAGCACCTTATTGGGACCAATATGCAAGAGGTACAATGGTTGGTATAACAGGCAGTACTAAGAAAGAGCATATAGTAAGAGCTACTCTTGAATCTGTTGCACTTCAGGTCAAAGATGTTGTTGACTCTATGAATTTAGCTTCAGGAAAGGATATAAAAATGCTAAGAGTGGATGGTGGAATTACAAAAAATAATTTTACAATGCAGTTTCAATCCGATATATTAGATATACCAATTGAAATTGCAGAAAATCCTGAGACAACAGTGCTTGGAGTAGGATATATGGCAGGTCTTTCCTGTGGTGTTTGGAATAGTATTGATGAAATTAGAAATGAGTTTACAATAAGTAAAGAATACACTCCAAATATGACAAAACAAAAAAGAGAAGAAATTTTGCTTGGATGGAATCAAGCAGTAAAAAGAGCTATGAACTGGGAAAACGATACCAAAAAGATGTGTGCTAATTAAAGTACAACATAGTATTTACATGTATAGGAGGAATTAAATATGCCCTTTGATAAAGTTATATTATATATAATGGCTGTAGGGGTGCTTTTAGGAGCATTAGATAGGATAATTGGAAATAAATTTGGTCTTGGTGAACAATTCGAAGAAGGTTTTAATTCAATGGGTCCACTAGCTTTAGGGATGGTTGGTATAGTTTGTTTAGCTCCAGTTATCTCAAATGTATTAGGACCAGTAATAATACCAATATTCAATTTATGTGGAGCAGACCCATCTATGTTTGCAACCATATTAGCAAATGATATGGGAGGATATCCATTAGCGATGGAACTTGCACACAATAAAGAAGCAGGGATGCTTGCAGGATTAGTTGTATCATCAATGCTTGGGTGTACACTTGTATTTTCAATCCCAGTAGGATTAGGCCTTATAGAGTATGAAGACAGACCATTTTTTGCAAAAGGGTTATTAATAGGATTAATAACAATACCTTTTGGAGGGATTGTAGGAGGAATGATAGCAGGATTTAATTTATCAATGGTGATTATAAATATGGTGCCAGTAATAATATTAGCAGTAATATTAGCAATAGGTCTGAAAGTAAACTCAACACTTATGATAAATGGGTCTTTAGTTTTTGGAAAAATTATATCTATATTGATAACAATAGGATTAGGTGCAGCAGCATTTCAAGAAATAACAGGGGTAGTACTTATAAAAGGAATGACACCTATAAGAGAGGGTATTCAAGTAATTGGAAGTATTGCAATAGTATTATTGGGTACTTTTCCTATACTACATTTATTAGTTAAAGTTTTAAATAAACCACTTACAGCAATAGGTGGAAAATTAGGTATGGATGCAACAAGTGCAGCTGGATTAGTTTTCACTTTAGCTAATAGTATTCCAGTGTATAAAATGATGAAAGACATGAGCCCAAAGGGAAAAGTAGTAAATACAGCATGGTTAGTTTGTGCAACAGCAGCACTAGGTGATCACCTAGGATTTACAGCAGGAGTAGTGCCAGAGATGATTACACCTGTTGTAATTGGAAAGTTAGTTGGTGGAGTATTGGCGATTGCACTTGCTATGGTAATGACAAAAGATTTAACAGCAGAAGAAGAGCAAAGTAGTAAAATGAAAAAAGAGGTTGTATAAAAGAATTAATGTTAAAGTAAGCGTTAAGCTAAATTAAAAAATAGAGTTAAGTTAAAAAAATAAGGTAAATAAAAAAAGACATAGTGACATAGTAAAAACACTGTATAGTTTAGGTATAAATGGAGCTAAATAAATAATTATTTGGCTCCTTAACTTTAATCAATGATATTTTATAAGGAACTAAAAAGCAATCATATAAGCTAATTATCAGCTATGACTAAAGGTATTCCTTTTTGAGAAAATTCTATAATTATGTCGTGGTCTATACTAGCAGATGTAATAATAGTATCTATATGCTCTATAGGAGCAACAGAAGCAAATGAATTTATTCCAAACTTAGGTGGCTCAACAACTACTATTGACTTTCTAGACCTTTCAATCATTTTTTTTCGAACAAGTGATTCTTCTAAGTGATAGTCAGAAATACCATTTTCAAGTGTAATACCTCCAGCACCTAAAATTGCCTTATCAACATTAAATTGTTCAATGGCTGCTAATGTAAGTGGTCCAGAAAAAGAACCTTCAGTTTCTCTAAGATATCCACCAAGTACATATACTTTTATATTAGTATTCATAAGTTCATTTGCAACCAAAATTGAGTTAGTTATTACAGTTAAGTTTTTTTTGTCTTTTAAACTTTTTGCAACTTCAAGAACAGTAGTTCCAGTATCCATAAAAATAGTGTCATTTGTATTTATAAATTCACTACATTTAAGAGCAATTTGTTTTTTATCATTTGAATTTATTTTTTTTCTTTTAATATAGTTAAGTTCTACGCTACTTGCTATAACTGGTATAGCACCACCATAAACTCTTTTTAAAAGTCCAATACTTTCCATATGTGCTAGGTCTCTTCGTGCTGTTTCTATTGATATATCAAACATTTGGACTATGTCATTTATTTTAATTATATTATCTGATTCGAGAATACTTAAAATCTTCTCATATCTTTCCTGTGGTAACATGGAAAATCCTCCTTGGATTAATATTATTTTAGTTTTAAGCATAACTTATGATGAATTAAGGATTTATGTCTATATGTTAATGTGTGTATATTTAGTAAATAATATTATAAGCGTTATGCAAGATAATTTTACCATATTTCAAACTTACATTTAAGTAAAAAAGTGAAAATAGATATTTAATGACTTAAAATACCTTAAATTTCATAAATTAATTGACTAAAATATAATTTTATTATATAATTTAATTGCATAGAAATAAGGAGAAGTACTCAAGTGGCTCAAGAGGATCCCCTGCTAAGGGATTAGGCTGGGTAACCGGTGCGAGGGTTCGAATCCCTCCTTCTCCGCCAATTATCAAAGGCTATCCTTGTTGAAGGTAGTCTTTTTTGTAATGTCTATTAATAAAAACAACCTAGCAGACATAATTAAAGAAAGGAGGTAATATATGACAACTTTAATTTTCTTTATAGTGGGAATAGCATCTTTAGTGGTTGCTTTCGTTATTGATGGGGGACACATTGGAGCCTTATTTGTATTTTCATCAGCACTTGTTGTTTTTGGTGGAACTATAGGGGCTGTTGGTGCTTCAACACCATTTCCTGTATTCAAAAAGTCCATAAAGATAATGTTGTTAGCTTTTAAAAATAAAAAGCCTAACAATATAGAAAACATAGTTTATTTCAAAGAAATTGCAATCAAGGCCAGAAAAGAAGGTCTTCTTAGTATTGATAAAGAAATAAGCGAAAATGATGAATTGGACCCATTTATTAGAAAAGGTCTTGAACTTATGGTAGACGGCGTTGATGCAGCTACAATAAGAAATATATTAGAATCTCAAATACAAATAACATCAAAAAGACATAAAGAAGGAATAGCAATATTCGATTCAGCAGGAGGGTATGCACCTACACTGGGAATCATAGGTACAGTTATGGGATTAGTACATATTTTAGGAAATCTTTCGAGTAATCCAGATGCACTTGGACCTCAGATATCTGTAGCGTTTTTGGCTACTTTATACGGTGTTGGTTCCGCCAATTTAATTTGGTTACCAATAGCATCAAAGCTTAAAGCTATAAATCAGCAAGAAACTAATGAAAGACTTTTAGTGATAGAAGCGATACTATCTATACTTGAGGGAGATAATTCTAATTTAATGACAGAAAAATTAAAGATATTTTTAAATTCAAAAGAATTAATTGAACTTGGAGAAGCTGATGGTAGAATTGAATAATATAAAAGGATGGAATATTTATGTTACATGATGAAGACGAAAAAGAAGAAAATAATGAGCGATGGCTTTTAACTTATTCAGACCTCATAACATTACTTATGATTTTCTTTGTCATAATGTATTCTATGAGTAATGTTGATGCAGAGAAATATAAACAATTATCTCAATCTCTAAGTTCTGCATTTGGTGGTTCATCTGGAGTTATTGAAGGTGGACAAAATAAAATAGAACCAGTAGTTGACCAAAACAATAATAATCTAGATAGTTTACAAAATCCTGAGTTTAAAGAAGTTGGTGAAAATATTCAAAAGTATTTAAATGAAAGTGGATTGGCAAATTCGGTATCATTAAAAGCTCAAGATAGAGGGCTAGTAATAAGCCTTAAAGATACTATATTATTTGATACTGGAAAAGCTGTTATAATAAATGATTCTAGAGATAAGATTATTCAAATAGGTAAGATGTTAAATGAAATGAATAGTTATATAAGAGTAGAAGGTCATACAGATAACCTATCTATAAAAAATTCTGAATTTAAATCTAATTGGGATTTATCAGTCATGAGAGCAACCAATGTTGTCCAACTTCTTATTGATAGTGCAGGTATTGCACCAAATAAGTTGTCTGCTGTAGGATATGGTGAATTTAGACCAATAGCTGACAATTCATCTCCAGATGGCAAATCAAAAAACAGAAGAGTTGATATAGTCTTGGTTGATAGTAAGTTCGATGATGTAGAAAATGTTGGAGAAAATAAATAGTTAAATAAGCTATCTCAATACAGAGTTATTTCTAATAAGGGATAGCTTTTTTATGCGAAAATTAAAAATAGATGATTAGTAAGTTACCTTTTTGTGATAAATATATGGTATCTTAAATATATAATATTTAAATTATGAAAGGACTCAATTTTAAAATTGATATCAAAGGTGAGTAAATAAATGGGTAATAAGAATAAAAACACAAAATATAAAGATAAAACAAGGGCAAGGTATAATAAAAAGGTTGAAACTTTAAATAAAGAGAAGTTAAAAGAATCTAATAAACAACATAAAAAAGAAGATAAGATTACTACTATTATTAATAAATCTAGTATTGTATTATGTGTTCTTTTAGTAATATTTTCTTTACTTTATCTGTTTAAGTTAGTTCAGCTTAATATAATAATGACACTTTTAGTAATTACAGTGGCTATTCAACAAGGTTTGGTATCATTTGGTGCATTTAGAGAGAAGAATTATGCTAAAGGTATATTTTCAATATTTGTAATCATTTGTTTTCTAGTTGCTTTTAAATATACTGTTAGTCCTATTTAAATATATCAGTAAATATTTTATAATTAATATAAGTAATTAAGTTACGGTTTTAATGCTATAATAAATTTTATACATTTGAAGGAGTCGATTTTATGAATAGGAGTGGATTTGTAAAATTAATTATCACATCAATGATTATTTTATTACTTACAGGGTGTGATTTGAAAAAGGAAGAGAGTTATAAACTAGATCCAGAAAATCCGACATCAATAGAAATTTGGCATTATTATAATGGACAGCAAAAAATGGCGTTTGATAAGCTAGTTAAGGAATTTAATGACACTGTAGGTGCTGAAAAAGGAATTATTGTTGAAGCGTTTAGTCAGGGAAATGTAGTTGATTTATCTGAAAAGGTGCTGGATTCTGCTAATAAAAAGGTTGGTTCTGAAGATGTTCCAAATATTTTTGCAGCGTACTCAGATACTGCATATGAAATGGATAAATTAAAACTACTAGTAGATATTGATAAGTACATAAGTAAGGATGAATTAAATGAGTATATAGAAGAATATGTAGATGAAGGTAGACTAAATTCTGATAACGAACTTAAGCTTTTTCCGATTGCAAAGTCTACTGAGATTTTGATGTTAAATAAGACAGATTGGGATAAGTTTGCCAAAGCAACAAATTCAAATATAAATGATATACAAACAATTGAAGGATTAGTAGAGACATCAAAGAAATACTATGAATGGACAGATAGTTTAACAAAAGAGCCTAATGATGGTAAAGCATTTTTTGGAAGAGATGCTCTAGCAAATTATATTATTATAGGAAGTAAGCAGTTAGGAGTAGAAATTTTTTCAGTTAAAGATGGAAAAGTTACATTGAATCTTGATGAAAAGGTTATGAAAAAATTATGGGATAATTTTTATGTCCCATATATAAATGGATATTTTGCATCTTATGGTAAATTCCGTTCTGATGATGCAAAAACAGGAGATATACTAGCTCTTGTTGGCTCTAGTTCAGGAGCATCATATTTTCCAGATGAAGTAATGTTAAATGATAATGAGAGTTATAAAATTGAGACATCTGTCTTTCAAGCTCCACGTTTTAAAGATAAAGAAAAATATGCTGTACAACAAGGGGCAGGAATGGCTGTAACAAAATCTACTAAAGAAGAAGAGTATGCATCAGTAGAATTTTTAAAATGGTTTACAGATAAAGAGTCTAATGTAAAATTCTCTATTGCTTCTGGATATCTACCAGTAAAGAAAAAAACAAATAATTTGGATGTTATAAAGGATGTTATGAATAAAGACGATTTAAAGGTATCAAGTAAAGTGGAAAGTTCAATTGTTTCATCTATTGAACAGATTAATAGTTGTAAGTTGTACACTAATAAAGCATTTGATGGTGGGACAAAAGCCAGACAAATCCTTGAGTATTCAATGATTGATAAAGCTAAAGAAGATTTAAATAAAATAAATGAATTAATAAAAAATGGAACCTCTAAAGAGAATGCAGTAGCACAATTTAATAATAATGAAAATTTTTCAGCATGGTTTTTAAATTTTAAGACTGAGCTTGAAAATGCTGTAAAAGAGTAGGTGAATTGGCAACGTGTACCAAAATGCACAAAGGTATGGGTGGAATAAATATGGAAAATAATCTAAAAAAGAATAACTCAATAATGAAAAAGATGATATTTCCTCTAATTATTGTTATGCTAATTCAAACAAGTTTATTTTGTGCCACAATTTTATGGGGAGGAACTATTAAAAGACTAAATGATAATTCATTTGATATTTTAAATGAAAGAGTAATTAATCGTAAAAATTATATACAAAATGAGATGTTACAAAGATGGTCAAAGACAAGCGAGACAGAACTAGCTATTAACTCATCTGTAAAAAAGGTTTTAGATGAAAATAATGTCTCAATTAAAGATGTGGGTATAAACGAAGAAATTAATAAAGAAATTATAAAAAATATATCAAAAGATTTAATATATCTTTTGAGAAAAAATTCTGTTACAGGTTCTTTCATAATTTTAAATAACAAAGATATTGAATATGATTCAATAAATAGTAAAGATGAAATAAGTAAGACAGGATTGTATATAAGAGACCTAGACCCTAAATTTAACCCAAATGATAATTCTGATTTGCTAATTGAAAGAGGCTCCTCAGAGATAGCAAGAAGTTTTGGAATATCTATGGATAGTTATTGGGCTCCAAAGTTTTCCTTTAAAAGTGAAAATGAGGAAAAAGGAGATAATTTCTTTTATAAACCATTTAGAGCTGCAATTGATAATCCAAATACATCAAGTTCTAATTTAGGATACTGGGGAAGTCAGTTCTTATTAACAAATGAAGGCGATAGAGTTATAACATATTCAGTTCCTCTTATTTATGAAGATGGAACTGTATATGGAGTACTTGGAATAGATTTAGGTATAAATTATTTAAGAGAGTTGCTTCCATATGGGGAGATAAATGAAAATAAAAAAGGTAATTATATTTTAGGCGTAGATAGAAATGATGATTTGGCATTTGAAAATGTTGTTTCGAATGGTTATACATTTAAAGACAAATTTTGGGATGGTTTACATTCGAACCTTGAGCAAAAAGAATCTTATAAAAATGTATATAAAGTTAAAAATGAAGATGATGGTAAAATTAAAGAAAGTACTTATGCTAGTGTACAATATTTAGATTTATACAATTCCAATACTCCATTTGAAAATGAGCGTTGGGCTCTTTTGGGAATTATTGAAGAAAAAAGTTTATTGTGTTTTTCAAAAAGAGTGGAAACCTTGGTAATAGTGTCTGTTGCAGTTTCCTTAGTGATAGGGCTTATAGGTATTTATATTGCGTCGAGATTGTTTACAAAACCAATTGTTCTTTTGGTTAATAAAGTTAGAAATAGTAATCCATCAAAACCAGTAAATCTTGATAAAATAAACATATCTGAAATAGATGAATTATCTTCAGCCATAGAGCTACTTAGTGCAAATGTTGCAGATTCCTCATCAAAATTATCACAAATTATTGAAATTGCAGATATGCCAATTGGAGCTTTTGAATTATATAAAAATGGAGATAATGTTTTTTGTACAAAAGGATTTTTTAGTATATTTACTACGGATGATGAATTTCAAGAATATGGATATATATCAAAAAGTAAATTTATAAAAAAAATGAATGAAATGGATACATATTTACAGAAAAATTATAAGACAGAAAATATATACATATATAAATTTGAATCTAAAGATAAAACTTCTAAGTGGATAAGATTAAATATTGTTGAAGATGACTTAAAGATATTAGGTGTTGTTGTTGATGTTACAAAAGAGTTTATTGAGAAAATGAAAATTGAGTATGAAAGAGATTTTGATATTTTAACAAATCTTCTAAATAGGAGAGCTTTTTATTCACAAGTACGAGAAAAATTTGAAAATAAAAAAGAGATTAAAATAGCTGCATTTATAATGTGGGATTTAGATAATTTAAAATATATTAATGATACCTATGGTCATGATGCTGGTGATGAATATATTAGATGTGCAGCAGATATACTTAAAAAGTTTATATCATGGAATGGTATAGTTTCTAGACTTTCAGGGGATGAGTTTTATGTATTCATATATGGGTATGAAAGTAAAGATAGCATAAGAACTATTATTAACTCTGTTAAGACACAGATGAATAATACTTTATTAAAGCTTCATGATGGGACAGAATTTAAAATAAGAGCATCAGCAGGAATTTCTTGGTATCCTAGCGATTCAACTAACTATGATGAACTAATGAAATATGCAGATTTTGCTATGTATCAAATTAAAAATACAATTAAAGGCGAAGTAAGTGAATTTGATGTCAATATATATAATAAAGATTCATTCTTGTTGCATAATAGAGAAGAGTTAAATAAATTAATTGATGGTCAATTGGTTGAATATGCATTTCAGCCTATTGTGGATTGTAAAGGTGAAGTATTTGCATATGAAGCACTTATGAGACCCAAAATGGAAACTTTTAGTTCTCCAATGGATGTTATTAGATTGGCTCGTTCACAGTCTAAGTTATATCAAATCGAACGTATCACATGGTTCAAAGCACTTAAATCTTTTAAGAGATATAGGGAACAGTTTGGAGTGTGTAAATTGTTCTTAAACTCTATACCAAATAATAATTTATCAAAAGTTGATTTTGAAGAAATAGAAGATTTATATGGTAATTATCTAAATAGGGTAGTGCTAGAAATAACAGAGAATGATAAGATTAGTGAAGATTTTATTGACAAAAAGAAAGTGTATATAAATCAGTGGAATATAGAAATTGCTTTAGATGATTTTGGAACAGGTTACAATGGCGATGCTGTACTACTGTACATAATGCCAAATTATGTGAAGATTGATATGTCTATTGTAAGAGGTATTGACAAAGATGAAGATAGAAGAAAAATACTAAAAAACCTTATTTCATATTCTAAAGAAAGAAATATTAAAGTTATAGCAGAAGGTGTAGAAACCAAAAGTGAAATGGAAGCATTAGTAGCTATTGGAATAGATTATATTCAAGGATATTACATTGGTAAACCAGAATTTGTTCCTCAAGATATAAGTGATAAAATTAAACAGGAACTCAAGATATGTTATGAAAATAGAGATGATATAGTTTAATATAAGAAAAATTAAATGTATTTTTAGGATACTTTTAGTTTATAATTAAAAAAGAAAATAGGATGATTATAAATTAAGGTGGTGGATGTAATAATCACAACAAATATAGATATAAGACAGTTAAATGAAAATCAACTAGAAGCAGTTGAACATATAGATGGGCCTTGCATGATACTTGCAGGGCCTGGTTCAGGTAAGACTAGGGTAATTACATATAGAATAGCTAATATGGTAGTAAACAAAAATATAGCACCAGCAAGAATATTGGCGATAAGTTTTACCAAAGCATCCTCAGTAGAAATGAAAAATAGAGCATTGAGTTTAAGTGATGATATAAGACTCAATAAGGTAACATATGGCACTTTTCATTCTGTGTTTTTTAAGATTTTGAGGTATTTTGAAAGGTACAATTTAGATAGCATATTTGATGAAAAGTCAAAGAGGATAACAATAAAGGCAATATTAAAAAGTCTAAATATAGAAAATGCAGATGATGATGAAAATATAGGTCAAGTTATAAATGAAATATCTTATGTAAAAAATGAACTTATGGATAAGAATGAATTTAGCTCAGAAGTGTTGACAAAAGATGAGTTTTTAAAAGTATATAATTTATATGAAGAGCAAAAATCAAAAGTTAATAAGATTGATTTTGATGATATGCTTATAAAGACTTATTATTTGCTTTTGAATAATAAATCAGCCTTAGAAATGGTTAGGAATGTATATAAATATATATTGATAGATGAATTCCAAGATATAAATAAAGTGCAATTTGAGGTTTTAAAGTTAATTTGTAATCCACTAAACAACATATTTGCGGTTGGAGACGAAGACCAAAGTATATATGGTTTTAGAGGAGCTAGACCAGATTTTTTGCTTGAATTTGAAAAATATTTTAATAATACTAAAAAAATAGTGCTGGATGTAAATTATAGGTCTAAAAGTGAAATAGTAAATACTGCAAACAGGCTTATAGAAAAAAATAGAAATAGATATGAAAAAGTTATTAAATGTAGTCAAGGTAAGGGAGGCATTGTGAGTTATATTTCTCCATATGATTCAGAGGAAGAAGCTTTACATATTGCCAAGGAAATAATTGACGAAATAAAAAAGGATTATGTAGAGTATTCAGATTTTGCAGTAATTTATAGAACTAATATACAGTCAAGAGCCTTAGTAGATGTATTTATGGATATGAGAATTCCATTTGTAGTAAAAGATTCAGTAATTACAATATATGACCATTGGGCAAGTCAGGATATACTAGCATATTTAAGAATAGGTATTAATCCAAAATCAAATAAAGATTGGTTAAGAATTATAAATAAGCCATTTAGATATATATCTAAAGATAATGTAAATATGGTTAAAGATGAAAAAGATTTTGTAACAGCACTAATAAACAAATGTAACCTTCATCCCAAACAAGTCAAAACAATAACAGATTTGGAGATAGACTTGAGCTATTTGAATACTTTAAATCCTAAAAATGCAATATCTTATATTAGAACTAGTCTTGATTATGATAGATATGTCTTGGATTACTGTAGCAATAGAAAGATAAAGACTAATGGGCTTGTAGAGATATTAAACGAACTTGAGAGCTCTGCTACAAATTTCAATACAGTGACGGAGTTTTTAGACCATATTGAGAGAGTAAAGATTGAGTTAATGGAAAATAACAAAAATAAACAGACTGATGGTGTTATATTTACAACTATGCATAGTGCAAAAGGATTAGAATTTAGGAATGTCTATATTATAGGTGCAAATGAAGGAACAATACCTCATGAAAAATCATATGATATTTGTAAGGAAGAAAAAAAAGAGGAACAATTAGAAGAAGAAAGAAGACTTATGTATGTAGCTATTACAAGAGCTGAAGAAAAACTATGTATAAGTTCTACTTTAAATAAATATGGTAAAAAAGTTGATAAATCATTGTTTATCAATGATATAAAATCTCCAACTAAAAAAGAAATTGATAGTATTGGTGTTGGTGATAAGGTATACCATAAAAAATTTCACGAAGGCGAAATAATCAAAAAAGATGGAAACATGTTTACGATAAAGTTTAAAGATAGAGAGCGAACTTTAGATTTGAAAACTTGTTTATTGAAGAATATAATCCATATTATTTAACTTAGTATATAAAATTTAATAAATATAAGATATATTATTTATAAGTATTTAAGCAATGAAAATGAAAAAGAAAAATATTATTTATAAGTATTTAAATAATGGAAATAAAAAGAAAAATATTATTTATAAGCATTTAAGAAATAGAAACAAATAAGAAGTATATTATTTGTAATTACCTAAAGAACAGAAACAAATAAGAAATACATTATTTATAAATATATGGATAATATCAACAAGCATGTAATACAATATCTAAATTTTAGAAAATAAAATTATTAAAAAAATAAAAAACTTATTGACAAAAATATTAGAAGGAAGTACAATTGTATTAACAATTTAAGGAAACAAATCCAGTGATAGAGAAAGTAGCATATATGGATTTACAGCGAGTTAGGGGTTGGTGTAAGCCTAGCAATGAAGTCTATGTGAAGAGAGCTCTGGAGGAAATTATCAGAAGTTTTAGTTAGTATGATAATTGGTTTGCCCGCCTTAAGGGATTGAGAGGATAAGTACTTACTTATCAAAAAGAGTGGTAACGCGGATATAATTCGTCTCTTAGCTGTAAAGCTAAGGGACTTTTTTGATTTTAAAATTAAAATATCCCTGTAGCTATAAAGGCTAAAATTCACAAATTTTGAAGGTTGTATAAGTATTTATCAATAAGAGTGGTAACGCGGTAAAGTCGTCTCTTAGTCATTAAAGACTGAGGGACTTTTTTTGTAACTCGAAACATTAAAGTATTAAAAATTTGAGGGAAAATTATAATTAAAAGAGAGGGGTAGTTAAAATGAAAGTATTTAAAAAATTATTAAGTTTAGGATTAGTATTAGGATTAACATTATCGCTAGTAGGATGTAGTGGTGGAGAAGAAAAAACAAAATTAGAGCAAATAAAGGAAAGTGGAAAATTAGTTGTCGGTACTAGTGCAGAATTCCCACCATTTGAATTTCATAAAGTAGTAGATGGTAAAGATTCAATAAAAGGATTCGATGTAATGTTGGCTGAAGAATTTGCAAAAGAACTTGGTGTAAAGGTTGAAATTAAAGATATGTCATTTGATGGATTAATAGGTGCTTTAAATGCAGACCAAGTTGATATGGTTCTTGCAGGGATGTCTCCAACACCAGAAAGAGAAAAGAGTGTTGATTTCTCAGAATTATATTATTTAAGTAGAAATGCAGTTATAGTTAAAGATGCAGATATAGACAAAGTAAAAACTGAAGACGATTTGAAAAAACTTAGAGTAGGGGTACAGGCAGGAAGCATTCAAGAAGAATATGTAGTTAACACTCTAAAAATGACAACTACAAAATCTTTAAAAGCAATACCTGATTTAATTACAGAATTAAAAAATGGAAACATAGATGCAGTTGTTACTAATGAGGCAGTTTCTTTAATAAATGTTAAAAAATATGATGGAATAAAAATGGCAAATACTGAAGTTGGTAAAGATGTAACAGAAGGTATGGCAGCAGCAATCAAAAAAGCTGATAACAACAAAGACTTTATAGAATTATTAAATAAAAAAATAAAAGAATTACAAGATGGTAAAAAAATAGAAGAATTTTTAAATGAAGCATCTACTGAAGCTGCTTCAAATTAGTAAGAAAGTTATGTGGGAGATGAAATTATGAGTTTAGATTTTAGTTTTTTAAGTAGATTTGGGACTTCTTTTTTGGAAGGAACAGGTGTGACAGTAGGAATTTCTCTTGTGGCATTATGCTTTGGATTTGTAATAGGTATAATTATCTGTATGGCAAAAATATCAAAGAGTAAAGTATTAAGAGTAATATCATCAATCTATATTGAGATTTTAAGAGGAACACCATTATTAGTACAGATATATATAGTATGGTTTGGATTACCTCAATTAGGAATAAGATTCCCTATGTTATTTGGTATACCAAGTGAATTTATAGCTAGTGCATTTGCATTGTCAGTAAACTCTGGTGCATATGTGGCAGAGATACTTAGATCAGGTATACAATCAGTTGATAATGGACAAATGGAAGCAAGTAGATCATTAGGATTAAATTACTGGTCAACTATGAGATATATAATAATACCTCAAGCTATAAAAAATATACTACCTTCATTAGCAAATGAGTTTATTACACTTGTAAAAGAATCTTCAATAATATCTGTAATAGGTGTTGTTGAGATAATGCGTACTGCTGATATAGTAAAAAATGCAGCATTCAGAGCATTAGAGCCATTAATAGTAGCAGCAGCAATTTATTTTGTTATAACATTTACTCTATCAAGATTAGTTGGATTATTAGAAAAGAAACTATCTGTGTCTAACTAGATGAGAGCATGTTTAGCATTTAGGGAAAACATAGAATAGTAAAAAGGAAAGTGATAATATGATTACAATAAAAAATTTAAGTAAATCTTTTGGAGATTTAAATGTATTAAAAAATATAGACTTAGAAATCGCTAAAGGCGAAATAATGGTTATAGTAGGTCCAAGTGGCTCTGGTAAAAGTACACTTCTTAGATGTATGAATTTATTAGAAATACCTACAGGTGGAGAGATAATATTTGAAGGAAAAAATTTAGTTGATAAAAAAACTAATATTGATGAAGTTAGACAAAATATAGGTATGGTGTTTCAGAACTTTAATTTATTCCCACATAAGACTATTTTAGATAATATAACATTGGCACCAATTAAATTAAAAAAAATGACTAAGGAAGAAGCAGAAAAAAAAGCAGAAGTTTTATTAAGTAGAGTTGGTCTTTTAGATAAAAAAGATTCATATCCATCACAATTATCTGGAGGGCAAAAGCAAAGAATAGCAATAGCGCGAGCTCTTGCTATGGAACCAGATATGATGTTATTTGATGAGCCAACATCTGCTCTTGACCCAGAAATGGTAAATGAAGTTTTGGATGTTATAAAAGAACTTGCTAAAGAAGGAATGACAATGGCAATTGTAACTCATGAAATGGGATTTGCTAAAGAAGTTGCAGATAGAGTTATCTTTATAGATGGAGGAAGTATTCTTGAGGAGGATTCTCCAGAAGAAGTCTTTGGAAATCCAAAACACGATAGAACAAAATCATTCTTAGCAAAAGTGTTATAATATATAAAAAAAGGATGTATTGATATTAGAAATTCAATACATCCTTTTTTAGTGCTAATTAATATGATTTTTAAAATTAAAATTATACTGACATTAACTTTATCTTAGTTTAATATCATATTTTTGCAGAAAAAAAAAGAGCTCGGGGTAAGCTCTTTTTTTCCATCGAATTAGTTTCCGATATTAATTCGATTTTTAATAAATATAAAATATATCCTTATGAAAGGGTATTGGGAATAGATATATTAACTAACTAGGGTTACCAGGGGGATAACCTTAATTTATTATAACAAAATGCGACACAAAAATCAATATTTTTTTTGATATAAATTATAAAAGTTATTTTTATAACAAGTAAGCTTATAAAAATAGACTTTATAGCAAAAATAAGTATATGTATAATATAATATATTTATTTTATATAATATATTATTTTATCATATATTGTATGTTATCACGTATTTTTGTAGGGTATAGTATAAATATATTATATTTTAGCATAAAATTTTGTAGTTAAGTGAAAAAACTAGATTTTTATGAAAGAAGATTCTATAAACTTAAGATTATCTTTTTAATAAAGATTAACAAAAAAAATACTGTAATTAATGGTATAATAATTAGAGTTGAAGATTTTAAATAAAGGCAGGTGTAATTAAGTTGGAAATATACTTAGATAATAGTGCAACTACAAAACCTTATCCAGAAGTTATAGATAAAATGGTATATGCACTTAGTACGGATTATGGAAATCCTTCTTCTGTTCATAGAAAAGGTGTGGAAGTTGAAAAAGGTATAAAAGAAGTAAGACAGATTATAGCTAAATCTCTAGGCGCGAAAGATAAAGAGATTTATTTTACATCAGGTGGAACAGAATGTAATAATACTATAATAAGAGGTATTGCCAATCTAAATAAGAAGAGAAGAAATCATATAATATCTACAAATATAGAACATCCTTCTGTTTTAAACACACTAAAAGATTTAGAAGAAGATGGATTTGAAGTAACTTACTTAGAGGTCGGAAAAGATGGAAAGATAAATATAGAAGATTTGAAAAATGCTATAAAATCAGCTACATGTTTAGTAAGTATGATGCATGTTAACAATGAAATAGGAACTATACAGCCAATAGATGAAGTTGGAAAATATCTGAAGTCTTTAAAAGAGAAGATATATTTCCATGTAGACGCTATTCAATCATATGGAAAAATAAACTTTAGACCATCTAAATACAATATAGATTTTATGAGTGTAAGTGCACATAAATTTCATGGTCCAAAGGGAATTGGATTTATGTATATTAAGGAAAATAATCGCTTAAAGCCTATGTTAACAGGAGGAGGACAAGAAATTGGAATTAGGTCTGGAACAGAAAATGTACCTGGAATATATGGGCTTGGAGAAGCTGTAAATATATTAAGTAAAGATTTAGATGCTGTTATTTTGAAGATAAATAACTTAAAAAACATATTTAGAAATAAAATAGTTGAGAATATAGAAGATATAAAAATTAATTCTCCAGAAGATGGCGTATGTCATATATTAAATGTATCATTTATAGGTACAAAGGGAGAAGTTTTACTTCATTACCTAGAGCAAAAAGGAATTTATGTGTCAACTGGATCTGCATGTTCTTCTAAGAAAAAAGGAAGTCATGTTTTGAATGCCATAGGTCTTACAAATGAAGAAATCAATGGAACAATAAGGTTTAGCCTATCTGATATGAATACAGAAGATGAGATATCTGAAGCTGTGAAAGTATTAAAAGAATCAATTTGTGATTTAAGGTCAATAATGAGAAAGAAATAAAGAATACTGTATAAATAATAAGAAGAAAGTAGTTTAAGAGGTGAAATGGTGTATAATATATTAATAGTAAAGTATGGAGAAATTGGAGTAAAAGGAAAAAATAGATATATATTTGAGAATAGACTTATAAGAAATATAAGAAATATGTTAAAGCCAATTGGCAAATTTAATGTATATAAAGAGTATGGAAGAATATATGTCGATTTAGAAGATTATGATTATGAAGAAGTTATTGAAGAAGTTAGAAAAGTATTTGGTATAGTAGGTGTGTGTCCTGGAGTAAGAGCTAAAAAAGATTATGATACATTAAAAGAAATAGCTTTAAAGATGCTAGAAGAAAAAATAGATGCTGGATATAAAACTTTTAAGGTAGAGTCAAGAAGAGGAGATAAGTCTTTTAGATTAACTTCTCAAGAAATGAGTATGGATATAGGTGGGTACTTATTATCAAGGGTAGGAGATAGAATTGATGTTGATGTAAGAAATCCAGAAGTTAAAATAAAATGTGAATACAGAGAATTTCATACTATGGTTTATAGTGATACTATACCTGGATACGGTGGATTACCACTTGGAACTAATGGTAGAGCGATGTCTCTTTTGTCTGGTGGTATAGATAGCCCAGTAGCAACATGGATGGTCGCAAAAAGGGGTATGGAAGTAGAAGCAGTGCATTTTCACAGCTATCCATTCACAAGTGAAAGGTCACAAGAAAAAGTTAAAGATTTAGCTAAGATATTAGCTAAATATTGTGGTAGAGTAAGGCTTCATAAGGTAAATATACTAGAAATACAAAAAGCAATTGGCGAGAATTGTAATGAAGAAGAAGCGACTATTCTTTCAAGAAGATTTATGATGAGAATAGCACAAAAACTTTCTGAAAAAAGACATTGTGATGCTTTGATTACAGGTGAAAGTATTGGTCAAGTTGCATCTCAAACTATACAAGGGCTTACTTGCACTAATGCTGTTGTAAATTTACCAGTATTTAGACCACTTATAGCTATGGACAAATCAGACATAGTTGATATAGCTAAGAAAATAGGGACTTTTGAAACATCTATAATACCTGAAGAAGATTGCTGTAGCGTATTTTCTCCTAGAAAACCTGTTACTAAACCTAGACTAGAAAAAATAGAAAAATCTGAGTTGTCACTTGATATTGAAAAATTAGTACAGGATGCAATTGACGTAATAGAGGTTGAAGACATAGAATTTTAATATGGAAGTGATTTAGTTATTTGGGGTAGGTGTTATATGTGATTCAAGTATTATATGTTGGTATTGGTGGATTTTTAGGAGCTATATTAAGATATTTAATATCTCTAAAGTTTGTAGGAACTAAGTTTCCATTTGGGACTTTGGTGGTCAATATTCTGGGTGGAATTTTAATTGGCTTTGTAATGGAAATGAGTATAAGGACAGATTCTATTTCTAATAATTTAAAATTGTTTTTGACAACTGGTTTAATGGGAGGACTAACTACATTTTCTACTTTTAGCTTCGAAACTGTAAAGTTTTTTGATAGTGGGAATTATATATTATTTGGACTAAACATATTTTTTAATTTGGCATTAAGTATTTTGGGAGTTTTTGTTGGAAGGACTTTATGTAGACACTTTATTACTGTATAGCAGATTAAATTAAACACTATAATTTTATTTAATGGGAATGATTATTATGAATAAAAAGGGTTTTACACTAATTGAATTATTGGTAGTTATATCTATAATAGGAATTTTGGTTATAGTTGCGTTACCAGCGCTTTTTAAAAATATAGAGAAAAGTAAAGCAGTAACATGTCTTTCTAATAGAGAAAATATAAAGACTCAAATTGTTATTGCTGTGGCTGAGGAACCTAGCAAAGATAAAAAAGAAGTTATAAAAGATGTATTAAAAAATACGGATGGTAAGTATTTTGAAACAGAGCCAAAGTGTAAGTCAGGTGGAACATATTCAGCAGAGTTTGATGATGGTTATGATGGAATAACTGGAGAAGAAAGTATTGCAAAAGTTTATGTTACTTGTACAGAACATCCAGATGGTGTTGAGATGGCTAGAGATGTACACCAAAGTATGATGGACTTGATTGCATCATTTGCAGTAGACCCTTCTGTAATACCAGGGACTTCAAAAGGGAATGATGCTTTTAGAAATTATTTACTAAATAATAAATATAAAAATGGTTGGCCTACAATTCCAGATGAATTTAAAAAGAAATATAATTTAAGTAAGGCAACATTATATATACAACCATATGCATATAACCCTACTGAATCTGATGCTACTGTAGTTGTATTTGCAAATGATAAGACTGGAGGTAATTGGTACACATCTTTAGTTTATGATTATGATGAAGGTAGATGGTATAAAGGTAACAATGGTATTTCTGTTGCAGGTAGGTCATGGAATGTTGATTCAGCTGATGGTAAGACTAAATCTGTAAAAACAGAGATTCATACAAAAGCTGGTTGGGGTCCTTTAAATTAATATAGTAAATTTTATCAACTTTACTGGTATTAATCGTTCTATAGAAAAATGATATTTTCTATAGTTGAGTGATACCAGTTTTGTATTTAAGTTTATTTGTGAGGTAGATATATTGATGTTTTGATGTTATAAAAGCTTCACATATAAACTTAAAATAATTATAATAAGAATATAAAGTAGTTTAATTATAAAATTAATTTTCTAAAGATTTTGTATTTAAACTAACAAATACATAAAAAGGGGAATCGATATAATGAATAATTTACAAGATAATCAAACAATAAACTTGATAAAAGAACGTAGAAGTATACGAAAATTTACAACAGAGCAAATTACAGATGAACAATTAGATACATTATTACATTGTGCATTTGCAGCACCTTCAGGGTGTAATAAACAGCCATGGCACATAACTGTTGTACAAGACCAGAAACTTTTAAAAGAGATTAGTGATGATACTCTTTCTAGAATTCATGAAGTTAGTAATGTTGAAATAAATAAAAATTTTAAATTATTTTATGGTGCACCAACTGTTTTATTTATTTCTTATGATGAAGAGAGTTCATGGGCTCCATATGATGTGGGAATACTTACAGGAAACATAACAACAGCTGCACAAGCTTTAGGGCTTGGGAGTTGCATAATAGGAATGGTTAGGGGTCTATTTACACCTGTTGAGCAAGGGGATATTGTAGGTCTTGTTAGTGTATTGGATGACAATGATGTAAAAGAATCAGATTCAATAAAGATGAAGTTTGATACAAATAAAAAATATAGAGAATTACTAGATATACCAGAAGGATATTCTGTACCATTTGGTATTGCTGTTGGTGTCCCAGAAGGGAATTTACCACAAGCTAGAAATGTAGTTTATAAAGTCTCTAGAGTTTAGAATATCTGAGTAGGAGTAGTTATAATGTCTATATCTGTTAATACAAGAAGTACACATGTAAATCAGAGTAATTATAGCAATGAAAGTAATGACAAGTTAGAAAAGTTTGATGAGCAAATACAGAAGCTAGAAAGTTTTATCACAGATTTGAAAACTGATAAAAATATGGATTCTAAGATAAAAAATATGAAAATTGAAGCATTACAACAATAAATTAATGATTTGAAAAATCAAAAACAGGAATATGCAAGTCAATTAATCAAAGAGGGTACACTTAAAAAAGAATCTAAACAATCTGATATTAATCAAGAAAATTCTCAATATAAATACGATTATGCAAAAGGATTAACTTACTATACCACAAAGACTTTAGTGTCATCTGATTGTGATATAAAAAATATTTCTAAAACTAATAGTATGAGAATTAGTTTATTTGATGATATTCGTACTAAGAATATGGAAATGAGTAGTCAAACTCGTCATTCACCTACCAAATTCGATTTATTTGAGAGTGGTAAATTAAGTAGCGGTTTAAGCAAGATTAATATGTCTTTTGGAGAACAACTATATGCTAGTACAGATAAAATTAAAGATAATAATAAAAAGCTAGAAGAAATTAAAGAAAATGAAAAGAGTAAGGAAGAAGAAATTTATGAAAATAAACAAGAATCTATGGATGTTATTACTGAAGAACATATAATTATATCAAATGATTCAGTTGATAAGTATAAAAATTCTGTTTTAAATAGTACTGAAAATATTAAAGAGGAAAATGTTAAAAAAGAAAACAAAATATATACAGAAACTGATAAAGTAGAATACATAATGGAAATTGCTAATTTAGAAAACAAACCTCATAGAAGAATTGATACTACTATTTAGATAGATACATTTTTATTTGGATTATGAGATACAGTTATAAAGTTTTATGTAATTGAAAATAGAAGGGACAAGGTTAAAAATAAAAAATTATTTGTTTTAATCTTGTCTTCTATTATTTTATGTTTATAGAATAATAAAATGAGTTTAATTAATTTAAGTATTATGTATAAAGAATATAAAGTCGAAAAAGATAAAAAAATAATAATAATATTTTGGGAAAAAGTGGTATAAGATTGAAATAAATAAAAAATCATGATACAATAAATGTAAAATAAAGGAAAAAGTGACCCTTAGTTATAAAAGGGTTTTTTTTTATGTAAAAAAAACTATAAGAATATTATAAAAAATATATATCAAAGCCATTCAAAATTTTTTGCCACTTCTAATAATTGATTATCAGTAAAAGTACTGAACGACTGTTTACAAGATAAAGAAATAATTATAATTTTAATAGTATATATATATAATTTTTTGAAAAAAATGTATATAAATGTAAAAAAAACTATTAATCATATAAATAGTGACTTTTTTATAACAAACGGAAACTATAATAACCATAATTAAAATAATTATTTTAATTGAAATAATTATTTTAATTAAAAAATTATTGATACTCTAAATACATATCATACTTATATCACAACTAATTTTTATGAAATTGAAAACAATTAAAGTTAATTGCTTTAAGTAATATAAATATATAAAATATCTTACTTTATTGTTTTTTAGGTTGTTTAATTCTACAAAAATAAAATTAAAATGTCTAGTCTATAGAGCATTAATATCTTTGTGTAAAAATTAAATATATTTTTTATTTAATAAAAAGGATTTCAAGTGAAAATTAAATAAACTATAAAAACTTCACTTTTAAGATAGACTTCATAATAGATTAATTAGACTTTAAATAAATAGTTTTGATAAAGACTATGCAAAATAAAGTATGAAAAATCTGTTTGAAATAAAAAATATTGGAGGGGGATTTTTAATGAAACACAGATTGAGTAAACTAACATCTTTTTTGGCAACCTTAGCTTTAGTTGTTGGTGTAGGAGTACCATCATATGGACAAACTTTACCAGATAAAGTTAATAATGAAGTACTACAAAATACAGAGCGAAGATATGATATTAATGGAAGATATCAAGTAGATTTTCGTGCAAATATGGGAAATGGATATGTAACATTTTTCTCATTATTTGTCCCATGTGGTGGTAACTCATTAAATGTAAAATATGTATGGGGGAATGATCCAAAAGGAGGTTCTCAAGAAGGTTGGGTATTACAAATTAATGGGGAAAAAGTTTCAACTATTTATGGAACAAGCTATGGATTTCCTAATGGCATACCATCTGCAGGGATAACAGGAAGTCAAATGACAGGAATTTATTCTTTTGTTACAAATCGAGACATGTCTGGAGTAAGTTGGAGCTATACATCACCTAATACAGGTAATGGAAACGCTACAAGAACATCATATGCATCTACTGAGATTTCAAATACAAAACTTTCTATTAAGGTTAATTATAAAAATAAAGAAACAGGAGCTATAGTTGGGTCATATACAACTCAAGTTCCAGCTAAGTATGGAAATAGCACTGTTACACCTGATACTACACAAATTCCTGCTGGATATAAATTAGATCCAGCAAGTCAATCTAAAGTAGTAAATCTTGTTCAAAATGGAGTTAATCCAAATGTAGTTGATTTTACAGTTATTCCTGATAATGCAGGAGTTCCAGAAGAAGATCGTGTTCTTATAGTTGGATTTAAAGATAAAGATGGAAATAATGTTGGAAGTACTTATATAGAAGAAATTCCAGATATACTAGGCTCACATGATGTAACACCAAACACATCAAAAGTTCCTAATGGTTATAAGCTTGCTCCTTCTAATCAAACTCAGACTGTTAATTTACAACCAACAGGTCTTGACAAGAGTATTGTTTATTTTACAGTAAGTCCTGATATTCCACTTGTAAATCGTATAGTTACAGTTAACTTTAAAGATAAAGATAGTGAAGCAATAATTGGAGACCCATATACAGTTACACTACCAGCTGAATATGGAAATCATAGAGTGGAATCTGATTCTACAAAGGTACCAAATGGATATGTACTTAATCCAGATAATCAATTTGAAATGGTAAATCTTAGTACAAGTGGTCTTGTACCAGATAGAGTTTACTTTACAGTAAGTAAGATGCCTTCAGAAGCAGAACGTACTTTAACAATTGGTTTTAAAGATAAAGATGGTAATAGAGTTGGAGATACATACACAGAGGTTGTTAATGCTGTACTTGGAAACCATACAATAACTCCAGATTCTACAAAGGTTCCTGCTGGATATAAATTAGACCCAGCAAGTCAGTCTCAAACAGTTATACTTAATTCTTCTGGAATTACTCCAAATACAATTTACTTTACTGTAGCCGAAAAAACTTATAGGGTGGTTTATAGTTCAAACTTCCCTTCAGGAGTATTTGTTTCAGGTACAACTCCTATTGATACAACAGAATATAAAAAAGGAGATACTGTGACTGTTTTAGGAAATGTTAATGGTCTTGATGCCGATACTTATACATTTGTAGGATGGAGTACAGTTAGAAATGATCCATCAACAATAGTATCAGGTACAATCACTATGGAAGAGAGAAATATCATATTATATGCAGTGTGGCAAAAAAATTAGTACTGTAAGTTGTTTATTATTGTAATTTATAAGCTAGAATCTTATTTAATATTTATATAAGAATAAGATTCTAGTAGTTATAAGAAATACTGATATAGATTTTATCAGTATTTCTTTGTTTTACAAAATGAAAAATAAAATCATTTTGTATATGAGGAGGAGGGGTTTGATGAATCAAAAGTTAAAAAAGTTAACTATATGCATACTTACATTTGCTATAATTCCTTTAAATTATTCAAATGTTTTTGCTGATTATGATTTAAATAAGATATTTAATAAGCAGATTCAAGATAAAAGCTTAAGGAGAGTTAATAATATTACAATAACTTATGATGATAATGGAGCTACTGGAGGAACAATAAATGAAGCTATACTTAGTGGAGGAACGTTTATTTCTGGACCAGTAATAACAGGTCCAAAAGTATATAACCTTGATGACTTTAGTTCTTATTTAGCACTAAGTAGCAACCTTACAAGAGGAAACTATCATAGTAATGCTTGGAGTGTCTCAAGGGACCATTTGGCAAGTGGTACTCAACCATATTCAGAAGGAGAACAGCTAGCAGGAATGGATATAGACAGAGATATAACACTTTATGCTATTTGGGTTCCAGACTTTTTACAGGTAAGATATAATGGAAATGGAAATACTTCAGGTAATGTTCCATCAGATTCAAATAAGTATCATCAGAATGATAATTTGCAAATTAAAGAAAATGAAGGTAGCCTTAAAAAAACAAATTATAAACTTACAAAATGGAATACAAAAGCTGATGGCACAGGAAAATCTTATAATTTAGGCTCAAGTTTTAAGGTATTATTAGACAGGTATGACAATTTTAACATAGAACTTTATGCACAATGGGAGTATGATTTGCAACTGGATGGTAATGGAGGAACAGGTGCACTTCCAGATTTGCCAAAACCAGGAGAGGCTGACAAATTCCCAGGGTCAGGTGGACTTATCAATGGTGATGAAGAATTCATAGGGTGGAATACAGAAGAAGATGGAAGTGGTACATCTTTTAAAGAAGGAGACCCTATTCCGCCAGATATCTCAGGAGATACAATATATGCACAATGGGGATATAAATTAGATTATAACTTAAATGGAGGAGCAGGAAGTATATCAGAAGAAAAACATAAAAAAGGCGCTGAAGTAACTGTTACAAGCCAGATACCATCTAAAGTTGGATCAATATTTATGGGATGGAATACAAAAAATAATGGTGAAGGGACTTCATACAGAGATGGTGATAAATTTAACCTTACGAAAAATACAACTTTATTTGCACAATGGAAAGAGGAATGTAGAATAACATATGATAAAAATGGAAGTACAGGTACAGCTCCAATAGATAATAATGTATATGGAAAAGGAGATGAAGTTACTGTACTTGGTGATAATGGTTTAGTAGCACCCTCTGGTAGAGGAGGAAATTTTTATTGGAGTACAAAAGCAGATGATACAGGCAGTAGATATAAATCAGGAGAAAAGTTTAACATAAAGGATATAAATACAACCCTTTATGCATTTTGGACAGATAAATACAGAGTTAAATATGAAAATAATGGTGGACAAGGAGATGTACCTGAAGATGAACTGCATGATGGAAATGCAAATACAAGTGTAAAAGCGAATACAGGAAATCTTACAAAAGAAGGATACAAATTTATTGGATGGAATACAAAACCAGATGGTAGTGGAACTCCATATAAAGGTGATGGAAGTGAGATAATTAATGTTGATGATAATATAACACTTTATGCTCAATGGGAAAAGATATCTGATAATTCAGGTGGAGATGATAATTCAGGTGGAAATAGTGGAGGAAGTAGTGGTGGAAGTAGTGGAGGCTCATCTACTAATACAACTAGCCCATCAGAAGAAAATTTGACAGGTGATGATAGATATGAAACTGCTATAAAAATAAGTAAAAGAGGTTTTGAATCAGCTGAAAATGTGATACTAGTAAATAGTACATCAATACCAGATGCCCTATCAGCAACTCCATTTTCATCTACTAAAAATGCACCTATTTTATTAACTGAAAAAAATAAATTAAATACAAATACAGAAGCAGAGATAAAAAGATTAAAAGCAAAAAATATTTATATAATAGGTGGAGAAAATACATTAAGTTCTGATTTAGAAAAAGAATTAAAATTAAAAGGTTTTACTATTATAAGAATAGGTGGAGTGGATAGATATTCAACTTCTCTAAGACTTGCTAAAGAAATAGATAAAATAGTAGATGTAGAAAATGTATCTGTAGTCAATGGACACGATGGATTAGCAGATGCAATAAGTGTTGGTGGTATTTCAGCACAAAATAAAACTCCAATAATTCTTACAAATGTAAAAAATGAGATGATATCTATTAAAAAATTTATAGATGAAGAAGAAGTATCAAAATCTTATATTATAGGAGGAGAAACTTCTTTGCCAAAATCTATAGAAAAACAATTTCCAAATCCAAAGAGAATAGGTGGAGAAGATAGAAATAAAACAAATTCAAAAGTAATAGAAGAGTTTTATAAGGATAAAGAATTAAGAAATCTTTATGTAACAAAAAATGGGATGCTAAGAGAAAATGATTTAATAGATGCTTTAACAGTAGGTGTTTTAGCAGGTAAAAATAAATCGCCAGTAATGATTGTAGCAAAATCACTTGATGAGTCTCAAAAAACTTTAGTTAAAAGTAAGAAATTTGATAAGATAACTAAGGTAGGAGGAAATGGAAATGAAGATGCATTTAATGAGATAAAAAAATTAGTAAAATAATATAATCTAAATAAGAATATTTTGTTGATTAAACTACACCAATAGTAATAAATTATAACCCTACTTTTATTTTTATTATAAGTAGGGTTATAATCTTACTATATTACTTATATTGTAGGGGGAAAAGATGAGAGAAGAACTAAACTCTTTAGATTTAAATCAGGTAGAAATTTTCTTTGAACTTTTATCTCAAAATACAGAAGATTATATTTTTTTTTGGGATATAAATAAGAATAATTTTAAAATATCCTCAACCGTTTTTGATGAATTTAATCTAAGTAAAGATATAGAATATGATTTAGTCGATTGTTGGAGCAAAATTATTTATCCAGATGATGTTCAAGTGTGGAAAGACGATATACAAGTCTTGCTAAATGGAGAAAAGGATGAACACAATTTAGAGTATAGATTAATAAACAAGTATGAAGAGATAGTATGGGTTTCTTGTAGAGGTAAAGCTTATGTATCAGATGATAAAAAAACTATAATTATGGTTGGTAGGATAAAGAATATAGGCGAAAAGAATAAATTTGATTCTATCACAGGGACATGGAATAGAGAACAATTTGAATACAGAATGAATTGTATTACAAAAGAGAAAATCTATACAAGTGGAGCTATGTTTATCATGGATATTGATAATTTTAAAAATATAAATGAGAAATATGGACACTCTTATGGTGACAAGGTTTTGCGTGCAATTGCTACAGAAGTTTTAGAATATTTACCTAAGGATGTTAGATTGTACAGATTAGATGGAGACGAATTTGCATTTTTTTACCCTATGTGCAATAAAGAAACTATAGAAAATTTATATGAAAAAATACAATTGTATACAAATATTCAGCATGAAATCGAATCAAATAAATATTATTGTACAATAACTGCGGGGGTTGCTATGTATCCAGAAGATGGAGATAATTATTTGGACTTATTTAAACATGCTGATATTGCGTTAGATATCGCAAAAATTGGTGGTAAAAATAGAATGAAGTTTTTTTCAAAAGAACTCTATGAAAATAAGTTAAAAGTAATTTCAATGCAACAGAAGTTGAGAGAGTGTGTTGAAAATGATTTTAATGACCTTGAATTATTTTTCCAGCCACAGGTAGATGCATTTAACAAAAATGTCATAGGAGCAGAGGCACTTTTGAGATGGCATTCAAATACTTATGGAGAAGTATCTCCTGTTGAATTTATACCAATACTAGAACAAAGTAATCTAATTATACCAGTAGGAAAGTGGATTATAAAAAAGGCTGTAAAACAGTGTAAAGAATGGCATAAAGTAAATCCAGATTTCAAGATATCTGTAAATGTATCATATATTCAACTAAAGGAAGATTTTTTTAGAGATTTTATAATAGAATGTTTGATAGAATATCAATTAAAACCTGAATTTTTAATTTTAGAATTAACAGAGAATTGTTGGGTACCAGATATAAATTTATTGAATGATAAGTTTATTAGTTTAAAAAGTATTGGAGTACATATTGCAATTGATGATTTTGGTACTGGATATTCATCTTTAAATTATCTTAAAGAGTTATCTGTTAATATAATAAAGATTGAAAGAAGTTTTGTTAAGAATATTACATATAATAGTTATGAACATACCTTCCTAGAATATATTATTAAATTAGCTCATATTATCAACTTAAAAGTTTGTGTTGAAGGTATTGAGTCCTATGAAGAATACAATATAGTGAAGAGTTTAGGTGTAGATATTATTCAAGGTTTTTTATTTGGTAGACCTGTAAGTGCATCTGAGTTTTATAGACTTCAATTATCAAATTGATGAGTGTAGATAAAGTATACTAAAAATAAGGTAAAATATAAGGTTTTTTAAATCTTATATTTTACCTTATTTTATTGTGATAACTATTAATCTCAAGTAGTATTAGCTATTATACACTTTTGCTCCAAACTTAGAGATTATTTCACTAGCTTTTTTAATATCTTCTTTGGTAGCATCAGGAACATCTTTTAATTCATAATCAATACCTAGATTTTCCCATTTGTGTATTCCCATAGAATGATATGGCAGTAATTCGAATCTCTCTACATTTTTTAATGTAGCAACGAATTTACCTAATTTTTCTAAGTTGTCTATATCATCAGTAATTCCAGGAACTAAAACATGTCTTATCCATACTGGAATATTTCTTGATTCTAAGTGTTTAGCAAGTTTTAAAGCTTTATCCATACCCACACCAGTCAAATCAATAGATTTTTCTTCAACCATATGTTTTAAATCAAGCAAAACTAAGTCAGTATTATCTAAAACTGAGTCTATAGTTTCTATATCTACAAATCCAGATGTATCTAGACAAGTGTGTATGTTATTTTCTTTAGCTTTTTTAAATAGCTCACTTAAAAACTTTGGTTGAAGAGTAGACTCGCCACCAGAAGCAGTAATACCTCCACCAGAAAACTTCATAAAAGAAGTATACTTAAGAGCATCAGTTATTATTTCATCAACTGTATATTCTTTTCCAGATTTGGTATCCCATGTATCTCTATTATGACAGTATTTGCATCTAAGAGGACATCCTTGAAAGAATAGTATGTATCTTATTCCTGGACCATCTACAGTACCAAATGTTTCTATAGAGTGTACTTTTCCCTTAATCATAGAGTTCACCTCACAATATATTTTGATAACTTTATTAATAGTTATAATATTTCTCTAAAAAAGGCCATCTTATACCAGAAATAATTCAAGTATAAGATAGCCATTTATTTTTATTTTCTACACAGTAGTAATCTTAGCTAAAGTATAAAAATTTAAAGACTAAGCCATTTTACCGTGGAATGTTCTGTTTATAACATCTAATTGTTGTTCTTTAGTTAATTTTATGAAGTTAACTGCATATCCAGAAACTCTTATAGTTAATTGTGGATATTCTTCTGGATGTTCCATAGCATCTTCTAAAGTAGCTCTATCAAATACATTAACATTTAAGTGATGAGCATTTTGAGCGAAGTAACCATCCATCATTGCAGAAAGATTATTTATTCTTTCATCCATATCTTTTCCTAAAGCACCAGGTACTATAGAGAAAGTATTAGATATACCATCTTGAGCATGCTCATATGGTAATTTAGCAACTGAAGATAATGAAGCTAAAGCACCATTAGTATCTCTACCATGCATTGGGTTTGCACCAGGAGCAAATGGAGCACCAGCTCTTCTACCATCTGGTGTATTACCAGTTTTCTTACCATAAACAACATTTGAAGTTATTGTAAGTATAGATTGAGTAGGATAAGAATTTCTATAAGTTTTATTTTTTCTTATCTTATTCATGAAGCTTTCAACTAGCTCTACAGCTATACTATCAACTCTATCATCGTTGTTTCCGTATTTTGGATAATCTCCTTCTATTTCGAAATCAACAGCTATTCCTTGTTCATTTCTGATAGTCTTAACTTTAGCATGTTTTATAGCAGATAATGAATCCGCACAAACTGATAATCCAGCCATACCACAAGCCATAGTTCTAAATATATCTCTATCATGTAATGCCATCTCTAATGCTTCATAAGAGTATTTATCATGCATATAATGTATTACATTTAAAGTATTTACATATAAGTTTGCTAACCAATCAGTAAATGGTTCAAATTTACTCATAACTTCATCAAAGTCTAAATACTCAGAAGTTATAGGCTCAAATCTTGGTCCAACTTGAGCACCAGATTTTTCATCAATACCACCATTTATAGCATATAATAAAGTTTTTGCTAAGTTAACTCTAGCTCCGAAGAACTGCATTTGTTTACCTATTTTCATTGCAGATACACAACAAGCTATACCGTAATCGTCTCCCCAGTATGGTCTCATTAAATCATCATTTTCATATTGAACTGAACTTGTATCTATAGATACCTTAGAACAGAAATCTTTGAATCCTTGAGGTAATCTAGTTGACCATAAAACTGTTAAGTTTGGTTCTGGTGATGGTCCTAATGTATATAGAGTATTTAACATTCTAAATGAGTTTTTAGTAACTAATGTTCTACCATCTACTCCCATACCTCCTATACACTCAGTTACCCAAGTTGGGTCTCCAGAGAATAAATTGTTGTAATCAGGAGTTCTTAAGAATTTAACCATTCTTAATTTCATAACAAAATGGTCCATATATTCTTGTAATTCTTCTTCTGTCACTGTTCCAGCTTTTAAATCTCTTTCAAAGTATATATCTAGGAAAGTAGATGTTCTACCTAAAGACATTGCAGCACCATTTTGGTCTTTAACAGCAGCTAAATAACCAAAGTATAACCATTGTACAGCTTCTTTTGAGTTAGTTGCTGGTTTTGATATATCAAAGCCATAAGATTCAGCCATCTTTTTAAGTTCATTTAAAGCTGATATTTGTTCAGTTATTTCTTCTCTTAGTCTTATAACTTCTTCATCCATGCAAGAAACTTCTAACGATTTCTTTTGTTCAATTTTATCTTCTATTAAGGCATCAACACCATATAAAGCAACTCTTCTATAGTCACCTATTATTCTACCTCTACCATAAGCATCTGGAAGACCTGTTATTATACCAGATTTTCTAGCAGCTCTCATTTCTGGAGTATATGCATCAAAGACTCCTTGGTTATGTGTTTTTCTATATTTAGTAAATATTTCTTTTATTTCAGGGTCTAATTCATATCCAAAAGCATCACATGAATTTTCAACCATTTTTATACCACCATATGGCATAACCGCTCTTTTTAAAGGGGCATCCGTTTGTAATCCAACTATTGTTTCTAATACTTTATCTAAATATCCTGGAGCATATGCAGCTATTCCAGAAATAGTTTTTGTATCTACATCTAAAGTACCACCATTTTCTCTTTCTTTTTTAAATAAGACCATTGCTTTGTCCCATAGTTTTTTAGTGTTTTCAGTAGCACCAGCTAAGAAAGAGTCATTTCCTTCATATGGAGAATAGTTTAATTGTATAAACTCTCTGACATTTACTTCTTTAGTCCATCTTCCTGTTTTAAATCCTTGCCATGCATTCATTAAGTATTTCCTCCTTAGATTTAAATGATAAATAATGTTGTTAAAATTAATTTTTATATACTTAATTTGTTTTATATATTTTTTTAAAAATATATTTTCTAATATAATAATAACATATTATGCGTATTCTGTATACAAGAAAAATAAAAAAATGTCGTTTTAAAGTATAAAACAAATTATATGTTAGTAATGTGATGAAATTATACCCATATATTAATAAAATGAAACAAATAAATATCTAAAATAATAAGGTAATATTTGAAAAAATTATAAATTAGAAATAAATAAATCTCAGTACAAAAAAGAAAAAGCATACATCTTGATAACTTGAATATTTATTTAATAGGGGGAGGTGATATATTGTTTATCACAGTGATATTATTTTTAGTAGGTTTCCTATTAATTACTAAAGGCGCAGATATCTTTATAAATTGTACTGTAGAGATAGGTAGAAAAACGAATATTTCAGAAATTATACTTGGAGCAACTATTGTTAGTTTTGCAACAACATTGCCTGAATTTACAGTGTCATTACTTGCTTCTATTGATGGTCACACTACAATGAGTTTAGGAAATGCAATTGGTTCTATAATATGTAATACAGGGTTAGCATTAGGTTTAGTTGTTTTTCTAAGTCCATTTAATGTAGATAAAAAAATGTTTTTTTCTAAGTCTTTACTATTAATGGTATCTGTTATAGTTTTAATTTTATTGGGGTTAGATGGAGTTATAACAAGAGGAGATTCATTATTACTTATAATAATATTGATTTTTTATATGGTTAATAACTATAAGAGTGTTGTAGGAAAATCGAATACTAAAAACAGAGGTATTCAAAAAGATACTATTAAAGAAATACCTATAAAGAAGAGTAAACAGTACAGAGGTTTTTCTATAGCAGAAATTATAAAAATACTAATACTTTTTGCTACAGGCTTAATAATGATGATAATAGGTTCTCAAATTCTTATAGAGAGTGGTGTAAGAATAGCTAGTTTTCTTAATATACCTCAAGGTATAGTGAGTTTGACTATAATAGCACTTGGAACTTCTTTACCAGAGATAGTGTCTTCAATTACTGCCATAAGAAAAAATCATCATGAAATATCTGTAGGAAATATTCTAGGTGCAAATATATTGAATATAGTATCAGTAATAGCTGTATCAGCAATACCAAATGACATACCAATATTATCTCAAAATAGAAAACTTGATATACCATTCATGATATTATTATTGTTATTAGTAATAGTACCAACTCTTAAATCAAATAGACTTAGTAGACTACAAGGTGTATTAATGTTATTTACATATTTTATATATATATCAATTTTGTATTTTATGTATATTATTTAATCATACTGTTAAAAATATTAATTGCAGAATATCCTAAAAAAGTATATAATGGATAGGTTAAGATTAATTGATAACGGAGAGGAATAATATATGAATATAACAAAGTTTGAAGATTTACCAATAAGTGAGGGAATAAAAAAAGCTATAGCTGAAATGGGGTTTGAAGAGCCATCTCCTATACAAGCACAGTCTATACCTGCAATTTTGTCAGGTAAAGACGTTATAGGACAAGCACAAACTGGTACGGGGAAAACAGCAGCTTTTAGTATACCTATACTAGAAACAATAGACCCAAATAATAGAAGTTTACAAGCTGTAGTACTTTGCCCAACAAGAGAGCTTGCAATACAAGTATCTACAGAAATAAGAAAACTAGCTAAATACTCGCACGGAATAAAGACATTACCTATATATGGTGGTCAACCAATAGATAGACAAATAAAATCTCTAAAGAGTGGTGTGCAAGTTGTAATAGGTACACCTGGACGTACAATAGACCATATTAATCGTAAAACATTAAAGATGGATAATGTAAAAATGATTATACTAGATGAAGCAGATGAAATGCTAGATATGGGATTTAGAGAAGACATAGAAATGATTTTAAGTAAGATTCCTGAAGAAAGACAAACAACTTTCTTTTCAGCAACTATGCCAAGAGGAATTTTAGATTTAACTAAGAGATATCAAAAAGACCCAGAACATATAAAAGTTGTTAGAAAAGAACTTACAGTTTCAAATACAAAACAATATTATATAGAAACTAGATCATCAAATAAATTGGAAGTATTATGTAGATTAGTTGATGTGTATGACCCTAAATTATCTGTTGTTTTCTGTAATACTAAAAGAAAAGCAGATGAGTTAGTAGGAGATTTACAAGCAAGAGGATATTTTGCAGATGCATTACATGGTGACTTAAAACAAACACAAAGAGATATAGTAATGGATAAGTTTAGAAATGGTACAATAGATATACTTGTTGCTACTGATGTTGCGGCTAGAGGTATAGATGTTGATGATGTTGAATGTGTATTTAACTATGATTTACCACAAGATGAAGAGTACTATGTTCATAGAATTGGTAGAACTGGTCGTGCTGGTAGAGAAGGTATGTCATTTACTTTTGTATTTGGAAAAGAAATGAGAAAGATGAAAGATATAGAAAGATATACTAAATCTAAATTAATCAAGCATAATATACCAACAATAACTGATGTTGAAGAGAAAAAAGTAGGCTCTTTCTTTGCACAAGTTAAACAAACTATAGAAGAAGGTCATTTAACTAAACAATTACAATGGTTAGAAAGTTTCTGTAATGATGAAGATTATGCAATGGTTGATATTGCTGCTGCACTTGTTAAGTTATCTCTAGGGGAAGAAATGAAAGAAGAAATAATAGAAGAAAAACCTAGAAGAGAACGTGGAGATAGAAAAGGTGCTACTGGAGCTAAAGATGGTATGATTAGATTGTTTATCAATATTGGTAGAAATCAAAGAATACAAGCTAAAGATATTGTTGGTGCTATAGCTGGAGAAGTTGGAATACCAGGTAAAATGGTAGGAACTATAGATATATATGATAAGTATACTTTTGTTGAAATACCTAAAAAAGATGCAAAAACAGTAATTGAAAAAATGAAAGATATTAAGATAAAAGGTAACAAAATTAATATAGAAAAAGCCAATAAAAAGAAAAAATAATATATAGTATATAAAAATATAATCGAAAGATATATAAAATAGTATATTGAATATTTAAAAAGCCTAATGTGTTTTCAAAACAGATGATAAATAATCTGTAAGAGTCAACAACATAAGGCTTTTATTGTTTTATATAATAGTATTATTAAAGACATTTTAAATTTTGTTTGTGCCTTATTTCCATAAGTATAAAAAATATATTAGAAAATAAATAATCAAATAAAAATTAATATATGATTTTCATTTGATAATGGGAAGTAAGAGATTGATTTATCACTTTATGATAGGTACATGTATAGAGAAAAACACCACTTACTAGAATCTTTCATCGCCACTCTTAAAGCCAAAAGCTGGATGAAAATCAAATTTAACTGCACCCACAGCAACCTTAGGTCCAACAGCCTTTTTAATTCTATAAATACCCTCATTGCCGAAACCAGCACATAGCTCAATAGCTGTATATCCTTTTTCCTCATTTTCTTGTAATTCTAATGATAGCATAGTACTTTCTCAATTTAATTTGCTTAAAAGTAATTTTATATGAATATCATATTTATAAGGTATTTTTAAATTTATTTTGATAAAATATACTTATGTCTTAAACAGAGTATTTTAAGTATATGAAATTTAATGAAAATATAGTGAATATGTAACTTTTATAAGGAGATAAAGATATTTTATGGATACAATAAAGAAATTAAGTCATGGATGTACACTAGATTGCCATGATTGTTGTAAATTTAATGTTTATACTAAAGGAAATAATGTGATAAAAATTGAAGGAGATAGAAATCATCCTTATACAAAAGGATTTATATGTAAAAAGGGGTTTGCTCATTTAGATAGATTAAATCATAAAGATAGGATAGAGACTCCAATGTTAAAGGTAGATGGTATATGGAAAAAGATTTCTTTTGATGAAGCATTAGAGATAATGGCAGATAAACTCCTATTTTATAAAGAACATTATACATCAAAGTCTATTATGCACTATGACCAATATGGAAGTGGGTCTATATTAAAATATATAGGAGATGTATTTTTTAATTTTTATGGAGGAGTTAGTAGGCATAAGGGTGGGCCATGTTGGAGTGCAGGAATGCATGCCCAAAAGTATGACTTTGGAGTAGCTAAGGGACATGCTATAGAAGATATGCTAAACAGCAAGAGTATATTTATATGGGGAAAAAATCCAGCATATACTACCATTCATACTATGCAAATAATTAAAAAAGCCAAAGAAAAAGGGATAAAAATAGTAGTCATTGACCCTATATATACAAAGACTGCTCAAATTGCAGATAAGTACATACAAGTGAACCCTGGAACAGATGGAGCATTAGCTATGGCTATGGCAAAAATTATAATAGAAGATAACCTGCAGGACGAAGAATATATAAATTCGTATGTTGTTGGTTTTGAGGAATATAAAAAATATTTGGATTCACTAGATTTAAACTTTTTATGTGATGAATGTGGTGTTAAAGAAAAGGATATAAGTGCATTAGTTGATTTATATGCTAATAAATATTCAAGTATAAATGTAGGTTATGGTCTTCAAAAGTATAAAAATGGAGGAAATACAATAAGAGCGATAGATGCATTAGGAGCTATAACAGGTCAAATAGGATTTAGTGGTGGTGGAGTGAATTATGCTAATAAGGTTTATCCAAATATGATAGATGCTGACCCTTATAATAGCCAATCATATGGCGAAGATAGGGAGTTTTATGTAAGTAATATTAGCAAGTTTATAGAAGAATCCTTAAAAGACAATATATCAGATGAAGTTAATAATACATTAGAGAAACCAAATAATACATTGAACAAGTTTGATAAGATGTCAAGTAAATCACTAAAAGGAAATATTCCTATAAAGATGGCAGTAATAACTAAAAGTAATATGTTAAATCAATTGCCAGATTTAGTAGAGTTAGAAAGAGTTTTTTCAAAGATTGAATTTAAAGTATGCTTTGATATGTTTATGACTGACACAGCTACTTTATGTGACTTATTTATACCTTGTACAAATACGCTTGAAAGTGAAGATATAATTTATAGTTCAATGACCAATCCATATATAACATACAATGAAAGAGCAGTAACACCAAAGCATGAATTGATGGATGAGTATTATTTTTTTATGGAGTTAGCTAAAAAGATGAAACTAGAAGGTTATCCTTTTGTAACAAAAAAAGAATACTTAGAAAAAGTAATTGAGCCACTTAAACGTTTTGAGAAAAGTCTAGATATAGAGAAACTTAAAAATAGTTATTTTACTATACATAATCCTATTGCTTGGGAAGATAAGAAGTTCGAAACTCCATCTGGAAAATATGAACTTTATTCAGAAAGGATAAGAGATTTAGGAATTAGTCCAATTCCAGTGTATATAAGTAATAAAACTAGAAACTTTGAAGATGAAAATAGGGAAAATATTTTTAGACTGCTAACTAATCACCATGCAGATACTTTGTTTAGTCAACACTTTATGGATAAGACATCTATAGCTCAAGCGTATATAAATCAAATTATGGCTAGAAAAATAGGTGTTAACAATAAGGATATTGTAACTTTAAAGTCAAAAAAAACAAAAATAGATGTACAGATAAATATAGATAGTGGAGTAAGTGATTATATAGTAAAAATGTATGTTGGATGGTGGAAGAAACATGGCAATCCTAATAGTTTAACAGATACTGGTATATCTGATATTGGTGGTCAAGTAACATATAATGAAACGATGGTAGAAATAATACGACAAAACTAGTTAAATTTCATTGAAGGAATAGAAATGCGATTATAGAATTGATTAAAAGTTACTATTTTTACAAAACTATTGAAGGAGGGATTTTGATGGTAAAATATTCCTTAGAACATAAGAATCTATACATAGAATTTATGTGCTCAGAACTAGACCACCATGTAGCTAATGAAATAAGGGAAGAAATAGATAACTTATTAAGTGTTAATCAAGTAAAAAATGTTGTATTTGATTTTGGAAATATTAATTTTATGGATTCTTCAGGTATAGGTGTCATCATAGGTAGATATAAAAAAATTTCTAATGAAGGGGGACGAGTTTCAGTAATTAATATAAGTTCACGAGTTAAGAAAATTTTTGATTTATCTGGGTTAAATAAAATTATTGGCATTTATGATACGTATGAAGAAGCTCTAAGTTCTTTGTAGGGAGGAGTATGTGATGAATAATATTATGGAAGTTAAATTTTCGGCACTATCAGAAAATGAAAGTTTAGCAAGAGTTATAGTAGCATCATTTGCAGCAAAATTAGACCCAACAGTAGATGAATTAGTTGATATAAAGACTGCTGTCTCTGAGGCTGTTACAAATGCTATAATACATGGATATGAAGAAGACAGTTCTAAGTTTGTTTTTTTGAAATGTGAGATAGAGGGAAATACTATAAAAATCGTAGTTGAAGATGAAGGGTATGGAATAGAAAATGTGGAGAAGGCAATGGAACCACTTTATACATCAAAACCAGAACTTGATAGATCAGGAATGGGATTCACAGTTATGAAAAGCTTTATGGACGATGTAGAGGTAAGTTCTAGAAAAGATAATGGCACTAGAATTGAAATGACTAAAAAAATAAATTTGCCTAAATAAAGTCCAAAAGTGAGGTTTTATTATGGAAGTAACTGTTGCCAGAGAAGAAAAAAAACCTCTTCTTAGTCATGAAGAGACTCTAGAACTTATTGATAAAGTTCAAAATGGAGATGAAGAGGCAAAAGAAATATTAATATCAAGTAATTTAGGTCTAGTTAGGAGCGTTGTATCTAGATTTTTAAATATAGGGTATGATAGAGAAGATTTATTTCAATTAGGTTCTATAGGTTTAATAAAATCAATATATAAATTTGACCCTAAATTTAATGTTAAATTCTCTACTTATGCAGTACCAATGATTCTAGGTGAAATAAAGAGATACTTAAGAGATGATGGTATGATAAAAGTATCAAGGTCATTGAAGCAAATAGCTGTAAAGGCCAAGATGGAAAGTGAAGCTTTAACTAAAAAGCTAGGCAGAGAACCAAGTATAGAAGAAATAGCTCAAGCATTAGATGTAGAAAAAGAAGATTTAGTAATGGCTATGGAAGCTAATTTTAATGTAGAGTATTTGCAAGGTGTTATTCATGAAGAAGAAGGTTCTCCAATATGCCTTATTGATAAGATAAGCATGAAAGGAGAAAGTGAGGAAGAAAAAGTTGTAGATAATATATTATTAAAGGATATACTTGGAAGACTGGATAAGAGAGAACGTCAAATAATAGTTCTCAGATATTTTGAAGATATGACTCAAAGTGAAATAGGAGAAATGCTCAATATATCACAGGTTCAAGTATCAAGAATAGAGAAAAAAGTATTATCTAAGTTAAAGGAATATATATCATGATAATACTTATGATATATTAAACTTTTTAGAATTTTTATATTAAGTTTTTAAGTTACTATTAAAGAATTATAAGTTCAAATAAAAAATATTAAAAAACAAGGTGTCTTTATGATAGAAAATAAATTATTTTCTTTATTAGGCATCTTTTTTATTTTTTGACAAAACTTTGAGTGTCTAAAATAAATAATAGGTTTATTTTTTTAAAATTAACAAATAATACTTTAGAGAGGTGTTTAGTATGGATAAAAATTATAAAAAATATGTAGACCAAATAAGCCCAAAACCTACATATTTAAAAAACTATACACTTGCATTTATTGTAGGTGGAATTATTTGTATGATAGGGCAAGCCATAAGTGATTTATACATGAAAGTTGGAGGTCTTGATAAATTAGGTGCTAGTTCCGCTACATCAATAACACTGATATTTATAGGGGCATTTCTAACTGGATTAGGAGTTTATGACCTAATCGGAAAAAGAGCAGGAGCTGGTTCTATAATACCAATAACAGGTTTTGCTAACTCAATAGTATCTCCTGCTATGGAGTATAAAAGAGAAGGATATGTATTAGGTGTAGGTGCAAACTTATTTAAAATTGCAGGGCCAGTTTTAGTTTATGGTATAGGTTCTTCTATTTTATGTGGAATTATTTATTATATTTTTAAGATGTTTTAGAGGATTTTTATTTAATTTAAATTTTATTAATTATGAAGAAGATATGAAATCTGAAAAATAGTTATGGAAGTAGTTAGTTAGGAAATAATCATGCAGATTTTAATTAATATTAAAAAATTAAATATTAAAATGCAAAATTAAAAAGGTGTGAAAATATGAAAAATAAAAGAATTGGAAAAAGAACAGTCAAGCTAGAGAATAAACCAACAATAATATCAGCTGGTACTATAGTAGGTTCTAAAGAAGGTGAAGGACCATTAAAAGATTATTTTGATATGATTATGACTGATGATTTATATGGTGAAAAAACTTGGGAATTGGCTGAAAGTAAAATGGTAGAGACTGCATCTCAGAAAGCCATACAGAAGGCAGGAAAAAAACTGTCAGATGTAAATTATATGCTAGGCGGGGATTTAATCAATCAAATAGTACCAGCATCTTTTGCTGCAAGAGAATTAGCAATTCCATTTTTGGGTATATATGGCGCTTGTTCTACAATGGCAGAAGGACTTTGCATAGGTTCTATGCTTGTAGATGGTGGTTTTGCAGATTTAGTGCTATCAGGAACATCAAGCCATTATTGTACAGCAGAAAGACAATTTAGATTTCCACTAGAATTAGGAAATCAAAAGCCAATGACAGCTCAATGGACAGTTACAGGAGCAGGAAGTGTTTTATTAGCTCCTAATGGAGAAGGTCCTAAAGTAAAATATGTTACAGTTGGAAAAGTAATAGATAAAGGTATTGATGATGGTAATAATATGGGACCAGCCATGGCTCCAGCAGCAATAGATACTATATATTCTTATTTTGAAGATACTAATGATGACCCAAATAGCTTTGACATAATTGCTACTGGCGATTTAGGTACACTTGGCAAACAAATAGCAGAAGACTTTTTGAAAGAGAAGGGTGTAGATATTTCAAAGTGTTATACTGATTGTGGTATAGAAATGTTTAACCTTAAAGAGCAAGATGTTCACTGTGGTGGGAGTGGATGTGGATGTTCAGCTACAGTATTTGCAGGATATATATATGAAAAATTAAGAAAAAAAGAATTTAACAAAGTAATGCTTGTATCAACAGGAGCACTATTATCACCAACAAGTACACTACAAAAGCAAACAATACCTTGTGTTGCACATGCAGTAGTAATAGTAAATGAGTAGGAAGTGATATATATGTTAATGGAATACGTAAGAGTATTTATTGTAGGTGGAATTATATGTTTAATAGCTCAAGTAATGATGGACTACTTTAAAATGCAAACTCCATATGTTATGGTGACATATGTAACAACTGGTGTAGTTTTAACTTTTCTAGGACTTTATGAACCATTAGTTAAGTTTGCAGCAGCAGGTGCAACAGTTCCTATAATAGGATTTGGATATTCACTTGCCAAAGGAGTAATAAAATCAATACAAAGTGATGGATTTTTAGGTATTTTCCTAGGTGGAACAACTGCTACAGCTGGTGGGATAGCCGCAGCTATATTTTTTGGATATATTATGTCGGTAGTATTTACACCAAAAGCAAAACCATAAAACCACTTAAATATATGATAATTTTTTGTATAAAGTAGGTAGATATCTTTTTAGATTCTACCTATTTTTTTATACTTACAAGCGTTTACATAATCAAGTTGACAATTATTTACAACATGGTGTAGTATTATATTAGCAAAAATAAAATGAAGTGAAGTAGGGGATAAAGATGGTAACTATTAAAGATATTGCAAGGAACCTAGGCATTAGCTATTCAACTGTTTCTAGGTGTTTAAACAATAATCCTAATGTATCTGAAAAAACAAAAAAGAAGGTAGTGGAAGAGGCTAACAGGCTAGGGTTTCATTTTAATGTAAATGCGAGAAATCTAGCAAAAAAAGAAACAAATAGAATAGGGGTAATCTTTTCAAATAATTTTAATCATCAAGACACTAGAAAATTTTTTAGTGATATAATGGACAGTTCTATAAATTCTATTGAGACTAATAAGTACGACTTTATAATACAGCCCAATAACAACATTAGTGGTGATAGTAATGTCTATAAAATGGTTAATGGACAAATGGTTGATGGATTAGTAATAGTGTCTCAATCAATAAAAAAAGAAGAGTATGAGTTTTTAAAAGACAATAATTTTCCACACGTATTCATATATTTTAAGCCATCTTTTGTAGGAGAGGTAGATAACTTCTTTTGGGACGATAACGTATATGGAGGCTATATAGCTACTAAACATTTAATCGACCATGGTCATAAAAATATAATAACAATAACTTCAGAAGATAAGAGTTCAAAAATGCATGAAGATAGAACCAAAGGGTATTTAAATGCTATGGAAGAAGCTAATTTAAAGACAGATGTAATTGAATCTAAAATGGATTTTGAATCTCAAGTTGAACTATTAAGAAATCATATTGATAAAATAAAAAAGGCTTCAGCTATATTTGTGCAACAAGATGTACCAGCTATTTCTATAATACAAGAATTAAAAACTACTTATGGTATAAATGTACCAGAAGACTTATCTGTAATAGGATATAATAATATTGAATTAATATCTTACTTTAGGTCACACTTATCGACAATAGATGACCCAAGAGAGCAAGTTATAAAAAATGGAGTAGATAGTTTAGTAAATACAATAAATAAAAAGAGCACAGAACATATCCCAAGAAAACTTTATCCAAGACTAATTATAAGAAACAGCGTTAATAGAATAAAAGACTAAAAGTAATCCAGTTGATTATAGAATTTAATATCAATAAAAACTTGAATAAATAAAAATACTGGAATGAAAGTTCATTCCAGTATAAAATCTAACTTTTGAGTCTCGGTACAACATTGAGATTTATTATTTTTTAAGTAGTTTCATTAAGATAGTTTTTTATAAAATCAATAAACATTCTTGTTGACTTGTTTAAAAATTTATTATCTGTCCAATATAGCTCAATAAATTGCTCACATCTTATATCATTAATAGGTAATAGTTTAATAGAAGATTCATAATCTATACACCATGATTTTTCAGGAATAAATCCAACTCCATGACCTTCTTTTATCAAATTATAAACGGTTGAAGGAGAATCACATTCAAAACCTACATTAGGTTCAAAGTCAGCATAGTTACAAAATCTATCTGTAATTTTTCTGAAATTTGTACCTTCATCTAAACATATAAAATTCTCATCTTGTACATCTTTAAAATACACACTATTAAGCTCTGATAGTGGATTGCTGTAAGGTACACCTATAAATATTTCTTCACTAGTTAATACTTCATAATTTGATGACTTAAATTCAAAGCAATATGAAGTAATACATATATCAAAATCGTAGTCAAATGTTGATTTTGGAATATGTTGCATTAATTTGAATGAAATATTTGGATGTAATTTTTTAAATTCACTAAGTACATCTAAAATTAACCCTGATGCAGTAAGTACGATTAATTTGATTTGGTCAAATTCACTACAAGCTAAATCTTTTATTTCTTTAGTTGATGTATCTAATAAATTAAGTATAGAATCAACTCTTTTAAGAAAAATATTTCCACAATAGTTTAATTTAATAGATTTTCCTTTCCTGTCAAATAATTTTACACCTAAATCCATTTCAAGTAGAGCTATACTTTTGCTAAGTGCTGACTGTGTTACATGTAATTGCTTAGCAGCATTAGTCATATTTTCAGTACAAGCTACAACTTGAAAATATTTTAATTGTAATAAATCCATGATGCTTAATCCTCCTTTTGCTTTATGACTAAAAGCATATAAAAATAATGAAACATTTATATTATACATTATCGATGAGAGAATATATAATTAAATCACTAATACTTATATTGTAAGAAAATTATAAAAATTGCAAGGAGGTATAAAAATGAAAGGAATTAAAAATGCTCTGATAGCAGCCTGTATAATTACAGTATTGGCTGAATTAATTGGGCCTATTTCATTTAAAGTTATGGGTATTAATATAACTTTACTTAGTATACTATGGGCTATCTTTATAGGTATGGCTGTTTCCCCTCATTTGTTAGGAAGGGTTATACCAGCTTTAAAAAAGTTTATAGGAGATAATGAAATAAATGTATCTCCATATCTTTTATCTTTAACTCTATATCCATTAGGAATAATGTTTGGAATTAATGCAGGTCCTAAAGTTGGTATATTACTTCAAGCAGGACCAGCACTTTTATTACAAGAGTTTGGTCATATGGGTACAATGTTGATAGCATTACCTGTTGGAGTAGCACTAGGTCTTGGAAGAAGTGCATTAGGAGGGACTTTTTCATTATGTCGTGACACAGCACTAGGAATTATTGGGGATAAGTATGGATTAAATTCACCAGAAGGTATAGGAACATTGGGAACTTATATAAGTGGTAGTATCTTTGGAACATTATTATTTTCATTTTTGGCACCATTGGGTGTTCTTATAGGCTTTCATCCATATGCTTTAGCAATGGCATCAGGAATGGGAAGTGGTTCTATGATGGGGGCTGCAACAGCATCATTGATGAATACTGTCCCAAATATGTCTGAACAGATTTTAGCTTATTCAGCTACCAGTGGATTGATTACAGCTGTTACTGGAATATACATAGAATTATTTTTATCATTACCAGTTGCTAATTATTATTATAGTAAAGTGGCTCCGATTATTGAGAAGTTTAGAAGTAGAAAAAAAACAAAAACAAGAGATGTCTTATAATGGAGGATGTATAGATGGAAAAGACTTTGAAGACTATTATGGAACAGATAAAAATAGTAATGTTCATATATATTATTATTTGCTTTGGACAGGCTATAGCACTTAAAACACAGGCTAAAGATTTGTTGATTGGAAGTGTATTTGGGTTTATATTAGTAATAATTGCTATTGTAATAAAGAATTTTGTTAAGAGACCAAATTTACCAGGTTTTGCATGGGCGACTTTAGTTGCGTTTGTATTATCACTTCCAATATCACCAGTTGGAGATTTTATAGCAAGTAATATAGGAAAAATCAATTTTATGTCTACAGTAACACCATTATTAGCTTTTGCAGGAATTTCTGTAGGTAACCAATTAGACATATTAAAGACTTTGAGTTGGAAGCTAGTAGTTATATCATTTATAGTTATGACATCTACTTATTTTGGTTCTGCTTTTATATCTCAAACAGTTCTAAAAATAAATGGAATGATTTAAGGAGGTAGTAAGTATGAAAGAATTAAAATTAAAAATCAAAGAAGATATAAAGCTGTTATCTGATGAGAAAAAAGCATCATTTGAAAAGGTATCCAAATCTTTATTTGAAAATCCAGAATTAGCATTTGAAGAATTTAAATCACAAAAAGCATTATGTAATTTATTAGAAGAAAATGGATTTGATGTGACAAAGGGTGTAGGAGGATTAGAAACATCTTTTGAGGCAGTCTACTCAAATGGAACTGGTGGAAAGACAGTAGCTTTTCTAGCTGAATATGATGCACTTCCAGGTATGGGACATGCTTGTGGACATAATATAATAGGTACAAGTTCTGTTGGAGCGGGTATTATTTTAAAAGAAGTTATAAAAAAATATGATATAGAAGGAACTGTAAAAGTATTTGGAACACCTGCAGAAGAAAGAGTAGGTGGAAAAATAACTATGATTAGAGAAGGGGTATTTAAAGATGTAGATGCTGCATTAATTTTACATCCATGTGATGCTTCAATACCTGATGATATATCATTTGCTCAAGTTAACTTAAAATTTGATTTTAGTGGAAAAGCTTCTCATGCTGCTGCTTATCCTTGGGAAGGAAGAAGTGCATTAAGTGGAGTAATAGCATTATTCAATAGTGTAAATAGCATGAGATTACATCTTAAAGATTATGCAAGAGTACATGGAATTATAACTGATGGAGGTAGTATACATAACATAATTCCTGAAAAATCTATAGCTATATTTAATGTAAGAGCATTAAGTATAGAATACCTAAATGAAATTTGTGATATGCTTAAAGATTGTGCTAAGGGAGCTGCAATTTCTACAGGAACTAGTGTAGAAGTAATTCAATTAGATGAAATATATAAAGAGATAAAAAATGATTCAAGATTGGTAAATATAGTTAGAGAAAATTTTGAAGTATTGGGTGAAGATTATATTGAAAGAGATTTAACTCAAGGTATTGGTTCAACTGATACTGGAAATTTAACTCATGAAATACCTGCAATACAAGCATATATAAAATTAAAAGAAAACACTGCAACTCATACAGAAGAATTTGCTGTAGCTGCTGGTGGCGAAGAAGGGAAAATAGCACTTATAAAAGCAATTAAAGTACTAGCAATGTGTGGTGTAGATGTTTTGTACAGTAAATAATGTATTACTAAAAAAATACATGAAGAAAGGAGACTAAATATGATATTAAAACAAGTATTAGAGGTTTATGACATTTTAGACAAATCAACTGCAAGTGGAGAAGAAGTGAAGACATACTTACAAAGCTATGGTGGAGAAAATATAATAGTAAAAAAGCTATCATCAAGTAAAGGTTCTACAGACTTAGTTAAGCTTACAATTGCTGGTAAGAATGGTAAATTAAACGGAGGAAATGCCCCTACTCTAGGTATTTTAGGCAGACTTGGAGGTATTGGAGCAAGACCAGATGTAATAGGTTTTGTTTCAGATGGTGATGGAGCATTAGTAGCAATTTCAGTAGCAGCGAAACTTTTAGATATGCAACGAAAAGGAGATGTGCTAGAAGGAGATATTATAATTTCTACTCATATTTGTCCAGATGCTCCAACTAAAGAGCATTATCCTACACCTTTTATGGATTCACCAATAGATATGACAACTATGAATGAAAATGAAGTTGACAGTAGTTGTGATGCAATACTTTCAATCGATACTACTAAAGGTAATAGAATAATCAATACTAGAGGATTTGCAATATCGCCAACTGTCAAAGAAGGGTACATATTGAAAACTAGTGATAATCTTTTAGATATTATACAGACTGTAACTGGAAAATCTCCATTTGTATTTCCTTTATCTATTCAAGATATAACACCATATGGAAATGACCTGTATCACTTGAATAGTATTTTACAGCCAGCAGTTGCTACAAATTCTCCAGTAGTTGGAGTAGCAATTACTACAGAAATGCCTGTTGCTGGATGTGCTACAGGTGCAACTCATTTTAGTGATTTAGAGTCAGCTGGTAGATTTGCAATTGAAGTTGGCAAATTATTTGGTGTAAATAAGTGTGATTTTTATGATAAGGAAGAATGGGATATACTTATCAAAAGATATGGGAAATTAAACGCATTCCAAACTTTTGGTATACAATAAGCAAAAAATATAAAGTTTATATAGTTTGTAATAAGTTTATATAGTTTGTAATATATAAATATTATAACAATCGCCACATTAATTATAATTACTAAAAAAGGAGTGTCTCATCGAGGATTTCTAAAAATCACTTTGAGGCAACTCCTTATATTTTTGTTTGAATTTTAATTTTAATTATTTATTAATATTTAAATGTAATCTTTTATTAAACTATGGTGTTGTATTTCCACCACCATCAGGAGGGGTGACAGTACCACCACTGTTTCCACCATTGTCAGGAGGGTTAGTAGTACCACCACTGTTTCCACCATTGTCAGGAGGGTTAGTAGTACCGCCACTGTTTCCACCATTGTCAGGAGGAGTAGTAGTACCGCCACTATTTCCACCGTTATCAGGAGGAGTAGAGCCACCACCATTATTACCTGAATTATTGTTGTTATTATTGTTTTCTTCTTCTTGTTGATTATTATCTGGTTTCTTTGTATCTTCAGGAGATGGCTGAGAACTTACTCTAGAAGGAGCAGTACCTTCAATAAATGCTGCTTTAGAGCCAGAAGATTGCTTTCCTCCATCTTCTAAATTAATTTTTGTAAAATATACATTTTTAGGAACTTCAAATTCAGTAACTGTTAAATTTGCATGTATTTTTGCCATGATTTTTTGCCAAAGTTTTGCTGTACTAGTACTTCCATGTGGAACATCTCTACGTTTTATAGTGTTACCAGCATCATCTTTTCTACCAGCATCATCTCCAATGTATGTTGCTCCTACATAATAAGGTGTATAACCAACAAACCAAGCATCATATGCGCTATTTGTAGTACCTGTTTTACCTGCAACAGGCATTCCTTTAGGAAGTGATGCAATACCACCTGTACCTTCAGTAATTACACTTTCTAACATATCTGTAACAACATAAGCTACTTCTGGGTCTACAACTTTATGCTCTTCAGGAGCGTTTTTAACTAATAATTGCCCATCAAAAGTAGTTATAGTAGTGTAAATAGATGGTTCTACATAAACTCCTTGATTTGCTAATGTACCATAAGCAGCAGCCATCTGAAGTGGAGTAATACCACTTGCCATACCACCAAGTGTTAATGCTGGGAACTGTCTATCAGTTGCTCCTGTTTGGCTATTTTTAACAGTTGTTATACCAAAGTTCTTTAAGTAGTCCATCATTATATCTATACATTCATCATAAGAATCTCCAAGCATCTCAGCAGTTTTAACTGCTATTGTATTTGAAGATTTAGCAAGAGCTTTACGTAAACTCATAGAGCCATGACCACTAGTGGTAGTTCTTGGATTCCATTTAGTGTTTTCTTCAAATTTATATCCTCCTCTAACATCATTTAGAGCAGTTGATTGTGTAATCTTTAAAGTATCAATAGCTGGTGTATAAATTGCTAGAGGTTTTATAGAAGAACCTGGCTGATGAGGGCTAGTAGCACGATTTAAAGTTTTTCTGCCACTTATGTTTCGGCCTCCAGCTAGTGCTCTTATTTCACCATTTTTGTAATCTAAAATTACCATTGCAGACTGTGGCTGGCTAACTCCATCAGGTCCAACCATATGTCCTGGGAAATTGCTATTTTTATCAAACTCTTCTTCCAAAGCATCCTGCATTTTAGGGTCTATAGTTGTATTTACAATTAGACCACCATTGTAGAATAAGTTTTGAGCTTCATCATTTGTATGTCCTTGTTCCATTAGGGCATTTATAACTTCACTTTCAATAAGGTCTTCTACAGATGAAGAAACTTTATCTGCTGATTTAGGTAATTTTATTTCTATCTTAGCATTAATTGCTTCATCATATTCTTTTTGTTTTATATATCCTAGGTCTAACATTTTCTTTAGAACAATTTCTTGTCTTTTCTTAGCTTCAGGGTTGTTTATAGCTTTTCTAACAACTAATGTACCTGCTTTTAGCTGTCTATAAGTATCACTAGATATAAGTTCCCAAGTTTTTAATTTCTCAATCATATCAAAGTCTACTTGAGTTGGGTCATCTAAATCATCATCAGTTGTATTAACAAAAAATAACAACTTATTCTCTAAGTCACTCTTAGTTTCATTTCCATCTAATTTAGAAGTTTTGTAAGCTGAAAACCTAGATGGATTTTTAGTTGAACCAGCAAGAAGTGCTGACTCAGCTATAGTAAGGTCAGATGCAGACTTATCAAAATAACCACGTGCACCAGCCTCAGCTCCTGCAAGACCCTTTCCAACGAAGAAGTTATTTAAATAAGTTTCTAGTATTTTGTCTTTACTTACTGTCTTACTCATCTCATATGCATAATAAATATCTTTTATTTTACGAGGTAGAGTTTGTTGCTCAGTAGTCAATAGCATCTTAGATACCTGCATAGGAATAGTACTACCACCTTGCTTAGTACCAGTAAGAGTTTTTAATACTGATCTAAATAAACCTTTAATGTCAACACCCTTGTGTTCATAAAAACGTTCATCTTCTATTGCAATTACTGCATGTTGAAGATGAGTTGAAATTTTATCTAATGGAACGGGTGTCTTTTTATTTACACTTGGAGCAGTAGATAATGTTTTTCCATTAGCGTATTTAATTGTAGTTGTTTGGTTTGTTTGCTTGTCTAAAACAGCTTCTGTAACTGGAGAGACATCTCTTAATGATGCAAATACTAATCCAGCAGTACCTGCTGCACCAACAACTAATAAAACTAAAAATACTATACCAAATACTCTTAGTTTTTTAAATTTATCGCTTTTCTTAGATTTCTTCTTGCTTTTAGTTGAATGAGTTTTGTTAGCTGAATTTCTATTAACTGGTTTATTTGAGTTACTAGATGAACTAACCTTTTTTCTTCTTATTTTATTTCCATTTTTATCATTATCGTTATTCATAAGATTTTAACCTCCTTACTTAATGCAATATTATAACACAAATAGGAGTAATTTTGTAATTAATAGAAAAAATGAATTTGCTATAATATTCTGTACATTGTAGATATGTATAAACAAAATGTATTAATAAGTCTATATTTTTATTTATTTATTTTTGACAAATATTATAAAAATTATGCCAAAGTTACATATAAATAAATAGGAGGGGATAAATTTGAATAGGATAGTAGATAGAAAAAAGAAAAATGAATTTAGAAAAATTGTAGCTATTTTCTTGTTAATTCTTTTCTTGTCTGTATTTATAGGCAGTTTCATATATATAGATAAAAGTTTAAGACCAACAATTACAGTTTTAGCAGAAACAAAAGCTCTTGAATTGGCAAACAGGTCTATAAATAAAGCTGTTGCTGAAATGGTAGAAGGGAAAATAAATTATGAAGATTTAATGGATATACAGCTTGACAATAACGGAAAAATAACTATGATACAAGCAAATACTATTATGATGAATGAAATTGCATCTGCAATAGCTTTAGAAATACAAGATGAATTAAAAAAAGGTAAAACAGCAGATTCTTACATACCTATAGGAACAGCATTAGGAAGTCCTATATTAGCTAAATACGGCCCTAAACTTGAAGTATCTATTGAACCTATAGGAACAGTATCAGTAAACTTTAAAACGGAATTTGAGTCTTCAGGCATAAATCAAACAAGACATAGGATATATTTAGAAGCTCAAACTCAAGTGAAAGTAGTAATCCCACTTATAACTTCAACAAAACAAATTAAAGCTCAGATACCTATCTGTGAGACTATAATAGTAGGTGATGTTCCAGAAAGTTATGTAAATATACCTGAAAAGAACCTTGGCAATGTTTTACCTAACACTGGAAAAAATGCTAACAAATAATATTAATGATATTTATTTTTTAATAAATTTGAAATAATAGTTTATAAATAAAAATTATGTCAATAATAAGTAATAAATAAGAATCAATATAGTTGTAATAAAAATTAATATAATTGTAATAAAAATTTATGTTTTAAAGTATGTAAAATATTTAATATATTTGGTCTGTAGAGTGAAGAATTATGTCTTCAGACCAAATATATTATAAACATTTATTTAATGATGATTTAAGAGTTACAAATTACTTATATAATTTATTATCTAAAGCATCCATTTAATAAATACACCATAACCTACAGCTGGGTCATTTTCAATGGCATGAGAAACTGCTCCTATTATTTTATCATCTTGTACTATTGGAGTACCACTCATACCTTGTACAATACCACCAGTTTGAGCTAAAAGGTTTTTGTCAGTGATTTTAATTTTAAAACTTTTACTCTCAGGATGGTTTTGGTTTTCTATATCTATAATTTCAATATTATATTTTTTACATTCATTAGAGTTGTTTTGTAAAATTATTTGAGCTTTTCCCAGCTTAACTTCATTTAGTGAAGCTACCTTATATTTTTTTAAGCTAGAAATATCAAAGTTATTAATTTGACCTCTTATTCCAAAATCAGTGTTTTCTGTAAAACTACCAATAATATTTTCTCTTTTTGCATTTATACATCCCACACTACCTCGATAGGATTTTTCTATGTCGAGGTGCTTAGTTGTAGAAATTGAACCTGATTTTATAGGTATTTTTCTTGAATTACCAACACTTATTGGGTGACCTACGGCACCAAATTCTGAGGTTTCTGGATTGATATAAGTCAAAGTAGCAAATCCAGAAAGTAAGTTATTAAAACTAATTTTTTCTAATATGTGTTTAGTTGTTTTCATTGTTAAAAGTTGACCACCTCTATTTAATAAAATAGACACTGGTTTTTCTTCTGGTAAAGCATTTAGTGTATTAGCAAAATCACTATATCCATCAACTTCTATATTATTTACTTTGATTATAGCATCACCTAATCTAAATGGAGATGCTTCACCAGGACTTCTAACGATGATATTTTTTAGTTCTGCATCAATTTGAAGAACATTTCCTATAGGTATTAAATATTGAGGTTCACTTTTTTGTAAATTTTGTGCATAAATTAAATTATTTGAGAAAAAATATAATAAAAATAAAAATGTTAAAACAATTGTAAATTTGGACTTAGCTAAGTTATTTCTTTTACTTAAAGATTTATCTTTAAAATAAAAATTTTTAAATTGCATAGAACACCTCTTTCTTATTAAAATATTTTAATAATAAAATTGAAATTTTCTTGCTGCTTCAATATTATGTTGCTCAAGAATCAGTTTTTGATGCTTGGAAAACTGACGCAATAACTCCTTAGTTTTCATAAAAATAAATAAAATAAACAAGGTATATGATAAAATAGATACATATTCATATAAATTTAAAATAGATAATAGCTGTATATCATTGAAAGGAGCAAAAGATGAAAAAATATAGATTGTTAGTTACTTGTATAATTGCCATGGGAATTATAATTATAGGTACATCAAATCCAGTTACCAATTTTTACAAGACAACAAATTTAATTAATTCAGGCACTACTAAAAATGAAAAAACAGATAAAGATGAAAATAAAAATATAAAAGATAAAGATAAAGATGAAAATAAATCAAATTCAAAAAGCAAAAATGATAATAAGTCAGAGGATAATAAATCAGATAATAAAACAGAAACTCAAAAAAATAAAAAGTTTTTAATTTGTATAGACCCAGGGCATCAAGGAAAAGGGGATAGTAATTTAGAACCAGTAGCTCCAGGTTCTTCATCTCAAAAAGCAAGAGTATCTTCAGGAACAGAAGGTATAGCTACAAAGAAAGCAGAGTATGTTTTAAATCTTGAAGCATCTGTAGTTTTAAAAAATATATTAGAATCTAAAGGTTACAATGTAATAATGACTAGAGAAACACATGATGTAAATATAAGTAACTCAGAAAGAGCAATACTTGCTAATGAGAAAAAAGCAGATATGGTTGTAAGAATACATGCAGATAGTTTAAATAATTCTTCAAAGACTGGTGCATCTATATTAGTTCCTGAGAAGGATGGAAAATATACAGCTCCTATATATGAAGATAGTAATAGATGTGCAGAATTCATCAAAACAAACATGGAACAAGCTGGGATACAGATAAATGGAATTGTTCAAAGAGGAGATTTGACTGGATTTAACTGGTCAAAAGTGCCAGCTGTATTAGTAGAGATGGGATTTATGAGCAACTATAATGAAGACCAAATGATGTCAAATCCAGAATATCAAAGAAAAATGATGCAATGTGTAGCGGATGGATTAGATGAATATTTTAAATAAAACATAAATAGAGAAAAAAATTGGGATGGTACTATTTTCCTAATTTTTATCTCTATTTTTTATTCAAATAATAGTGAAAAAGCAAATTACAAGGCTACATACCTGTTTGTATAAGAGACTACAAACCTACATTAAATGGAAAAATAGACATTTACATATATGACTATATTTTCATAATAAACCCTAACTATATAGTTTTGTAAAGTTAGATAATATTTAGGAAGAATTTAAAGCTGATATACTTTATTAAGAAAAGACCAAAAAAAGAAGAAAACAACAAAAAGAATTATGTGTATTATAGGAATAAAACTAAATAAAGAAAACTTTTTACTATCACGAGTTTTGATTAATGAAATAATATATGAGATAGGATATAAACCAGCAAGTAGCATAGTAATTAAAGCAATCACAGATTGTATAATCTCACTGAAAATCTTCCAGTTTACCATTCCTAAATCAGCAACAGAAATGATAGTTCCAATCCATGTTATTAGAGAAAATGGAATTGGCAATGCATAAATAATATAAATAATAATGAAGTATTTTTTCTGTTTAATAACTATTTTTCACCTCCGTTTAGATAAATAACCTGTAGCACCACTTATCGCCTAAGGCAAGCAAACGTAAATTGGTTTTATTCTATTCTAATAATTGTGTCTGTAAATATCAAATGATTTGCATTGTGTCAAAAACTTATATTAATGTTCATAAGAAATTTTGTTTATTTGAGAATCAATCAGAAACCATTTTATAATTTCAAGATTAAACAGGCTACAAAGAAATTATAGCATGCATGTATTTTTTAGTCGATAAAGAAGTTCTATCATTGATGAAAGTATCTATTTTTATTTTACATAATACAGCTATAAAGTTTATTCTCAGTTAAATTATTGTAAATATAACTAAAAATATTGGTAATACTTGATTTAAGTTTAAAAAGAATATATTATAGTATAGAATGTGTAAAATTTTTTTGAGAGGTGTTAGAATGCTAGTAGTAGAAAACGTAAGCCACGGATTTGGAGCAAGAACAATATTAGAAAATGTATCCTTTAGACTTAGAAAAGGTGAACATATTGCACTAGTTGGCGCTAATGGAGAAGGAAAATCGAGTTTTTTAAATATAATAACGAAAAAGCTTATGCCTGATGCTGGAAATATAAAATGGTCTTCAAGAGCTACAGTAGGTTACTTAGACCAACATACAGTATTAAGTAAAGGTAAAAGTATAAGAGAAGTGCTTAGAGAAGCTTTTAAGCATATGTTTGATTTAGAACAAGAAATGATTGCTATGTATGACAAGATGGGAGAAGCTAGTGATGATGAGATGAGTAAGCTTCTTGAAGAAACAGCAGAAATACAAACTATACTTGAAAATAGTGGTTTTTATATGATAGATGCAAAGATACAAGAAGTTGCAAATGGTCTTGGTCTTGGAGAGATTGGTCTTGATAAGGATGTAACTGATTTAAGTGGAGGTCAAAGAACAAAAGTACTTCTGACTAAACTTTTACTTGAAAATCCAACTATTCTTATACTGGATGAGCCTACAAACTATTTAGATGAGGAACATATAACATGGCTTACTAGATATCTTCAGGAATATGAAAACAGTTTTGTTCTAGTATCACATGATATTGACTTTATAAATAATACTTGTAATGTAATATATCATATGGAAAATGGCGAGTTAAATAGATATAAAGGTAATTATGATGAGTTTGTAAGACTGAATGATATAAAGAAACGTCAAGAAGAGCAAGCTTATGATAAACAAGTTGAAGAAAGAAAAAGGTTAGAAGATTTTGTAGCCAGAAATAAAGCTAGAGTTGCAACAAGAGGAATGGCTAATAGTAGACAAAAACAACTAGATAAGATGGAAATACTAGAAAGACCAAAGGAAAAGATAAAACCTACTTTTTCTTTTAAAGATGCCAGAGCAGCAAGCAAGATAATCTTTGAAACAGAAGACTTAGTTTTAGGTTATGATGAAGCGTTAACAAAACCACTTAACTTCCATTTAGAAAGAGGAAAGAAGGTTGCTTTAAAAGGGATGAATGGTATTGGTAAATCTACATTATTAAAGACATTACTTGGAATAATAAAACCATTTGGTGGAAATGTTAGATTGGGAGATTATTTAGAAGTTGGATATTTTGAACAAGAGAGTTCAAGAGAAAATAATAATACACCTATGGATGAAGTCTGGAGTGAATTCCCTGGTCTTACGAATTTTGAAGTTAGACAAGTCCTTGCAAAATGCGGACTTACTAATGAGCATATAACTAGTCAAATGAGAGTATTAAGTGGAGGCGAAGCTGCCAAGGTTAGACTTTGTAAAGTTATGCTAAAAAATATAAACTTCTTAGTATTAGACGAGCCTACAAACCACTTAGATGTAGATGCAAAAGACGAATTAAAGAAAGCTATAAAAGAATTTAAAGGTACAGTTCTTTTAGTATGCCATGAGCCAGAATTCTATTCAGAAATTGTCGATGATGTATGGAATATAGAAGATTTCACTACTAAAATCGTTTAGGTAATTAATTTGTTACTGGGGGGATTTCATGAAAAAGTTTCTAAATATAATTTTTTCAGTGTGTATAAGTGTGGTTGTAATAGTAGGTGCTATTAATTTTACTGTTGGATTTAAGCAACTTTATTATTTTGATATTGATTATTTAAACATATCAGAGTTATCTGGTTTATCTAAAGATGATATAAAATTAAATTATGATTACTTAATAGATTACAACCTAAGCAAGGATGTATCTGAGTTTAAGTTACCAACATTAGAATCTTCTCCAGAAGGGAAAATACATTTTGAAGAAGTGAGAAATATATTTCAAAATATCAATAAATTAGCTAAGTTATTAATGATAATTTCTTTGGTGGGAATTATATTAAGTATAAAAAATAAAAATATAAAACTACTAAAAACTACATCAATGACATTGATAATAATGCCAGTAGTGTTAGCATTTCCTATTTTGTTGAATTTTGAAAAATCATTTATTATTTTTCATAAATTATTATTTAGAAATGATTATTGGATATTTAATCCTGATTTAGACCCAGTTATAAATATGCTTCCAGAAGAATTTTTCTTTCATGCTGGAATGATGATTTTAATATTGATTTTTGCAGTAAGCATGTTGATTTTTGCAATGTATAAATTATGTAAATTATTTAAAAGTAGAAAGATATAAGGTAGAGCGATATAAATTAAAACTTATATAATAAAAATAGCTATGTAATATTATTTAGACGAAAAGGAGTCAAAAAATATTTATGCATAGCTATTTTTAATAAAAAATTATTTTTTGCAAGTAATTTTAACTAAGTCTTGAAATTTTCCCATAATATAATTATAATTATCTTTTTTATGAGGTAGTATACAGCTACTGCAATCTTTAATGCCTTTCTCTGTGTACTTAAAGTTTCCTCCACAATTTTCTCCTAAAGCATATAAAGGACAATAGCAAAATAAACAGTTAAATTCTTCTGGTTTATCAGTTTTATGACAAGGGAAAAACTCACAATCTTTGTGATTAAAAAATTTATAATTTTCGCCCATATTTTCCTCCTAATTTAAATAAAATATGAAATCTTTTATAACTATATAAGATTTTGGTGATAATATAATTATACAATATTTTTATTAATAGTTGATAATATAGTACTCTTAATCATATTATTAATGGTATAATTAGTCAACAGAGAAATAATGTAAGTGTTTTTAATACAATTAGATTATGTTTTATAACAAAAAATGAGGTGATTAAGTGAAAGAAATTCAAGAAAGAGCACTTCTTGTAGGTCTGAATTTGACAACAATAGTTAAAAAAAGTGATGATATAGACACTAACGAATCCATGGAAGAACTAAAAGAATTAGCGAAGGCTGCTGGAGCAGAGGTTGTAGGTAGCTTAATTCAAAATAAGCAAGCTGTTGATGCAGCTTATTATATAGGAAAAGGTAAGGTAGAGGAAATAAGAGCATATAGTGAATCATTAGATGCTACTTTAGTAATTTTTAATGATGAATTATCTGGCGCTCAAATTAGGAATATTGAAAATGTTGTTGGAAAAAAAGTAATAGATAGAACTACCTTAATTTTAGATATATTTGCTCAAAGAGCACTTAGTAAAGAAGGTAAATTACAGGTCGAATTAGCACAATTAAAATACAGATTACCACGACTTTATGGAATGGGTGGTGAAATGAGTAGAACTGGTGCAGGAATTGGAACGAGAGGACCTGGTGAACAAAAGTTAGAAGTAGATAAAAGACATATACTTAATAAAGCAGCGGATATAAGACGTGAACTTAAAGAGGTAAAAAAGAATAGAGAGACACAAAGAGTTAAGCGTTTAAAATCAAATATACCAATTGTAGCACTTGTTGGATATACAAATGCAGGAAAATCGACCTTACTAAACGAATTAATAAAGACACACAAGGATTATGAACAAGAAAAAGAAGTTTTTGTAAAAGATATGCTTTTTGCAACTTTAGATGTAACTTTAAGAAAAGCTCTTTTGCCAAACAAGAAAGAATTTTTAGTAGTAGATACTGTTGGATTTGTTAGTAAACTTCCCCATGATTTAGTAGAGGCATTTAAGGCTACACTAGAAGAAGTACAATATGCAGATTTAATTTTACACGTAATTGACACAACGAACACTAGTTATGAATTGCAAAAAAGTACAACTGAAGGTGTATTAAAAGAACTTGGTGCAAATGATAAAAAACATATACTTGTATACAATAAAGTAGATAAGCTAGAGTTAGATATATATCCTAAGAGTCAAGAAGATATTGTGTATATATCTGCAAAACAAGGCATAAATATGGATAAACTATTAAATATGATAGAAATTGCTTTAATGGAAAATACTTATTCAGTAAGTTTGATGTTACCTTATGAAAGAGGTGATATATTTAGTAGAATAAAAGATAAATACAATGTGGAGAATTTTGAGTATGGGGAAAATGGTGTAACATTAGATGTAAATTTAGATGAAGAAGATTTTAATATCTATAGAGAGTACATATTAGAAAAATAGGTTTGATATGGATATAAATTGGGAAAATATAGATAATCTTGAAGATTATTTTATAACCTATCTTCTTTACAAAGAATCTAAAACAGTATCTCAAATTAGTAAAATTAGAAACATTTCAAATGTTGAAGCAAGTGAGCAACTTATACAAGCAAAGTTGAAGATAAAAGAAATGCAAAAAGATGATTTTGAGGCATCTAAGGACATTTTAGATAAATTTTTAGAATTAGATAAAATTAAGAGACTTGATTTTATGGATAGCTTAGATGACGAAAAAATGGTATACTTTAAGAGAAAGGTTTTCAAAAGAATCCTTGTAGAAAAAAATGCTGAAGATTTGATTGTTTTAATTTGGGCAACAGGTGAGCTAAAAGATGATAGATTTTTGAAGTTACTCCATCAGCTCACAAACCACAGACACTCAGATATTAGAAGAATAACTTATTCAGCAATAAGAAAGATTGAGTCACCAAGTAGTAGAGAAGTCTTACAAAAAGGTCTCTACGATAAAAATGCACAAACTAGACAATATTGTGCAAAAGCTCTTTCAAAATTAGGAGATGAAAACAGTTTAAAGATTTTACAGCAGTTAAAAGATAAGAATAAGAATTTTGAAAAAGAGTACGTGCTTAGAGCTTATGATGAAGCCATTGAAGCATTATCAAATTTGAAAAAGTAATTTTTTATTAAAGCAATTTGTTTACTTAATGATTTATTTATGGAGTTTAACAAGGTAATTAATAAATTAATGGGAGGGGTTTCAAATGATAGTAAGACGTTGTGCAGGTGGAGTAGTGTTTTATGCTAATAAAGTACTTATTGTAAAAAATGATAGAGGTGAATGGACACTTCCAAAAGGAAAGATACTTGGAGGAGGACTTCCATATGAAAGTGCTGTTGAAAGAGTTAAAGTAGAAACTGGCATAGACGCTAAAATGATAGATGTAGCTGGCGATACTATGTATGAATTTTTCTCAAGAAGTAGACAACAAGAAGTTTGCAATGCGATAATGTGGTATGTTATGGAAGCTTGTAATACTGAATGTGTACTTGCTCCTGAATTCCAAGAAGGTGGATTTTACAAGATAAAAGATGCTTTAGAAATGTTGTCACATCATAAAGAGCAAGCTTTAGTTGAAGTATCTTATAAAAAGTTTAAAGAATTAAAGAAATTAGTTTCAGAGGGCGACGATGTTCCAGCAAACTAGTAGTGAATTTATAGAGTTTTGAGGAAGGGATAGACCCTTCCTTTTTTAATTCCAAGTTTTAGAAATGTATACTTTATAGTTTATCTGATTTGTATTTTAATAAATTATATTGATTTATGTATCAATAAATTATATTAAAAATAAAAATTAAAAATCTTGTGATTTTATTATATAATTATCTTATAATGCTAACTAAATGAATACTAAAAATTCTATTTACATTTTAATTGGAGTAATTTTTATAAATAAAGATATATTTTAGCAAATGACAAAAATAGGAGGAGTTATAATGAGTAATTATAGGACATTACACGAATTTGGAACAGATGAAATAACAATTGAAAAATCTGTTTTTATTGGATATGCTAAGCCTATACAAAGTGAAGAAGAAGCAGTAGAATTTATAAATGAAATAAAGAAAAAACACAAAGATGCAAATCATAATGTGTGGGCTTATACAGTTGGACAAAATATGAATATACAAAGGTATAGTGATGATGGAGAGCCACAAGGAACAGCAGGGATACCAACATTAGAAGTCATAAAAAAAGAGGACTTGAGAGATGTAGTAGTAGTAGTCACTAGATATTTTGGTGGTATAAAATTAGGTGCAGGTGGTCTGGTTAGAGCTTATACAAAAGGTGCTAAATTAGGCTTAGAAGCTGGAAAAATAATTAGTAAGGTAATGTACCAAGAAGTTAAAGTTAAGATAGATTATACTCAACTTGGAAAGGTACAAAATGAACTGATGAATTTAGGGTACTTTATAAAAGATACCATATATGAGGATAATGTTGAGATAATAGTATATTCAAAGTTAGAAGATGTGGAAAAACTATCAGAGAAAATGATTGATATAACAAGTGGAACAGGAAAGATAGTTTTAGGAGAAGAATTTTATTTATCTGAACAGGATGGAGAAATTTTACTATAAAAATCTTACTGTAATTTAAGCTAAAAGTAAAAAAGTAGAGTAGCAATATAGAAGATAAAAGCATAAAAATAGAATAGTTATATAGAAAATAAAAGCCATTAATTTATATTAAAATAATTTAATGGCTTTTATCAGACTTTGCACAGAATCCTTTTTTAACTTCAAATAAACCAACTAAAAGTAAAAACACTCCAAATATTTTCTTCAATATATCAGACGATAAATAATTAGCTAATAGTGAGCCAAATATAGCTCCTAACACTCCAAATACAGCTATTGGAATAACTAATTTGAAAATTACGTTTTTATTTTTGATATGTATAGCTAATGCTATCAAAGTCATAGGTATGGAGGAAAGTAAGTTTACACTCTGTGCTATTTTAGTATCTATACCAGCAAGTAAAACGAGAGCAGGAATAAGAATAGTTCCACCGCCCATTCCCATTCCTCCAATAATTCCTGCAAAAAATCCAATTAAAGCAAATAACATTAAAACACCATCCTTAATGCTGCAATTATCATAATCAAGCCAAAAGAAATCCTAAGAAACTTTCCAGTAACTTTATTTAGTAATTTAGCCCCTATAATACCACCAACAATACTTCCTGCCGCAACTTTTATTGTTAAGTTAATGTCGTAAGTTCCTTTAGAAACATATAAAACAGAACTTGCTGTTGTCAAGAAAATGATTATAGAAAGAGCTGTTGCATGAGATTTATGTTCTTCTACCTTCACAATATCATTTAATATTGGGACTAAAAGAGTACCACCTCCAGAGCCAAATACTCCGTTTATAAATCCTGTAAATACTCCAATTATCGTATTTTTTATATTGAAATCAAAATATTTTTTCCTTAAGTTATTAGTATTTTTCATAAAAACCACCTTCTAAAATAGTTTTACCAAAATAGGCAAATTATATTTATATAAAATAATATTAAATATAATCTTTCATTTTTGCTTAAATTTGAATAAAAAAAAACATGTTAAAACAACATATTAATATATGGTATAATATATTAAAACAAAGTAGTAAATTGAGAGGAGATAACAATGTCGAATATAAAAATACAAATAGACAAAACTGTAGAATGGCTTAAAAATAAGGTTAATGAGGCAAATGCAAAAGGATTAATTGTTGGTGTATCTGGAGGAATTGATTCAGCAGTAGTTGCCAATTTAATTAAAAAAGCTTTTCCAGAAAACTCTATGGGAGTTATAATGAGCATAAAAAGTAATCCTCAAGATAGAGAAGATGCACTTAAGGTTATAGAAGGATGTGATATAGAATATCTTGATTTAGACCTTATAGAACCACAAAGTGCTATATTAGACATGGTGGTAGGAAATTTAAAAGAGAAACATTTATATAGAGAAGAATATTTAAAAATGACAGATGCAAATTTAAGAGCAAGAGTAAGAATGAGTACTATTTACACAATTGCTAATAACTTAGGATATTTAGTTGTTGGTACAGATAATGCTGCAGAAATACACACTGGATACTTTACTAAGTTTGGTGATGGTGGAGTTGACATTTTACCAATTGCAAATTTAACTAAAGCTGAAGTATACGAATGGGCAAAAGAACTTGGTGTTCATGAAGATTTAATAAATAAAGCTCCTTCAGCAGGTCTTTGGGAAGGACAAACAGATGAAAATGAAATGGGAACTACTTACAATATGATAGATGCTGTATTAGAAGGTAGATTAGATGAAGTTCCTCAAAGAGACCAAGAGATAATAGAAAGACTTCATAGAATAAGTGAACACAAGAGAAAAACGCCTGCACAACCTCCTAAGTTCTAATTTACTATTTTCAAGATTTGTGATAAAATTTACAAGTGATAAAAATTAGAATAATTAATTGTACGTATTAAGGAGTGGAAATATGGGACGTATAGGAAATATAATTAATAGAAAAGGTAAACAAGATGCTCAAAGAGCAAAAATATTTACTAAACATGCTAGAGCAATAGCCGTTGCAGCTAAAGAAGGTGGAGCAGACCCAGAATATAATGCAGCATTAAAAACAGCTATAGAAAAAGCTAAGGCAGATAATATGCCAAATGATAATATAGATAGAGCTGTTGCTAAAGGTGCTGGTGCAGGTGCTGGAGAAGACTATGAAACTATAGTTTATGAAGGATATGGACCTGGTGGGGTTGCTGTTATAGTAGAGACTTTAACTGACAATAAAAATAGAACTGCTGGTAATGTAAGATATTACTTTGATAAAAACGGAGGAAACCTAGGAACTACTGGATGTGTGTCTTTTATGTTTGATAACAAAGGACAAATATTAGTTGGTGCAGGAGATGACGTTTCAGAGGAAGAATTAATGGATGTTGCATTAGAAGCAGGTGCTGAAGATTTTATAACAGAAGAAGATGGTTATGAAATAATAACTACACCAGAAGATTTTTCTAGTGTTCGTGATGAATTAAAAGCAAAAGGGTATGAATTTATATCTGCTGATGTAAAGATGATACCTCAAACTACAACTGTACTAACTGAAGAATCTCATTTAAAAATGATGAATAAATTAGTTGATATGCTTGAAGAAGATGATGATGTTCAAGATATATATCATAACTGGGAAATGGAAGAATAAATATTCTAATATCTTAGAAATGTATACACCTCTGAGCCATGTTTGCATAATAATATGTTAATATGGTTCAGAGGTGTTTTTATGTCTATAAAAATATATCTTATAAAATATTGTAGATATTAAACATCCTATTATAGGAGATATGAGAGTCAATGGAAATCCAGTTAAGTTGATGACAACAAAAGCTCAAATTAATGTACCAGCGCCATCTTTAGGAGAAAATAATGAGGAAATTTATAGAAGTTGGCTTGGCTTTGATAGTGGTAAAATAAATGATTTAAAAGAAAATGGAGTTATCTAATTTTAGAGGAAAAGTATAAATATAATATTCATTATCTTCTAAAAATTGTAAATCAAATCTAAAATTATCAGAAGCATTTAAGATAGGAAAATCTATTTAGACACTAAGTCTTTTTGGATTTTCCTATTTTCGTTAAAAAATTTATACTATTGGAACAGATAGATAGATGTACTAAACTAAAGTATTAACTATTTAAATTAATAGAGAATAAACTATTTATATGTTGAATAAAGGCTTCTTTATTAGAGTTCAAATAAACTTGTGGATATGTTACTTAAACTATTTTAATGAAAATATCAAAAATGAGACCACATTCTCAAAAATGAGACTGTGTTTTTTAAGTATTTTCTCGAAAATGAGACAAAAATATTGTTTTATGGGTTTTATTGGATAAAAATTCTTTCGTGAATTACAATCTAATCAATTCTAAAGTTAAAAACTATTAAAAATTCAGTGAAATTTATGTATATTTTGTTTATTTTATCAAAAAAAACAGTTTTTTAACAAAAATAGAGAAATTAAATATAAGTTGGCGTAGAACTTGCTACTATATATTAACAAGAAAGTGTAGAAAAAATAACAATAAATAATGGGGGGAATATGATGGGATTTGTAATGGACAATTTGAAAAATCTTAAGGTGGAAGTTAAGGATAAAGTCTGTGTTATTACTATAAATAGACCTAAAGCTTTAAATGCTCTTAACAATGACACTCTTAGAGAATTATCTCAAGTTATTGATGTAGTATCAGAAAAGGATGAAATATTAGGAGTTATTATTACTGGAGAAGGCAAAGTTTTTGTAGCTGGAGCTGACATACGTCAGATGCAAAACTATAAAAGTGAAGAAGGCAGAAAATATGCAGGTTATGCCCAAGGGATTTTCGATAAAATTGAAGCTCTTGAGAAAACAGTAATAGCAGCAGTTAATGGATATGCATTAGGTGGTGGATGTGAACTTGCTATGAGCTGTGACATTAGAATTGCATCAGAAAAGGCTATATTTGGGCAACCTGAAGTTAATTTAGGAGTCATTCCATGTTTTGGTGGAACTCAAAGATTATCAAGACTTGTTGGAACTGGGATAGCCAAAGAATTAATTTTTACAGGAAGGCAAGTAGATGCAGAAGAAGCTAAATCTATTGGTCTTATTAATAAAGTGGTTCCAAGTGATTTGCTTTTACAAGAGTCGATGAATATGATGAACCAAATAGTTGAAAAAGCACCAATAGCAATAAGATATGCAAAAGTTGTTATTAATAAGGGGATAGATATGGATTTAAAAAATGCTCTTGAATTAGAGAAAGATATTGCAGGTTTAACTTTTGCTACAAGAGATAAGCAAGAAGGAATGAATGCCTTTATAGAAAAGAGAAAACCGATTTTTGAAAATAAGTAGCTATTATAACTATTGAAACAAATATAGAACATATTTAAAATCTAAATTTCGTGAAAAAATACATATAGTTTTATAGTTTAATTTTAAAAGGAGTTAATTTATGAATACGGGAGTAATTATAAGTTTAGTAGGGATTATCATAGCCCTATCCCTTCTAGTTGTAATGGTTATGAAGGGCGTAAATATTTTTATAATAGCAATTGTATGTTCATTATTAGTTGCTATAACAGGAAATTTAAATGTGTATGATGCACTTAAGGTGGATTATATGACAGGATTTGTTGGATTTCTTCAGGCAAATTTCTTTATTTTCCTAACAGGTACCTTAATGGGAAAAATAATGGAGATTACTGGAGGAGCAAAATCTATTGCTAAGATGATTGTAAGATGGATTGGGAAGGATAAAGCATTACTTTCTATTCCAATAGCTTGTGGAATATTAGCCTATGGGGGAGTAAGCGTTTTTGTTGTAAGTTTTGCTGTGTTTCCGATAGCTTTAGAAATTTTTAAAGAAGCTGATTTGCCACGACGATTTATACCAGCAGCCTTGACTTTTGGATGTTCAACTTTTGCTATGGTTGCACCAGGGGCACCTCAGATTCAGAATATTGTCCCAGCTTCAACATTAGGAACAGATATTATGGCTGGAGCAGTAAATGGATTTATATCATGTGCAGTAATGTTTATAGTTGGAAGCATTATTTTATACAAAATGGTTTCAAAAGAAAAGGCTAATGGTGGGCATTTTATAGCACATGAATCAGATACATTTGATGAAGTAGCAGCAACTAATTCCAAGAGAGAAAATGGTCCTAATGGTCTAATTGCATTAATTCCATTAATAGTATCAATCTTGATAATCAATGTGAAAATTAATGGAAAAGCAATAGTACCAATTGAGGTAGGAGTATTTATTGGAGCTTTATTAGTGTATTTATTGTTAAATAAATATCAAGATAATACCAAAATAGTTGGACATGTTGGTGATGCATGTAAAACTACAGTAGTAGCAATATGTAATACTTGTGCTGTAGTTGCATTTGGCTCAGTTGTAAAATCAGCAGTTGGTTTTGACTTCATAGTTAATGCTATGACTAATATTCCTGGACCTCCTATTGCAGGGGCTGCAGTTGGGACTACAGTTATTGCAGGTATCTGTGGGTCAGCTTCAGGTGGACTTGGAATTGCGGCTCCACTTCTTGGACCAGTATTTTTAGCTAAGGGTGTTTCTGCTGCTGCATTAACTAGAACTATGGCAATTTCGTCAGCAGCATTAGATTCGCTTCCACATAATGGATATATCGTTACTGTAACAAATGGTCTATGTAATGAATCACATAAGGATGCTTATATGCCAATATTCTGGGTAACTGTTTTAACCCCGATTATTGGAACTGTAGTAGCAGTTCTTCTGTTTACGATGTTCCCAGGATTACCATAACAGAAAAGATAAAAAGTATAAATTATATTTTGATATTGTAGAATCAATTTTCAAAGTATGTATAATAAATTTTATGTTTTAATAACATAAATACCATATTTAAAATAACAAGTTGACAGTATAAGGAGGAATTGAAAGTGTTAAATAAACCATTAGAAGGAGTTAAGGTCATTGACTTAACATATTTTGTAGCAGGTCCAGGTACTTCTAAAATATTAGCTGACTGGGGTGCTGATGTTATTAAGGTAGAACCAAGCTTTGGAGACCCAGGAAGAAAGACAGGGGCAACAATGACAATGCCAATAGATGATTATAATAATCCTTTTTACAGCACATATAATTCAAATAAAAGAGGCTTGTCTATAAATCTTAAGAGTGAGGCTGGAATTGAAATTATGGATAAGCTTTTAAGTGAAGCAAACGTATTTGTTTCAAGCTATAGAACAGGAGCGCTAAAAAGACTAGGTCTTGACTATGAATCATTAAGTAAAAAGCATCCACATCTTATCTGGGGACAAATAAATGGTTTTGGTGATTTCGGACCTGCTAAGGATAATGCAGGTTTTGATACAGTTGCTTTTTGGGCAAGAAGTGGAGCTATGCTTGATATTGCAGAGAAGGATACAAGTCCAATAAACCCACCTATAGCCTTTGGAGATGCCACAACTTCTTGCAGTTTATCTGGAGGTATATGTGCAGCTTTATACCAACAAGCTAAGACTGGAAAAGGACAAAAAGTAATGGCATCTTTATTTGGACAAGCAATATGGAATGCATCATCTTTATTAGCATCTACACAGTTTAGTGATGAGTATCCAAAAACTAGAAAAAATGCCATTTCTCCAGTAATAAACTCTTATCGTTGTAAGGATGGAAAGTGGATATTCTTAAGCATTCTAGAGCATGAAAGATATTTTGAGGCACTTTGCAGATTATTTGGAAGAGAAGATTTAATAAAAGAAGAGAAATTTGCATCTTCAGTAGAAAGTAAGAAAAATGCTACAGAACTTATTAATATTTTGGATGGTGAATTTGCAAAATTTACTCAAAATGAGATGGTTGAAAAGCTTACTACTGCGGATATAGCCCATGAGAGAATTCAACATGTTAATGATGTGGTAACTGATGAACAAGCTATTGCTAATAACTATATATATGAACATACAAGTAAAAGTGGAAATAAGACAATGCTTGCATCCACTCCAGTTAAGTTTGGGAACATTGAAGTTAACATGACTTGTGATGCTCCACTTATAGGAGAACATTCAGATGAGATATTGAGAGAGCTTGGATACAGTGATTCTGATATAGAAGTTCTAATTGAGTCTGGAATTGTAGCAATGAATAAAGAAACATGTGAAGTACGTTAATGAATAGGAGGAAATTTTATGGATTTTAGATTAACAGAAGCACAACTAATGCTTCAAAGAGTAGCAAAAGAATTTGCAGAGAATGAAATAGCACCAATAGCTGCTGAAACAGATAGAACAGGTATTTTTCCAAGAGAGCTTTTTAGCAAAATGGCTAAAATAGGCTTTAATGGTATTGGAACACCTGTAGAGTATGGCGGTTCTGGTGGAGCAGATATAGAAAAGGTAATTGTTGTTACTGAGGTTGCCAAAAAATGTGCAGCATCTGCAGCAATATTATCAATACACACAATATACGCTCAAGCTATTTTGAAATTTGGTACTGAGGAACAAAAGAAAAAATACCTTCCAATGATGGCTGAAGGTGGGTGTGTAGGTGCCTTTGCTTTAACTGAGCCTAATGCTGGTTCAGATGCTGCAAGAGCTGCAACAACTGCAATTATTGATGAAGCAACTGATGAATACGTCTTAAATGGGACTAAGTGTTTTATTTCTGGTGGAGGTCAAGCAGAATCATTAATAATATTTGCATTGACAGAGCCATCAAAGGGAATAAAGGGCATGTCTGCTATCATCGTTGACAAAGGTACGCCAGGTTTTTCAATAGGAAAAATTGAAGAAAAAATGGGTATCCATGGTTCAGAAACTGCAGAGTTAATATTTGATAATTGTAGAGTTCCAAAGTCTAATTTATTAGGAAAAGAAGGGAAAGGCTTTAACATAGCTATGACTTGTCTAGATGGAGCAAGAATTGGAGTTGGAGCTCAAGCTGTAGGAATTGCGGAAGGTGCTTTAGAAGAGAGTATCAAATATTCTAAAGAAAGAGTTCAGTTTGGCAAGCCAATTTCAGCTTTGCAAGGTATTCAATGGTATATAGCAGATATGGCGACTATGGTGGAATCAGCAAAGTTGTTAGTATATTATGCTGCAGACTTGAAAGCTAGAGGGGAAAGACACACTAAAGAAGCTGCTATGGCAAAATACAATGCGTCACGTACTGCAAGAGAGGTTACAAACCTAGCTCTTCAAATCCATGGAGGATATGGATATATGAAGGATTATCCATTAGAGAGAATGTACAGAGATGCCAAGATAACAGAAATTTACGAAGGTACTTCAGAAATACACAAGGTTGTTATTTCAAGAGCAGTACTAGGATAGGAGGAAGAGCATGAATATAGTTGTTTGTTTAAAGCAAGTTCCAGATACTAACGAAGTTAAAATAAATAAAGAGACAGGTACTCTAATAAGAGATGGTGTACCAAGTATAATCAATCCAGATGATAGAAATGCTTTAGAAGAAGCTTTAAAAATAAAAGATGAACTAGGAGCAGTGATTAAGGTTGTAAGCATGGGACCCCCTCAAGCTAAAAGTGCTTTAAAAGAAGCTTTGGCAATGGGTGCTGACGAAGCATATTTAATTTCAGATAGAGCTTTTGGTGGTTCAGACACTTGGGCTACATCTACAATTATTGCTGCTGCTATAGAGAAGGTTGGAAAGTATGATGTAATATTCTGTGGAAGACAAGCTATAGATGGAGATACAGCTCAGGTTGGACCAGAGGTTGCAGAATTCTTAGGTGTCCCACAGGTTACATATGCAAAAGAAGTAAAGGTTCAAGATGATAAATTACTAGTAACTCGTTATACAGAGACAGGAGATTATTTAATAGAAGCAAAGATGCCAGTTTTATTAACTGCTATAAAAGAGTTAAATAATCCAAGATATCCAAGTGTCAAAGGAATCTTAGAAGCTTACAATAATGGAGATGCAAAGATTACTGTGTTAACACTTGAAGACTTAGCTGTTGATACAACTCAAATTGGATTAAAGGGTTCGCCTACAAATGTTTACAAGTCTTTTGTACCAGTTAAAGACAAGCATAATGAAATAATCGAAGGTATAAATAAAAAGGAAAAAGCTGAGAAACTAATAGAAATACTATTCGATTTGAAACTAGTATAGGAGTGTTAAGATGATGAGAGCAAAAGTTAATCAAGGTATAAATTTAAATGATTATAATGGTGTTTGGGTAATAGGAGAGCAAAGGGAAGGTAAAATAAATCCTGTTACTATAGAACTTATTGGTGAAGGAAGAAAGCTTGCTGACCAATTAGGAAAAGAGCTTGCAGTTGTAATAGCTGGATATGAAGTAGAGAAAGAAGTAAAGGAGTTACTTCACTATAGTGTTGATAAAGCTTATTATATCAACGACCCTCTTCTTAAAGATTTCACAACTGATGGATATGCAATTTCAATTGCAGGTTTAATTGAAGAGAAAAAGCCAGAGGTTGTACTAGTTGGAGCTACTTCTATAGGAAGAGATATCGCACCTAGAATTGCAGGTAAAGTTGGAACAGGTCTAACTGCTGACTGTACAAAACTTGAAATAGATTCAACAGATAATAAGTTATTACAAACAAGACCAGCCTTTGGTGGAAATTTAATGGCTACTATTGTTTGTCCAAAAAATAGACCACAGATGTCAACAGTTCGACCAGGTGTTATGGCAAAAGCTGTAAGAACTGAATCAAAGACTGGAGTTTTAGAGGTTGTTACTCCAGAACTTAATGAAAAAATGATTAGAACTAGATTAGTAGAAATTCTTCCAAAAGAAAAGAAATCTATAAATCTAACTGATGCTAGAATAATAGTATCAGCAGGAAGAGGATTAAAGAGGGCAGAAGGATTTGAACTAATAAAAGAATTAGCTGATAAATTGGGGGCAGAAATTGGTGCTTCAAGAGCGGCAGTAGATTCAGGGTGGATAGAACATTCTCATCAAGTGGGACAAACAGGAACTACTGTTAGACCAGAGTTATACATTGCGTGCGGGATATCTGGAGCAATACAGCATTTAGCAGGTATGAGTGATTCTAAATATATAGTTGCTATAAATAAAGATTCAAAGGCACCTATTTTCAGTATATGTGACTATGGAATTGTAGGGGATTTATATGAAATTCTACCTGAAATGATAGAATCATTAAATAGGTAACTTCTAGAAAACATTGAATATATAGAATGGTAAGTCTTATAATATTGTATTGTAAGACTTATTATTTTTGCTGAAGGTTATAGTGGAGGGATGAAACAATGAAAGAGCACTGGTATAAGGATATATTTGCAAGAGTATTATCCATGACTGATGATGGTTTTATTGTTGTAAATAAAGATGGAGTAATCATAGATATTAACGATAAATATTGTGACTTCTTAGGGAAAGAAAGAGACGATATAATAGGACACAATATACAAAGTATTATACCAAATACAAAAATGTTAGATATTATGAGAGATAAATATTGTGAAGAAGGAGCTATACACCATTACTCAGGTGGAAAAACAAAAGAAAAAAGTGTAATAGTAAGTAGGTCTTATGTGGAGAATGATAATGGAGAAGTAGTTGCAGGGGTAGCTCAAGTTAAATTTAGATTACAATCCTTTGATGTAGCTAAAAAGTTAATGTCAGAATATATGGAACTCCAATATTATAAAGAACAGTTCAAGGATAAATGTAGTTTTGACAAGCTCATAGGTGAAAATAGAGATTTCATAGAACTTAAGAAAACAGGTATGAAAGCTTCTAAAACGAACTTCTCAGTGCTTTTAACAGGTGAAACAGGTACAGGTAAAGAAGTCTTTGCTAGAGCAATTCACAATAATAGCAGTAGAGCAGACAAGCCTATGGTTAGTATAAACTGTGCTGCAATACCAGAAGAACTATTAGAATCAGAGCTATTTGGGTATGACGAAGGAGCTTTTACAGGAGCAAAAAAAGGAGGCAAAAAAGGTAAGTTTTTAGTTGCAAATAATGGCACAATCTTCTTAGATGAAATAGGTGACATGCCTTTGACCATGCAAGCAAAACTTTTAAGAGTTCTTCAGGAAAGTGAAATAGAACCAGTTGGAGGTCTTAAAACTATAAAAATAGATGTAAGAGTAATCTCTGCTACAAGAAAGAATTTAAGTAAAATGGTTGAAGAGGGATTATTTAGAGAAGATTTATACTATAGGTTAAATGTAATAAATATTCATATGATGGAATTAAAGGACAGACAAGATGATATTTTATTGTTAGCAAATTATATACTAAATAAATTGAATGTTGAATATAAGGAATTGAAGGTTTTAAGTGATAAAGTTAAAAATTGTTTTATTAACTATATTTGGCCAGGAAATATAAGAGAACTGCAAAATGTAATAAAAAGTGCTTATGCTGTAAGTGATGATATGGTCATTATGATGTGTGACCTTCCATCTAAAATGGATAATATAAGCAGAGTAGCTCAATGTAATGTGGATAGTAATTGCTCAATTCATGAAATGGTTGAAAATTATGAGAAGAGTTTAATTATTGATGTATTAAGGAAGTACAATTGGAAATGTTCCAAGGCAGCAGAGGTTATGGGAATACACAAAAGTCTTTTGTATAAGAAAATAAAAAAGTATGAAATTGAATTAAACAATTAAGATGACTTGAATTAAGATTTAGGCACACAAAAAATCACCCTTATACAGTGAACTATACCCACTGTTTTAACTGTATAAAACAGTGGGTATAGTTCAAAATTAGAGTGATTTTTACTTTATTTAATATTTATAAAAAATGTTTTAAAATATTTATCTTATTATTTAATCATAATTTTCCACTTCTTTATCAAGTTCTTTTCCACAAGAATCACATTTATATATAGCATTATATCCGTAATCATATTCATCAACTATTTTCTTTTGTCTAAATACACCACCACAATCACATAAAAAACCGTTTTTTATAAGAGTAACAATAAATTGTGATTTTATAAATTTTATATCATTACATTTATCATTAGTGTAAAAATTATAAATATAAGAGTTGTCACATTCATCTCTCAATTCAAATTTTTCAATATATGTGTTGTTTTTTAACTCCTCAAATTCTTCTTTAGTTAAGTATGACTTTTGTTGCAATTCGTGTAAGCGCTTAATTTGGTCCATAATTTATATCCTCCTAATAATTTTAGTATTTTAAGCTTAGATAAGGACTCTAAGTTTTATTAAATTTATCTCAAGGAATTATTTAAATTATATTTAGTTTTATTTAATTACAACATAAATAAATTAGCTATAAATAAAAACTAATTTTAAAAATAATTTCCTATGAAAATCTAAATTACTAACCCCTTACTAACCCGAAAAACTAAAAAAGAAAATAAAAAATATATCCAATCTAAATGATATATAAATAAAGATGATATATAAATAAAGGTATTTTATATAAATTTAACTTTAAATATCTCAACTGTAATATATAAAAATATATTATAGTTAAAATATACCACATATTTTGGGTATTGTATACTGGAATTAAAGCAATTAATTTATTTTTTAACACACAAATGATTTTATAAAAAAAAACAAGACTGAAAAATTCTTATATTATTTGATAAAATAAAAATGATAGTAAATTTATTGAATTTTATAAAATTTATAAGGAGTGAACTTAAAATATGCAAGAGAATAAAAATGATATATTTGAATCAATAGATAATGATGACTTTGACAATAAAACAGAAGATGAGTATTTAGAAATAGTAAAGCAAAATGGATTAAATTTAATATACATAAAAAATCAAACAGAAAAGATATGTCTGGAGGCTGTTAAACAAAATTGTAATGCAATAAAGTGTGTTGATAATCAAACAGAAAAAATATGTATAGAAGCAGTCAAGCAAGATTGGAGAATGTTAGAATTTGTTGAAGATCCAACAGAAGAAATATGTATGTTAGCACTTAGTCAAGATGGAACAGCATTAAAATATATAGAAAATCAGACAGAAGAATTATGTTTAAGAGCTGTTGAAAAAAATGGTACAGCTTTAGCATTTGTAAAAGAGCAAACAGAAGAAATATGTATAGAAGCAGTTAGAAATAGTGAATTTGGATTAGCAAGGGTAAAAAATCAAACAGATAAAATATGTATGGAAGCAGTTAAACAATGTAGTTATAACCTAAAATGGGTGGAAAATCAGACAGAAGAAATATGTATGGAAGCAGTAAGACAAAATGGGCTTGATTTGAAGTTTGTAAAAAATCAGACAGAAACAATATGTCTAAGAGCTGTAAGACAAAACGGTATGGCTTTAGAATTTGTAAAGGAACAGACTGTTGGAATATGCTTGAAAGCAGTGAGACAATATGGAATGGCTCTAAAATTTGTGAAAGAACAAACAGAAGAAATTTGCACAGAGGCTGTTAAACAAGATAAAAGAGCTCTTAGTTTTGTCAAAGGAGATAAAGAAAAATATAAAGTTTTATGCGATGGCAATGAGCCATTTGCAAAAAGATACGTTAGAAATGTAATAGAAAAAGAAAATAGAGCTTTGATTAAAAAAGGAGAAGAAAATGCAAAAATCAAAATTGCAGGAAAACTTCATGATAGAGGCATGTCTTTTGAAGATATATCAGATATAGTTGAGATTGAAATAAATAAGTTAAAGGTGAGTTTGGGGATTTTTTAATATAAAATAGTTAATTAAATAATAATTGGATAGTTCTTTGTAGGATAGTAAAATAAGTGCTATAATTTGACATATAATAAATTATTTTTATTACACATTAAGGAGGGATTGAAATTGAAAATTACAATATTGTATCAAACAAGAAGTGGAAACACAGAAAGGGTAGCTAAGTTAATAGAAGATGGTGCTAAAAAGGTAGACGGAATAGAAGTTAGACTTATGAGATTAGATAGTATTGATACAGAGTATTTAAATGAAAGTAAAGCAGTAATATTTGGAACACCAACATATTTAGCTAATACAACTTGGGAAGTAAAAAAATGGTTTGATGAGGATTCAAAAAAGATAAATCTAGCTGGCAAGTTGGGAGCAGTTTTTGCTACATGTGACTATGTCTGTGGAGGTCCTGATGTAGCAATTCTTACTATAGTAGGGCATTTAATGGTTAAGGGAATGCTTGTGTACTCTGGAGGTGGCTCTTTAGGAAAACCATTTATACATTTAGGACATGTACATTCAATTGAAGGACCAGAAATACAAGACGAAAAAGCTGTAATATTTGGAGAAAGAATTGCTACAAAAGCAAAAGAATTATTTGCTTAATTTCTATATACATAACAATGCTTGAAATAAGTTTAATGTTTTAATGGGGATTTAAGGTAAAAATTGTATACAAATAAAAATTTTCCATAAAATTACTCAATATGCTATCAATATGAATTATAATATGATTGTAAACATATTATATTAAATAAAATAGATAAAATTAAACGATAATAGTGAGGTAAGTTTATGGTATGGCATATAGAATATGAAATTTTTTCTGCAATTATAGTTATTTTTTTGATGGTATACTTTTTTAAAAGTAAATTTATACCTACTTTACAAAATAAAATATATTGTGCACTTTTAATTTGTTCATTTTTATTCATAATTTCAAATGTTTTAGGCTCACTTTGTCTAAATAATATAGACAAACTTCCAATTTTTTTAACTGCTTCATTGAATCAAATATATTTATTTTTATTGCCAATACCAGCGGCTCTTGTATTATTTTATGTCATGGCTATTATTTATCAAGATATTAGATATATGAAAAAAAAGCTTTTATTTTTATCTATACCACTTATAATTTGTATGATTCTATCTATAACTAATCCTTTTACACACATTTTATTTGGACTGTCAAAAGAAACAGGTTATGTACGTGGTTATGGATATGCTGCAACTTTTTTATCATTTTTCTTTTATGCAATATATTCGGCATTTTTATCTTTTAAATACAAAAAAGCAATGCATGAATCTAAAATATGGGCTATTAGAGGTTTTCTCATAGTTTCAATTATAGCAATTATTTTGCAGGCAATTTTTTTACAGTATCTTCTTACAGGAACAGCATGTGCATGTAGTTTGCTCTTGACATATCTCTCCATGCAGAATAGAGGTCTTATCATTGATGACCTTACTGGTGTACTTAATAGACAATCCTTTATTCAAGAACTAGATTTAAATATAAATACTGAACAATCAGGATTTATCATTACAATTGCTCTTGATGATTTCAAATTTATGAATGAAACCTTTGGAACTAAAAATGGAGATATTGCATTAAAAGAGGTTGGTAAATATTTGATTCATATTCATGATGTAAATCATGTGTATAGAATAGGAGGAGATATATTTTCTATTGTTGTTAATAGCCAGTTAGGTATATCTCCAGAGAAAATTACTAAACAGATAGAAGAAAGATTTAAAAAAGCATGGCTAATAGAAGAGATAAGTTTTAACTTATCAACTAGTATTGCAGTTGTTTCTTTTCCAGAAAATGCTGAAACGACAGAAGATGTTATAGTTGCAATTGATTTCTCTATACATGAAGCAAAACGCTCTGAATCAAGACAAGTTATTTATGCAGATGCATCTATAAGTGAAAAGATAAAGAAAAAACATATAATAAAAAATTGTTTGAAAGAAGCTCTAGAAAATGATGGCTTTGATGTATATTATCAGCCTATATTTTCTACTAGTAAAGATAGATTTGCTTTAGCAGAGGCTTTGATTAGGCTAGAACATAAAGAGTTAGGGTTTATACCACCAGATGAATTTATACCAATTGCAGAGCAGACAGGTCTTATTAATTCAATTGGGTTAGTGGTTTTTGAGAAGGTATGTAAATTTATAGCTAGTGATGATTTTGAAGATTTAAAGTTAGATACCATAGCTGTCAATCTTTCTGTAGTACAATGCATGCAAAAGAATTTGGCTGATGATTTGTTTGATATTATGAAAAAATACAAAGTGTCACCAAATAAATTTAAACTTGAAATTACAGAAACTGTGGCATCAGGTTCATTTAATATAATTAGAGAGACAATGGAAAAATTAATTACTTTAGGGGTTAAATTTGCACTTGACGATTTTGGGATAGGTTATTCTGGAGTTACTAATATGCTTTCCTTACCATTTTCAGTAATTAAGTTAGATAAGAGTCTGATTTGGTCTATGAATGAAGATAGTAAGCATAAACTCACAGTTGAAACTATTATATCTCTTATAAATAAATTAAATATGAAAGCTGTAGCAGAAGGTGTTGAAACCATTGAATACGCTAAAGATTTAAAGTCTATGAATTGTGAATATTTACAAGGGTATTATTTTTCTAAACCTGTTCCAGAGGAAATTTTAAGGGATTTGTTGAGAGAAAATGCTTTTACAGTTTAATACCCTTTATTTTTTTAATTACAATTTTGTTCATTGACACTATTAGCTAAATATTATAAAATTAACACAATAATAAATATTAAAATTATTATATATATTATTAATATTTATTATTAATTCCTAGAGTAAAGATTTATTATATATTTTTATAGCTTAAAATATATATTTTACTTAATTATTCTAACGTAAGAAAGGAAGATGTGACATGAATAAAAAGAAAATATTAGTACCAATTGATGGAACAGAAAGAAGTATGCATTCTTTGGAATTTATACAAGGAATATTCAAAAAAGATGAAGTCGAAGTGGAAATAATGAATGTAAAAGAACTAGTATTTATTGATGGCATATCCCTAGCTGAAGAGATAAAGAATTCTGAGAACTTAGGAAGACGAATCCTGGACAGAGCAGCAGAGATAATGGGAGAGTATGATGTTAAAGTTCATTTTACTTTTGGTTATCCAGGAGATGAAATAATTAGAAAAGCAAAAGAAGATAATGTAGATATTATAGTTATGACAAAATCTACTAAAAAAGGTCTAACAAGAATGATAGGTTCAGTAACAGCAAGTGTAGTTAAACAAGCAAAGTGTATAGTAATGATTGTACCGGAGTAGAATTAGTGAGGTATCTGAAATATGAATAAAAAAATAGCAGCAGTTTGTGAAAGTGAAAAAAGTTCAAATTCTCTTAAAGAAGCTGCAAATATTTTAGGGTTTGACTTAGTTTATGAAATTCAAAACGATGGAAGTATAAAAAATGAACTTTCTATGTATGATATAGAAGATGCATCTATAGTGTTATTTGTTACAAGTGATTCTATAGAGGGTATAGAAAAGATTGATAGATTTATAGATAGGGAGTTTTATGAGGTCGAACCAAAATATATAATAAGTGATGCAAAATCTATAGTAAATGAAATTTTAATAGATTTAAATTAATCTTAAAAATATAGGAAAAGCTTCAAGTAAATAGTATTTACTTGAAGCTTTTTTAATATTGAGGATTAAATTATATTTGTTATTAGACAATATTTAGATGAAACACTCATTTACTGAAGTTAGAATTCCTATTGAAAAGGACAATCCTGCAATACTTAGGGATGAATATATGTTGAAGAAAAGATGGTTTCTGCTTTAAGAAAATTAGGGGCAGATTATGTATTTGATACTACATTTTCAGCTGATTTAACCATTATGGAAGAAGCATCTGAATTAATATAGCTTATAACAAAGAATGATAAATCACTAAATTTACAAGTTGCTGTCCAGTTTGGGTTAAGTTTGTAGAAACATTTTATCCAGAACTGATACCAAATTTATATACAGAATATAATTCTAAAAATTATATGTTAAATAATATATTAGAAAATGAGAATATTTAAATAAAAAAAATAATATTATATATAGTTGACAAAATGTGGAAATTAATATACTATATAAATATAGAAATAGTAATCATTACTATTATTAAAAAGGGAGGAATTAATTATGAACTTAAAAGGAACTAAAACAGAAAAGAATTTAATGGCAGGATTTGCAGGGGAATCAGAAGCAAGAAATAAATATACATACTATGCATCAAAAGCTAAAAAAGAAGGTTACAATCAAATAGCTGCTATATTTGAGGAAACTGCTAACAATGAAAAAGAACATGCAAAACTATGGTTTAAACTTTTACATGATGGAATGCCTTCAACAGAAGAAAATTTAAAAGATGCAGCAGCAGGTGAAAATTATGAGTGGACTGACATGTATGCAACATTTGCTAAAGAAGCTAGAGAAGAAGGATTTGACAAAATAGCTTATTTATTTGAAGCTGTTGGAAGAATAGAAAAAGAACATGAAGAAAGATACTTAAAACTTTTAGAAAACCTAAATGAAGGAAAAATATTTAAAAGAGAAGAAGAAGTTGTTTGGCAATGTCAAAACTGTGGTCATGTGTATGTAGGTACTGAAGCACCAGAAAAATGCCCTGTATGTGACCATCCAAAAGCTTATTTCAATATAAAAGCTGAAAACTATTAAAAATTATTATAATTAAAAAGGAATGTTAACTATGAAATTTTCTAAACAAAGAGAACTAATTTTAAATGAAATATTAAATAATCCAGTTCATCCTACTGCTGATTGTTTGTATGAAAGTCTAAAAAAAGATAATCCGAGTTTAAGCTTAGGGACTGTGTATAGAAATTTAGCTCAGCTAACAGAACATGGTTTTATAAAAAAAGTTAGTATTCCAGGAAATCCAGATAGATTTGATGGTAGAATAGAAAATCACTATCATATTATATGTGAAGTATGTGGAGAGGTGTACGATTTAGAATCTGAAATTCTTAGCAATTTAAAAGAATCAATATCAGAAGAAACAGACATAAAAATAACATCTTATAACATAAGTTTTAAAGGGATTTGTAATAATTGTAGAAAGTGTAGTCAAGTAGGTTAACTTTTCAAATTCTAAAAATAATTAATGAGGTGAGTTTATGTGTAGTGAAAAAAGATTTTTTATATGTGAGACTTGTGGTAATCTTATAGGGATGATACACAGTGCAGGTGTTCCTGTTTTCTGTTGTGGAAAGCCTATGAAAGAGCTTGTTCCTAATACAACAGATGCAGCAGTTGAAAAACATGTGCCTGTGATTGAAGTAGATGGAAATAATGTTACTGTTAAAGTGAGTAGTGTTGCTCATCCAATGACTAAAGAACATCATATAGCATGGGTGTATCTTATGACTGAACAAGGTGGTCAACGTAAATGTCTAGCAGTAGATGGAGAACCTGTAGTTAAATTTGCTTTGAATGATGACGATAAAGTAATATCTGCATATGCTTATTGTAATTTACATGGATTATGGAAAGCTGAATTGTAATATTTAAATAAACTGAATTAAAAAGGAGGCTAAAAAATAGAAATTTATTTCTATAAAAATAGCCTCCTATAAATTTATATAATCTCAAATCTTAATTTATTTTGAGATTAATAGCGTATAAGGAGAAAATAATATGTCAATTTATAAATGTAGTGTTTGTGGATATATTTATGATGAATCTAAAAATGATAAAACATGGGATGAGTTAAGTGAAGACTGGACATGTCCTGTATGTACAAAGGGTCGTAGTTATTTTGGAAAAATAAGTACAGTGTATTTTGAAGGTGAAGAAAAGAAAGAAAATAAAATAGAAGCATCTGTTCAAGAAAAATCTGATGTGAGTAGTGAAAAAACAGGCGATTTAAATTATTTAAATACATATTTAAGAAGAGATGATGAAGTTGAACAACATATGGATATAATTCATGAAATGGCTGTTACAGGAAAGTCTATAATAGAGCCTATGAAAACTAAACTACCAGTAATTTCTTGGGATGATATTTTAATTATGGGAGCTCAATTAAATCCATTACCGCTAAATGAACATGATGAAGTAAATACAACAACGATAATAGGAAAAAAAGCAAAAAAGCCTATGGTAATAGAAAATCCAGTTTATATTTCTCACATGTCATTTGGAGCTTTGTCTAAAGAGTTAAAAATAGCTTTAGCAAAAGGTGCAGCTAAAAATAAAACAGCTATGTGTAGTGGTGAAGGTGGTATATTACCAGAAGAAAAGGAAGCTTCATATAAGTATATTTTTGAATATGTACCAAATAAATATAGTGTAACTGAAGAAAATCTTAAAAATTCTGATGCTATAGAGATAAAAATTGGTCAGGGAACAAAGCCTGGAATGGGAGGTCATCTTCCTGGTGAAAAAGTAACTGAAGAAATTGCAAAAGTTAGAAATAAACCTGTGGGGCAAGATGTTATAAGCCCATCTTGTTTTGAAGAAATACAATCAAAAGAAGACTTAAAGAAACTTGTAGATGAACTTAGAGAAGTTTCAGAAGGACGTCCAATTGGTATTAAAATTTCAGCAGGACACATTGAGAAAGATATGGAATTTATAGCTTATGCTAAACCTGATTTTATGACTATTGATGGACGTGGTGGAGCTACTGGAGCAAGTCCAAAGTTACTTAAGGATGCAACTTCAGTTCCAACAATATTTGCTCTTTATCGTGCTAGAAAATACATAGATACACATGGATTAGATATAGATTTAGTTATAACAGGTGGGCTTCGTATATCTACTGACTTTGCTAAGGCTATAGCTATGGGAGCTGATGCAATTGCTATTGCTAGTTCTGCACTTATGGCAGCAGCGTGTCAACAATATCGTATATGTGGTTCTGGTAAGTGTCCTGTAGGAGTAGCTACTCAAGATGAGGAGTTAAGAAAAAGATTACATATAGAAAATAGTGCAAATAGAGTGGCAAATTTCTTAAATGTTAGTCTAGAAGAACTTAAGACTTTTGCTAGAATTTCTGGTCATAAAGATATACATGATTTGAGCGTTGATGATTTATATACAGTTAACTCTGAAATATCAAATTATACGAATATACAACATGTATAAATTTTATAAAGAAAACTATTTAAAAATATGAGTTTATAAAAGAAAATAGATTTTATAAAAAGAGAATTTTATATTATAGAATTCTCTTTTTTAATGTGAAAATTGGAGAGATTAAATTGTAAAATACCTTGTAATATCGTACTATTAAACTAAACAACAATTTAAGGAGTGATTAGTATGGAAAAAATGCAGATACAAGTTCTCGTTGATAATAATACATATATTGATAGATACTTTGTTGGAGAACCAGCAGTTAGTTACTATATTGAAATTGATGGAAATAGAATTTTATTTGATGCAGGATATTCAGAAATATTTATATCAAATGCTGAAAAAATGGATATAGATTTAGGTGACTTGACTCATATTATTTTTTCTCATGGACATAATGACCATACAAGGGGTATTCAATTTTTAGAAAATAAATATGATTTATCTAAAGTTAAACTTATAGCACACCCTAATTGTTTTGAACCTAAAAAATGTGGGGAGGATAATATAGGAGCACCATTTTCTATTGAGAAAGTTAGAAATACTTTTATGTATGAACCAACTAACAAACCTTTTAAGATAAGTGAAAATTGTATATTCTTAGGAGAGATTCCATCTGTAAATAATTTTGAAAAAAGAGCTAAAATAGGAAAATATAAATCAGAAGATTTATGGGAGGATGATTATGTTTTAGATGATTCAGCTATAGCATGTAAGACCGATAAAGGTGTTTTTATTGTTACAGGATGTTCTCATAGTGGAATTTGTAATATAGTGGAGTATGCCAAAAAATTATGTGGTGATGATAGAATTGCTGGAATCTTGGGTGGTTTTCATCTTTTTGAATTGGATGATAGACTAGATAGTACTATTCAATATTTAAAAAAAGAAGAAATAAAAATGTTGTATCCTTGTCACTGTGTTTCTTTTAAGGCAAAAGCCAAGATGAATGAAATGTTAAATGTAAATGAAGTTGGAGTAGGATTAACCATAAATATATAGTATATTAATAATGAGTTTGGAAAAATAAATTTTATTTAAAAAAATTAAGGGAATTAACAACAACTACAGGTGTATAAATTAAAAGCAAAAAGATACTTTCTAAAAGAAAGTATCTTTTTTATATTATGTATTTATTTTAAGATAAATAGAAATGTATAGTATTAATTTGTTGAAAGAAGAGTTATTTTTAATTATTTAGTATTTTCATTAGTAGATAATTATATCATGTATTAATAATAATGATATAAGAGAAATAAATTAAATTAGTTTATCTAAATACAATATTATTTTAAATATAAATTTATTTTTATATATAAATCTTAATGATTTCAATAAGAACGCAAATACAGTAATAAATAATTATGACCATTATAGGTATGTTAAGTATTTTCTAATTATAGAAATTGATTTGTAAAAAATTTAACACTGTAAAAACGATTTCATATAAAATAACAAGATATAAAAATATTATTAATTCATAATAATAAAATAAATATATAAAATTTACCTAATTAGAAATAAAAAAACTAAAATTGTAAATTTTTAGAAAAATTATGGTTGAATTAACTTGACAAAAATGTTATTCTTTTGTCAAATGTATGTTAAATTATAAATTTTTACTATTATTTCTAGAGAGGATGATTTTATGCAAAAAAATGTAAAAAAAGCAAAAGCAACAGGCTCTATTCTAGCTATATTTGGAGTTGCAAGTGTTCTTTTTAGTTCGCATGCAGGTGGAGGGTTTGCTACAGGTAATCAAGAAACACAGTATTATGTGCAATATGGATGGATTGCACCACTCATGGCAATTTTAGCAATGATTATACTTACTGCCACTATGAGAGAAGTTATTATAATGTATAATAATAATAATTGTAAGAATTATAAGGACTTATTTTGTGAACTTTGGAATCCATATCCAAAGCTTGAAATAATATGGGAGATATATTATTATTTAATGGTTTTAATAGCTGTAAGTGCTGTTATAGCAGGTGCAGCAGCAGTTTTCCAAAGTATAGGAATTAATTATTTTATAGCTGTCTTTATTATCGGAATTGTACTTCTTGTTTTTACTATATTTGGAGCTATGCTTGTATCTAAAGCAGCAACAGCAATGACAATAGCTATATTAGTATGTACTCTTACTATTTTCATAGTGGGTATAAAAGCTAAGGTACCAGAAATATCTGAAATATTTTCAAATAAAACGAGCTTCACACCTGGATACTTTAAGCCAATACTTAATACTCTTATTTATGCAGGATTCCAATCAGTTGTTATACCTACACTTGCAAGCTGTTCAAGACCACTTCTTAAAAATTCCAAAGAAGCTACTAAAGCAATGCTAGTTTCATTTGTTATGAATGCAGTTGCGTTGGGGCTTGCTGTAACTATGTTAATGGGATGGTATAGAGAATTTACTGCTGCTGGGCAAACAACTCTTCCTACTCTTTATGTTGCAGGTCAATCTGGAAATAACACTATATACATAATTTATAATGTAGCACTATTCCTTTGTTTGATGTCTACAGGAGTAACTACAATATTTGGTCTTGTAAATAGATTTGAAGACCATAAAGCACTTTCTTTCCTTTCTTCAAAAATGAAAAGAAGAGTATTTACAGCATGTGCAATAATGATAGTATCAATGCTTATATCTTTGACAGGGTTAAGTAACATAGTTAAGTATGGATATGGGTATTGTGGCTATCTTGGTCTATTCACTATAGTTATACCTTTTCTAACATTAGGTCACTATAAGAATAAGAAATTTGCAAAAGAACATCCAGAGGCTAAGTGGCCAGCTGATTTAGATGAGAATGTTGAGAATTTATAGTATAAATTAGTAGTTTAAGTATAAAAAGATGGTCTAGAAAAGATTCATTAATGATGATTTAAGTGAAAAATTAATATAATATTAATAGCAGAAAAAATTTAAAATGATGTTAACAATATTATTAAAATGAAATGATATGAAAATAAAGTAAAATATAAAAATGTATGTGAATTTATCTAGGATAAGTACGCATACATTTTTATTTATGACTTTATTCAATTTTTATTTATACTGTCTTTATTTATACAATAAATATTGAAAATATGTTTTATTATTTGATAGTTGCCTTATATATTATAATTCTATAATTCTTCTATTAATTTTAGATTCTATAGCTGTTTCAATTTCACTTAACATTCTCTCATTTTTAGGGTCAATAAAAGCACAAGTATAACCCTGTTCTCCAGCTCTACCAGTTCTACCAATACGATGAATATAGTCTTCAGGCGTTTCTGGTAAATCGTAATTATATATGTGACTTACTCCAGATATATCAAGACCTCGAGAAGCTACATCTGTGGCTATTAAATATTGTATTTCTAAATTTCTAAATGATTTCATTATTCTTTCTCGCTTTGATTGTGCAATATCACTATGCAACTTTTGACAATTATATCCTCGTATAGCAAGAGCCTCTTCAAGGTTGTCAACTCTTCTTTTAGTTCTACAGAATATTATAGCCATAAAAGGATTGTCTTCATTTAAAACACTGCATAAAGCATCTAATTTCTTTCTATCTGTAGTTTCTACTACTTCCTGCTTTATATTAGTAAGAGTAATTTCTTCTTTTTCAATAGAAACAACAACAGGATTTTTTGTATATCTATAAGCTAATTTTTTAACTTGAGAATCCATAGTTGCAGAAAAGCATAATGTCTGTTTTTTATTTGAAGTTTCTTTTAAAATAGCTTCAACTTCATTTTTAAATCCCATAAGCAACATTTGGTCTGCTTCATCTAAAACAAAAGTTTTTAATTTGCTAAGGTCAATTGTTTTTCTATTTAAGTGGTCTAGAAGTCTACCTGGTGTAGCTATAATCATATGAATATTTCCTTTTAGTTTTTTTATCTGAGAACCAATGTCTTTTCCACCATAAGCTGCTAGAATATTTATATCCTTAGATTCTTTAAGTTTTATAGCTTCTTCTGTTATTTGAATAGCAAGTTCTCTAGTTGGAGACAGTACAAGTACTTGTATATCATCTACATCTAATGATATATTCTCAAATATCGGAAGCAGGAAAGCCAGTGTTTTACCTGTCCCAGTCTGCGCTTCGGCTATGACATCTTTTCCTGATTTTATTAAGGGGATACTTTCTTTTTGTATAGGTGTAGGTGTTGTTATTCCTGATGTTTTTATAATATTTATAGTATTTTCGCTAATTCCTAAGCTCTTAAAATCCATTATTATCTTACCTTTCATGAAAAATTTTCTATTTTATTAATCAATTAATAATATCATATTTGTAAGTATTTTTAGTAATTTTTTCGATTATTATTTATTTATTATTTATATAGTTTAAAAATATAGTGTATAACTCTTAAAATATAGTGTAGATTAAATTAGATTTTAGCTAGAATTTTATAGGTTTATTTTAAAAGGTTTTTTGAAAATAAATCTATTTATAAATTAAATTAAAATGCAAGAAAAACATAATAACTTTCATTTTTAAGAAGTTTTCACAAAAAGGAAAAAATATAGTGCAATAATTAATATAAAGTAATATAATAGATTACAAGATATGAAAAGCTAAAAAAATAAATTGCAAATGAAATTAAAATGAATAAAAAATAAAAAAATAATCAAAAGTTAGAGACATCACTGAAAGATAAGACCTAATATTATTAAAACTAAATGTATACTAAGGGGGGCATTAATATGTGCATTATATCAAAAGATAGAGCAAAGGAAATCAAAATAGTAGATACTACTTTAAGAGATGGGGAACAAACAGCTGGGGTTGTATTTGCGAATAGAGAAAAAATAATGATTGCTGAAATGTTAAGTGATTTAGGTGTTGACCAAATTGAAGTTGGTATACCTACTATGGGTGGAGACGAAAAAAATGTAATAAAGCACATATGTAATAGAAATTTAAAAGCAGATATAATGGCTTGGAATAGAGCAGTGATAAAAGATGTTGAAGAATCTATTTCTTGTGGTGTTGATGCAGTAGCCATATCAATATCAGTATCTGATATTCATATAGAAAATAAACTTAGAACTTCTAGAGGTTGGGTTTTAGAGAATATGGCTAAGACAGTTGAATTTGCAAAGAAAAACGGATTATATGTTTCAGTAAATGGAGAAGATGCTTCAAGAGCGGATATCGACTTCTTAACTGAGTTTATAAATGTTGGAAAGCAAGCAGGAGCAGATAGATTTAGATATTGTGATACAGTAGGAGTTATGAATCCTTTTTCTATAAAAAATGCAATAGAAACTCTTTACGAAAGAACTAATTTTGACATAGAAATGCATACACATAATGATTTTGGTATGGCAACTGCAAATGCACTTGCAGGATTAGCAGCAGGAGCAAATTATGTTGGAGTTACAGTTAATGGCTTAGGCGAAAGAGCTGGAAATGCAGCATTAGAAGAAGTTTTAATGGCACTTAAATGCATCTATAAATGTGATTTAAATAACGTAGATACTAGAAAATTTAGAGGAATATGTGAATATGTGTCACAAGCATCAGGAAGAATACTTCCTACATGGAAACCAGTAGTTGGAGATAATATGTTTATACATGAATCTGGTATACATGCTGATGGAGCATTAAAAGACCCACATAACTATGAACCATTTGACCCAAGTGAAGTAAATCTTGAAAGAAAAATAGTAATAGGAAAGCATTCAGGAAGAGCAGCAGTAATAAATAAATTGAGTGAATATGAAATGTATATTTCTCCAGAAAACGCTACCAAATTATTAAATGCAATAAGAGCTACATCTATAAGATTGAAAAGAAGTTTGATGGATAAAGAGATTCTTCAATTATATTGTGATATACTAGCACATGAAAAAGGTACAACAGAAGAAGAAGCAGTTAGAGGTTCATATATTTAAGATATAATTGTTTAGGAGGAAAGTATGGGAGATAATATAGTTTATAAAATAATCAAAAAACATATAGTGGATGGAGAGGCTGTTGCTGGCAATTCAATTGGGATAAAAATAGACCAGACTTTAACACAAGATTCCACTGGAACAATGACATATCTTCAATTAGAAGCTATGGGCATAGATAAAGTAAAAACAAAAAGAAGTGTTGCATTTGTAGACCATAATATGTTACAACAAGGATTTGAAAATGCAGATGACCATAAATATATACAAACAGTAGCTGACAAATACGGTGTTTATTTTTCTAAACCAGGAAATGGTATCTGCCATCAAGTATTTTTAGAAAGATTTTCAACACCAGGAGATACACTTTTGGGTTCTGATAGTCACACGCCTACTGCTGGTGGTGTTGGTATGATGGCTATTGGTGCTGGGGGATTGGATGTTGCTCTAGCTATGGCAGGAGGAGCATACTATATAAAAGCACCAATCGTCTGTAAGGTAAACTTAGTTGGAAAATTAAATAATATGGTATCTTCAAAAGATATAATATTAGAAGTGTTGAGAAAACAAACTGTAAAAGGGGGCGTAGGTAAAGTCTACGAATATGGAGGAGAAGGAGTTAAAAATCTATCTGTTCCACAAAGAGCCACAATAACAAACATGGGAGCTGAACTTGGAGCAACTACTTCAATATTCCCAAGTGATGAAAAAACATTAGAGTTTTTTAAGAGTCAAGGAAGAGAAGATGCATGGATGGAACTAAAACCTGATTCAGATGCAGTTTATGATGAAGAGATTACTATAAACTTAGATGAATTAAAACCATTAGCTGCAAAGCCTCATAGTCCAGATAATGTAGATGAAGTTGAAAATATAGGAAAGATAAAAATAGACCAAGTTGCGATAGGAAGCTGTACAAATTCTTCTTATGAAGACTTAATGAAAGTAGCTCAAATCTTAAAAGGAAACAAAGTTCATAAGAATGTAAGTTTGGTAATAGCACCAGGCTCAAGACAGGTTATGGAAATGATAGCTAGAAATGGAGCTTTAGGAGATATAATAAGTGCTGGAGCTAGAATATTAGAAAACTCTTGTGGGCCATGTATAGGTATGGGGCAATCTCCAGGAACTGATTCTGTATCCTTAAGAACTTTCAATAGAAACTTCTATGGAAGAAGTGGAACTCTATCAGCACAAGTATATTTAGTGAGCCCAGAAGTAGCAGCAGTAAGTGCTATAAAAGGAGAACTTACAGACCCAAGAGAATTTGATGTTAAATTTGAAAACTTAGATGTAAGTGAATTTTTAATAGATGATAGTATGATAATAAAGCCTTCTGATGTAGGAAGTGATGTAGAAGTAGTTAGAGGTCCTAATATAAAACCTTTCCCTCTTAACACAGAACTAAGTGAGTCTATAAGCGGAAACGTAATATTAAAGACAGAAGATAATATAACTACTGACCATATAATGCCATCAAATGCCAAGTTACTTCCTTTTAGAAGTAACATACCATATCTTGCAAACTATTGTTTTAATACTGTGGATACAGAGTTTCCTCAAAGAGCAAAAGATAATAATGGTGGATTTATAATTGGTGGAGACAACTATGGACAAGGTTCAAGCAGAGAACACGCTGCTTTAGCACCATTATATCTTGGTGTTAAAGGAGTAATAGTAAAAAGTTTTGCAAGAATACACAAAGCCAATTTAATAAACAGTGGAATAATTCCAATGGAGTTTTGTGATGAAAAAGATTATGAAAATTTATCTCTTTTAGATAATCTGGAAATACCAAATATTTTAGATAATTTAGATAGCGGTGTTTTAGAGGTTAAGAATATAAGTAAAGGAGCTTCTTTCAAAGTTAAAGTAGAATTATCAGCAAAAGAAGTTGATGTATTAAAAGCAGGTGGAAAATTAAATTACACTAAGAATCAAGCTAATTAATATGAAAAGAGGGAATATTGATGTATAAAGTGACACTTATACCAGGAGATGGAATAGGACCAGAAGTTGCGAAAGCTATGAAAAAGGTTGTAGAAGCTACTGGAGTAGAGATAGAATGGGAAGAAGTTAATGCAGGAGAAGCAGTTATTGAGGAATATGGAACTCCACTTCCTCAATATATTATAGATAGTATAAAAAAGAACAAAATAGCTATAAAAGGTCCAATCACTACTCCTGTGGGGAAAGGGTTTAGAAGTGTAAATGTAACTTTGAGACAAGCATTAGATTTATATGTTAATTTAAGACCAATTAAGAGTTTTAAAGGTATAAAGTCAAGATATGAAGATGTTGATTTAGTTGTAGTAAGGGAAAATACAGAAGACTTATATGCTGGTATAGAGCATAAGATAGGTGATTATGCAGCTGAAAGTATAAAGATAATAACAAGAGGAGCAAGTGAGAGAATTGTTGACTTTGCATGTAACTATGTTAAAGATAACAAGAGAAAAAAAGTCACTGCTATACATAAAGCGAATATAATGAAAATGTCTGATGGTTTGTTTTTAGATGTATTTAGAGAAGTAGCATCAAAACATGGTGTTGAGTATGATGATTTAATTGTAGATGCAGCAGCTATGAACTTAGTTTTAAATCCAGAAAATTATGATGTAATGGTAATGCCAAATCTTTATGGAGATATACTATCTGATTTAGGAGCTGGTCTTGTTGGAGGCTTGGGTATAATTCCAAGTGCAAACATTGGTAAAGATTGTGCTATATTTGAAGCTGTTCATGGAAGTGCTCCACAAATAGCTGGGCAAAATAAGGCTAATCCAACAGCGCTTATTCAATCATCAGTAATGATGCTTAGATATTTAGGAGAATATGAAAATGCACAAAAGATAGAAACAGCTCTAGAAAAAGTATTTCTTGATGGAAGCAAATTAACTGTAGATTTAGGTGGTTCAGCTTCAACTACCGAATTTGCAGATGAGGTATGTAAGTATATTTAGTTGTTGTTTATAATAATATGATGTAAGTTTTAAAAAGAGCTGTTAATTGTATATGGGACAATTAACAGCTCTTAATTTAGTTTTGTAATGATATATTTGTAAACATCCAGTCAAAAACAAAAATAAATGTAAAAAAGTTGTTTTTTTAGTTGAGTATTCAACCAATATATGGTAATATACAAATATAGTTGAAAGTTCAACTAAAAATATTTTGAATTTAGAGATATTGATTGGAGGTGCATTTGATTAAAACTTTAGACAGTAATATATTAAGAGAAGTTGGTACTTTATCTAGAGCAGTAAATTCAATAAATGATATGAAGTACAAAGAATTAAAGTTACAAAAAGGGCAATTTACTTTTTTAACACGAATTTGTGAAAATCCTGGAATAAACCTTGTAGAATTATCAAATGTGTTAAAAGTAGATAAGGCCACTACAACTAAAGCTATACAGAAGTTAATAAAAGCTGGATATGTAGATAAAAAGCAAGATGAGTTTGACAAAAGAGGATACAATTTAACTCCTACCAATAAATCTTTAGAAGTATATGAGCTAATAATTGAAGAAGAAAATAGAAGTATAGAAATATGTTTTAATAATCTTACAGATGAAGAGAAGCAAACAGCAAATAATATACTAGAGAAAATGAGAAAAAATATAGAAGAAGAATGGTTTAGAGTAAAAAGATAATAAATTAATGGATGAATATAAGGAGATATTTTTATGATTAGAAAAGCAAATATAAGTGACTTAGATAGTATTATGGGAATTATAAAATCAACAGTTGAAGAAATGAAAGGCTATAATAATACACAGTGGGATGAAAATTATCCATCAGATAAAGACTTTATTTCTGACATTGAGAAACAAGATTTATATGTAGAAGAAGTAGATGGAAAAATAGCAGGATTTATATGTATTAATTATGATGAACCTAAAGAATATATAGATTTAAATTGGTCATCTAATGATAAGGCTATGGTAGTACATAGAATGGCAGTAAATCCAAGTTTTAGAAAGATGGGAATTGCATCTAGACTAGTTAATTTTGCTGAAGAATTAGCTAAAGAAAACAATGTATCATATTTAAAGAGTGATACATATTCAATAAACTCAAAGATGAATTCATTGCTTATAAAATGTGGCTTTATTAAAATTGGTGAAATGAGTTTCCTAGGAAAAGAGAAATCTTTCTATTGTTATGATAAAATATTATAAAAAGTATTTATCATACAAAGGCTAAAGGATACATTTTTAGTACTAGTAGGGGAATAATGTAAGCCAAATGTATGCTATTATGAAAGGGTTTATTTAGATGATTGAATTTCTAAAAAAAAGAAGAAGTATTAGAAAGTATAAAAATATTGAAGTAGAAAAAGAGAAGTTAGATAAGATATTAAAAGCGGTTCTTTTAGCACCATCATCAAAGGGACTTAGAACATGGGAATTTATCGTGGTAGACGATAAAGAAACATTGACTAATTTATCTCAGTGTAGGACTAAAGGTGGTGGGTTTTTCCTAAAAAATGCACCTTTAGCTATTGTAGTTATTGGAGATAAAGAAAAAAATGATGTTTGGATAGAAGATGCAAGTATTGCTGCTTCATATATACAGCTTCAATCTCATGAGCTTGGATTAGGTTCTTGTTGGATACAGGTAAGAAATAGGATGCATGATGATAGTATAGATGCTGATAAATATATTAGAGATGAACTGAACATACCTGATAAGTACAGTGTAGAATGTATAATTTCTATAGGCTACCCTGATGAAGAAAAAAAATCATACTGTGACTCTGATTTGGATTATGAAAAAGTCCATTTTAATAAATTTTAATGTATAATATATTATATTAAGACAGTATGTTTTTTTGATATTGTTAATATATATTTAAAATTGTAAAAATATATCTGAATTTTACTAACTTATATAAGGGTTATGTACAAGGATTTTAAAGATAAGTATAGAAATTAATGTTTATAATCGATACATAACTATAGTAACAAAATTTAAGGAGGTTCAAATATGGGTATATTTAAAACAAAAATTGATGAGGATTGGAAAGTAAATTACATCAAAGAATTTAATGAAATGAGAGACTCTTATGAGAGTAAGCTTCAAAAAAAACAATTTGAAGTAGATAGTTTGAAATCAGAATTAGATAGACTTAGAAGTTATAAAAATAGTCTTAAGCCAAAGGAAAAGCAAATTACTGATGATGATATAAATAATATAAAAAACTTGAGAAGAGATGGTTTAAGCTATAAAGAAATTTCAAGTGAAACAAGTTGGAGTAAAGCAACTGTGAGTAGAGTACTAAATGGACTTTACGATTAGTATACACATGGGGTGATTTAAATTGGGGATGAAGTATAGTTATAAAAAATGTATAATAGATTCTATTTCATTGATGTTCATAGTTCAGATAGTAAGAATGATTTTAAATTATATACTTCTAAGTCAATTTGAATTTACTCTTGAAAATTTTAATATTGTAAATTTAATTTCTTTTACACTAGTTGGATTATCATTAATTTTATTTTTGAAAAATAGTTCTTTGTATAATAAAATGAGAAATAGAAAGATTACAGAAGCTTTCAAGGAAAATAAAGATAGTGTACTTATAAAAAGGTGTAAGTTGATACTTTTTATAGTAGTCTTATCTCTAGCTGTAATCTCAATTTATTATAATAGAAGCTATATGTTTTTTAATGTAACTATGATGACTTTATCTGTATTAATAATTCCAGTATTTGAAGAATTATTTTTTAGAGAGTACATCTGGAATTATTTAAACAATTTTATAAAATCAAAGAGTAAAGTTGTATGTATAACATCTATCTTATCTGGTATTTATAATATAGGATATATAGATGTTATACGTAATTACATAATGTTATATAATAACTCTTACTATACATTTGAAGTTGTTATTTCAAAAATTATTATAGGTACTGTTTTTGGTATTATACTTGGTATTGTTAAGTCAAGATTTAAAGATGTAAGCTTTTGTATAATATTGAGAAGTCTGTTTACTATACTTACTAGACAGATAATATGATTATATATACTTAAATAATTGTAATAAGTGCATGAAGAGAATAAATGATAGCTACATATATAAAATAAACTCTAGTATCTGGAGTTTATTTTTTTGTATGAAGTTATTTTAATAAATTTATATAAGAACTGGATAAATTGCTACAATACAAATTGAATGTAAATATATTTTCTATCACAAGTAAGAAATAAATTGTATTACTTATACAATTTATTTTTTTAAATATTAAGAAGACTATTTGACAGGTTAGCCAATAATATGATATTTATATAAAATAAGATGAGTGTACAAACTAAAACTAATTATGAATGAGAGTGATTTACTTGAAGAAATTTTATGAAATATATTTAGATTTAGAGAAAGATATAAGAAATAATGTATATGAAGTAGGAGAGCTTTTACCAACAGAAGTAAAGCTTGCTCAAAAATATCGAGTATCAAGAGAAACTATTAGAAAAGCACAGTCGCTTTTACTAGAGAAGGGGTTTATACAAAAAAAACAAGGTAAAGGGGCTATTGTTTTAGATATAAATAAATTTGAAATAGAAGGGTCAGGGTTGATTAGTTTCAATGAATTACAAAAGAATAAAAATTTAGATACAGAAATAAGTGTACTAAAAAATAAAAAGGAGATTATGCCTTTAGAAATTTGTAAAAAACTAGATATAGATACAAAAACTAAGATTATAGCAGTTGAAAGGCTTAGAAAAATTAATGGAGAAGCTGTTATTTTAGATAAAGATTACTTTATATCTGAAATAATACCAGAAATACCATTAACAGCGGTTCAAAGTTCAATATTTAATTATATAGAGAAAAATTTAGAACTAAAAATAGGTTATGCAAATAAAGAAGTAACAGTAGCTCCTGTTACAGAAGAAGATAAAATATTGCTAGATGTTGGAACAGACACACATGTTGTAGTGATACGAAGTGAAGTTTATTTAGAAGATACAAGATTATTTCAGTATCATGAATCTAGACATAGAGTTGATACATTTAGATTTGTAGATTTTGCAAGAAGAAGAAATCTTTAATTATATAAAAAGAGTGTCTTTTTTGTACTGTACCCTCAATTGTTAAATCAAAATTCTAATGATTGAGTTTCAGTATATTTAGACACTCTTTTTTTATTAGACCATATATTATTTAATTTTCTATAAATTCTTTATTAAAGTATTTGCTCTTTGAGAATATGTATGTAAGGATACAAGTAATGGCTATAGAAAGTCCCATTGCCAAGAAGTAAACACCCCATTGGTCTGTAAATATAGATAAAAACGCTGGTAACCCTGATATACCTATAGAACTTGCTTTAACATTAAAGTAAGATACAACCCCTCCAGCTATACCTGCACCTATCATAGATGCTATGAATGGGAAACGATAACGTAAGTTTATACCAAATATTGCAGGTTCAGTAATACCTAACCAAGCTGAAATTGAAGCTGTTAATGCAACACCCTTGATTTTTTTATTTTTTAATATAAAGAACATTGTCAAAGCTGCTGCACCTTGACCAAGGCTAGCCATAACTTGTATTGGCCATAATGTAGCAAATCCTAAAGTACCTATCATTTGTAAATTTATACCTAAGAATAAGTGATGCATTCCTGTTATAACCAATGGAGATAATATGAATCCAAAAAGTGCTCCTGCAAGGACTGCATTAATTTCAAATAATCCAAGAATTCCACTTGTAATTAAGTTTGCAAATGACATTGTTATAGGACCTATGATAGAGAATGTTAAGAAACCAGTTATTAATAATGTAAGAGGAGCAACAAAAATAAGTTGAACCATCTCAGGAATTTTTTTAGTTAAGAACTTTTCAATTGTTGCTAGAAGATAAGAAGAACATAAAACAGGGATTACTTGTCCTTGATAGCCTATTTTAGCAATATTAAAACCTAATATATTCCAGTAAGTAACAGCTTCAGGTGTTTTAGAGTATTGTGCACCAGGCATTAAATCTGGATTAATTAAAATAAGACCTAATACAATACCAAGTACAGGATTTCCTCCAAACTTTTTAACGGCTGACCAACCTATTAGTGCAGGTAAAAATGAAAAAGAAGTATTTGCTATAAGATTAATCATATTAGATATACCAGCCCAATTGCTATGAACTTCTAAAAAGGGTTGTTCATAGAAAATTCCTGGGTTAGCAAGTAGATTATTTATACCCATCAATAAACCAGAGGCAACTATAGCAGGTAATATAGGAATGAATATATCTGCCAACACCTTTATAGCTTTTTGAAGTGGATTTAATTTTTTATTAGAAATCTCTTTAACCTCAGATTTTGTTGCTTCCTTAAGCCCCGTAATTTCTATTAATGTAGCATAAACTTTATTCACAAGACCTGGACCTATAATAACTTGAAATTGACCATTTGAGGTAAAGCTTCCTTTCACTATATCTATTTGTTCTAATTGCTTTACATTAACTTTACTTTCTGAATTTAGAGCAAATCTTAATCTAGTAATACAGTGTGTTGCAGATATTATATTCTCTACTCCCCCAATTGCTTCAAGGATTTGTTCAACCTGCTCTTTATGATATGTATTTTCTTTTAATGTACTCATAAAATTACCTCCCCCTTAGAATGTGATGTTGTATAGACAAATCTTGAAAATAATATACCATAGAGAAATTTTTATGTCAACGTTATCCTAAATTTTTCTGAAATTTAATTACTAAAATATAAATTGTATATTATTGGAAAATCAGAAAAGTAAGAGAAAATTTGGAAGGAGTATAGGGAATATATTTTTTTATTTAGAGTAAATATTGATTTTAACAAAAAAAAGGTTTATTATAAAAATATAAAAATTGTCTAGACAAAAATGAAAGGAAAAATTTGCGTATGGATTTCAAGAAGAAAGTTATTTATCAAATATATCCAAAATCATTTAATGATTCTAATAATGATGGGATAGGAGATTTAAAAGGAATTATAGAGAAATTACCTTATTTATATAAATTAGGTGTAGATATAATTTGGATTAACCCATTTTTTGTTTCTCCACAAAGGGATAATGGATATGATATTGCTGACTATACATCAATAGATTCTATGTTTGGAACTATGGAGGATTTTGAAAAGTTAGTGGATGAAAGTAAAAAATATAATATAGAGTTGATGCTGGATATGGTGTTAAATCACACATCAACAGAACATAAATGGTTTAAAAAAGCTTTGGCAGGAGATAAAAAGTATCAAGATTTCTACTTCATTAGAGATGGCAAAGAAAATAATCAACTACCAACAAATTGGAAATCTAAATTTGGTGGAGATGCTTGGGGAAAATTTGGGGATACAGATAAGTACTACTTACACTTATATGATGTTACACAAGCCGACCTCAACTGGCGTAATCCTGAGGTTAGGGAAGAATTATATAAAGTTGTAAATTTTTGGATAGATAGAGGAGTTAAGGGATTTAGGTTTGATGTAATAAATGTAATTGGCAAAGATGAAGAATTGAAAGACTCTACAAATAATATAGGAAAAGAAATGTATACAGATAAACCTATTGTCCATGAATTTATTAAAGAAATGAATAAAGAAACTTTTGGAAGAGTTGAGGGCATAACAACTGTTGGAGAAATGTCTTCAACAGCTATTGAAAATTGTATATTATATTCTTCTCCAAAAGAAAAAGAGCTTTCAATGACATTTAATTTTCATCATCTAAAAGTAGATTATGAAAATGGAGAAAAGTGGAGTGATATGCCTTTTGACTTTATGATGTTGAAAAAACTCTTAAATGAATGGCAAGAAAAGATTGAAAGTGGCGGTGGCTGGAATGCACTATTTTGGAATAATCATGACCAACCAAGAGCTATTAGTAGATTTTGTAATGAAGAATACAGAGTTGAAGCATCAAAAATGTTAGCTGCTACAATACATCTATTAAGAGGAACACCATATATATATCAAGGTGAAGAAATAGGTATGACAAATCCAAATTTTGAAAGAATAGATGATTATTTAGATGTTGAAACTCATAATGCGTATAGTGAATTTTTAAAAAATAAAATTGAAAAAGAAACAATAATGAATATTATAAAGTCCAAATCCAGAGATAATAGTCGTACACCTATGCAGTGGTCAGATAAATTAAATGCAGGTTTTACAAATGGGAAGCCATGGATTAAAATAGCTGAAAATTATAAAGAGATAAATGTTGAAAAGGAACTTAAAGAAGGGTCAATTTTTAACTTCTATCAAAAGTTAATATCTTTAAGAAAGCAATTAAATATTATATCTGAAGGTTCCTATAAGGGAATTTTACTAGATAATGATAAGGTTTATGCTTATGTTAGAGGCTTAGAAGATGAAAGATTAATAGTATTTAACAACTTCTATGATTGTGAAGTTGAAGTTGAGATTAGTGAGGAATTTTTAGGAAAATCATTTACATATTTGATAGGGAACTATGAAAAGCGAGATTTAGAACCTAAGTTAGAGTTAAGACCTTATGAAACAGTAGCATTTTATAGTAAGGATATAAAAAAATAATGGAAAGAGGTAGTATTAATGAAACCAAATATTTTACTTATGATTTCTCATGACAGTGGTAGAAAATTCAGTAACTATGGATATAATGTGGAAACTCCATGTATAAATAAATTAGCTCAAGAAGGAATTCAATTTGATAATTATTTTTGTGCAGCACCTCAATGCAGTCCAAGTAGAGGAAGTATACTAACTGGATTATACCCTCACAATAATGGGTTAATGGGACTTGCACATCTAGGATTTTGTATAGATTCTAAACATACAACACTTCCTATGGAGTTACAAAAAAACGGATATGAAACAACATTAATAGGACTAAGCCATGAAACAATAAATGAAGCACCACCAATAAAAGATAGAGTATTTTCTTCAACCTATGACTTAGGATATGATAATTTTATAGCGGTTCCAGGGGATAGAGCTCCTAAGGTTGCTAAAGAGGCAGTTAAATTTTTAGAGGAATATAAAGAAAATCAGGAAAAGCCATTTTATTTAAATATAGGATTTTTTGAAACACATAGAGATTTTGATGAATATAAACCTTATGCAGATAAATTGGATGAAGTAGAGGTATTTAAGTTTTTACCCGATACAGAAGATGTAAGAAAAGATATAGCTTTATATAATGGTTCAGCAAAAGTATTGGATAAGGCAATAGGCAAAATATATAATAAATTACAAGAAACAGGATTAGATAAAAATACAATTGTTATACTGACAACAGACCATGGAGTTGCTTTTCCAGGAGCTAAAGGAATGTTAAAAGAAGCAGGATTAGAGACAGCACTTATAATTTTATTACCTAATTCCTCTCAAAAAAATGTAAAAAAAGAAGCATTATTATGTAATGTTGATTTATTGCCAACGATACTAGATTTAATAGAAGCTGAAATTCCTAAAAATATAGATGGAGAAAGTTTTGCCAATTTATTAAAAACTAATGAAGATATAGGTAGAGACTCATTCTTTACAGAAATGACATGGCATGACCAATATAGACCAATGAGAGGCATAAGGACTAATGAATATAGCTATGTTAAAAATTTTGAAGATGGGCCTAAAATATATATTACAGTTGATTCACATTTGAGTTTATCAGGTAAAGCTGTTAGAGATAAATTTTATGTTCCTAATGATAAAGAAGAACTTTATGATTTAAGAAAAGACCCACTAGAAGAAAATAATCTGATAAATGATTCAGATTATCAAGACATAGCAGAGGAATTGAGAAAGAAAGTTGATAATTGGATGTTAGAAACGAATGACCCACTTTTAAAAGGACCTGTAAAAGGAACAGGCTCAAGTAGATGGAAAACAGAAATAGAAGAGGGTAGAGCTTATCCAGGAAGAGACGAATATTATAGACTATTATCTGATAAGTAGAAAATATTAAACAAGTAAAAAATATTTAATAAAGAAGGTCTTTTATAATGAAAAGTATATCAGTTTTAATTAAACCTGTTTCATCGTTATGTAATTTGAGATGTAGATATTGTTTTTATGGAAATGTGAGTGATTTAAGAGAAGTAAAATCCTATGGTATTATGCAGGAAGACACTATAAAAAACATAGTAAATAATACATTTGAAATTTTGGATAATGGAGATATAGTTACATTTGCTTTTCAAGGTGGAGAGCCTACTTTAGCTGGATTAAGATTTTTCCAATATTTTATTGAGTATGTTAGTAAAATAAAAAAAAATATAACAGTAAACTACTCTATTCAAACGAATGGAACTCTTATTGATAATCAATGGTGTGAGTTCTTAAAGAAAAATAATTTTTTAGTAGGATTATCATTAGATTTACTAGAAGACTTGCATGATAAAAATCGTGTATATTCAGATAATAAGGGAAGTTATATAGATGTAATAAATACAAAAAAACTACTGGAAACACACAAGATAAACTTTAACATACTGTGTGTTTTGACAAAACAGATTGCACTTAATCCAAAAGAGGTTTTTAATTTTATAAAATTAAACAATGTGAAGTATATACAATTTATACCTTGTTTAGATGATTTAGACTGTAAAACTAAGTCAGAGTACTCTTTAGAACCTAAATATTTTGCATACTTTTATAAAATAATATTTAAGCTTTGGAAAAATGAGTTTGATAAAGGAAATTATATAAGTATTAATTTGTTCGATAATCTTATATCTGTTTTAATTACAGGAATTCCTAGTACCTGTGGGATAATTGGGAAATGCCAACCGCAATTTGTAATAGAGGCTGATGGAAGTGTATATCCATGTGATTTTTATGTACTAGATAACTTTAATTTAGGTAATATAAAAGATAACACTTTATTGGATATTTTAAGAAAATCTAAAATGCAAGAATTTTTGCATAAAGATATAAACAAAGAAAGTATTTGTTTAAAGTGTAATTTTCACAAAATATGTGGTGGTGGATGCAAAAGAATGAAAAATTCTATGTATATTGATTCTAGTAATAATTACTGTGGATATAAAGAATTTTTAATGTCTACTTTTGGTGATTTAGAAAAAATATCAGTATTAGTATATAAAAATCAAATACCAAAATAATTTTAGTATTTAGCATTCTAAGTTAAAGTGATTAAAAATTATGTATAATTAAAGGGTTTTGAGCAGAGTAAATTTAGTTAGGATGGTTTTAAATGAATGTAATTTTATTTGCAATAGCTGTACTTTCAACAACTATAGGAGCTATAACAGGTATTGGTGGAGGTGTAATAATAAAGCCAGTACTAGATTTGATTGGAATATTTGATGTTTCAACTATAAGTGTGTTATCATCTTTTACTGTGTTATCGATGGCAATTGTTTCTGTATATAAACAAATTAAATCAAAACTTTTTAAAATAAACTTTAGACTTATTTTAATTGGTGTAGCATCAGTATTAGGAGGTACTATAGGTCAAAGGTTATTAGATTTATCTATTTCATATGTAAATAATCCTTCTATAATAAAAATAACTCAAAATATTATGATGATTATTTTGTTAGTAATGGTTTATTTATATAGAGATAAAAGTTTAAATGTTAAGTTTAATACTAACATTACATATTTTATTGTTGGCATTTTTTTAGGGGTTACATCTTCATTTTTAGGAATAGGTGGAGGTCCTATAAATGTGGCCGTGTTTACAATATTATTTGGATTATCAGTTAAAGAAGCTGCGTTTAATTCCATTATAACTATTTTATTTTCTAATATTTCAAAGTTAGTTACAGTTTTCATAAATACAGGGTTTGGTATATATGATTTATCTGGATTACCTTTTATGATAATAGGAGCAGTGTTGGGAGGAATTATAGGTTCCTCTATTAGTAAAAATATGGATGACAAAAGAGTTAAATATATGTTCTCGTATATGACTATAATTATTACTGGAATAAATATATATAGTATATTTCAGGTAATATATTTTATGAATTAAAGTGTATAATGTAGATAATACGAGAAGTTAATTTAAATTATTGGAATGAGGAGATTTAATATGTTCAAAAAGTTATTCTCAAAAAATAAAAATGAAGAAGTAAAAAGTAATTATATAAAAGGAATATTACAATCGCCACTTACAGGGAAAGTATTAAGTATAACTGATGTTCCTGATGATGCTTTTTCTAGTAAAATGCTAGGTGATGGGATTGCTATAGAGCCACAAGAAGGAGTCGTATCTTCTCCTGTTGATGGTGAGGTGATTCAAGTGTTTTTGCCATCTAAACATGCTATATGCATAAAGAGTGAAGATGGTTTGGAGATACTAATACATATCGGATTAGATACTGTAAAGATGAATGGAGATGGATTTGAAGTATTAGTAAATGCAGGAGATAAAGTTTACTGTGGGCAAAAACTTATAAGATTTAATTTAGAAAAAATTAAAAAAAGCGTTAAATCTGTTATAACTCCTATAGTTATAACCAATTCTTATGACATAGATAGAGTTGAAATTTTAAGAACTGGAGATATATGTATTGGAGAAGATTTAATGAAAGTTTATAAGTAAATAGGTTTTACCAAGAGGTTTTGTCTAAATAAAAAATATTATAACTATAAAATGGCTGTATATAATAATATTGAAAGAGTGTAGGTATGCTTATTTTATTAAGGATACCTTTTTTTTATTGTGTTTTATAGAAAATTTATCTGCATAAATAAAGTTTTTAAAACTCCATTCTTATAATTATTTTACTTTTACTAATTATATTACTTATAATAATTTCTGATATTTATGAATTGTTATACTTTTTAGAACTCTATTTTTAAATATATATTGACATATATATATTATCTATTACAATTGATATAAACTAATAAAAATAAAATATTATTAATCAAATTATTGAATGGAGGAATAGAAATGAAATTTGTAACTTTCTGTACTGGCAATGAAGAAAATATAGGTGTATTTAACTCAGAAGCAAATAGTATATATGAAATTAATAGTTTGGGATTAAGTAAATTATATACAGATATGAATGATTTTATTGAAAATGTATCTACAGGTGATTTAGAAAAAATAAAAAACAATTCATTTGAAAATGCAAAGTGTTATAAGTTAGAAGAAGTGAAATTATGTTCCCCAATTGTAAGACCTAAAAAAGATATTATATGTTTAGGTCTAAACTATAAAGACCATGTCAATGAAATTCCAGATGGTGTTATAAAAAATGTAGTTATGCCAGACTATCCAATTTATTTCTCTAAAAGAGCAGATAAGGCAATTGGAGTAGATGATAAGATAAGTTTGCATGGAGATTTAGTAGAAAAGCTGGATTATGAATCAGAGCTAGCAGTAATTATAGGAAAAGAAGGTATAAATATATCAAAAGAAGATGCCTATGAATATATATTTGGATATACAATAATGAATGATATAAGTGAAAGAGCACTTCAAGACAAACATGTGCAGTGGTATAGAGGAAAAAGTTTAGATACACATACCTCTATGGGGCCTTGCATAGTACATAAAGAAGAATTTGAGCATCCTTTAAAACTGGATATAAGTAGTGTGGTAAATGGAGAAGTAAGACAAGATTCTAATACAAAATATTTTATATTTGATATACCTACTGTAATAAGTGATTTATCAAGAGGAATGACTCTAAAACCAGGAGATATAATTTCAACTGGAACTCCAGCAGGTGTTGCTATGGGAATGAATCCTCAAGTATATTTAAAACATGGTGATGTGGTTGAATGTAAAGTCGAAGGAATAGGAGTTTTAAAAAATATAGTTGATTAATGGATAAATATGCCATATAATTTTATTAGTACGAATAATTTAATTAATATGGGATTAGTCAAATTTAAGATTAATTTACTATAGAGAGGGATGAGTATATGGCAAAAGAACTAGAACTAAAGTATGGCTGTAATCCAAACCAAAAACCATCAAAGATTTATATGAAAAATGGAGAACTTCCTATAGAAGTATTAAATGGAAAGCCTGGATACATAAATTTTTTGGATGCATTTAATAGTTGGCAACTTGTAAAAGAATTAAAAGAGGCTACTGGTCTTCCAGCAGCAACTTCATTTAAACATGTAAGTCCAGCAGGTGCAGCAGTAGGTATACCTTTATCAGATACTTTAAAGCAAATATACTTTGTTGATGATTTAGAGCTTTCTCCATTAGCTTGTGCTTATGCAATGGCAAGAGGGGCAGATAGAATGTCTTCTTATGGAGATTTTATAGCACTTTCAGATGTGTGTGATAAAGAAACTGCAACTATTATAGCGAGAGAGGTTTCTGATGGTGTAATAGCCCCAGGATATACAGATGAGGCTCTTGAAATATTAAAAGGAAAGCGTAAAGGTAATTACAATATTGTAAAAATTGATGAAAATTATACTCCTGAACCTATTGAAACAAAGGATGTTTATGGAATTACTTTTGAACAAGGCAGAAATGAAATATTAATAAATGAAGACCTGTTAAAAGATATCCCAACTGATAATAAAATCTTTACAGATAACGCAAAGCGTGATTTAATTATAGCTCTTATCACATTAAAATATACACAATCAAACTCAGTTTGTTATGTTAAAGATGGACAAGTAATAGGAGTAGGTGCAGGACAACAATCACGTATTCACTGTACTAGACTTGCAGGTAATAAAGCTGATATTTGGTATCTTCGCCAACATCCTAAAGTATTAAATTTAAAATTTAAAAAAGATATAGGTCGTCCAGATAGAGATAATACTATTGATGTATATCTTTCTGATGATTATATGGATGTACTTGCTGATGGTATATGGCAAAATTTCTTTGAAGAAAAACCAGAACCTCTTACTGGAGAAGGTAAAAGAGCATGGCTTAAAACTCTAACAGGAGTAGCTCTTGGTTCTGATGCATTTTTCCCATTTGGAGATAATATAGAACGTGCTAAAAGAAGTGGAGTAAGTTTTATAGCACAACCAGGTGGCTCTATTCGTGATGATAATGTTATATTAACTTGCAATAAGTACAATATAGTTATGGCATTTACTAAAAATAGATTGTTCCATCATTAAAGTGTAAAGAATATAAATTAAATACTGATTAAATTAAAAATCTACAACAAGTTTTGTTGTAGATTTTTTTATTTGCTGTATAATTTTAAATAGAACTTTATTTTTAGATATTCAATTTGGAGGATGATATGGCTTTAAATATAAGAGACTATAGCCTATTGTGTAGTCAGGGTACAGCTAAATTTAATGAAGATGTAGTTGGTATAAGCCCATTTGGTGCGTGGATTTTGGATGGTGCGACAGGGCTCAATGGAAAAAACTTAGTATCAAATGAAAGCGATGCAAGATGGTATGTTCAGTGGTGGAATAAGTATTTATATAAAAATATGAATAGAGAAGAATCATTAAAGAGTATTATCAGTAGTGGGATAAAAGAAGTTAAAAAAGAGTATGAGATGAAATTAAATGGAATAAAGGTCGAAAAATTAGATTTGCCATCAAGTTCTATAGTCATTGTTAAGTTTCATGAAAATAAAGTAGAGTATTTTTTATTAGGAGATTGTGCTTTGTTTATTAAAAATGGAGATTCTAAAGTCATAAAAGATAGAACTATCTGTAAATTTGATAATGCTGTGTTTGATGAAATGAGTAAGTTTTCTAATTTAAAAGAAATGACTTTTGATGAGATAAAGTCAAGTGTCATGGATACAATAGTAAGCAATAGATTGAAAAAGAATACCAAAGATGGATACTGGATATTGGATTTTGATGAGGATGCTGTGGAAAATTCAATATATGGATACTTAGAAATAAAAAAAGATTTTCAATTGATGTTAACAAGTGATGGCTTTACAAGTGCATGTGATAGGTATAACCTCATAAAAGAAGAAGAATTGATACGTATAGCAGAAAAATTTGGTATAGGATATATACATAATGAAGTTAGAGACTTTGAGGATAACGACTATAAAGCAATTAAAGTTCCAAGATTTAAAGTAAAAGATGATTCATCCTGTTTGTATCTAGATATATATAATGATTAGATTATATGAAATTGTTTAATTTTAGAGGGGCGGTAAGTAAAAAAGTGAAAATTCTTCATATAATAACACAAAAACCAAATAGTACGGGTAGTGGAATATACATGTGTGGTATGATAAAAGGGTTTGAAAAAATAGGTCATGAGCAAGCTGTAATTGCAGGTATAGATGTTAATGACAATGTAAACTGTTTTTCAAGTGATATAAGTTTTTATCCAGTAAAGTATAATTGTGGAGAACTAAATTTTCCTGTTGTAGGAATGAGTGATTCTATGCCATATGAAAGTACTAGATATAGAGATTTAAATGTAGAAATGATAGATAGATTAAAACATCAATTTAAAATAAATATAGACAGAGCTATGGAAGATTTTAAGCCAGATATTATAATATGTCATCATTTATATCTTTTAACAGCATTTGTCAGAGAGATTGTGAAAGATATTAAAGTTATGTCTGTTTGTCATGGGACTTGTTTAAGACAGTTAAATACTATAGATTTAGAAAAAGAATATATAATATCAAATATAAAAAAATTGGATTTAATATTTGCTCTTCATAAAAAGCAAAAAGATGATATTGTAAAAAGTTTTGGAGTAAGTGAAAGTAAAGTAGTTGTGATTGGCAGTGGATACAATGATAGTGTATTTTATGATAAAAATTATAAAATGCAAGGTGATAAGATAAGGATAGTGTTTGCAGGGAAGATATGTAAGTCAAAAGGGTTGATTCCATTTATAAAAGCTATATCTGAACTAATATATCGTAAAGATTTAATAGAAGTCAATTTTGCAGGTACAGGAAGTGATATTGAATCTTATAATGAGATTGTTAAGCTTGCAAATCAATCTCCATTTAAAATGAATTTCCTAGGAAAATTAGACCAAAGTGACTTAGCGGAGTTATTTAATAAGTCACATATATTTGTATTACCATCGTTTTATGAAGGGTTACCAGTTGTAGTTTTAGAGGCTTTATCATGTGGGTTAGATGTAATTACCACTGATATTCCTGGTGTTAGAGAGTGGATTGGTAGCCAAATTAATGATTCTGGCAAGATAGAATATGTAACTCTACCTTCTATGCATGGAGAAGGTATTCCAAATGAAGAAGAGTTATCTATATTTGAGAAGAATTTATATAATGCAATGGACTCTAAAATACAGTATCTATTATCCAATTTAGAGAAAAGGTCATTTGCAGATATGTCAAAAAAAACATGGGACGCTTTAGCTTATAGGATGAATGAAGTTATTTTAATGGATGAGATGTGTGTAATTTAGAGTGATTTAAATTATAAAAAAAGTGTAACTATTTCTACACTACTTTTAAGCGAATTTATATTATACTAATACTAAATATATTTATTTTGAGGGAGGTAATTTATGAAGTTTAGTAAAAGAATATTAGCATTAGGTATTTCAGCATTATTATTAAGTGTTAGTTTTCCAACATCAGCAAATGCACTAGATAAAATCGAAAATATCAAGGGAACGGATAAATATGAAACAGCTGGTATTATTTCTGATAAGCAAGATTATACAACAGCTGTACTTATCAACTCGGATTCTACGATGGTCGATGGTATTTCTGCTAGTGGTCTTGCAGGGGTAAATAATGCAGCAATTTTATTAACTAATAAGAATGATATACCAGAAGCCACTTTACAAAGGCTTAATAGAGTTACTAAGATATATATAATAGGTGGCGAAAATACTATAAGTAAAGATGTAGAAAAAATGCTACTTATGAGAAGAATGCAGGTTATAAGAATTGATGGAGTAGATAGAGTAGATACAAGTTATAAAATTGCAGCTGAAATAGAAAAGATAAAGAGTAGTGATAAGACGTTTTTAGTAAATGGATTTAAAGACGAGGCTGATGCAGTGAGTGTTGCGTCTGTTGCATACAGAGATGGTGCTCCTATTTTATTGACAAAGGATATAGCTTCAGCAGAAGAAGATACAGATTTAGACCCATGGTTTGGTGTTTCACCTGTTCCAGTATATGCTATTGGAGGAAAATCTACACTAAGTGATTATATAGTAAGTAGATATAGAGCAACTAGAATTGATGGTAGTGATAGATATGAAACTAATAAGAATGTAATTAAGAAGTTTTATAATGAAACAAAAGAGTTTTATGTGGCAAGTGGAGATGATTTAGTTTATGCTTTAGTTGCTTCACCAATGGCTAAAAACGCTCCTGTTGTTTTAGTTTCAGACAAAAGCGATAAGAGTATATTAAATAATGCTAATAAAGTTACTGCAATAGGTATAAATGATAATAAGGTTATAGAGCAATGTTTAGAAGCTACAAAATAATAAAATGTTGTTAGTAAAATGAATACATAATATATAGTAAAAGTCAGTATAATGCTTATATTTTAGTGATATATAATGTATAAATGTTAAACTATATGAATCTTCTAGTTGATTTTATGATAAAAATCAATTAGAAGGTTTTTTTTATTAAAATTATGTATCAAAATTATATACTAAATTGAATTGTATATGTTAAAAAAGAGTACATGAGCTATTCATATATACGAATCAATTATCCTCATAAGTGAAAATGTGAATGGAGTCATACACAAAATTGTATGACAATTCCATCCTATCACGTTTACATCAAAAAAGAAGATATGATGCCTATTTTTTATAAAGAATAAATCTCATAAGAGTTATCTTCTTTTAGCTTTTCTAACCAAACCATTTCTAAAATATCTAATTCTTCTAAGTAGTCTTTTTTAGTTTTGTTATCATCGTGTTTTATAAGTTCTAAAATTTCAAATGTAAATGTTTTTTCTCCATATTTTTTCCAATCATTGTTTAAATCTCTTACCATACATGACCCAGCACCAAGTTGAAATTTGAGGGAGTTAAACTTGCTTTTTATGTCATTGCTCTTTCCAAGATAAATCTTTTTAGTAGTATCACTTTTTATCATAAATACACCAATGTCAAATTTCATTTCCTTATATAGTTGTTTTAATTCACGTTTTCTATCCATTTTCTTAGTACCTCTCTTTATAATTAATATGTAATATGTAAAATTATTTATATATTACATATTACATATTAATTATAAAGAGATTAATTTCAAATGTAAATAGATTTTGATAAAATTAATTATAAGTTTACTATTACTTAGTATCAATATCTAGGCTAATTAGAGTTATTATATGACTTAATATTATATAAAATTAAAAGAAGAGTTGACATGATGAAAATTATAGAATAAACTAAAAATGTAATAGTTAATAAATCTTAACTATTACATTCAAGGGAGGCTGTTATTATGAATAAAAATATAGAATTAATTGGAAACTTTGCAAGTGATTGGATTCGCTATAGTGATTATGAATATAAAATTACTGAAGAAGATGAACTGTATATAGTACCAACAGAAGATGCTGTATTTACTATGTACAATCCATTTGATGTTGCAGATGAAATTATAGTAGATATAATTCGCATAGGACAAGAAGCATTACAAGAGATATCAAAAGAAACTAAAGAAATGAGATTAAAAAAAGAAGTACTTGAATTTGTAAAGAAATATGGGTTGTTAGGATTAATTTATTCAAGTGTATATAATAGAGATATTGTTGGTGAAGAAAGAGTACTGATGATTGAAAAGAATTATATTACAAAAGAGAATATATTGAATACTGATGAGTATGTAAATATGTTCATCCCATTTGCAAGTGATGAAGATGTATACTTTAAAAAATATAAACGAGGTATAGATGTATCAAAACGAGAGGAATCACCCAAGTTTTTTGGAAAAAGACCATTGATTTTAGATTTAGTATTTTCAAGGTTTTATACAGAACAATTGGATTGGATTGTAAATTTTGCTAAGGATATGTGTAGACATTTTAATCAAATTTGTGTCTATAAAAACATGTCTAACCTACTAACTGAAAGTGTGACTATTATGTCTGGAGGGTTTAACCCTCAAAAGATTGGATTTTCTATAAGTCAATTAGATAAACCCACAATTGCATGGGAATTTAATTCTTTAAAAACAGCTATTGAAACTATATATGCATTTGCAATTACAAGTGAACCTGCATCTTTAAATAAATGTAAGTATTGTGGAAAGATTTATATACCTACAAATTCTAAATCTCAATACTGTTCACCTTCCTGTAGAAATTGCTCAAATGTAAAGAAAAGCAGAAGTAGAGCTAAAAAAGATAAGTAAATTAATATATCATTCTTTAGATTTTAATTATAAATAACTATTAAATTGATGAATAGTTATAAAAAATATATCTGAGTAATGATATATTTTTTTTATTGAAAAATTTAATTAAAATAGTAATTTTGAGTTGACAAAAACTACTTATAATAATATTATTATAAGTAGTTCTATAAGTTAATAAATATACTAATTTAAATATAACATAAAATGAATTAAAAGTCAATAGAAAAAATAAAAAAGGAGAATTTTAAAATGATATCACCTATTATTTTGAGTTCTATGCATCAAAATTTAAAGGAAATAGAAAGAAATGAATTGCTTGAAACTAATAAAGAATCTAAGTGTTATGGTCTAGTACTTTCCGAAGCGGATGTAAAAGATATAATAACTTCAAGAAATGATACTTTAAAGGGATATGGAAGAATAGAATTAGATATAAAAGTTACAAAACAATTAATAGAAAACATATATACATCACAGTTTACGAATATGGATGATTATTTAGAAATTATTAATGATATGCAAGAAATCTTTTATTACTTAAAAAATGAAACAGATGATAAAATTTGTGATGATGAAATTATAGAAATACTTGATGAACTTTATGAAAAATTTACAGGGAATATGGATAATGTAAGGGGAGAAGCAGAGGAATTTGCAAAAAAGTTTAAATTTGGAGAAGTTTAATCTAATGAGAGGGGAAACTTACTATGTCAAATAATAATCTAACCAACATCAATATAAATGAAAATAATCTAATAAAAAATCAATATGCAATATCTCTACTTAAAGAATGTATGGATTGTAAAGTAATAAATGAGAGAGAAGTATATAACATACAACAGGAAATATCCTTAATTCTTATAGATTTAATTAAAAAATATACAAATGGTCAAAGTACATCAGTAAAGACTGAAGTTGCTGAAAAATTATTGCTTTCAATTTGGTATTCTATTGATGCATATGTAAGTAAACTTGAAAGTATAGAAAAAAGAGTTGCAGAATTGACGTCTAAAAATATTAAGTATGTATACTTAGAAGGCATTAAAATTCTTGAATATGATTTACTTGAGTTAGAAAAATTTTATGAAGTAATGAAAAGTAGAAAATTAGACACTAATTTAATGGCGTATAATGATACTTTAATGGAACTGTCTGGTTTCTTTAAAAACTATAGTATAAAATTTGAAGCATATGATATTCCAGTGAGTATAGATTATCCATTGGCATTAGATGATATGGATATTCAAGGAATTTATTATGTGAAAAATTATATTGAGAGTATGGATATAGAAAATAGATTTTGTAATTTATTTAGAAATAAAGATAGAGAAAAATTATTTTATGATTATGGAAGAACTTATAAAATAGATTGTGATGTTATACTTATAAATTTATTTGAACTTATTATAAATAACTCTATTTTCTCTACAATTTTAGGTAATGAATCAACTAATTTGAAGATTTCAGAATATGAATATGAATTTTTAGAAAAACAATTTAAAAACATATACAATCATACTTTTGAAGATGAAATTAAGCAATATGAGGAAAATAATGTAGTTGAATTTATTGAAGAAAGTAATAGTTTTGATTTTAATAATTCTGAAGAGCTCAATAAAGAAAGTATAATAAATGAAAAAATAGTTTTATTGCTTGAAGAAGCAATTGCTGTTTTGATAGAAAGATTAAATATAGAAGATGAAGCCATGATAAAATACATAAAAGCATATGAGAAGATATTTATTGAGTCTGTACTAAGTTCAATAAAAAGTGGCACTTTTAAAAGTATTATAACTGTAAGTAAGAATGAAAGTGAACCTTTAGAAAAGTATATTGTTGATGATGAAAATAAATTAGATGATAAGTCATTTAGAGCGATATTCAATGCTGTACTAGAGAGTACTTCTATAATTGAAAAAATAAAAATAATAAAGGAAAATATCAATGCAAAAAAAGACTTTATTGATATTCTTGAATCTGAGTGCTTATTTGGGGATGATTATCTAATGCTATTTGCTTCATTAAGTGAATTTGAATTGGCAATACTAGGAAGTGTAGTATTTTATGAAGATATGAGAATGGAAGAAATTAATTTATTAGAACTATTACTAAACAAAAATAATAAAACTACACCATGGAAAAGAGAGTACATTGAATTTATGAAGAAAAAAAATAAGGAAAAAATACATTGTATAGAAGAATATATAAATCAAATTAATTAACAAAAAATTGTGAATAAATAGAATGTTAGTATATAATATAATTTGTAAAGCATATCAAAAATACATATCTGTGGAGGAGACTATGAAAGAATATATTATAAATAATATTGAGGAGATAAGAGAAGAATTAATTGATTTATCTAAAAAAATATGGGAAAATCCAGAATTAGCTTTTGAAGAAAAGTATGCAAGCAGTATTCAAAAGGAATATCTAAAGTCAAAAGGATTTGAAATTGAAGAAGTAGACAATTTACCCACTGGATTTATAGCGAGTTTTGGAGAAGGTAAGCCAGTAATTGGAATACTTGGCGAATATGATGCTTTGCCAGAACTATCACAATCTGTGAGTACAGAAAAAAATCCATTGGTAGAGGGAGAATCTGGACATGGATGTGGTCATAATTTATTGGGTGTAGCAGGTGTAGGAGCAGTCGTTTCTATCAAAGAACTTATGGAAAAAAATAAATTTAATGGAACAATAAAATATTTCGGTTGTCCTGCTGAAGAAGAAGGTGGAGGAAAGACTGTAATGTGTGTAAATGGATGTTTTGATAATGTAGATTGCGCATTTACATGGCATCCTTTTGATATAAATGGCACATGGAGAGGTGGAAGTCTGGCAAATTTATCTGCTAGATTTAAGTTTAAGGGAATAACAGCACATGCAGCTCAAGCCCCTCATAATGGTAGAAGCGCATTAGATGCTGTTGAACTTATGAATGTAGGAGCAAATTATTTAAGAGAACATGTAATTGACTCTATAAGAATGCATTATGTTATAACTAATGGTGGAGGAAGACCTAATGTAGTTCCTGGTTTTGCGGAAAGTTGGTATTTTATAAGAGGTAAAAAAGCAAAGGATGCAGAGAATGTTCTTGATAGGCTAATAAAAGTGGCACAAGGAGCAGCTATGATGACAGAGACTGAAATGGAGTATGTAATTACTGATGGGATTTATGATTATATACCAAATCAGTGTTTAACTGATTTAGTATACGATAATATGATTCTTGTTGGAACTCCTAAAACTACTCCTGAAGAAGAAGAATTTGCAAAAAAATTATGTGCTACTCTTACTAAGGATGAGAGACTAGGTGTAGCTACAGCATTCCAAGACGATAAATCTATTGTGGACAGTTATATACATCATGGTATAGCTGATGGAGCAGAAGATAAGGGATTAGCTGGTTCTACTGATGTTGGAGATGTAAGTTATGTGATACCAGTAGCTCAATTTGCAATGGCAGCATGGCCTGTTGGTGTGGCAAGCCACACATGGCAGTCATGTGCATCAGCTGGTTCAAGTATAGGATTTTCAGCTATGATAAATTCAGCTAAGGTATTGGCTTGTAGTGCTTATGATGTATTTATGAATACTAAGATTATTGATGAGGCAAATATAGAGTTTGAAAAATCATTAGATGGACAAAAATTTAAACCATTGGTATAATCTTGGTAATAAAAATATTTCTGGGGGGGAATAACTATGAGAGAACAAGTTGAAAAAGTACTTGAACAAAAGATAAAACCTGTATTACAAAGAGATGGTGGAGATGTAGAGCTTATAGATGTAAATGAGAATGGTGTAGTTTTAGTTAGATTACAAGGTGCTTGTAGTGGATGTCCAGGAGCAACTATGACAATAAAAGCTGTTATTGAAAATGTTTTGGTAAGCGAAGTTCCAGGAGTAACTCAAGTGTTAGGTGTTTAATAAATTTAAATTATACATAAGGATTTATTAAGCTGTGTAAAAGAGTAAGTAAAACATTATAGATATATATGAAAAAGTGTGTAAGTGTATATTCATTTTCCTACACACTTTTTTTTATTTATTATCCAGCCATACCAATAAACATACCTATAAAGTATGGAATTAACCAGATAGTCCATACAACTATACTAAACTTATGGAAGAATTTTTTCTTATCTTCATCGTCCTTATACAAAACAAAAGTAGCCCAGCCTGCATGAAAAAGCATAAGCACAATTGCTAGGAGACCAGTTATACTATGAAGATTTTGGGACAATACAGACTTCACTTCAAAAGCGTGGCTATTAGCTATATTACTCATTGTAAATGTTCCTAAAGTATCAAATATTAAACCAAGCCAAAATATAATTACATGTTTCTTTTTTAAAATTTTAGCTTTTCTTTCTCCAAATACACCTATAGTGTAAAAAATTAAAGCTGATGTTATAAACACTATTGCAAGTATTAATTTAGAACTCATAATTATCTCTCCTTTATTTTTGCTAATATATTTCTAAGATTTTTTACTAATTCATTTAATTCTTTTTCATCACAATTTTTAAAAATACCATCAAAGCTTTCTTGCATTTTACTTTTAAAATTTGTGGCGAATTCAAGTCCATCCTCTGTAAATTTAACATATGTATTTCTCTTATCATCATATTTTTTGAACTTTTCTACATATCCAAATTGCTCTAATCTACTGATTATACCTGATACCGTTCCTTTAGCTAAAGACATCTCATCGCATAGTTGTGAAATTGTTAGTTCTTGATTATGAGCTATTAGCTTTATAACTATAATCTGTTGATGTGTTAATCCATTTTCCTTAAAATTTTCCTCTACTGTGTACATTGTTTTAGAATAGAGTTCTTTTAGAAGCATAGCTATTCTAAAACAATCATAATTAGTTTTCAATAAAATCACCTCTTAGATAGTTTGCATAGAAACTAATATAATATAGTTTCAGTAAATAGTCAATATAAAATTTAATAATTATGTAATAAATAAGAGATTAGTAATATCATAAAAATTTAATTTTAGGTAAAAATAAAACAATTTGATGAAATTTTAACAATTTTTCAAAAGTTTGTTTACACACAACATAAATGATGCTAAAATTGGTTTATAGATAAATATTTAAAATTTAATTTTTATTTAATGATAATAAAACCACGAAGGTTTAAACGTCGATTGACGCTTGCTTTTGGTGGTTTTTTTTATTGCAACAAAGGGGGAATAGGGGTTTGTTAAAGGATATAGTTAAAAAGTTGTTGCAGTTTATTTTAGTAATGTTTTTATTATCTTTTGTGGTTTTTTATATGGCAAGACTTGCTCCAGGAGACCCATTAATTTCTTACTATGGAGATGGTGTAGAAAGAATGAGTACTCAAGAAAAAGAAAATGCTATGAAAAAACTTGGTCTAAACGAACCAATATACAGTCAATATATAAAATGGATTTCAGATGCATCAAAAGGAGAATTTGGGATTTCATTTAAATATAAGCAAAATGTTACTTCTGTTATAAATGATGTTTATATAAATACTATCATATTAGGTGGTTCAGGATACATACTTACCTTTGTTCTAGCATTACTTTTAGGAATTTTTTGTACATTGCATGAAGATAAGCTTATAGATAGGGTTATATGTAAACTAGGTACGATAACCAATTGTATTCCATCATTCTGGGTTGCTTTAGTACTTATACTTATATTCAGTATAAATCTAAGTATACTTCCAAGTAGTGGAGCTTATTCAATGGGAGAGGAATATAGTATATCAAGTAGGATATCTCATTTAATATTACCTCTTACAGTACTTATATTGAGCCATTTATGGTATTACACATATATGATAAGAAATAAATTGCTAGAAGAAATAAGAGAAGATTATGTATTGCTATGTAAAGCAAAAGGTTTAAACAATAGAACCATTGTTTTTAAGCATTGCCTGAGAAATATAATGCCATCATATATAAGTATCATGGCTATTTCAATACCTCATATATTAGGAGGAACTTATGTAGTTGAAAAGGTTTTTTCTTATCCAGGGTTAGGAACTCTTTGTTTTGAGAGTGCAAAGTATCACGATTATAATATGTTATTAGTTTTATGTCTAATAACAGGAGCTTTAGTGGTATTTGGAAATATGCTAGCTCAAATTATAAACAATAAAATAGACCCTAGAATGAAGTACGATAGAGGTGATAACAATGAAGCCGCAATGTAGTGATTTTGAGATTGTAGGAGAAAATTATATTTCAGTAGTAAAAGATGAACAAATAGAAATAAAAAAAACTCTGTTTGAAAAATTTAAACAGTTACCATATATATCAATCATAATTTTATCCATTATAGTTATTGGAAGTGTATTTTCATCTTTGATAATGACACATGAGCCAACATATATGGATTTAGTAAGTTCTAATTTAGCTCCAAGTAAAGATTTTTTCTTTGGAACAGATTCAATGGGAAGAGATATATATTCTATGATATGGTATGGAGGAAAAATATCTTTATTTATAGGAATATTTTCGACAATAATATCAACTATTATAGGAATTGTTTATGGTAGCATAAGCGGTTCAGCATCTGAGCTTGTAGATGATGCAATGATGAGATTTACAGAAATCATACTTAGTATACCATCAATATTAATTATAATATTTGTACAAGCGATACTTGGGAATTCAAATCCAATATCTATGTCCATAGTAATAGGGATAACAAGTTGGATGAATATATCTAAGATTGTAAGGACTGAAGTTAGACAAATAAGAAATAGTGAGTACATACTAGCAGCTAAAAGTATGGGTGGAGGATTTTTATATATATTAAAACAGCACCTACTTCCAAACTTTGTTGCATCAATAATGTTTATGGTAGTAACAAATATAGGTGCAGCTATTGGAACTGAGTCAACACTGAGTTTTTTAGGAATTGGTTTGCCAATAGAAATTGTTTCTTGGGGAAGTATGCTATCTTTATCAGAAGAAGCACTGCTTTCAAATAGATGGTGGATTATCCTAATTCCAGGTATATTTTTAGTTACTACATTGGTCTGTATAACTAATATTGGTAATTATATAAGAAAGAGCAATAATAAAAAATCAAGTAATTTATAAATCAGCGTTTTAAGTGTTAAATAAGCAAATACTAAGGTATTTGAAATATCTATTTAAATAAATGGGGTCAAAGCTTTAAAAAATATTTATTATTAAAAGCAAAAGGGGGAGCATCATGAAATTAAAAAAATTAAAAGTTTTAAGTCTAGTAATGATACTTAGTCTAATGGCAGGCTGTTCGAGTGCAGGAAATGGGGACAAAAAAACAGATAAACCTAAAGATGGTAAAGTACTTGTTTATGGAAGTAATGACTATACAAGTATAAATCCAGCACTATATGAACATGGCGAAATAAATTCATTGATATTTAATGGATTAACAGCTCATGATGAAAATAATAAAGTAGTTCCTTGTCTAGCAAAAGATTGGAAATTTGATGAAGCAACAAATACATATACTTTTAATTTAAGAGATGATGTTAAGTGGCATGATGGAGAGAAATTTACAGCAAATGATGTTAAATTCACAATGGAAACTATAATGAATCCAGACAATGCTTCTGAAATAGCATCAAATTATGAAGATATAACAAAAATTGATGTAATTAATGATACTACTATAAAAATTGCTTTAAAAGCACCAAATACAGCAATGCTTGATTATTTAACAGTTGGAATATTACCAAAACATGCATTAGAAGGTAAAGATATAACTACTGATGGATTTAATCAAAAACCAATAGGTACTGGACCATTCAAACTTGAAAAATGGGATAAAGGGCAAAGTATAACACTTGTTAAAAATAGTGATTATTTTGTAAAAGAGCCAGGACTGGATAAAGTAGTATTTAAGATTGTACCAGATGACAAAGCTAAAGCAATGCAATTAAAATCAGGTGAATTAGATTTAGCACAAGTAACTCCTAAAGATATGTCTAATTTTGAGAAAGACGAAAAGAATTTTAAAGTAAATATAATGAAAACTGCAGATTATAGAGGTATACTATATAACTTCAATTCTAAATTCTTTAAAGATGAAAAGACTAAAGGATTACCAAATGCTTTAAGTTATGCAATAGATAGAAAAGCAATAGTTGATAGTGTATTATTGGGTCATGGTGTAGCCGCATATTCACCTTTACAAATGGGACCATATAATAATCCTGATATAGAGAAATTTGAATATAATCCAGAAAAGGCTAAGCAAGAAATTGAAAAATTAGGTTGGAAGTTAGGTTCTGATGGAATATATGAAAAAGAAGGTACTAAATTAGCTTTTGAAATAACAGCTGGCGAAAGTGACCAAGTTAGAGTTGATATGGCTAAAATATGTGCACAACAGCTAAAAGAAATAGGTGTTGATGCTAAAGCTGTAGTTGTAACTGAAACAGATTGGGCTAATCAAGATGCGCACTTAATCGGTTGGGGAAGTCCATTTGACCCAGATGACCATACATATAAAGTATTTGGAACAGATAAAGGTGCAAACTACAGTGCTTATTCTAATCCTACTATAGACAAAATACTTCAACAAGCAAGAGAAACAGAAAATAAAGATGAAAAATTAAAGTTATATAAACAATTCCAAGTAGAGATGACTAAAGATATGCCATATACATTTATTGCTTATATAGATGCTATATATGTTGGAAAACCAAATATAAAAGGTTTAACACCTGATACAGTTTTAGGTCATCATGGTGTAGGGATATTCTGGAACATAGCTGATTGGACAATAGAATAATAGTTAGATTAATTAGAAACCTTAGGGATGAAATATATCCCTAAGGTTTGAATAGCATAGGGGTTGATGGTTTTTGGAACATTTATTGGAGGTTAATAATCTATCTGTAAGCTTTAAAATAGAAGAAGGCGAAGTACAGGCTGTGAGAGATGTGTCCTTTACCCTAAAAAGGGGTGAAACACTAGCTATAGTTGGAGAATCTGGTTGTGGAAAATCTGTATTATGCAAAAGTTTGATAAAGATACTTCCATATAATGGATATATCAAAAGTGGAGAGGTTCTATTTAAATCAAAGGACTTAGTTAAAAAATCTGAGAAAGAAATGGAAGATATTAGAGGAAGAGATATATCAATGATATTTCAAGACCCTATGACATCTTTGAATCCAACCATATCAATAGGAAAGCAAATAACTGAAGCTATAGTAATCCATCAAGGCATAAGTAAAAGTGAAGCTAAGAAAAGAGCTATAGAGCTTATTGAATTAGTTGGGATAGATAATCCTGAAAAAAGATTTAAACAATTTCCGCATCATTTTTCAGGAGGAATGAGGCAACGTATAGTAATTGCTATAGCACTAGCTTGTAATCCAGAAGTATTAATTGCTGATGAGCCTACAACAGCCTTGGATGTGACTATACAAGCTCAAATAATTGACTTAATAAAAGAACTACAAAATAAAATAGGCTTATCAATAATATTTATAACTCATGATTTAGGTGTAGTTGCAACTATGGCTGATAGGATAGCAGTTATGTATGCAGGTAAGATTGTAGAAATAGGAACAGTAGAAGATATATTTTATGACCCTAGACATCCATATACTTGGGGATTATTAGGTTCATTACCTACTTTAGATTCACAAGAAGATTATTTGTATAATATACCTGGAATGCCTCCAAATTTATTAAATCCTCCAAAGGGGGATGCATTTGCAGTAAGAAATAAAAATGCTCTTAGGATAGATTATGAAAAGGAGCCACCAATGTTTAAAATTAATGATACACACAGTGCAGCAACTTGGTTATTGCATCCAGATGCACCTAAAATAAATATACCAGTTAGGGTAAATGGTGGAAGGGTGATTTCTAATGAATAAAGAAAAAATACTAGAAATAAAAAATTTAAAACAATATTTTCATTTGGATAAAAGTACTATTGTAAAAGCAGTTGATGATATAAGTTTTGATATATATAAAGGAGAGATATTTGGTTTAGTAGGAGAATCTGGTTCAGGAAAATCTACAACTGGTAAAACTATAATAAAGTTACATGAGCCTACTGGTGGAGACGTAATTTACAAGGGAAATTGTATCTCAGATAAAAAATCATATAAATTTGTAAAAAAAGATGTAAATAAAAGTATGCAGATTATTTTTCAAGATTCTACCTCATCATTAAATCCTCGTATGACAATTGGAGATATAATTTCAGAGCCACTTAAAATTCAGGGTGTCTGTAAAAATAAAGCAGAAAGACTGGATAAAGTCTATGAGATGTTAAATTTAGTGGGACTTGATAGAAGCTATGCAAATAAATATCCTTCTGACTTTTCAGGTGGGCAAAGACAACGTATTGGTATAGCTCGAGCTCTTTCAGTAGACCCAGAGTTTATAATAGCTGATGAACCGATAGCCTCTTTAGATGTGTCTATACAAGCACAAATAGTAAATTTATTTAAAAAATTACAGAAAGAAAAGAATTTAACTTGTTTATTTATAGCGCATGATTTATCTATGGTGAGACATATTAGTGACCGTATAGGAGTTATGCATAATGGAAAATTAGTAGAATTAGCGAATTCAGAAGAGTTGTATAATAATCCTATACATCCATATACAAAGTCTTTACTTTCTGCAATTCCTATTCCTGACCCAAGATATGCTAAGGTAAGAAATAGAGTGGAATATAATTATAGTATGTATAATTGTTCAAGTGATGAGTTATCAAGTTGGATTGAGGTTTCAGATGGTCATTTTGTATATGCTTCTAAATCAGATATAAATAAATACCAACAAAATTTAAAAGTTGTTTAGTGTAAAAACCATTCTAGGTAAGAGTTGCTTATTTAGAGTGGTTTTTATGTATGTAAATTTATGTGTAAAAGTGTAAGCTTTAGAACGTTCCCTTTAATTATTATATTTAAAAATTTTATGATTAAAGTGTTAGCAAGTAGCATATTATTTTATAAAGGTTTATATAAAATACTTAAAATTGTTCTATATTTTGTCTTTAAATATATTAATATTAAAAAATTTACACTTTTAACAGGATTTATGTAAGTGTTTATAGAAATAAATAAGTATGTACATAATACATAATTATTTTTTATAATTCTAAAATAAAAGAATGGAGAGATAGCTATGAAGTGGAGAGATTATGCTGATGATGTAAACTTATTTGAGGATTTTGATAGAAGTATCAAACCTCTAACTGACGAACAAAGAAAGAAAAATATAAACACTTTAATTGCATATTTTTCAAAAGAAGTTCCTTCTAAAATATACAATTTATCAAATGATGAAATTAAGCCTAGAGATATACTTAGAGGACTTCTTAATGTATATCCACCAAAAGAAATTGCTCCAGAGATACTTAGTATGTTACATAACTTATTGTTAATTGAATGTGAAGAAAGAGAGTTAGTAGATGTAAATGATATAGAAGAAGTTGAGGAAGGCATTGCTATATGGAGAGGCAATATAACTAATTTAAAAGCAGATGCAATAGTAAATGCTGCAAACAATAAGCTATTAGGATGTTTACAACCATTACATTTATGTGTAGATAATGAGATACATTCATGCGCAGGTCCTAGACTTAGAGAAGATTGTGATAAAATAATAAAAAAACAAGGACATTTAGAATATACAGGAGATGCTAAAATAACTAGAGGTTATTGTCTACCTGCAAAATTTGTAGTACACACTGTTGGACCTATTGTATCTGGTGGTCAGCCAAGCAAAGAACAGGAAAAACAATTACTACATTGCTACAAATCATCTCTAAATACTATAAGAGAAATTGATGAAATAAAGAATATCGTTTTTTGTGGTATTTCTACAGGGGTATTTGGATATCCAAAAAAAGAAGCAGCTAATCTTGCTGTAAATAGAGTGAGATTATGGCTAAAAGAAAATCCTGAGAAAAATTTAAAAGTTGTATTTAATGTATTCACAGAAGAGGAAGAAGAAAAATATAGAAGAATATTTAGATAGCACTTGCCAATAAAGTATCTAGTAATATTTATTAGATAAGGCAATAGCTTATAAATATTAATGATTGATAAAATATAATTTGTAATTTTAGTAGATTAATAGGTATAATAGAAATCATAAGAGTAGTATAAGTAGCGATTGTATTACTTTTAAAAAACAAAATATAGGAAAATTAAATGGTAAATAAATATGAAAAATAGTTTTAAGAATTATATTAGTTTAAGAAATAAGGTAATAATTGTATCAGTTGTATTTCTGTTAATACCGTTAATCATATCGTATATATTTGGCAAATTGGTGTACGATAGTTCAGTTGGCTCAGAACAGTTAATAAAAAAAGAAGATGTATTAAAAGTATTTTCTAAGAGGAAAGATAAGCCCTTAGATAAATTGAAAAACTACAAGACAGATGAGCTGATGATACAAAGCTCTAATAATTACAAACTTGAAAGTCTTTTTATGAATTCAAATATAAAAACAAAAAATACTATTATAATTGTTCATGGAATGGGAAGTAATCACTATGAAATGCTAAAAATAGCATATGAATACTTAGATAAAGGTTATAATGTATTGATTTACAATCAAAGAAATACTGGTAATAGTGGAGGCGACAATTATACATTTGGTCTTTATGAGAGATATGATTTAGATAGTATAGTTAAGTTTGTAAAAAATAAATTCCCAGATGGTAAATTGGGAATCCATGGATTTTCTATGGGTGCAGGAACAGCTGCTATGCATACAGCTATAAACTCAGAAAGTCAAGAGGTCGATTTTTATATATTGGATTCTCCATATTCTGAAATGAAGGATGCCATTAGAATGGGAGTAATAGAAAAACATATACCAAATGTATTAGTAAATTATGTCGTAGCATGTGGGGATGTGTATAATAAATTTAAATCTGGATTTTGGTATAGTGATGTAGAACCATATAAGGCAATCGAAAAGAGTAATGTTCCTATACTATTTATACATGGAACAAAAGACACTGTTTGTAATTATCAAAATAGCCAAACCATGTATGACTTAGTCAAGCATAATAAAAAAGAGCTATGGCTCATAGAAGGTATTGAACATGTTGCTGGATATGACTCTGATAGTAGAGCATATTTCAATAGAATTTTTAGGTTTATAGATAGTAGTATTATCAATTAATAGAAATTAGTTGTATATTTTAATAGCTTATTTATTTTATTACAAAATAAATAAGCTATTTTTCATATTAAATACAAATATTTAATATGAATTAATTGATTATGAAAATGAAAATAACTACCAATTAAATTCACCTGTACCTCAAATAAAAGAGTTAGTATTATATACAATAAAATCTAACGAAAAGAGAGGTAGTATATATGAAAAACAAAAATAATAAAGAAAAAGGCATGTTGAATATGAGAGTATTAAGAGTTTTGGGATTACTATTAATATTTTTTGACTATACAGGAGATACTTTAAATTTTTATAACTTTTTTGCTAAACCCTTAGTATCAGGAAGTTTATATCAATCAGGAGGAGCTGATTATATAGTATTATTGTTATTTGTTACAGAATGTGTATACTTAGTTGGAAGATACATATTAAAAGTTAAAATAAATTGGAGTGAAGTTATTGAAAATGAAAAAGATAATTTTATTAATAATTTATTAGTTGAGAAGATACAAGAAGAAAGCAACTTTGTATATAACCTATTAAACTCATTTATTTTACCGCATGTATACAAGATAGGAAAATTATTCATATCAAAAACACATAATACGTTAATCTACATTAAGGAAAATTACTATTATGTAAATATATATTAATATATTTAACTATTTAGTATATTGAATTTTATATGTGGCTACCAAAATGAACAATATAGGTTTTTATGATAGACTGAATTTTTTGATGTACGTTTTTGGCATACATAAAAATCGCAATTTACTTTACAATTAATTTATAAGTCATGTAAAAATAGATTGCGATTTTTATTTTTAAACTTCTGCTATGATTTTGCCTGTGTCAATCAAATCATATCCACCAAGACCTTGAAGTTCGGCCTTAAATTCAGCTGAATTAATTATACTAATTATAGTTTGGTAGACAGGTTTTTTCAAGTCTTCTTTTTTAATAACCAAATCATAACGTTCCTTGTGAAGAGGAATAAAGTCAATATTGTTTACTTGTAGAGCAGCTTTTTCATTGCCTAATCCAACATCAGCTATACCACGAGAAACCTTGCTTGCTACACCTAAATGCGATAATTCTTCATTATAATAACCATTTATATCAGTGCCATTAAAATTTAAAAGTCTAAGTTTGCCATCAAGCAAAACTCTAGTTCCAGCCCCTTTTTCTCGATTTACAAGTGTTATATTTGGTCTGGTTAAATCATTCCAACCTTTTATTTCCTTAGGATTTCCTTTAGCAACATAAAAACCTTGCATTCTATATGCTAGATTTATAAGTACACATGGGATTCCTGGCAATAGTTTTTTAACAAAAGTACTATTATATTCGTCTGTTTCAAAATCCCATAGATGGGATGATGCTATAGAAACCCTGCCATTATATAATTCATATAAAGCATTATAACTTCCTATATAAGAGCGAAATGTATTTACTCTATCTAATCTTTTTTCAACAGACCTAGCTAAAATGTCTAATATTACATCTTGACCAGAAATAATAATTTTACAATTATTATCAATATCTATATTTTTATTGTTAAAATGTGTATCTTTAATTTTACCAGTTTTTTGATTGTTGATATATTCTTCGACATCTTTAATATCAACTCTTATTTTTTTACCTACTTTGTAAGAAGGAAGTTCACCTCTTTTGATTAATTCATATACAGTATTTTTTGTTATCTTTAATAATTCAGCTACTTCAACAGGTGTCAAAGATGATAATGAGTCCATAATCCACCTCCATATAAGGTTATTTTAACATTAAAAAAAGAAAAATGTAGAAAAATATTTAAAAGTAATATAAATAATTTACTTGAAAATTTATTAGCAGGTATATATAATTAAGTTATACATAACAAAACGTGATAAAACATGATAAAACGAATTAAAATATGTATCAAATTTACAAAAAGGGAGAGTATTATGAAAAAAATATTGGGAATATTAGGATTAGTTGCATGTTTAACTTTGGGGACAGTTGGATGTAGTAGTAAAGAAAGTCCAAAAGATGATAGTAAAGAAGAAAAAACAAATAAAAGCAGTGAGACAGTAGAACTAAACATATCTGCTGCTGCAAGTTTAAAAGAAGCAATGGCAAAAATTGAAGAAGAATACAAAAAAGTTGATTCCAATGTAAAGCTTACAGTTAACTATGGAGCATCAGGTTCACTTCAACAGCAAATAGAACAAGGTGCACCATGTGATTTATTTATTTCAGCAGGTCAGAAACAAATGAAAGCTTTAGATGAAGAAAAGTTATTGGTTTCTGATACTATGAAAGATTTAGTTAAAAATGATTTAGTTCTTATTTCTTCAGCTGGTAGTGATGTATCTAGTATGAAAGACTTAACTACAGATAAAGTAAAGAAAATTGCAGTTGGAGAGGCTGAAAGTGTTCCAGCAGGTAAATATGCAGATGAAGTATTAACTAATTTAAATTTAAAAGAGACATTAAAAGATAAATTGGTGTTTGCAAAAGATGTAAAAGAGGTTTTAGCATGGGTGCAATCAGGTAATGCAGATGTTGGATTCGTTTATTTTAGTGACACTGTGAATAATGATAAAATAAAAGTAGTTGAGAAAACAGATGAAAAAACTCATTCACCTATTACATATCCAGTTGCAGTAATTGAAGCTAGTAAAAATGCAGATGCTGCTAAGAAATTTGAAGAATTCCTGTTGAGTGATGCAGGACAAAAGATTTTTGAGGAATTTGGATATAAAAAAGTAGAATAAGCTTACAAATAATTTATATGTAATTAAAAAGAAGTTGTATATAAATAAATGAAAATTGAAAATAATTGTATATTATAATAAAATGGAAATAGTGAAATTAATATATTTATTAATTTCACTATTTCCATTTAAATTAAGGAGGGAAAAAATGGGGACAGATTGGTCACCTTTATGGATATCACTTAAGACAGCTTTTTTGTCAACGATAATAACTTTTATAATAGGAATATTTGTGTCATATATTATGGCTAACTATAGAGGTAAGTGGAAAGGTATTATAGATGGTATCTTTACACTTCCATTAATTTTGCCACCCACAGTTGTTGGATTCTTTTTATTGTTGTTATGTGGGAAAAATGGCTTTGTAGGTAAATTTTTACTGAATTTTGATAAAACCTTAATATTTAGCTGGACAGCAACTGTAATCTCAGCAGTAGTAGTATCTTTTCCTATGATGTATAGAACTTCAAGGTCAGCTTTTGAACAAATTGATAGCAACATGTTGTCTGCTGCTAGAACCTTAGGTCTTAATGAATGGAAAGTTTTTTTAAAGATTGCAGTACCATTAGCTTGGCCTGGGATAATAGGTGGACTTGTGTTGTCGTTTGCTAGAGCACTTGGAGAATTTGGTGCTACACTTATGATAGCTGGAAATATACCTGGAAAAACTCAAACTATGCCAATCGCTATATTTTTTGCAGTTGAAGGTGGAGATATGAATAAAGCTATGATGTGGGTTATGATTATTGTAGCGATATCTATAGCAATGATTTTATTATTAAATTATTGGTCAGAATTCCAGCAGAAAATAATAGGAAAGAGGTGCAGATAGTTGAGTTTATATGTAGATATTGAAAAAGATTTATCCTCTTTTAAATTAAAAGTAAAAATTGAACAGGAAAAAGGAATTTTAGGATTTTTAGGTGAATCTGGTTCTGGAAAAAGTATGACATTAAAATGTATAGCAGGACTTGAAAAACCTACAAGAGGTAAGATTATATTAAATGAAAGAGTATTGTTTGATTCTGAAAAAAAGATAAATTTATCAACACAAGAAAGAAACATTGGTTTTTTATTTCAAAACTATGCATTATTTCCTCACATGACTGTAAGCCAAAATATCGAACTTGGTCTTTCAAAGTTAAGTAAAGATGAAAAAAAGGAAATAATAATGAAATATTTAGAAATACTTAAATTAAATGGATTTGAGGGTCGATACCCTTGGCAATTATCTGGTGGTCAGCAACAAAGAGTAGCACTAGCTAGAGCCTTAGCTACATCTCCAGATATACTACTTTTAGATGAACCTTTTTCTGCATTAGACCATCATTTGAGAAGTAATATGGAAAAAGAACTTATGAATATGTTAAAAGATTATAAGGGAGATATATTGTTTGTTACTCATGATATTGAAGAAGCTTACCGAGTTTGTGATGATATTATGGTTTATAATAAAGGAGAAGGTCTTCCAAAAAGACCTAAAAAAGAACTATTTGAGTCTCCAAAATATCTTATAGAAGCAAAAATAACAGGATGTAAAAATATATCTCGATTAAATAGAATAGATAACAATACTATTTATGCTACAGATTGGGGATGTAAGTTGACATTAACTGGAAACATAGGTGATAATATAGAATATGTGGGAATCAGAGAGCATCATATTAAGGTTTTAGATTCTAGTGAAAATTTAGATGGCAAGTTATGTTTTAGACTAATTAACATTATAGAAAATCCATTTACATACACTATATATGCTATAAACAATAATTTATCTAGCAAAAGTATGCCTATTCAGATAGAATTAGAAAAAAACAAAATGAAATTTGATAAGGGAGACAGCATTTATTTAGATTTTCCACAGGAATATTTATTTTGCTTTAAGTACAATTGCAAAGAAAAGGAGTAATTTATATGACTGAAAAAGAAAAAATGTTGTCAGGGAAAGGTTACTATGCAAATGATGAATTGCTAGTAAAAGAAAGAGAGTATTGTAAAAAATTAACTAGGTTGTTTAATAACTCTTTGGAAGATGAATATGAAAAAAGAGTGGATATTTTAAAAAAACTATTTGGTTCAGTTGGGAATCAAATAAATGTTGAACAAAATATAAGGTGTGACTATGGATATAATATACATGTAGGTGAAAATTTCTTTGCAAACTATGACTGTATTTTTTTAGATGTATGTAAAATTGAAATTGGTGATAATGTAATGTTAGCTCCAAATGTTCAAATTTATACAGCTTATCATCCAATTGAGGCACAGCTTAGAATTTCAGGAATAGAGTATGGTTCACCTGTAAAGATAGGAGATAATGCATGGATAGGTGGAGGCGTGATTATAACTCCAGGAGTTACTATAGGTGATAATGTGGTAATAGGTGCAGGAAGTGTAGTGACAAAAGATATACCATCAAATACTGTAGCCGTTGGAAATCCATGTAGAGTAATAAAACATATAGAAGAATAATTTTATTTATATAAATAAGTTAAGATTATTAATATATTATCTTTGGATAAGAAATATATCAATGTAAAATTGAATAGACAATATATTAAAATAAAAATATATGCCTGTTTTTATGTTTGGAAAGATTCATAGAAACAGGCATATTGATTGTATATAAAAATATCATTAAATTTTACTTTATTTTCATATTTTATATTAATTAGAGTGGTCAAATTATTTATTTTCAGTTTTAATATAAACTATGTTCTTGTCAGAAGGTTTATCTAGAGAAAGTGCCTTTAGAGTATCTTCATTAATAATTAAATTAGTTTCTTCTAAACTTGTTATAGGCATATCTGAAACTTTAGATTCTCCTTTTAGGACCTTAACAGCCATCTCACCAGTCTTATAACCTAATTTTTCATAATCTATACCTTGGCAAGCTAATGCTCCACCTTTTACCATACCTTCCTCTGCAGCTATTATAGGTATTTTATTTTTAGTAGCAAGTTGAGAAACGATAGGCATAGAAGATGCAAGTAAATTATCTGTAGGAGCATAAATAACATTTACGCTACCCATTAAACTAGAAGCAGCTTGATTTATTTCACTAGAAGAACTAATTCCTTTTTCAACAACTTTAAGACCTTTATCATTTGCATATTTCTTCAAGTTATCAACTTGAACTTTAGAATTTACCTCACTAGTATTATATATAACACCTATAGTCTTTGCTTGTGGGATTAGTATATCAAGAGCCTTTAAACTCTTATCAATAGGTGTAAAATTAGAAGTTCCAGAAACATTTTTACCTGGTTTATCTAAAGAATCTGCAAATCCAGCTGAAACAGGGTCAGTTACAGCAGTTATAAGTATAGGTATATCTTTAGTAGCATTGTATGATGCCTGAGCAGATGGAGTAGATATAGCAAATATCAAATCTTTTTTATCAGAAACAAATTTACTAGCTATAGTTTGTGTAGTAGGCATATCATTTTGAGCATTTTGATAATCTATTTCTATATTTTTACCATCTTTAAATCCATTATCTTCTAGAGCTTTAATGAATCCTTCTCTGGATGCATCTAAAGCTTGATGCTCAACTAATTGAGTAATACCAATTTTTTTAATTTCATTATTTTTATCAGATGATTTATTTGACTCACCTTCATTATTTTTAGAACAACCTGTAATGGTAGATACACTAAGAACACCAATTAAAATTAAATTTATCAACTTACTGGACTTCATTTTGACCACTCCCTCATAAAAATCTATTATATTTATTCTTGTTTAGTTTTTACATAAGAAATATTTTCATTAGAAGGTTTTTCCATACCTAAAGCTTTTAGTATATCTTCATTAACAATGATATCTGTATCATCTGATGTAGCTACAGGCATATCAGAAACTGATTCACCATTTAAAATTTTAACAGCCATTTCACCTGTTTTGTAACCAAGTTTTTCATAGTTTATACCTTGACAAGCAAGAGCACCTTTTTCAACTGGACCAGATTCAGCTGCTATAACTGGAATCTTATTTTCAGTAGCTATTTTAGAAACTATTGGCATAGAAGAAGCTACTAAGTTGTCAGTAGGAACATATAAAACATCTATCTTACCAACTAAGCTAGAAATTCCCTGATTGACTTCATTTGAAGTAGTTATTCCTTTTTCAACAACTTTAAAACCATTTTTAGAAGCATATTCTTTTAAAGCATCAACTTGAACTTTTGAATTAACTTCACTAGTATTGTACATAACTCCTATAGTCTTTGCTTTAGGAGCAAATATTTTAAGTAGTTCTAATCCTTTTTCTACAGAAACAAAGTCTGATGTTCCAGATACATTTCCACCTGGTTTTTCAATTGATTTAACTAAGCCAGCAGCGACAGGGTCACTGACAGCAGTTATAAGTATAGGTATATCCTTAGTTGCATTATAAGCTGCTTGAGCAGATGGAGTAGATATTGCAAATATTAAGTCCTTTTTATCAGATGCAAATTTACTTGCAATACTTTGTGTAGTAGGCATATCATTTTGAGCATTTTGGAAATCTATATCAATATTTTCTCCATCTTTAAATCCATTTTTTTCTAAGGCTTTTACAAATCCTGTTTTAGTAGCATCTAATGCTGGATGTTCAACCAATTGAGTTATACCAATTTTTTTAACTTCTTTGTCTTTAGAGTTATTTTCTTGTTTAGAATTGCTAGAGTCTCCACCTTGTGAACATCCTGTAAGCATAGATATTCCAAGAGCACCAGCTAAAATTAAACTTACCAATCTTTTTTTATTAATCATTTTTATATCCCCCTCAAAAATTTTTTATTATTATATATGTTCATATATTCATATGAATGGTTGTAGTATTGCTAAAAATATTATGACTTTAAAATTATTTTATAAATAAACTAATTTGTAAGTAAGCTAAAATTAAATTATCATAATATATACTTTTAAACAGCATATTCAAATTTTTCTAAGATTTCTTCAACTGTTAATTCTTCTTTTTCTTTTCCCTTTACATCTAAGACCACTTCACCTTTATGGAGCATAATTAATCTATCTCCATATTGAAGAGCATGCTTTAAGTTGTGAGTTACCATAAGTGTAGTTATATTTTTTTCTCTTACAATTTTATCGGTTAATTCAATTACCTCATTTGATGTCTTTGGGTCAAGAGCTGCTGTATGCTCATCAAGTAATAAAACTGAAGGACTTGTTAAGCATGACATAATTAGTGAAAGTGATTGTCTTTGACCTCCTGATAAAAATTGTACTTGTACGTCTAGGTATTTTTTTAAATCTAGAGAAACTCCTTCTAATAAATTTTCTAGAAAATCTCTTTTATAACGAAGACATTTTTTTAGATTTAATAACTTACCTTTATTAAGAGCCAAAGATAAATTTTCTCTAACTGTCATAGAGGGACAAGTTCCTAAACTTGGGTCTTGAAAAACTCTACTTACTATTTGAGTTCTTCTATGTTCAGCCAAATTAGATAAATTGTGTTTATTTAATAATACTTGACCAGAAGATTCTTTTATAAGACCCGATATTATATTTAATAAAGTGGATTTACCAGTTCCATTGCTACCTATGATACTTACAAATTCACCGTCTTCTATGTCAATTGATAAATTTTCAAATATAGTATTAGGTTGACCGTATGGATTTGGGAAACTCTTTGAAAGATTTTTAATTTGTAACATCTATAACACCTCTTTTTTCAGATTTATTTTTGGTACTAGCCTTGTACTTGTTTTTTTTTAGTGAGATATTTAAGTTACCAGTAGCTAAGAAAGCTATTATAACTATGGCAGTTATCAGTTTTAAATCAGTTGATAACATACCTAAACTCATTGCAAAGTATATAGTGAATTGGTATATGAAAGAACCAACAATTATTGCAGTAGTATTTTTAATGAAAGTGAATTTCTTAAATAATGTAATACCAATTATGATAGAAGCAATTCCAAGTACTAAAGTTCCGATACCCATATTTACATCTGAGAATCCTAAGAATTGAGCCATCAAACTACCAGATAAAGCTATAAGTCCATTTGAAATCATAAGCCCTAATATTTTTATAGAACCGATGTTTATACCCAAAGATTTAATCATTTGAGAGTTGTCACCAACACCTTTTAGAGTGTATCCAAGACCTGTCTTTAAGAATAAATCCAAAAGTACTTTACAGATAAGTACAAATGCTAGAGCTAAAACTATAGGAGATATTTCTCCATTGAATAAATGCTTAAAACTAAATAGTGGGATATTTGATTTTCCCATTATTCTTAGGTTGATAGAGTAGAGCATTCCCATAACTAAAATACCAGAAAGTAAGTTAGATATTTTAAATTTAATGTGAAGTATACCAGTTACAAGACCAGCAATACAACCACATAAAATAGCCATTAAAGTTGCTACTATAGGAGAAATCCCATTAGTAAGAGAAAATGCTACAATAGAAGCTCCCATTGTGTAGCTACCATCAGCAGACATATCGGGAAAATCTAAGATTTTGTAAGTTATATAAACCCCCAGTGCCATGATTGATAAAATTAAACTTTGCGTCATTACAGATATAATACCTGACATAAATAAAACACTCCTTTAAAAATATTTTTATAATTTTAATTATTTGTTAATTTTGTATATAAAAAAACCACATAGTATAAACAACTATGTGGTAAAAACACGAATAAGCCACATAGTATAATCTATGTGGCTCTTATATAGTTAAATGAAAACTCTATAAACAATATAGCCTACATAGATACAATCCCAAAGTTTTGCTAGTCTTAAGGGGTCTGTATCTATGTTAAAACGTAGGTACAAACCCTAGAAATAGTGGCTATAGTAATAATAATATTTTTTATTGTTTAATAAAGTATTCATAATTATCTCTCCCTTTTAATATTTTAATTAGTCAGAAAATTATATGTATTCTTGACTTGTTATAAATTATAAATTATACAATAATAAAAGTCAACTGCTAAATTTAATTAAGATACTACATAGTGTATACTTGGAATTTTTAAAAGAAAATGTATCAATTGGAAAAAACGTTATCCTAAACTTATAAATTGAATGGGAATTTTGTGAAAAAATATTTAATTAAAGAAAAATGTGGAATGAAGATAAAGCTGTAGATATTAAAATTTATAAAAAAAAGCTGTCTAAGAAATTTAAATTTCTATTTAGACAGCTCAAATAATGATTAGAAAGTTATATAACTTTCATAATCTGTCGTCAAAATAGACGACTTTATGGAAAATGAATAACTTTATATGCAATAAATTGCTACAATAAGTACAATTTTCAAAGGGTTAGGGTGGATAAGAGTACTTACTATATAAAGTTTTCATATTACCTACTTTTTTGAATTTACTACATTTTACTCTGCAGATTTTGCATTTTTATCTGACTTTATATACTTTATATTATCTGCTGATAGCTTTTGCATGTCAAGTGCTTTTAGTGTATCTTCATTGATTATTATTTCAGTTTCATCTAACATAGCAACAGGTATATCACCAACAGATTTACCCTCTAACACTTCAATAGCAAGTTCTCCAGCCTTGTAACCTAGTTTTTCATAGTCTATTCCACAACAAGCTAAAGCACCAGATGATACAGAGCCTTCTTCAGAAGCTATTATAGGTATTTTGTTTTCGTTAGCTACTTTAGAAACTATAGGCATAGAAGAAACTATTAAATTATCAGTAGGAACATATAAAACATCTATTTTGCCAACTAAACTAGAAATAGCTTGGTTAACTTCACTTGAAGAACTGATTCCTTTTTCAACAACTTCATAATTATTTTTCTTAGCATAATCATGTAGAGAATCAACTTGTATTTTTGAATTAACTTCACTAGTATTGTATATAACGCCTATTTTCTTTGCTTTTGGAGTTAAAGTTTTAACCAATTCAAGTGTTTTATCAATTGAAAGATAATCTGATGTACCTGAAACGTTTCCACCTGGTTTTTCAAGAGATTTAACCAAGCCAGCCTCTACAGGGTCTGTAACAGCAGTCATGATTATAGGTATATCTTTAGTAGCATTATAAGCTGCTTGAGCTGAAGGTGTAGATATAGCATATATCAAATCTTTTTTATCAGATACGAATTTACTTGCAATACTTTGTGTAGTAGGCATATCATTTTGTGCATTTTGGAAGTCTATTTTTATATTATCTCCATCCTTATAACCTTTATCTTCTAGTGCTTTTATGAATCCCTGTTTTGCCTTATCTAAAGATGGATGTTCTACTAATTGAGTGATTCCTATATTTTTTATTTCTTTCTTGTCTGTTTTTTCATTGTCTTTTGAAGCATCTGAGCCTCCATTTTGAGAACATCCAGTGAGCATAGATATTCCAAGAGTACCAGCTAAAATTAAACTTACCAATCTTTTTTTATTAATCATTTTTATATCCCCCTCAAAAATTTTATTGTTATATATGTTCATATATTCATATGAATTATTGTAGTATTGCTAAAAATATTATGATTTTACAATTATTTTATAAATAAACTAATTTGTAACTAAGCTAAAATTAAATTATCATAATACATACTTTTAAACAGCATATTCAAATTTTTCTAAGATTTCTTCAACTGTTAATTCTTCTTTTTCTTTTCCCTTTACATCTAAGACCACTTCACCTTTATGGAGCATTATCAATCTATCTCCATATTGAAGTGCATGCTTTAAGTTGTGAGTTACCATAAGTGTAGTTATATTTTTTTCTCTTATAATTTTATCAGTTAATTCAATTACTTCATTTGATGTCTTTGGGTCAAGTGCTGCTGTATGCTCATCTAATAATAGAATCTTAGGGCTTGCTAAACTAGACATAATTAGTGAAAGTGATTGTCTTTGACCTCCTGAAAGATATTGTACTTTGATATCTAAGTATTTTTTTAAATCTAGAGAAATTCCTTCAAGTAAGTGCTCTAAGTCATTTGTTTTATGACGGAGACATCTCTTTAAATTTAGCAATTTCCCCTTATTAAGAGCCAAAGATAAATTTTCTCTAACTGTCATAGAAGGACAAGTTCCTAAGCTTGGGTCTTGAAAAACTCTACTTACTATTTGAGTTCTTTTGTGTTCAGCTAAATTTGTTATATTAGTATTATCTAGAGTGATTTCACCAGAGGATTCTTTTAATAATCCCGATATTATATTTAATAAAGTAGATTTACCAGTTCCATTACTACCTATGATACTTACAAATTCACCGTCTTCTATACTAAGGGATAAATTTTCAAATATAGTATTAGGTTGACCATATGGATTTGGGAAACTCTTTGAAATATTTTTAATTTGTAACATCTATAACACCTCTTTTTTCAGATTTATTTTTGGTACTAGCCTTGCACTTGTTTTTTTTAGTGAGATATTTAAGTTACCAGTAGCTAAGAAAGCTATTATAACTATGGCAGTTATTAGTTTTAAATCAGTTGATAACATACCTAAACTCATTGCAAAGTATATAGTGAATTGGTATATGAAAGAACCAACAATTATTGCAGTAGTATTTTTAATAAAAGTAAATTTCTTAAATAATGTAATACCAATTATGATAGATGCAATTCCAAGTACTAAAGTTCCGATACCCATATTTACGTCTGAGAATCCTAAGAATTGAGCCATCAAACTACCAGATAAAGCTATAAGTCCATTTGAAATCATAAGCCCTAATATTTTTATAGAACCGATGTTTATACCCAAAGATTTAATCATTTGAGAGTTGTCACCAACACCTTTTAGAGTGTATCCAAGACCTGTCTTTAAGAATAAATCCAAAAGTACTTTACAGATAAGTACAAATGCTAGAGCTAAAACTATAGGAGATATTTCTCCATTGAATAAATGTTTAAAACTAAATAGTGGGATATTTGATTTTCCCATTATTCTTAGGTTGATAGAGTAGAGCATTCCCATAACTAAAATACCAGAAAGTAAGTTAGATATTTTAAATTTAATGTGAAGTATACCAGTTACAAGACCAGCAATACAACCACATAAAATAGCCATTAAAGTTGCTACTATAGGAGAAATCCCATTAGTAAGAGAAAATGCTACAATAGAAGCTCCCATTGTGTAGCTACCATCAGCAGACATATCGGGAAAATCTAAGATTTTGTAAGTTATATAAACCCCCAGTGCCATGATTGATAAAATTAAACTTTGCGTCATTACAGATATAATACCTGACATAAATAAAACACCCCTTTGAAAATATTTTAAAATAATTTTTTAAATATAATTGAAAATTAAATTTTGGATATAAAAAAACCACACAGTACATATAACTGTATGGCAAAAACACGAATGAGCCACACAGTATAATCCATGTGGCTCTCTATAATATGATGATAAAATAAAAACTTTAACAACAATCACTATAGCCAACATAGATACAATCCTTAAAAATGGTAATCCTAAGGGGTCTGTATCTATGTTATGACAATTTGTCTTAACTTAGCTACAAACCCTAACTAAATTGGCTACTAAAAAATCGTACTTGTTTGTTTAATAAAGTCTTCATATTTACCTCTCCTTTTAATTTAATAATTTTGAAAATTTTGTTTTATATTTTGTATAGTAATTAGTTTAATACAGTAAAAAATAAAAGTCAACAATAAATTTTGAAAAATTATTAAATTGTCAGAAAATTGAGTTCGAATAAAAAAAGTTTTATGTATAGGATTGGGTAGTTTTCTTAACTTTTAATTTATAAATAAAAATTAAAATTCATTTGGATTTTAGAAACAAATTGAGCAAAAGGTAAACTTTTTATAGAATTAATGAAAATAGATTTTGAAGTAATATAATGACCAAAATTATATGATATAATAAATTGAATGATTATTTCAATTCAGAATTTTTATTATTTTTTTAATTATTTTTAGGAATCTTATTTTTGATGTTTTTATTCAAAATGTTTACAAGATTAAAAAGACTTCAGTAGATATTTATATGTTTTTATTTAAATATTTTAGGAAGTATTTAATTTTATAGGAGTGATGATATGTGTTGATAGGTACAGCGAATTTAAGTAGAAGTGTTGATAATGCATGCGTAGAAGAATTGGGAATTCCAATGATTGTATTGATGGAAAATGCAGTAATATCTGCAATGAGAAACATGGATATAGATATATATAATGATTATACAATTGTATGTGGTGTTGGAAATAATGGTGGAGATGGTCTTGGAATAGCAAGACATTTAAAGCTAAAAGAAAAAAATGTAAATGTCTTTTTAATTGGTAATATCAAGAAACTAAGTGAATGTTCTAAAATCAATTATAATATACTTTTAAATATGGGGATTAATATTATAAATATTGATAAAAATGATTTAAGCGAGGAATATAATGACTATATAAATAAAAATAAAGTAGATGAAATTATTGAAACAGAAAAACAGAGTATAATTAAAAATAAAAATTTAACAATGTTTAAGGAAGCAGTATCTAAAAGTGATGTTGTAATAGATGCAATATTTGGAACAGGACTAAAGAGAGAAATAACTGGTATTTTTAAAGAAGTAATTGATATAGTAAATGATAACAGCAAAAATACATATTCTATAGATATACCATCTGGTATAGATAGTGACAAAGGAAGTATACTTGGAATTTGTATTAAAGCAAAAAAAACAATTAGTTTTGAGTTTTATAAAAGAGGTTTTTTAAATTATGATGTAAACTCACTTATTGGGGATGTAATTGTAGAAAAAATAGGTATTCCAGATTTTATTACAAGAAAATACCATAATGATGAATTCATAACTGATGAGAGTTTTGTAAAAAATAATATTAGAAGAAGAGATAAGAATGGATTTAAAAGTGATTTTGGAAAAGTATCTATAGTTGCAGGCTCAAAAGGATTTTATGGGGCTAGTTTCATAGCAACTGAATCTGCTGTTAAAAGTGGAAGTGGTCTTGTAACTTTGATTAGTAGTAAAGATGTACAAGAAAAAGTATCTATTAGACTCACTGAAGCAATGACTGTAAATTTTGAAGAAGAGAGAGTTGATAAACTATTGAGCTCTAGCAATGCAATTGGTTTTGGTCCAGGAATGGGAGATAATCACAAAACTTTTGAGAGATTACTTAGAGTAGTAGAAAACTCTAGTTGTCCAATAATATTGGATGCAGATGGATTAAATGTTATGAAGGATAGATGCTATAAGTTTTTAGAGTGGAAAAATAAGTTTGTAATTACTCCACATCTGGGAGAAATGGCCAGGTTGACAGGTGACTCAATTGGGTATATAAGAGAACATAGAGTAGATGTGGCAAAAGAATTTGCTCAAAAATACAATGTAGTTGTCCTTTTAAAAGGATATCAAACTATCATAACAGATGGTAAAGAAACATATATAAATCCTACAGGAAATAGTTGTATGGCAACTGGTGGAATGGGAGACTGTTTACTTGGTATGATTACTTCTTTTGTAGGTCAAGGTATGGATATACTTGAAGCTACAGTGAGTGGAGCATATGTACATGGTTATATAGGAGATAAGTTAGGAAAAAGTATGTATACAGTAAATGCAACAGATTTAATAAGTAACATTTCGTTAACAATGAACAAGTTTTTGATTATTTAATTACTAATATTTGATACTACTTTGTAACAACTTTAACAAAGTATGCTGATATAATACTATTAAATTAATCTCAAATTGACTTATTTTATTGGTTTTTGGTTGATTGTTTAAAATCATATTCAAATATATTGTATAAAGAATATGATTTATATAGTGTTTGATAATTCATATGAAAAGAGGGTAGATAGTATGAAGTTGATATGGTTAATAGTAGCAGTCTTATTTGGAATAGCAGAAATGTTGACTCCAAGCTTAACACTAATATGGTTTAGTGTGGGAGCAGTAATACTTATATTTTTAAGTACTTTTATAAAGAGTATATTTTTACAAGTTTTAATATTTGCTGTAATTTCTATAGCTATGTTAGTTGTAGCTACTAAGAAAATTGTAAAAAAAGATAAAACTTATAAATCTAATACCAATTTACAAGCAATGATATCTAAAAAAGGTGTTGTTACAGAGGAAATTTCTCCAAATCAAACTGGTTTAGTTGTAGTTGAACATGAAACATGGACTGCTATTTCTATAGATGATGAAAAGATTGATAAGGGTTCTACAGTAGAAGTATTAAAAATAGAAGGGGTAAAACTAGTTGTTAAAAAAGTAAATTCTGCAACTAGTGTGACGAATCAATAAAATAAAAGGAGGATATATTTATGGGCATGAAAGTTGTTTTAAGTATTGTATTAATAATAGTAGTAGTAGCAATAAGTTTAACTTGTATAAGAGTAATAAAACAATCTAAAGTAGGTATAATAATGCGACTTGGTAAGTTTCAAAAAGTGGCTGAAACAGGAGTACATTTCTTGATACCATTTTTAGATAAAATGGCATATGTGATTGACTTGAGAGAAATTGTAATAGATTTCCCACCTCAGCCAGTTATAACTAAAGATAATGTAACTATGCAGATTGATACAGTTGTATATTATAAAGTTACAGACCCAGTTAGATATGTATTTGAAATAGCAAATCCAATAGCTGCTATTGAAAATCTAACAGCTACAACTTTAAGAAATATAATTGGTGAACTTGATTTAGATGAAACACTAACATCAAGAGATATAATAAATGTAAAAATGAGAACAATCCTTGATGAAGCAACAGATAAATGGGGAATAAAAGTAAATAGAGTAGAGTTAAAGAACATAATGCCTCCTCATGATATTCAAGTTGCGATGGAAAAGCAAATGAGAGCGGAAAGAGAAAGAAGAGAAGCAATACTTCAAGCAGAAGGTAATAAGTCAGCTGCTATATTACAAGCAGAAGGAGAAAAACAATCTGCTATATTAACAGCAGAAGCAAGAAAAGAAGCTATGGTACGTGTAGCAGAAGGAGAAAAAGAGTCTGCTATATTGGTAGCAGAAGGTGAAGCTGAGGCTATAAGACAAACAGCTATTGCTAAAGCACAAGGTGAAGCTGAAATGATTAAAAGAACTCAAATGGCTACTGCAGAAGGTTTGAAATTAGTATTTTCAGCTATGAAAGAGTCTGACATTGACAATAATATCTTAGCATTAAAATCTATGGAAGCACTTGAAAAAATGGCTGAAGGTAAGTCAACAAAATTGGTTTTACCTTCAGAAGCAGTTAATTTCTTAGGAACATTCAAAGGAATAAAAGAAGTCATGAGTGATGATAAAAATGATATATTAGATGTAAAAGATGCATTTAGTGGAAATGATTCATTAAAAAAATAAAAGAGTTTTTTATAGTAGGAAGGAAATGGAAATTAAATGTCGAATTAATTAAATATAGTATAGAATGCACATTGAAAAGAAGAAGACTTATAGTTTTTTAGGTCTTCTTCTTTGTTTTTATTTATAAAACGCGATTTTAAAAATAAATTAACAGAATTTTTATACAATTTACCCTTTACTAATGTAAAAAGTGTTATATAATATTAAATAAAACATATAGGAAAAGAAAGTAACTTTAATTTGGATATTTATATTGATAACATATATAGTTATAAAAATATCAAACATAATGAATATGTCTAACAATAGAACTAAAATTTTATAATTCACTGATTTAATCATAGATGAGCAAATAACAAAAAATAAAATTAGCTAGTAATTATTTAAAGATTTTTAGATAATCATGTCATATTATGTTCTATTATTATCAAATCAAAAAAGCATAAAAATTTAAGTATGTTTGTATGATATAAATTGATTTATAAAAAATATTTTTTATATCTATAAAATAAATGTTTATATTATTTTCTAACTAGGAATTGAATATTATAAGTACTATAGCACTTATGGAAAATAATGTATACTTCAATAAAGTAATTATGGGGTATACATTATAGAAATTGTATAGTTTATATTATTTTACTCTTATTACATTATCATTTGGGCAAAATTTATACACAACATTTATTGACTAAAAGTTTATAAAGGTAAAAATGCAATTATAAATATTAATTACTAGATGAGGGGAGTGTCATTAAATGAAAAAAGAGATGTTAGCTATGATTTTGGCAGGGGGGCAAGGTTCAAGACTTGGAGTTTTCACAAAGAGAATTGCAAAACCAGCTGTATCATTTGGAGGAAAGTACAGAATTATTGACTTTGTTTTAAGTAATTGTTCAAATTCTGGTATAGATACTGTAGGTGTTTTAACTCAATATAGACCACTGATATTAAATTCTCATATAGGTATGGGAAGTCATTGGGATTTAGACAGAATAAATGGTGGAGTATATGTATTACAACCATTCATGAATGAAAAAGAGGGAAATTGGTATAATGGTACAGCACATGCTATATATCAGAATATGGATTTTGTAGATACCTATAATCCAGAATATGTATTAATATTATCTGGTGACCATATATATAAGATGGATTATAGTAAAATGCTAAAATTTCATAAAGAAAAAGGCTCTAAGGCTACGATTGCAGTAATTGAAGTACCTTGGGATGAAGCTTCTAGATTTGGCATAATGAATACAAATGAAGATTCAAGTATTTATGAATTTGAAGAAAAGCCAGGTGAACCTAAAAGTAATTTGGCATCTATGGGAGTATACATATTTGATTGGAAAATGTTGAGAAGTTATTTTAAAGAAGCAGAAAAAAATTCAGATATAAATTATGATGATTTTGGAAAGAATTTAATACCTAAAATGTTAGAGGATAATGTTGGAATGTATGCATATCCATTTAAAGGGTATTGGAGAGACGTAGGAACTATACAAAGTTTATGGGATGCAAATATGGATATAATTAAATCTCCAGAAACACTGGATTTATCAGACCCTAAATGGAAGATATATACAAATACAATGGCAATGCCTCCTCAATATATAGGCAAAAGTGCAAATGTTCATAGATCAATGATAGCTGATGGTTGTAGAATTTTAGGAGAAGTAGGAAACTCTGTATTATCACATGGAGTTGTTGTTGGAAAAGGAAGTAAAGTAATTGATTCAGTAATCATGCCAAATGTTGTAATAGGAGAAAATGTAACTATAGAAAAAGCTATGATAGGTGAATGTGCAACTATAAATGACAATGTTCAGATAAAAAATGTAAATAGTGAGATAAATGTAGTTTCTGAATATGAAAATATAGAGCCTAGATGCGTATTAATAGAAGGAGGTCTTTAAGATGAGAAATGAATGTTTAGGTATAATAAATTTAAACAAAAAAGGAGACCCTGCAATAAATAAACTTAATTATGGAAGACCGATAGCTTCTACACCAATAGCTGGAAGATATAGAATAATAGATTTTGCTCTATCTAATATGATAAATTCAGGAATCACAAAAGTTGGAATATTCGCAAAAGAAAAGTATAGATCATTGACAGACCATATAGGTAGTGGAAAAGATTGGGATTTAAGTAGAAAAAAGGGTGGTTTATCAATTTTTAGCCCAGAAAATACTAAGTATAGAAATACTTACTCACATAGAGAAGGAGATATATACACAATACTAGCTAATCTTGATTATATAGAGAAAAGTGAAGAAGAATATATTTTAATAGCTCCAAGTTATATGTTATGTAACCTAGATTACTCTCAGGCTTTGGAGTACCATAAAAAATCTCATAATGATATAACTATAATATATAAAAATGTAAACAATGCAAATAAAGATTTTGCTGGTAATCTAACCTTAAACTTAGATAGTAATAACAGAGTAATAAATGTAGGAAATAATTTAGGAAAATTCCCTAGAGCAAATATATGTATGGAAACATATATTATGAAACGTGAAGATTTTGTAGAATGTATATATAATATTGTAAATAAAGGGAATTATTGTTATTTAGAAGAGTTCATTGTTGAAGAAGCAGAAAATATGAAAATAGGAGCTTATGAGTATACAGGATATTTGAAATGTGTAAATTCTGTTGAATCATATTTTCAAATGAGCAAAGATTTATTAGAAATAGAAGTGGCTGATGAATTACTGTATTCTGAAAGAAAAATATTTACTAAAGAAAAGAATGAGTCACCTACAATTTACACAGATAGTGCAAAGGTAGAAAATAGTTTTATAGCATCAGGTTGCTTAATAGAAGGTACTGTAAAAGATAGCATTATATTTAGAAAAGTTAATGTTGAAAAAGGAACAGTTATAGAAAACTCAATAGTAATGCAAAATTGTGTAATAAAGTCAAATGCAAAACTATATAATGCAATACTAGATAAAAATACAAGTGTATCAAAAGGAAAAGAGTTAAAAGGAGATGAAAAATATCCTATTGTAGTAGAAAAAAATACGAATATATAAAAATATTTTTTAGAAGGGGGAATAGCTAGTGAAGGTTTTTTATGTAACAGCAGAGTGTTGGCCCTTTGCTAAAACTGGAGGATTAGGAGATGTATCTTATGCATTGCCTAAAGAATTAAAAAAAGAAGGTGTAGATGTAAGGGTAATAATGCCTAAATATTCAACTATACCAAGTTATTTAAAAGATCAATTAAAAGAAATAGCCGTTTTTAGTGTACGCGTTGGATGGAGAAATCAATATTGTGGTCTTTTAGAAATGGAACTAGATGGTGTTAAATTTTATTTTATAGACAATGAATTTTATTTTAGAAGAGAAGATGAGAGAAAGAGTATTTATGGGTATGGAGATGATGCAGAAAGATATACATTCTTTACAGATGCTGTCTTAGAAGCTATAAGTAGAATTGACTTTTATCCAGATGTAATACATATAAATGATTGGCACACAGGTATGTTGCCATTAATTTTAAAAGAGAGATATGCAACCCTTGAGGGGTATAAAAATATAAAAACTATGTATACTATACATAATCTACAATATCAAGGTGTATTTGATAAGTATGTCTTAAATGATATATTAGATTTACCTGAAAAATATTTTGATAATGGAGATATAGAGTATTATGGTTCAATAAATTTTATGAAAGCTGGAATAAATTTTGCAGATAAAGTTATAACTGTTAGTCCTACTTATGCAAATGAGATACAAACATCTTTTTATGGAGAACAATTAGATGGTTTGCTTAGAAAGGAATCAGGCAAATTAAAAGGGATATTAAATGGCATAGATTATGACCTGAATAACCCTGAGAAAGATAAGGATATATTTGTCAATTACAATGTAAATTCTATTGAGAAAAAATTGGAAAATAAATTAAGATTACAAGATATATTAGGATTAAAAAAGGATTCATCTATTCCATTAATAGGGATAGTTTCAAGACTAGTTTCTCAAAAAGGATTTGATTTAATAGCCTATATGATGCCTGAGCTTATGAGGGAAGATTTACAAATTGTCATTTTAGGAACTGGGGAACATCAATATCAATCAATGTTTAATTATTATGATTCTAATTTTTCAGATAAAGTATCTGCTAGAATTACATTCAATGCATCGTTGGCTCAACAAATTTATGCTGCAAGTGATATATTCTTGATGCCATCACTATTTGAACCTTGTGGTATAGGTCAAATGCTAGCTATGAGATATGGTTCTTTACCAGTAGTTAGAGAAACTGGAGGACTTAAAGATACTGTAATACCTTACAATCAATTTACTGGAGAAGGTAATGGATTTAGTTTTAAAAATTACAATGCTCATGAGATGTTTTTCTGTTTGCAAAATGCAATTAAAGTTTTTAAAGATAAAGAAAAATGGATTAAAGTAGTTGAGAATGCAATGAATACTGATAATAGTTGGAAAAAATCAGCTAAGGAGTATATAGAAACATATAGAGACATATGTGATTAAAGGAGTGGTTTTTTTGGTAACAATAAGCAAAAAGAAATTCAAGCAAAAATTTGAAGTGAAAATGTATAGCTTATATGCACAGTCTATCAAGGAAGCTACTGATGAACAATTGTTAAATGTATTATGTAGTCTACTGAAAGATGAAATAGCAAAAAAATGGGTTGCTACGAAATTAGATAAGAAAAAAGAGGTTTATTATTTTAGTCTAGAGTTTTTAATAGGAAGACAATTAAAATCTAATTTACTAAATTTAAATATTGAAGAAGAAGTTAGAGAAGGATTACTAGAATTAGGAATTAACTTAGATGATTTAATCAAAGCTGAGGTAGACCCAGCCATAGGGAATGGTGGTCTTGGAAGATTAGCAGCATGTTTTTTAGATTCTATGGCATCTTTGAACATAAGTGGTCAAGGATATGGAATTAGATATAAATACGGTTTATTTGAACAAAAATTTGTAAATGGTTATCAGGTCGAAGTACCTGATAACTGGCTTACAGAAGGACGTTATGCATGGGAAACTGTAAGACCAAATGAAGCGACGATGGTAAAGTTTGGTGGAGAAGTAGAGTTGATTAAGGAGGGAAGCCATTTAAAAGTAGTCCATAAAAACTATCTTCCTGTAATGGCAATGCCTTATGATATACCAATAATCGGATACCAAAATCAGTGTATCAATACTTTAAGATTATTTAAAAGTGAGATACCAAAAAGAGACTTTGGAGAACTTACTTCAAATGCTCTAAATTATTCAGGAAGTTATGAAGAGGCTCTAAAACACAAGTACTATACTGAAGAAATTTCACAGGTGTTGTATCCTGATGATTCAAATTATGCAGGAAAATTATTGAGACTGAAGCAAGAGTATTTCTTTGTAAGTGCAGGTGTACAAGATATAATAAGGAAGTATAAAAAGAATAAACTAAACATCAGTAATTTATTTGATAAGGTGGCAATTCATATAAATGATACACATCCTACCTTGTGTATACCAGAACTTATGAGAATTTTACTTGATGAAGAAGGCTTATCTTGGGATGAAGCATGGCAGATAACTAAAAAAACAGTATCTTATACTAATCATACTATAATGTCAGAAGCAATGGAAAAGTGGCCTGTAAGTATGATAAAAGAGTTATTACCAAGAATTTATATGATAATAGAAGAAATAAACAGAAGGTATGTAGAAGAATTAAATAATAAAGGATATGACCAAGATAAAATAAGAAGAATGAGTATAATAGACTGGGACAACATAAATATGGCAAATTTATGTATTGTAACAAGTCACAGTGTAAATGGAGTTGCTAAGCTTCATACTCAAATTCTTGAAACAGAAGTTTTAAAAGATTTTTATCAAGACGAACCAAATAAATTTAACAATAAAACTAATGGAATTGCACATAGACGATGGCTTATAAGTTCAAATCCGCAACTTAGCAATTTAATAACAGATTTAATTGGTGATTCATGGAAAACAGATACTTTACAGCTAAAGAATATTGAAAAATTTAAAAATGATTCTTCTGTTTTAAAAAGACTTGATGATATAAAATACAATAATAAAGTAAATTTAGCAAATTTTATAAATGATAAATACGATTTAAATATCGACCCTAATTCTATATTTGATGTTCAGGTTAAGAGGTTGCATGCTTATAAAAGGCAGCTATTGAATATTTTTAATGTACTCCATATGTATCATGAATTACTTGACAATCCTAATTTAAATATTGACCCAAGAACTTTTATATTTGGAGCAAAAGCTGCACCAGGATATTATTTAGCCAAGTGCATAATTAAATTTATAAATTCAGTTGCAAGTACTATAAATAATGATGTTAGAGTAAAGGACAAGTTAAAAGTCGTATTTATAGAGAATTATGGTGTATCATTAGCAGAGATAATAATACCAGCAGCAAATGTGAGTGAACAAATTTCAACGACAACAAAAGAAGCATCAGGAACAAGTAATATGAAGTTTATGATGAATGGTGCTATAACTTTAGCAACATTAGATGGTGCAAATGTAGAAATATGTGAACAAGTAGGAAAAGAAAATATGTTTTTATTTGGACTTAGTGCAGAGCAAGTACTTAATTATAATAAGTTTGGTGGATATTCTTCACTTGACTTGTATCATTCTAACATGGATATAAAAAGAGTAGTAGATGACTTAATAAATGGATTTATTCCTAACCTAGGTGAAGAAGGTAGAAGTATTTATAATTCACTTACCACTTACAATGATGAATACTTTGTATTGAGGGATTTTGAAAATTATGGGCAAGCTCAAGCAAATATAAACAAACTATATCGTGATAAAGAAAAATGGAATACAATGTCTTTGGTTAATATAGCTAATTCAGGATTTTTTTCTTCTGATAGAACAATTTCTGAATATGCAAAAGACATTTGGTTTAAAAGGGTGTGATTATAAATGCAAAACATAATAGAATATAACTCTTGGGATAAAAATTTTAAGGCTCCGTTTGGAGCTTTAAAATTTGATGAAGAATTGATGATTAATGTCAAAGTAAATGAAGGATATAATGTTGAGTCTATTTCCCTAGAAATAAACAAAGAAGATGAATCAAAAACAATAATTTTAAATGAAGAATTAAACAATAATACACTTAGAAAGTATTTTTATTGTAAGGTTGGAAAATTTGATACAACTGGTGTTTATTTTTATTATTTTAAAGTGATTGCTGAAATAAATGGTGAGAAAAAGACTGTATTCTATGGAAAGAATAGAGAAAATGGATACACTTGTGAATATAATTATAATGATATCAATAAATATCAAATTACTGTTTATAGAGACTTTAAAGTGCCAAACTGGTACAAAGAAGGAGTACTTTACCATATATTTGTAGATAGATTTAACAATGGAAATCGTAATGGGAAGGTTGATAATCCTAAAAAAAACAGCTTTATATATGGCAATTGGGACGATATACCTATGTACATAAAGGATAATAGAGGGGATATTATAAGATGGGATTTTCATGGTGGAAATTTAAGGGGAATAATTAATAAACTTGGGTATCTAAAAAAATTAGGAGTGAGTATATTATATCTGAGTCCTATATTTGAAGCTTCTAGTAATCACAAGTATGACACAGGAAATTATAAAAAGATTGACCCTATGTTTGGAGATGAAGATACATTTAAAGAATTAATTGATAAAGCAAAAGAAAAAGATATATCAATAGTACTTGATGGTGTTTTTAGTCACACTGGAGCAGATAGTAAGTATTTTAATATGTATGGAAATTATGATAGTTTAGGTGCATATCAATCAAAAGAATCACCATATTATTCATGGTATGTGTTTGAAGAATTTCCTCATAAATATAAAAGTTGGTGGGATATAAAGACCTTGCCAAATACAAATGAATTAGAAAAAAGCTATATGGATTATATAATATATGACAAGGATAGTGTCATAAACAAATGGATGAATATGGGGATTAAAGGATGGCGATTGGATGTTGCAGATGAACTGCCAACTGAGTTTATAAGAGAGCTGAGAAAGCAACTAAAAGAAGCTGATAATGACTCTATACTTATAGGGGAAGTATGGGAAGATGCCTCAAATAAGATTAGTTATGGTCAAAGAAGAAGCTATTTATTAGGTGAAGAATTAGATTCTGTTATGGGATATCCATTTAGAAATAATATGTTTTCATTTTTAAAAGGAGAAATTAATTCATATGAACTTAGCAATAAATATATGCAAATTAAAGAAAATTATCCAGAAGAATCATTTAAGTCTAATTTAAATTTAATTGGAACACATGATGTCACAAGAGCTAAAACTGAATTAAATAATGATATAGATTTGATGAAACTTGCTGTAGCTACGCAGATGACATTTGAAGGAGTACCATATATATACTATGGAGATGAGGCAGGTCTTTGTGGAGATGTAGACCCAGACAATAGAAGAACATATCCATGGAAAAATGAAGATGAAGATATGTTAAATTTTTATAAAAATATTATAAAAATCAGAAATAAAAATAAAATTTTAAGTTCTGGAGAAACAGAATTTATATATACTAAAAATGACAATGTGTTTGCATTTATAAGATTTAATGAATATAATGATAGGATACTGATTTTAATAAATAGAAGTAACAATCCTGAAAATATATCATTAAATATAGAAGGTAACTTTATAGAGGAAATACCTATAAAGTATAATCTTAAAAATATAAATAAAAATATACAGATAGAAAACAATGAATTAAAAATCCATATGGATTCTAAATCATTTATTATTTTTAGTGTATTTTAAGTATAATAATTTAAGTTAAAAATAAAAATGTAGCAAAAATTTTGATTTATCAAAGGTTTTGCTACATTTTTGTTTTAAATTATCATAAAAATTTTAGTATTTCAAAATATACAAAGAAGTGTAAAAAATATAGAAGTTATGATATTATATAGATAAGTAAGATAAAACAAAACCTCTCTACTGAAGTTGTAGGGAGATTTAACTTTTATAATCTTAATATGGAGGAGTGTCTTATGAAAGTAGATCCACTTACAACTCAAGTCTATGACTATATATCAAAAAAAATCCAAAATGGAGAGTATGAAGCTAATCAGAGAATTACTGAATCTGAAATTTGTAACTCTATTGGAGTTAGTAGAACACCAGCAAGGGAAGCACTAACGAGGTTGGCAGGTGAAAATTTACTAGAAAAGATACCTAATAAGGGATTTGTGGTAAAAGAGTTTCAGGAAAAGGAAAAACTAGACACATACTCTGTAATTGGTATGTTAGATGCGTTAGCAGGCTCTTCATCTTTAGAAAATTTAACTGAATCAGATTTAATAAAAATGGACGAGTTAACAGAAATGATGGCTATCTCTATAAAGTATAAAAATTACAATAACTACTTAAAACTAAGCAATGAATTTCACGATATATACATAGCAAAATCAGATAATCAGGTGTTAATAAATATGTTGAACTCTCTTAGATATAATTTTATGTCAAAGTCATATACTAGCGACAATGAAGAAGAATTGTATAAAATGCTAACTTACAGCAATAATCAACATATTGAGGCAGTGAAGTTTATGAGAGCAAAGGATTCAGAAAATGTTGAAGCAATTTTAAGAAAACATTGGAAAACGATACCTATAGCAGAGATGGAATAAGAGAAGCTTTTAAAAGCTTCTCTTATTTTTTTATAATTCTATCATTATTTTATTATTTTTAATATATAAATATCAATATAAAATTAATTAAAAATACAATTAATTTTATATTGATATTTATAGGTTAATGTAGTACTATTTTAATGCAAAATATAAAGGGAGGGGATAATATAAAAACATATTTTTCAATAGGAGAAGTGTCTAGACTTTTTGATTTATCAATAAAAACTCTAAGATACTACGATAAAGTAGGTATATTAAAACCAGCATATGTAAATCAAGAAAATAAATATAGGTATTATTCAAGAGAACAATTTATGAGTATAGATGTAATTAAGTACTGTAAGATTATGGGGATGGCTCTTGAAGATATAAAAAAATTAATTGATTCAGACAGTTCAATTGATTCTATGATGAATACAATTGATAGACAAAATAAAATGATAGAAAATAAAATAAAAGAACTATCAGATGTGAAAAATTATCTAAATGATATAGAATTTAAAGTAAATGAACTGTTAAAATATGATTTAAATAATGTATTTATAAAATACAATAAAGAAAGAAAAGTAAATGTATATAAATGTAATTCAAAGGATGAAGTGGAACTTGAGATGTATCTGAGACATATTATTTTACACATTCAAGATAAGTATAATGATGTATATCCTATAATCTCAGGTAGTATTTCATATGAGAAAGTAATCAAAGAAGGTAAAGCATTATTATATGATGATATAGTAGATTTTAAAGAAAGAGAAGAATATGAGAATGAGCATATTTTACCAGCAGGTGAATATTTAACAATTATATATGATGATAATTGGAATAATGCCTATGATTATTATCAAAAAATAATAGATTATGCAAAGAATAATAATATAGAACTTGTTGGAAATTTTAATGAAATATGGATGCTTTCCAGAGTAGATTCAGATACAAAAGAAAAGACATTGGTTCAATTAGAAATAAGAAAAAAATAGTATACAAAAAAACTTGACTCTACCCTCAGAGGATAGATTAGTATTTTATATAGTGAAATAATATTTATTATAATAATCTATGGGAGGGAGATTTTTAATGGCAAAAAAATTTTTAGAGTATGCTATACCATCAGCTCTTGCTATGTTTGTATCATCATTTAATACAATATTAGATGGAATATTTTTGGGAAAAGGACTAGGCGATTCAGCACTTACAGCTGTTAGTATAGTAATGCCTCTTGTAATGGTATTTTTAGGATTATCCAGTTTAATGGCAGTTGGAGGAGGAGTACTAGTTTCCAAAAAATTTGGTTCTAGAGATGATGAAAGGGCTGTAAATATATTTAGACAAGTGATAAAAATCTTAATAATAGGTAGTTTATCTCTTACAATAATTTGTATACTTTTTTCAGAGCATATAGTTAGAATTATGGGAGCAACAGAAAATTTAGTAGGATTATCTTCTGAATATTTAACATTTTATGCTATTTTCTGTCTACCAAATTTGCTAGGTCTTGTTTTTTGTAGTTTTTTAAGAAATGATGGAAGACCAAAACTTGCTATGATAGCTACTGTGTCAGGAACAATATTTCATATAACTTTAAATTATCTATTTATATTTAAGCTTGGATTTGGTGTAAAAAGTGCAGCAATTGCAAGTGGCTTAGGTCAACTATCCACACTTTTAATAATGTTACCTCATTTTATGTTTAAAAAAGGTAAGTTATCTTTTGGTTCAGCAAAGATAGAAAAGGATGTTTTAAAAGAATTATTTAATATAGGATTTCCCTCATTCTTTGCAGAGAGTGCTTTTTCAATAATTATACTTGCACATAATATAGTTTTGACAAGAGTTGTTGGAGATGTAGGTCTTTCTGCTTATGCTGTAGTAAACTATGTAACTACTAATATTTATAATCTCTTAATGGGTATAACTTTAGGTGTTCAACCACTTATAAGCTATAATTTTGGTTCTAAAGAAAGTAAAAAAATGTTAGGCTATTATAATATGGCAACAAAAATGAGTTTCTTTGTATCTATAATGTTTACAGTAATATGTTTTTTATTTGGAAAAGAAATTATAAAAATATTTACAAGTGATAGAGAAATTATTTTAATGGCCTATGTTGCACTTAATATGGCTAATTTAGCCTATCTTATGATTGGGAAGAATTTGACAACTATGATGTATTATCAGGCGATAGAAATGCCAGTACATTCTAATATTATAGGCGTTTTACGTTCAATCCTACTGTTGCCAATTATACTACTTGTTTTTTCTAAGTTATTTGGAGTAAATGGAATATGGGTAAGTATGGCTGTTTCAGAACTTTTAACAGTTATAATTATGAGTAAAGTAGCAAATATAAAGGAATGTACAAAAAATGCTATAAGTCTATAATGTTATGATACTATAAATCTAGAGTAGTGAATTTATTTACTACTCTATTTTTGTTTGCATAAATAGAATTTATTCTATAGTATTAGATTAAATTTTAATAATTTTTATAAAAAATTTAAATCTACAAATATGAAAATTATTTAGTTACACTAAACTATGGATTTTAATATATAAAATAAAAATAGTATAAAAGTTTAGTAATAGAATACATACTAATTAAAAATATTAAACTTAAAGCGTTAGTAAAACTTGAAAAAAATAAAAATAAGAAATTGACTAAAAATAAGAAAGTTTACAAATACTAATTTTAAAAAAAATTAATATAAACAATAAAAAATATAAAAGTTTATAAATATTGATAACACTAAGGTATAGGTTTTTGATATGAAATAAAAAAATACTTGTAAAAATACTCGTTTGTTAATATAATAAATATCATGAGTTTAATAAAAGTAAAAATAAAAAATAGAAATAATAAATAAAAACAATGAAAATATTAGAATATAGAGAGGGGATGAATTTAAAGTCATGGACAGTGAGTTCGCAAATGCAGTTGAATTGAGCTATGAATGTGCTCCATTATTGGAATCATTAAAAGAATATTCAAAAAGAGATATAGCTTGCTTTGATGTACCTGGACATGTGAAAAATAGAGGTGTAGATATATTAAATAAATATCTAGGTGAAAATCTCATGAAAATGGATATAAACTCATCACCCACTATGGATAATGTATCTAATCCAACTGGAGTCATAAAAAATGCACAAGATTTATTAGCACAGGCTTATATGGCTGATGAAGCATTCTTTATAACTAATGGTACTACACAAGCAATACATGCAATGATTTTAAGTGTAATAAATCCAGGAGAAAAAGTATTGCTACCAAGAAATATTCATAAGTCAGTAATAAATGCTTTAATACTTTGTGGAGGAATACCAATATTTATACAACCAGAATTTGATGAGCAATTAGGTATAAGTTTAAATATTACTATTGATAAAGTTGAAGAGGAAATAGAAAAAAACTGCGATATAAAAGCTTTATTTTTACTTAATCCAACTTATTATGGTGCTTGTGCAGACCTTGAGAGCATCATAGAATTATGTCATAAAAATAATCTTTTAGTATTAGTAGATGAAGCTCATGGTGCTCATTTTCCATTTCATTTAGATTTACCTCCTTCTGCAATAAGTTTAGGAGCAGATATGGTGGCTGTAAGTATACATAAAACTGGAGGAGCATTGACACAATCTTCAGCACTTTTATTGAATAGAGAAAATATAAGAGTTGAAAAAGTACTTCAGTCAATCAACATGTTACAGTCTACATCTGCATCTTATTTACTTATGGCAAGTATAGATGGAGCAAGAGTTAACCTAGTTGAAAATGGAGAAGAACAATTATCAAAAGCATTAAATTTATCTAGATATGCAAAAGCTAGATTAAATAAAATAGATGGAATAGATGTTTTGTCTACCGAAATATTAAAAAGAAAAGGTGTTAAATTTATAGATGAAACTAAATTATGTATAAATGTAAAAGGGTTAAATTTAACTGGTTTTGAAGTGTATGATTTGTTGTATAAAAAGTTTTCAATTCAAGTAGAACTAGGCGATTTGTACAATATCTTGGCACTTGTGTCTATTGGAACCAACAAATCAGATATTGACAGATTGGTTAAGGCTCTTTCTATAATTGAAAAAAATTATAGAAAAGAAACCAAGTTAAATGAGTTTAATATGATTCAAATAAATCCAACTATTGAGCTTAATCCGCGAGAAGCTTTTTATGCATCTAAAGAAAGCATAGATATTAAGTCATGCATAGGTAGAATTTGTGGAGAATCAATAATGGCATACCCACCAGGCATACCAATTGTTACTCCAGGAGAATTAATAACAAAAGAAATTATGGAGTATATTGTTTTTTTAAAAAAGAGTAATGCATATTTGACTGATATGCAAGATAAAAACTTAGATACAATACTCGTTATAAAATAAATTGTGTTATTGGATAAATACAATAGTACATATAAATATGTAAAAGGAGTTGGGATTGAAATGAAATTTGAAACACTAGGAAGACATATACTAGTAGAATACTATAACTGTGATGAGAGTATACTTAAAGACCCACATCTTATAGAAAATTTTATGAATGATTCAGCATTAAATGCAAAGGCTACAATTGTTGATTCTGTATTTCACCATTTTAATCCTTGGGGGGTTTCAGGTGCTGTAATAATTGCTGAATCTCATTTGACAATACATACTTGGCCTGAATATGGTTATGCAGCGGCGGATTTTTTCACTTGTGGTGATATAGACCCATGGAAAAGTTTTGAATTATTGGAACAGCTTCTAAAATCAGAAAGAAGTGAGTCTACAGAAATTCCAAGAGGATTGACAACAAAAATAAAAAAATATTCAAAAAAAGATTTAGGTAAAATCACTCATAAACCTGAAGCAGTATAAACGTAAAATAGATAAATGAAAGTGAGGATTATTATATGGAACTTTGGTATACAGAGGAATGGACAAAAAATGTAAGATTTTCTATAAAAGTAGATAGACATTTGTTTGAAGGAAAATCTGAATTTCAAAGAATAGATGTGTTTGATAGTGAGGAATTTGGTAAGTTTCTGACAATAGATGGTTTAATGATGGTGACATATAAAGATGAGTTTATATATCATGACATGATAACTCATGTTCCTATGGCTACAAATCTAAATATCAAAAAAGTCTTAGTTATAGGTGGTGGAGATGGTGGTACAGTAAGAGAGTTAAGTCGTTATCCTAAAATAGAAAAAATTGATATGGTTGAAATAGATAAAATGGTTGTGGATGTGTCTAAAGAGTATATAGATATATGTTCATGTAAATTAGATGATGAAAGAGTAAATTTATATTTTGAAGATGGAGTTAAATTTGTTAAGGAAGCTTATGACAAATCTTATGACCTGATAATAGTAGATTCAACTGACCCAATAGGACCAGGAGAAGGACTTTTTTCAAATGATTTTTATAGAGATTGTTATAGAATACTAACTGATGATGGAATTTTAGTAAATCAAAGTGAAAGTCCTTATTTTGAGTTTAATGCTAAGGAAATGAAAAGAGCCAACGATAAGTTAAAAGGGATATTTCCAATAGCTAAAGTTTATCAAGCACATATACCAACATATCCATCTGGACATTGGTTATTTGGCTTTGCTTCAAAAAAACTAGACCCAATAAAGAATCAAGATAGAGATGGCTGGGAAAAATTAAATTTAAAAACGAAGTATTATAATAGTGATATCCATTTAGGTTCATTTATGTTACCTCAATATGTAAAGGAGATGCTAAATGAAGAGTAATTTCTATCATATAAATACATTTATGGGTATGGATAAAAGTTATAAAGAATCAAATCTGATAGTGTTTGGAGTAGGGTTTGATGGAACTACTTCAAATAGACCTGGAGCTAGATTTGCAAGTAGCTCAATGAGAAAAGAATTTTATGGTCTTGAGACATATAGTCCTTTTTTAGACTTGGATTTAGAAGATTATAATATATGTGATTATGGAGATTTGGAAATTAGTGTTGGAGATACAGAACAAGTTTTGAAAGAAATATATGATGAAACTGCTAGTATAGTTGAAGATTTAAAGATTCCATTTATGATTGGTGGAGAACATCTAGTTACTTTACCAGCCTTTAAAGCAGTTTATGAGAAGTATAATGATGTGTATGTAATTCATTTTGATGCTCACACAGATTTAAGAGAAGAATATAATAACAGTAAAAATTCTCATGCAACAGTAATTAAAAGAGTATGGGATATTGTTGGAGATGATAAAATATTTCAATTTGGAATAAGGTCTGGAACAAGAGAAGAATTTAAGTTTGCAATAGAACAAAAACATACCTATATGGAAGTCGGTGGAATAAATACATTTGAAAAGATAATTAATAAATTGAATGGGAAAAATGTTTATTTAACTATAGATTTAGATGTGTTGGATGCATCTGTATTTCCAGGAACAGGCACGCCAGAACCTGGTGGTATAAATTATAGAGAATTTCAAGATGTTTTTAAGATTATAAAAAAATCTAATATAAATATAGTTGGTTGTGATATTGTAGAGCTTAGCCCTGATTATGATACGACAGGAGTATCAACAGTTATAGCATGCAAAGTATTGAGAGAATTATGTTTAATAATATCAAGTAAATTTAGGTAGAGAAGTCTGTATAAATAATATACTATAAAATAAAGAAGTTACTTTAAATAAGTTGTTTTAAGCTTAGCACTTTTTTAAGGTAACTTCTTTATTTTTTAAACAATAAATTTAAACAATAAAAAAGAGCCTTATGTAGCTCCTTTTTCTAAAATATATATATTTAAATTAAATAATTATATTCTATTTACGTTTTCAGCTTGAGGTCCTCTATTACCTTGAGTTATATCAAAGCTAACCTTTTCGCCTTCTTCTAAAGTTTTGTATCCATCAGTTTGTATAGCTGAGAAATGTACAAAAACATCATCTTCTCCTTCTACTGATATGAATCCAAATCCTTTTTCACTATTAAACCATTTTACTATTCCGTTTTTCATTATAAAAAAACCTCCGCTTTATTAAAAAATACAAACTAAATAAATTAAGTCTGTTCTATTAATATAGCATAAATTTTAAAAAAAAGCAATTGAAATTTTAAAAAAAGTTAATCAATTTTATAATTTAAAAAAATTTATTAAAAAATATATTAATAATGAAAGAAAATAAAATAGAAATCTGAGAGAGTCTGGTAAATTTAATATCAAAAAATGTAATATATAAATTGAAAAATAAAAAATAAAATTTAAAAAAATAATAAAAAATATTATAAAATAGGTTAAAAATAAAAATTAAAAATAGTGAAATTTCAGAAATATCACTATTATTATATAATAAAATAAAAAAACAATATATGAATTCGATAAAATAAAAATTAAATATATAATATTTTACATATATATTAATAAAAGGAAATATTATGCTATAATAATACCGTATAAAATTATTTACGGGGGTGGTATTAACATGTTTCAATTTGAAACACAAATACACAAATTAAGACATGATGTTTTAACTGCAATAGCTAGGCTTGGAAAAGAAGATAACCTTACAAGAGAAGCAATGGATAATATTCAATATGAAATAATAAAAGGCGAGAAACCTACATACAGATGTTGTGTTTATAAAGAAAGAGCTATAATATCTGAAAGAGTAAATGTAAGTATGGGACTATTGCCAGGTCAAGATAAAATAGATTTAGATACAATGGATGTAGGAGAAGATGAACAAATAATATATATTTTAGAAGCAGCATGTGATAGTTGCCCAATAAATGAATTTACAGTAACTGATATCTGTAGAGGTTGTTTAGCACATAGATGTAAAGAAGCTTGTAAATTTGGGGCTATTACACATGTTGGAGGAATGGCTTATATAAATCATGAATTATGTAAGGCTTGTGGAATGTGTAAAAAAGCTTGTCAGTATGATGCCATCTCAGAGGTTGTAAGACCATGTAAGAGCGTATGTCCAACTAATGCTTTAGGGTTTGATAGAGAAAATATGAAAGCTATGATACATGAAGATAAATGTTTAAACTGTGGTGCTTGTATGTCAGCATGCCCATTTGGAGCGATATCTGATAAGAGTTTGATAGCTCCAGTAGCTAGAAAATTAGTACAAAAAGAAAAAATGTACGCAGTAGTAGCTCCAGCTATAACAGGTCAAGTTGAAGCAAATGTTACATATGGTCAAATAAAAAATGCTATAAAATCATTAGGTTTTGTCGATGTACTAGAGGCAGCTTGTGGAGCAGATGCAGTTACAGTTCATGAAAGTTTAGAGTTTGCTGAAAGAATGGAAAAAGGAGACACTTTTATGACAAACTCTTGTTGCCCAGGATTTGTTGGTTACATAGAAAAGACATTCCCAGACCTTGTAGGAAAAATATCTTCTACTGTATCTCCTATGATAGCTAGTGGAAGATTTATAAAAAATTATGAACCTGATGCAAAAGTAGTATTTATAGGTCCTTGTACAGCTAAAAAGAATGAAGCAGCTAAAAAGGAATTAAAAGGAGCTGTTGACTATGTACTAACTTTTGAAGAAATAATGGCACTATTTGAAGCCTTTGATATAGACTTAGCTAAGTGTTCAAATGAAGATATAGATGATGCATCAATATTTGGAAGAGGCTTTGGTGCTGCTGGTGGACTTACAAAAGCTATAGAAAATTATCTTGCTGAAAAAGGTATTGGAGTTAATTTCGAACCTGTAAAAATTTCTGGTTCAAGAGAGATTAAGAAGACAATGACTATGGCTAATTTAGGGAAATTAGAAGGAAACTTTATAGAAGGTATGATGTGCGAAGGTGGATGTATTAATGGTTCTGGTAAGTTCTTACTAGGCGCAAAAGCTAAAGCTACATTTGATAGAAAAAATTCTCAATCAACTAAGAAAAGTGTTTTAGCAAATACAAAAATAAAAGATTTTAGTGATATAAATCTAGAAAAATAAATCTATAGATAATCATAAAAAATATAGATGGAGAATAGAGTTGTTCTAAGTTGTAATTTAACATTAGGATAACTCTATTTTTATTTAGATTTATATCAAGATGTTTAAGTACTTAAAATAAAAATTAGATATATAATATTTTGTATATAACTTAACAAAAACCATGCCTGTGTTATAATAATTTATGGAAATAAATAAAAAATACAATATACATAATAGTATAAATATAGGTGAAATAGGTGACTTATAGGGAGGAGTACTTATGTTTGAGTTCGAAACACAGCTAAAAAGATTAAAACATGAAGTTTTAACAGTTGTAGCAAAGTTATCAATTGAAGAAAATTTAACAAAAGAAAATATAGAAAAAATTCCATATGAAATAATTAAAGGAGAGAAAGCAAGATATAGATGTTGCGTTTATAAAGAGAGAGAGGTAGTTCTTGAACGAGCACAGCTTGCACTGAGTTTGACACCAAATGCTAAATATGAAAATATAAATCCAGATTCAGTAAATTTAGGTTCTAATGAGCAAATTATGTATATAGTAGAAGCTGCATGTGATAGATGTCCAATAAATGAATTTACAGTAACAGAACTTTGTAGAGGGTGTTTGGCACATAGATGTAAAGAAGCTTGTAAGTTTGGAGCAATTTCTTATATAAATGGAAGAGCTTATATAAACCATGATTTATGCAAAGCTTGTGGAATGTGTAAAAGTTCATGTCAATATGATGCTATCTCAGAAGTTGTAAGACCATGTAAAAGTGTATGCCCAACTGGGGCGTTAGATTTTAACAGGGATACTATGAAGGCTATGATACATGAAGATAATTGTATAAATTGTGGTGCATGCATGTCAGCCTGTCCATTTGGAGCAATATGTGACAAGAGTTTGATAGCACCAGTTGCAAAAAAACTTGCAAGAAAAGAAAATATGTATGCTATAGTAGCTCCAGCAATAACAGGTCAAATTGATAGTAATATTACATATGGACAATTAAAAAATGCTGTAAAATCACTAGGATTTATAGATATGATAGAAGCTTCTTGTGGAGCAGATGCAGTTACAGTTCATGAAAGTAATGAATTTATTGAAAGAATAAAATCTGGAGATAAGTATATGACCAATTCATGTTGTCCTGGCTTCTTTAAGTATATAGAGAAGATGTTCCCAGATGAAGTTGATAAAATATCTTCTACAGTATCACCTATGGTAGCTACAGGAAGATTCGTAAAAAAATTTGATTCTGATGCTAAGGTAGTATTTATAGGTCCATGTACTGCAAAAAAGAGTGAGGCAACTGAGGAATGTTTAAAAGATGCAGTAGATTATGTACTTACTTTTGAAGAATTAATGGCATTATTTGAAGCTTTTAATGTAGATTTGTCAAAATGCTCAAATGATGATATAAATGATGGTTCAATTTTTGGAAGAGGATTTGGAGCATCTGGTGGGCTCACAAAATCAATACAAAATTATATTGCTGAAAAAGGTATCAGTTTTGATTTTGAGCCTATAAAAGTTTCTGGACCAAGACAAATTAAGAAAACAATGACAATGGCTAAATTAGGTAGATTAGAAGGTAATTTTATAGAAGGAATGATGTGCGAAGAAGGCTGTATTAATGGAGCTGGTAAGTTCTTATCAGGTGCAAAAGCTAAAAATACTTTTGATAGAAAAAATGGACAGTCAACTAAGAAGAGTGTTTTATCTAATGATAAAATAAAAGAGTTTGAAGATTTAAATTTAGAAAGATAGTATTAATTAATATTTTAAAAAATACTTAGTTACAATTATAAAACTAAACTATTTGTTATATTTAATGCCACAAATATGCCTAGAATTTGCCCTTTTTCTAGGTGTATTTTATTATGTCAGCATTGCTATACTATAAATATGTAATAAATAAAATTTATAGGAGCTTTTGGATGAAGAAAATAATATTAAAAGACATCATGTTTTTAATTACAACAGTATCTTTGATTGCAGTTCTATTGATTGTAGTAAATGTAACTGCTAATGGTAAGACAGAGTCAACAAGTAAATCTTATTTAGGTAGTGAGAAAAATAGTATGAGTCAAAATAATATTCAAAATGATATAGGAAATACTGCATTTAAAACTACTATACTAAATACTGGAAAGTCAGATTGCATATTAATTGAGATAGGCAAAAAAGCCATAATGATTGATACAGGAGAAGATAAAGATGGTGAACAAATAGTTAATAAGTTAAAAGAAAAAGGAATAAATACACTTGATTATCTAATTTTAACTCATTTAGATAAAGACCATATAGGTGGAGTTGATAGTGTGTTGTCCAGTGTTAAAGTGAATAATTTAATACAAGCAAATTATAAAAAAGACAGTAAACAATATGATGAATATGTTAACTCACTTAAAAAAACTGGTATAGAGCCCATAATATTGAAAGAAAAAATGAATATTGTAGTTAATAATGCAAATATAAGCATACAACCAGCTTTAAAAAGTGAGTATGAGAGTTCAAACGATTACTCAATAATCACTAGTATAAATTATGGCACACACAATTTTTTATTTGCAGGAGATGCAGAAGAAGAACGTTTAGCTGAATTTATAAGTGAAAATACTTTAAAATACGATTTTGTGAAAATTCCTCATCATGGAAGGTATGATAAATTAAGTGAAGCATTTTTAAAATCTATTTCACCAAAATATGCTGCTATTACTTGCTCACAAAAAAAAGAACCTGATAAAGAAGTATTAGAAATATTAAAAAAATTAGATATAAAAACTTTTCTTACTTATAATGGAGAGATAGTTATAGATAGTGATGGAAATAAATTAAGTGTAAGTCAATAGTGTTTTCTGAAAAATTGTATAAAAAAATTTAAAAAAATCATTAGCAAATATAAGACCTTAAACATAGTATATTTTAGGAGCTGAAACTCCACATACAAAATAACTAGGAGGTAACATATTATGTTGGATAGATTTTTTGGTGAAGGCGGATTTGGCGGATGTGCTTGGTGGATAATAATATTATTTTTCTTATTCTTAGCATTCCAAGACTGTTGGGCTGAGATGGACTTATGTGCATGGATACCTTTCTTAATATTATTATTAATACTTTGCGAATGTGGTGACGTTTTTGATGGAGGATGTGGATGCTAAAAAAATCAATTTAAATGATTTAAAAAAGCTTATGGTGGGTATAAACAAAATACCAAACCAATCACAATCTAGTGTTTGAAGGTAGTCGGAGATCCCCCGCTACCTTCTTTTTTTTATTATTTAAAATTTATTTATTCATCATTTTATTTACATACAATAATTTTTTCTATAAAGTTTGGTATAATTAAAAAGAAAATAAATTTTATTTATAGGAGATGTAAATATGGCTATAGTGGATAAGATTTTCAATGAGATAAAATTGATGGTTGCAAGATTCTTATTGGGGAAAAAATACAGTGAATATGAAGAGAAAGATTTAGTATATAATACTGAAGAAGAAGTTATATTAATAACTTTGAAAAGATTAGTTTTCCAGGGAAATGTGAATGAAGCAGAAGAAATTTTATTTGATAAAGCTAAAACTGTAAATAGTGAAAATATGCAGTATATAGCAATAGAATTTTATACTATGCTTATGGAAAAAACTGATGAAGAATTAGAGGCTATGAATTTTTCTAAACAAGAAGTTTATCAAGGTATAGAAGATATTAGGAAAGTTTTAAATTTAGAATAAAGCATGTATAAAGATATTAAAATAAATTAATGTTAAGATGAGAATATTATATTTTATATATTTAAATATAATATTCTTATTTTATTAATAATATAAGTATATCTTATTTACCATAAAACTATCTTGAAAAAAATTAATCTTAAATGTATAATATTACTTTGAGTGAAAAAGTATTAACATTTTTTTATAAGATGTTTTACTAAAAAAATATATATAAATATACTGTTATCAAAAAGAAATTTAATTTAGTGAGGTGTTAAGATGAAAATAGGATTTGACCACAAAAAATATTTAGAAGAGCAGTCTAAATATATCTTAGAAAGAGTAAATAATTTTGACAAGCTTTATTTGGAGTTTGGAGGAAAATTAATGGGAGACCTTCATGCAAAAAGAGTACTTCCAGGGTTTGATGAAAATGCAAAGATAAAAGTATTACAACATATGAAAGAAAAAGTTGAAGTTGTAATTTGTGTGTATGCAGGAGATATAGAAAGAAATAAAATAAGAGGTGACTTTGGTATCACTTATGATATGGAAGTTTTAAGATTAATAGATGATTTAAGAGGTTATGAGCTAGATGTAAACAGTGTAGTAATCACTAGATTTGAGGGACAACCTGCAACGACTGTATTCATAAATAAGTTAGAGCGTAGAGGAATCAAAGTTTATAAACATTATCCAACAAAGGGATATCCTTCAGATGTTGAAACTATAGTTAGTGATGAAGGATATGGAGCAAATGATTATATAGAAACTACAAAGCCAATTGTAGTAGTAACAGCACCAGGACCTAATAGTGGAAAACTTGGTACTTGTTTAAGTCAGTTATACCATGAAAATAAAAGAGGAAATGTAGTTGGATATTCTAAATTTGAAACATTCCCAGTTTGGAATATACCTGTGAAACATCCTTTAAACATAGCTTATGAGGCAGCTACAGTAGATTTAAAAGACGTAAATATGATAGATTCATTCCATCTTGAAACGTATGGTGAAATGTCAGTAAACTATAATAGAGATTTAGAGTTATTCCCAGTGCTAAAAAAAATAATAGAAAAAATAACTGGAAAAGAATCAATTTTCCAATCTCCAACTGACATGGGTGTTAATAGAGTTGGTTTTGGAATAATAGATGATGAAGTAATAAGAAAAGCTTCTATAGAAGAAATTATAAGAAGATACTTTAAAACTGCTTGTGAGTATAAAAAGGGACAAGTTGATAAAGGTGCTTATGATAGAATGAAAATGATTATGGAAGAGCTTAATTTAAAGCCAGAAGATAGAAACGTTGTTTTACCTGCTAGAAATTACAGTAATAAGTTAAAAGAAAATGCTGATAAAAATGATACTTGTCCTGTAGTGGCACTAGAATTAGAAGATGGGACAATATTAACTGGTAAAGGTTCTGACTTAATGAATGGAACAGCAGCAGCAGTACTGAATGCAATTAAGCATTTAGCTAATATATCTGATGATATGCACTTAATATCACCTGTAATATTAGAGCCTATTATAAATTTAAAAACAAAAACTTTAGCAAGTAGAAATGTTTCACTTAGTTGTCAAGAGGTTTTAACTGCTCTTAGTATTTGTGCTGTAACTAATCCAACTGCACAATTTGCTATGGAAAAGTTAGCTTTATTAAAAGGGTGTCAAGCACATTCTACTACTATATTAAATAGAGATGATGAACAAACATTTAGAAAGCTTGGTATAGATGTAACTTGTGACCCAGAGTATCCTTCACAAAATCTTTACTATAGCTAAAAATATAATTATACAAAAAAATATGGGCTGTTTTAAAGTAATAGTTTGAGCAGTCCATTACAATTATAATAAAATCAGTAGACTGTCTTGTATAAGGCAGTCTTTTATTTTTAAAACATCCCATTTAAATTAATATATATACTGTTATCCATAAGGAATTTTAATTTAGTTCCTTGGAATACCTATTGTAAAGCTTTTACCTAGTTTTTGCAAGTGTTTTTTATGATTTTTTATAAATTGTATTGAATTAATTGATTATAAACTGTTTTAGTAAGAGAAAGTATTGACATATAAATAAAATAGATGAAAAAATAGCATAAAGAAACATAAGTTTGGTATAATTAAAACAGTGATGTAAATAAATTTAATCTAGTTATACTTTAAGGTGATAAGAATGGAATTTTATAGAAAAATAATTCATATAGATATGGATGCTTTTTATGCGTCTATAGAACAAAGAGACAATAAAAAATTAAAAGGTAGACCTGTGGTTGTTGGTGGAAATCCACAAAGCAGAGGAGTAGTTGCAACGTGTTCTTATGAGGCTAGAAAATTTGGCATACATTCAGCTATGCCATCCACTGTAGCTTATAATAGATGTCCATATGCAGTTTTTGTAAGACCTAGATTTGAGGTATATAAAAGTGTATCAAATCAAATAAGAAATATATTTTATAGATACACAGATTTAGTAGAGCCACTATCTTTAGATGAAGCATATTTAGATGTAACAAAAAATAAAAAGAATATTGATTCATCAATTGAAATAGCAAAGCAAATTAAAAGAGATATATTTAGGGAAGTTGGACTTACATCTTCAGCAGGTATCTCATATAATAAATTTCTTGCTAAGATAGCATCAGACTTAAAAAAGCCTAATGGTTTGACTGTAATAAATGAAGAAAATGCTCAGGATTTTTTAGATAAATTGCCTGTAAATAAATTTTTTGGTGTTGGAAAAGTCACTTCAAATACTCTTAAAAATTTAGGGATAAAAACAGGATATGATTTAAGGTGTTTAGATTTATTTGAACTTGAGAACATATTTAAGAAAAAAGGATATGACTTATATAAATTTGCAAGGGGTATAGATGATAGACCAGTAGAGCCAAATAGAGTTAGAAAATCTGTTGGAGCAGAGACTACACTAAGTCATAACTTGGATATTGATGAAGAAGAAACACGTAATATACTTGATGAACTTTGTGAGGAAGTGTGCCATAGATTAAAAAACTCTGAGAAATTTGGAAAGACGTTGACATTAAAAGTTAAGTATGAGGATTTTACACAGATAACTAGAAGTCTTAGTTTAGAACATTATATTGATGAATATAATGATATAAGAAATGGTGTTGACAATTTATTGAGAAATGTTGAAATGAATGGAAAACAAATTAGACTATTAGGAGTTACAATATCAAACTTAAGCGACAAAAAAGAAACTTACAAAGACATTACTTTATTTGAGTATATGGATAGTATTCAGCGATGACTATTTGTTTAAATGAATGAATTAACACTAGCCTTAATTATATATAATTAAGGATAGTGTTGTATTGTTTTATTAAGATTTTTTTATTTTTTTTTATATCTTTTAAATTTGAGTATTGTATACAAATACTTGATATTTATAGTAATGTTTACTAATATGTATTAACCCAAAAGTCGTACTTTGTTTACATAAAGGGGATATTGTGATATAATTATAAAAACAACTTATTGCGTTGGCAAGGGTTGCTTGTCGAAAGAGGGGATGATAAATTATGATAGAGATAAGAAACGTAACCAAGAAAATGGGAAATAATGTAATATTAGATGATATTTCTCTAGCTGTCGAAACAGGCACATTGGTAGTTTTAATTGGCTCAAGTGGTTGTGGGAAAACTACTACTTTGAAGCTTATAAACAAATTAATAAAACCTACATCTGGTGAAATATATATTAATGGTAAACCAATTTCTCAAGAAAATGAAATAGAACTTAGAAGGAAAATAGGATATGTTATACAGAACACAGGTCTATTTCCTCATCTTACAATAAAAGAGAATATAGAGTTAATTCCACGTTTAAAAAAGGAAAAGTCAGTTGAAGAAATTGAGGCAAGAACTTTACAATTACTTGAAATGGTAGGTCTTGATAGTGATGATTTTTTAAATAAGTATCCTTCAGAGCTTAGTGGGGGTCAACAGCAAAGAATTGGTGTTGCAAGAGCCATTGCAACTGATGCTGAAATAATATTAATGGATGAGCCTTTTAGTGCTTTAGACCCAATAACAAGAACATCTTTACAAGAACAATTATTTTCTCTTCAAGATGAACTGAAAAAAACTATAATATTTGTAACTCATGATATGGATGAAGCTTTAAAGATAGCTGATAAGATTTGTATTATGAAAGATGGAAGAATAGCGCAGTATGATACTCCAGAGAACATACTTAGAAATCCAGCAAATGATTTTGTAAAAGACTTTATTGGAGAAGATAGAGTTTGGGATAATCCAGAATATATAAAAGCAAAAGATATTATGATAAAAAATCCTATTGCTGTTAATTCAACAAGAACTGTAACTCAAGGTATAGAAATTATGAGAACGAGTAAGGTTGATAGTTTACTAATCATAGATAGAGCTAGAACACTAAAAGGTATTGTCACTGTAAAAGATATGAAAGACCGTCATGATAAATCGACATTGCTTGGTGATATTATGTCAAGAGAGCCTTTGCATGTAAATGAAGGTGATAATTTAGTAGAAATACTAAATATAATGAACTGTAATTCAGTTGGATATATTCCAGTTGTTTCAAGTGAAAATAAATTAGTAGGACTGATTACTAGAAGTAGTTTACTTTCTGTTTTAAGTGAGCAATTCCTAGAGATGGAGGTGAGTGTCCTTGGATAATTTTTTTAATTTTATACTATTGCAAAAAGATAAGATTATAGAGCTTTTGATACAACATATGAGCTTAACTGTTACATCTATTTTGATAGCTATACTAGTGGGTGTTCCTCTAGGAATAATTATTTCAAGAATACCATCTCTTAGAAAAATTGTGCTTGGATTTGTAAACTTAGTTCAAGCAGTTCCATCAATGGCACTTTTGGGTCTTCTTGTACCAGTACTTGGTATAGGAAGCAAACCAGCAATATTTATGGTAGTAGTATATTCATTATTACCAATTGTAAAGAACACGTATATAGGTATAACAAGTATTGACCCAGTAGTATTAGAATCGGCTAAAGGTATTGGTCTTACAAGAAACCAAACTTTATTTAAAATACAGTTTCCTTTAGCTTTGCCTATAATAATGGGTGGGGTTAGAATTTCTGCTGTTACAGCGGTTGGTCTTATGACTCTTGCAGCATTTATAGGTGCTGGTGGTCTGGGATATTTAGTATTTTCAGGTGTACAAACTGTAAATAACAATATGATTTTAGCAGGAGCAATTCCATCATGTATAATTGCATTGCTAGTTGATTATTTATTTAGTAAGATTGAAGTTGCAGTTACTCCAAAAGGCTTAAATCCAAAGGCTCCAAAGAAAAATTATATAGGGCTTAAAGTAGTATCTGCTATAATAATTATTGCAATGTTATTTGTTACTTTTGGTTCAAGTTTTTCAAGCAAAAAAGAGACAATAACTATAGGTTCAAAAGATTATACAGAACAACTTATTCTTGGTAATGTTTATGCTGAATTGATAGAGAAAAATACAGACCTTAATGTTAAAAAGAATTTAAATCTAGGTGGTTCATCTGTTGCATTTAATGCTATTAAATCTGGTGAACTTGATATGTATGTAGATTATACAGGTACACTTTTAGTAAATGTAATGAAGCATGCTCCAATTAAAGATGCTGATGAAGCATATAAAGTTGTTAAAGATACTATGGAAAAAGAGAATCAATTAACTTTACTTGACCCTATTGGATTTAACAATACTTATACATTAGCCATGATGCCTAAAACTGCTGAGAAATATGGAATAAACACTATTTCTGATTTAACTAAATATAGTAGTGACTTTACTTTCTCACCAACTTTAGAGTTTGAAAATAGAGAAGATGGTTTTGTAGGTATTTCTAGAGATTATGGTCTAAAATTCAAAGATGTAAAAGCTATGAATGGAAGTTTAAGATATACAGCTTTAGATAATAATGAATCTCAAGTTGTAGATGCGTTTTTAACTGATGGTCTTATTAAGAAGTTTAATCTTAAGATATTAGAAGATGACAAAAACTTCTTTGTTCCATATTATGCGGCTCCATTAGTGAGACAAGATACTCTTAAGAAATATCCTGAGTTAGAAAAAGTGATGAATATGCTTTCAGGAAAAATAAATGAAGAAACTATGAGAGAACTTAACTATCAAGTTGATGAGCTTGGAAAATCACCAGAAGAGGTTGCTCATTCATTCTTAGTTAAAGAAGGTTTAGTATAGAAAATTAATAGTTTATATTATGAACTTAAGTTATAGATAGTATTTTAAATACTATTTATAACTTATTTTTTTGTATACAAAACCTATATTATGATTTTTAATTCATAATTAATTTTTAAATTGAATGAACAAGTACAACCAACTTTGAATATAAATATAGTAAGTGTGCATATATACAATTTGCTTTATCTAGTCAATTGATATTGATACATAGTCTTTTTTCGATTAAGTCGAAGGGAGGAGGTATACAGTTATGGATAATTATAAAAAAGTGAAGCAAGTGTTATGGATAATTTTATTTGCCAATTTTGCTGTAGCATTATTAAAAATAATTATTGGTAATAAAATTAAAAGTTATAGTATGACAGCAGATGGGTTTCATTCTCTGTCAGATGGAGCATCTAATATAGTAGGATTAATAGGTATTTTTTTTGCATCTAAACCAAAAGATAAAGATCATCCTTATGGGCATAAAAAATTTGAAATTATAACCAGTTTATTTATTAGTGGTATGCTATTTGTTATAGCAGTTAAGATAATTCTTAGTTCTATATCAAGACTGGCAAACCCAGTTACACCTTCTATAACTATAGAAAGTTTAATTGCTCTAGTCATTACTCTTTTTATAAATATTTTTGTCTGTATATATGAGTATAGAGTTGGAACTAAACTGAATAGTTATGTCTTAATTTCAGACTCATTGCATACAAGAAGTGATATATTTGTGTCTTTAGGAGTATTGGTTACTTTAGTTGGTGTTAAGTTAGGATTTCCAGTAATAATAGAATCTGTAGTTCCTATTATTATTTCTGGGTTTATAATTTATTCAGCTTATGGAATATTTAAACCGTCTATTGGAATTTTAGTTGATAGAGTAGCTGTAGATGAAGAGTATATAAGGGAAATTGTATTTGAATTTAATGAAGTGAGAGATGTTCATAATATTAGAAGTAGAGGTAGTAAGAGTGTTATTTATATTGATATGCATGTAATGGTAGACCCATTTATAAGTGTAGAGCAATCACATGACTTAACACATAAAATTGAGAAACAAATACAAGAAGAAATTAATGAAAATGCTCAGGTAATAGTGCATATTGAACCTTTTTATAGCTTTTAATTTGATTATAAAGACATAAGTATAAAAATTTATAATTCATAAAAAAAATATTATACCATAAATATTTTCAGAAAATATTTATGGTATAATATTTTTTATAGAGAAATTAAGTCTTAATATACCTAAGGAGGAATTTATTATGAGATACGTTGAATATGGAAAGACTGGGAAAATGGTTTCGGTAGTTGGATATGGAGGATTAAGATTTGATTTAGAAAAAAATGACCAAGAAAATGCAGATTTAATTAAATATGCATATGAAAAGGGCATTAATTATTTTGATACAGCACCGGGGTATTGTGATGACAGAAGCGAAGATATATTTGGACTAGCTTTTAGGCAAATGATAAAAGAAGGTAAAACAGACTTTTACGTATCTACAAAAGGAAAGCCAAAAGTATACGACACAGCAGAAAAAGCAATAGATGCTGTGAAAAAGTCAATAGAAAGATTGGGCGTATCTAAAATAAATTTCTATCATATATGGAATATTAGAAAGATGGAACATTATGAATTTGCAATGAGACCTGGAGGTCAGTATGAGGGTCTATTAAAATGTAAAGAAGAAGGATTGATAGACCACATAGTATTTTCATCTCATCAGCCAGGAGATGAGGTCATAAAGGTTCTTGATGAAAATAAGTTTGAAGGTGTTACTATGGGAATTAATATACTAAACTTTCCATATAGATTAAAAGGTGCTAAACATGCTATTGAAAATGGATATGGTGTTGTAGCTATGAATCCATTAAGTGGTGGAACTATTCCAAAGTACAATGAAGAGCTTTCTTTTCTAGCAAGAGAAGGTGAAAGTACTATAGAATCAGCTTTAAGATTTAACATAGGAATTCCACAAATAAATATATCGTTAATAGGAGTTAATAAAAAGCAGGATATAGATGATGCTTGTAAAATTGCAGATGAGCATAAAATATATTCAGATGGAGATATACATGATATTGAAACTAGATTAAGTAAAAATATGAATGAAATATGTACAGGTTGTGGATATTGTAAAGTATGTCCAAAAGATATAAACACTCCAGCATATATGCTTTTTTATAATGAAAAACAGATGTTTAAAAAGAGTGATGAAGAAATGACAAAATCGGTCTATGGGCTAGCACATTGGAATTATACAATGAATAGTAAAGCAAAAGCTAAAGAATGTATAGCTTGCGGAAAATGTGAAATTGAGTGTACTCAACATTTACCGATAATTGACAGATTAAGAGAAATTAAGCAATGGGAAGAACATGGAGTCAATAATGTCACAGTATAGTTAGTTTATATTGTACTTAAAATTTGTATAGTATTTAATAAGGTTTAATATATAAGGAGACAAATTATGATTTTGTCTCCTTATATATTATGCTTTAATTTATTATGGGTAAATTTTATCTATACTAACTGACAGTATCTATTTTCACATTGAATTATTCCAATATTTTACAATAAAATTACTTTCAAACTCTAATTTTATAAGCTTTCAATATATATTACACAAATAATTTTTATTTAATTATAGCTTTTAATAAAGTAAATATTGTGGTTGTAAATAAGGAATTATTCAATTACAATAAAACAAGTAAGGATATTATAAAAGTGATTATTATAATTAAAAGAATAAATTGTAGGTAGTAACAAATCCTATATAATGAATGGAGGGTGATATATATTGAAAAATAATATATTTAAATATAAAAATGAGATGTTTTTATTTATATTAGTCATAATAACTTATTTAATAATAACAATAGCATTCTTTTCTAAAACTACAATATTTTATGATTTGAACAACACTTATGATGTGTTATTAGATACAGATACAGGTGTACTATTCAATTTAAATGTATTTGCTATAAATCAAGACAATAGCAAGCACGTATTATTTTCAGCTATTATATCAATTTTTGCATATCCAATATATTTACTATGTACTTCGATAGCAAATCCAGGGACAACCGATTTTAATACTGCTTATGGATTTGGATTGATTTGTCTACAAATAGTAACTAGTGCTATATCTATAACTTTAGTTTTTAATCATATTAAAAAAATAAAAATGCAGAGGTTAACCTTAATTTTACTTACTATGATAATGATATTTTCTTTTCCACAACTATTTATGACCTTAAATGTAGAAAGATTTATATATAGTCAGTTTACATTAATATTTTTTATATTTATTGCAAATAAAATGAACGGAAAAAACTCTTATTTAGTAGAATTAGCAGCTATACCATTATTTGGAATAACTATTAGTAATATATATTTGTATTTGCTTAACATAATATTTGAATTTAAATTAAAAATAGGAAAAATATTAAAGCATTTAATTACATTTATTTTAATGGCATATATTTGTGTAGTTTCAACAAAATCTTATGAAAGTTTTATGAATCTTGGAAATGTAATACAATATGATACAAAGTTTATAAGTGGAGAGCCTATTTTAGAAAAAGTTGCAATGATTATAGAAAGATTATTGTATTCAGTTTTTTATTTTCCTGGAGCAGAGATTAAAAAAGGACTATTTTTACAAAATGGAGAAGTTGCAACGATACCAGTTATCCTTACTTTATTAGCATTTTGTTTTTGTGTTTTAGCTGTTATTGAGAACTCAGAAAAAAGAGTTCCTAAATTGTGTATGGGAATAATTTTATTTAATTTAGTTTTACATGGTATAATAGGGTACAATCTGACTAATTCAAGTATAATGACTATAAATTTTAGTTTTGCTGTTATAGTTTTGTTAGCTTACTTTACTAAAGCACTTAGAAAAAATGAAAAAAGTATGTACAATATATTTTTATCATTGTTGCTAGTCACTATAATAATTAGTAATATAAATGGATTTATAGAAATTTTAAATATTGGGATAAAATCATATCCTGTTTAAAAAATAATGTTGAAAGGGTAGTAAGTTTATGAAACAGACAAATACAATAATTAATCTTCTTACTAAAATTTCAGATTATATAAGATTAATGAGAATAAAGCAGTATATAAAGAATTTATTTATATTTGCTGCTATAATATTTTCAAACAATATACTAAATATAAGTCTATTGTTAAATACATTTATAGCTTTTGTGTGTTTTTGTTTGATATCATCATCAGCATATGCATTAAATGATGCTATAGATATGGATAAAGATAAAAGACATCCTAAAAAACGTAATAGACCAGTAGCAAGTGGAAGAATAAGTAAAAGAAGTGCGAATATATTATTTGTTGTTTTAGCTTTAATTTCAATTTGCTTGTCAACGGTTATTAATTTTAAATTAACTATAATTCTCATTTTATATTTGATAAATAATATATTATATTCTCTTAAGTTAAAGAATATAATTCTATTAGATGTGTTTTCTATATCTCTTGGTTTTATACTTAGAGTTTATGCAGGATGTGTAGCTATAGATGTTAGATTATCAAACTGGATAATATTATGTACATTTTTTTTATCTCTGTATTTAGCTCTTGGAAAGCGCAAAAAAGAAATCATAATTTTAAAAGATAATGCAGTTGAGCATAGAAAAATACTAGAAGATTATGATATAGAAAATTTAAATCAAATGATGATAGTTATACTAAGTTCTACAATTGTATGCTATGCATTATATTCTACAAGTAATCCAGAAAAACCAGATATGATATTTACAACAATATTTGTAGTTTATGGTGTACTTAGATATAATTATATAATTAACAAAACAAATGAAGGAAATCCTACTGACATTATACTAAAAGATAATGCTTTAAAAATAAACGTAATCTTATGGGTAATTACATGTTTAATAATATTAATTTTTTAGTGATAGGATGGGAAAATACTTATGAAAAAAAGTGTATTATTGCTCGATATAGATTATACTGTTATAAATACTGATAGTATGGTAGACTTTTTTATTTATTCTTTAAAAAATAAAACACTTAAGACTATTATAAAATTGCCATACATAATTTTTACTCTAATGATGTATTTGGTTAAAATAGTACCCTTGAAAAAAGCAAAAGAGGCAATCTTTTATCCAATAGTAGATTTTAGCGAAGACGAGTTAAAAGATTTTTTTGATAGTTGTATAATGAAAAAAATTAATGAGTCTATAAAAAAAGTAATTTATAAAAACAAAGAAGAGCATAATGTTGTAATTATGATAACTGCATCTCCATATGCATATATGAAGTACTTTAAGTATTATGATTTCGCAGATGAGGTTATAGGCACTGAGCTATTTTGTGAAAATTCAAGATACAAAAACCAATTCATTGGCGAAAACTGCAAGGGAATTGAAAAAATACAGAGAATAAATACTGTATTAGATAAACTTGGAATTGAGATCGATTATGAAAATTCATATGCATATTCAGACTCTAAAAGTGATTTACCTATGCTTTCCTTAGCTAAAAATGCATTTTTGGTTAATAAGAAAAATGGTGAGGTTATAGAACAAATAAATTCATAGCTTTATATCACTTAGAATAGGAGGGGATAGTTTGGGATATTTGCACATATTAATTTTGTCTATGGTTCCTGTAACAGAGTTAAGAGGAGCCATTCCTATAGGTATTGCAATGGGCTTAAATCCTATATGGGTTTATGTATTTAGTGTGATTGGTTCTACATTAGTATCAATTCCTTTGATATTGACATTTAGACATATATTGCAATTTTTGAAAGGTAAAAAGTTATTTAAGGGACTTGCTAACACAATTGATAAAAAAATAAATTCAAGAATGAAGAAATTAAAAAGCGTTTCAATAATAGGTATAATACTATTTGTAGGCATACCACTTCCAACAACAGGAACATGGACTGCGTCTGCGATAGCCTCAATACTAAAAATGAGAATAAAAGATGCTTTTATAGGAGTATTTTTAGGAAATTTATTGTCTGGAGTCATAGTGTCAGCCCTTTCTCTACATATAATATAAAACTATCCAAATATACTATTGGATAGTTTTTTTATGAAAATATGTGAAAAATATTTTTTATTTAGACAAAATATTTAAATTCATTTGGTCTTAAAATGTTTACTATCATAAAAGAAATATAGTATAGTAGTATTTATGAGGAAATTAATTTAAACTTGCCTATCAATAAAATAAAGTTTTTATATAAAATGTATTTTTAATAGTAATAGATTTAAACATTAAATTATTAAGGAGGTTTTAAGATGGAAAATTCAAATACTGATTTAGGTCGTGAGAATGTAGGCAAATTGCTTTTTAAATTGGCTACACCAGCTATTATTGCACAAATTGTGAATGTTTTGTACAACATAGTAGATAGAATCTTTATTGGTAGAATGGAAAGTGGCGAAGTTGCTATGGCAGGTGTTGGAGTAGCATTTCCTATAATAATTATAATAACTTCATGTAGTTATTTAATTGGTATGGGGGGAGGACCTTTAGCTGCCATAAAAATGGGGGAACAAGATAATGATGGGGCAGAGAAAATAATGAGTAATAGTTTTTCTGTATTAGTTATTTTGGCGATACTATTGACTATAGGTTTTCAGATTGGAAAAGAACCCTTACTTTGGCTATTTGGAGCAAGTGAATCTACAATTGGATATTCAATGGATTATTTGAATATTTATTTAATAGGGACAGTATTTGTTCAAATTTCACTAGGTATGAATACCTTTATAAATACTCAAGGATTTGCGACAACTGGTATGATTACAGTTGCTATAGGAGCTTTGATAAACATAATACTAGACCCAATTTTTATATTTGGATTTGGTATGGGGGTAAAAGGAGCTGCATTAGCCACTATAATTGCACAAGGAGTTTCTGCTATTTGGGTATTGGTATTTCTATTTGGAAAGAAAAGTATACTTAAGATAAAAAAGAAATACATGATGCCTAAAGCAAGTATTATTTTGCCAGTATTAGGTCTGGGAATTTCTCCATTTATAATGCAATCTACAGAAAGTTTAGTGCTTATAGCCCTAAATAGCAAATTACAGATGTATGGAGGAGATTTAGCAGTAGGTTCAATGGCAATAATGAGTAGTATAATGCAAATTCTTATGCTTCCTAACATGGGATTTACACAAGGGGCACAACCAATAATAAGTTACAATTATGGTTCAGGACAGATTGACAGAGTAAAAAAGACTTTTAAGTTATGTTTATTGTCATGTTTTACATACTCTGCAATTTTGTGGATTTTACTTATGATATTCCCTACGTTCTTTGTAAGTATATTTAATAAAAACCCACAATTACTTAGTATGACTAGTTGGAGTATAAAAATATATTTTGCTGGCTCTTTTATGTTTGGAATACAATTAGCTTGCCAGCAGACATTTTTAGCGCTTGGAAAAGCAAAAATATCTTTAATTTTAGCTCTTCTTAGAAAAGTTGTACTTTTGATACCTTTAATATTTATACTTCCAATGTTTTTTGATGAAAAACTTTTTGCTGTACTTTTAGCAGAGCCAATTGCAGATATAACAGCAGCCACTATTACAGCAATTTGTTTCTTTGTGTTTTATAAATGTTCTCTATCAAAACCTAAAGTAATAGAGGAGTAAAATATAAATAGTAGAAAGTTTTTAGGAGCATATATTATTAGTTAAAAATTAAAATTTGTATTTTAATTTAAGAAGATATTTTTTATAATTTACAAAGATACAAACTAGAATTAAAATTTAAAATTATAGTAAGAAAAATGTAAGTATTTGCAATATTAATGGTATAATATTTACAGATATGATAATCAATAAGAGGAAAGGATGTTTATATAATGGAAAATGATTTAACAATGCAAGAGCTACTTGAGCAACAAGAGCAAGTGTTCAGCAAAGTGAAAGTTGGGGAATTGATAACTGGAAAAATAACTGCAGTGAGAAATGATGAAGTACAACTAGAATTAGGTTATGGGTTTGATGGAATAATACCTATAAGTGAATTAAACATAGAAAAAAATCAATCTATAGAAGAGTTATATCATATAAATGATGAAATAACTGCTATAATAACAAAAGTATCTCAAAAAGATGGAACAATAACTTTATCTAAGTTACAATTAGATAGAAAAAATGATTTTGCTGATTTACACAAAGCTTATGATGAACATAGAATAATAACTGTAAACGTTGAAAAAAATATAGAAAAAGGTGTATTTGCTAATTACAATACATATACATTTTTTATACCAATTTCTCAGCTTGACACAAAGTTTATTACAGATACGTCTAAATTTGTTGGTCGTAACTTAGAAGTATATATAAAAGAAATGGATGCTAGAAAAAATAGATTTGTAGCATCTCATAGAGACGTATTACAAGAACGTATAAATAAAGAGAGAGAAGAAAGAAGAGTTCAAATTAAGGCAGAAAAGGAAGCCGAAAGAGCTAGAATAAAACATGAAAGAGAAGAAGAAAAAGCTCGTATTAAATTAGCCAAAGAAGAATTGTTTAATTCCCTTGAAGTTGGTCAGAAAAGAGATGGTAAAGTAACAAAGATAATGTCTTATGGTGCATTCATAGATATTGGTGGAATTGAAGGATTAGCACATATAAATAACCTATCTTGGACAAGAGTTGAAAGTGTGGAAGATGTTGTCTCTGAAGGTCAAGAAGTGGAAGTTTATGTATTAGATGTAAATCAAGAAACTAAAAAAATTGCACTAGCATTAAAAGATATAAACAATGACCCATGGGATTTAATAGCAAAAGAATTACAAGTTGATGATGTTGTTAATGCTAAAGTTCTTAGAATTATAGAAAAGGGAGCTTTTGTCCAAATCGAAGAAGGTGTAGATGCTTATTTACCAATTTCTGAATTGAGTGATACTAGAGTAGCTAAAGTTACTAATGTTGTTAATATTGGAGACGAAATTAAAGTTAAAATTCTTGATTTTAAACCAAAAACTAAGAGAATGTTAGTTTCGATAAAAGAAGCAACTAGAGAGCCAGAAGAGGATATAACAGAGTTTTTAGAAGTAGAAGAATCTCTAGGAAGTATTGGAGAATTATTTAAAGATAAATTTAAAGACTTAGAAATATAAAATAATCAAAAAGGGGGGCTGTTTTAAAACATTACTCTGTCTATTTTGACAGCTTTAGTTTTAAAATAGCCCTTCAACTATCTATAAAAATTTATATACAGTATTAGGAGGAAAATTAATGAAAAAAGCTATTATAGATGTACATTGTCATACTTTAATAAGTGGACATGCACATAGTACTTTTAAAGAAAATGTTGAAGAAGCAATTCAAAAAAATATAAAATATTTAGGCATATCAGACCATGGTCCTAATATGCCAGGAGGACCACATCCATTTTACTTCTATAATTTACATCTACTTCCACGCCAAATACAAGATTTAAAAATTCTTAGAGGTATAGAAGGAAATATCATGGATTATGATGGAAACTTAGATGTTCCAGAAGACATGCTACAACATTTAGATTATATAATTGCAAGTTTGCATAGACCTTGTATAGCTTCAGGTACAAAAGAAGAAAATACAAATGCTATTTTAAAAGTGATGGATAAACCTAGAGTAAAGATAATTGGGCATCCAGATGATAGTAGATATCCTTTAGATTATGAGTCTATAGTAAAAAAAGCAAAGGATAAAAATATTCTTTTAGAAATAAATAACTCTTCATTAAGTTCAAATTCTCATAGAACTGGAACTTGGGAAAATGCAAGTGAAATGTTACTATTATGTAAACAATATGGTGTAAGAGTTATTCTTGGTACAGATTCGCATATATGTTACTCTATAGGTGAATTTGAAAGTGCAGAGAAAGTTTTAAAATCAGTGGATTTTCCAGAAGAACTAGTAATAAATTATCATGAAGATGAAATTGTAGAGTTTTTTAATATAAATTTTTAGAATTTTAGGAGTGAGAAAATTTGAGTAAAAATAAGTTTATCTACATGAATTATTATGACAATGGTTATTTCAAAAAGGGAATGGTTATAAATATGGTTTTAGCTCTTATAATTTTGGCCACAATTTTTATATACTCAACAACATTTTTATATCTTTTATGTATAATAACAGCGGTTTTTCTTTTTAAGCAAGGTCGTGATTTTTCAAATAGATATAAGGGAAAAGTATATCTTACTCTTGATAATCATTCAATATCAATAAATAATCAATGTATTTTCAGTATAAAAGCTAGAAAAAATCAAAAATTTAACTATAAAGTAATAGAAAAAATAGAAGTAACAAAAAATATATTAAATATATGTGCTGATAATTTTAATTACAAAATTAGATTAAATGCATTGAGTTTGGAAGATGAAAAAAAATTATTGAGTACAATAGATGAAAAGATAAAAAAATTTAAGGGGTAATACCATACTATTTTCAATAGTTAGCATGATTTAGAATATTACTTGACAAAAATAAATAATAAAAAAATACAGATAATTATTTTTTTATGTTGACAATACATTTTAATGTGTATATAATAACTATTAAATCAAAATATTTAGAAAATTTAAATGATTTTAAAAGCGATGAATAGAAGTAGTAAGAATCATGAAACTTCCAGAGAGCTAAAGTATGGTGTGATTTAGCAGTTGATAATTCTGAACTTGTCTAGGAGCTGTTTCCTGAGTTGTGTAACTTAGGATAACCGTATTTCCACGTTATAGGAAAAATAGCTATTATAATAATTAGTAGTAGCTATTACTAAGGGAGCTTTTTAAAAAGCTAAATAGAGTGGTACCGCGAGCAAAACCTCGTCTCTAGTTTTACTAGAGATGGGGTTATTTTTATTCTAATGATAAATCTAACATTTGTACTTATGAATTGAAAAGGGGTAGAATTGCGTCGATATAAGGTATACTGAATACAAAAAACAGAAAAGGGGGAAAATAACATGAAATATGGAAAATATAAAAAATATAATAGAATGAAAATGGTAAATCGTAAATGGCCAGATAACGAAATAACAAAAGCTCCAGTTTGGTGTAGTGTCGATTTAAGAGATGGAAATCAATCACTGCCAACACCTATGAATGTAGAAGAAAAAGTCAGAATGTTCCGAATGCTTTTGGATACAGGGTTTAAAGAAATAGAAGTAGGCTTTCCATCAGCATCAAATACAGAGTATACATTTTTAAGAAAGCTAATAGATGAAAATATGATTCCAGATGATGTAACTATACAAGTACTTACACAATCTAGAGCTCATCTTATAGAAAAAACATTTGAATCAGTAAAAGGATGTAAGAAAGCAATAATACATTTATATAATTCTACATCTGTTCTTCAAAGAGAAGTGGTTTTTAATATGAGTAAACAAGAAATCATAGATATAGCAGTTGAGGGAGCAAGATTATTCAATGAAGAAGCAAAGAAATATCCTGAAACAGAGTTTATTTTTGAATACTCACCTGAAAGTTTCACAGGTACAGAAATGGATTATGCACTTGAGATATGTGAGGCAGTTATAGATGTGTGGAAACCAACGCCACAAAAGAAAGTTATAATAAATCTTCCATCAACAGTAGAAATGGCAACACCAAATATATATGCAGACCAAATAGAATGGTTTTGTGAAAATATAAGCTGTAGAGATTCTATTATAATGAGTTTACACACTCATAATGATAGGGGAACTTGTACAGCAGCAAGTGAACTTGGATTATTAGCTGGAGCAGATAGACTTGAAGGTACATTATTTGGAAATGGTGAAAGAACTGGTAATATGGACATAGTAAATGTGGGTCTTAATCTTTATACACAAGGAATAAACCCAGAATTAGACTTTAGTAATATTGATAAAATGATAGAAATATATGAAGATTGTACAAAACTTACAGTACATGATAGACATCCATATGCAGGAAATCTTGTACATTGTGCCTTTTCAGGTTCTCACCAGGATGCTATTAGAAAAGGTATGATAGCAATTAGCAATAGAAATGATGGTTGTTGGGAAGTTCCATATTTACCAATAGACCCTCATGATATAGGAAGAGAATACAAAGAAATCATTAGAATAAACAGCCAATCTGGAAAAGGTGGAGCTGTTTATATAATGGAAACAGATTATGGTTTCATGATACCTAAAAATATGCATGCTGATTTTGGAAATGTGGTTAAAATGGAATCTGATAGAATAGGAGCGGAACTTAGCAGTGAGTCAATATTTAACTTATTCAAGAAGGAATATATTGATGTTGAGAGTCCATATAAAGTTAAGAAATATAAGATAAAATCAATGGATGAGATAAACTATGAAAGTGATGATTCTGATGATACTAATATGATTGAGATGACTGCAAGAGTAACTTATATGGGTAATGAACAAAGGATTGTTGGAATAGGAAATGGGCCAGTAGATTCATTTAATAATGCATTAAAACAATGTGGAATGAAAGATTATAAATTTAGATATTATTGGGAACATGCATTAGAGGAAGGTTCACATTCAAGAGGTGTGGCCTATGTGGGAATAGAACATAATGATAAAGTTTATTTTGGGGTAAGCATATCAGAAAATATAAATACAGCAGCTATTAATGCTCTTATGAATGCAATAAATAAAAGTTATATTGAGGAGGAAGCAGAAAATGGGGATGACTATGACGCAGAAAATCTTAGCGAAACATGCTAATTTAAATGAGGTTAAGAAAGGACAATTGATTGAAGCAAACTTAGATATAGTTTTAGGCAATGATATAACATCACCAGTAGCTATTAGAGAATTTGAAAAGTTAGGAATTGAGGATGTTTATGATAAATCTAAAGTGGCAATAGTTTTGGACCATTTTACACCTAATAAAGATATAAAGAGTGCAGAGCAGTGTAAGTTTACAAGAAGTTTTGCAAAATCCAAAGGAGTGGTCAATTTCTTTGATGTAGGGGATATGGGAATAGAACATGTTCTTCTTCCTGAAAAAGGTATAGTAACAGCAGGAGATGTAGTAATAGGTGCCGATTCTCATACTTGCACATATGGAGCGTTAGGCGCTTTTTCCACTGGCGTAGGTTCAACTGATATGGGAGCTGGCATGGCTACAGGAAAATGTTGGTTTAAGGTACCTGGTGCAATAAAATTTGTCCTAAAGAATAAGCCAAATAAATGGATAACTGGAAAAGATGTAATACTTCATATAATAGGGAAGATAGGTGTTGATGGGGCACTTTACAAATCAATGGAATTTTGTGGAGATGGAGTAAGTAATCTATCTATGGATGATAGATTTACTATTTGTAATATGGCAATAGAAGCAGGGGCTAAAAATGGAATTTTTCCAGTAGATGATAAAACTATAGAATATATAAATTCACATAAGTGTACAACAACAGAAAAAGTTGTAAATGTATACGAAGCAGATGAAGATGCAATTTATGATGAAGTATATGAAATTGACTTAGCTACATTAAAAGAAACAGTAGCTTTTCCACATCTTCCTGAAAATACTAAAACAGTAGATGAGATTGATAACGATATAAAGATAGACCAAGTTGTAATAGGCTCTTGTACAAATGGAAGAATATCAGACCTTGAAGTTGCAGCTGAAATCATGAAAGGTAAAAAAGTTGCAGATGGGGTTAGAGTGATGATATTTCCTGGAACTCAAAAAGTATATCTTGAAGCAATAGAAAAAGGATATATTACTATCTTTATAGAAGCAGGAGCAGCTGTTTCTACACCAACATGTGGACCATGTCTTGGAGGTCATATGGGTATACTTGCAGCAGGAGAAAGGTCAGTTTCAACAACAAATAGGAACTTTGTAGGAAGAATGGGTCATGTTGATTCAGAAGTCTATCTTGCCAGTCCAGCTGTAGCAGCAGCATCAGCTATAACTGGAAAAATATCAAAACCATCAGAAATAATTTAAGGGAGGTAAAGTTTATGATTGCTAATGGAAGAGTTTTTAAATTTGGTGATAATATAGATACAGATGTAATAATACCAGCTAGATATTTAAATATAGCTGATTATAAGGAACTATCAACACACTGTATGGAAGATATTGATGATAAGTTTGTATCTAAAGTAAAGGCAGGAGATATTATAGTTGCAACTAAAAATTTTGGATGTGGTTCATCAAGAGAACATGCTCCAATCGTAATAAAAGAAAGTGGAGTATCCTGTGTAATTGCATCAACTTTTGCTAGAATATTTTTTAGAAATTCTATAAATATAGGGCTTCCAATACTTGAATGTGAGGAAGCAGCTAATAGCATAGAAGAAGGTGATACTATAGAAGTGGATTTTTCAACAGGTGTAATAAAAAACATAACAAAAGGAACAAAATATAAGGCTGAACCATTTCCTGAGTTTATGCAAAATATCATAACAAATGAAGGTTTAATTAACTCAATAAAGGTAAACAGGGGGTAATGGTGTATGAATTGTAAAGTAGCAGTCATAAAAGGTGATGGTGTTGGGCCAGAAATTATAAAAGAAGGTATAAAGGTCTTAAATAAAATTTGTTATAAATTTAATCATAAATTTGATTGTGAATATGTATTGGCTGGAGGATGTGCAATTGATGAAACTGGAGAACCTCTACCTGATAAAACTGTTGAAATATGTCGAAAAAACGAGGCGGTATTACTTGGAGCTGTTGGGGGTCCAAAGTGGGATAAATGTAAAGGGGATGCAAGACCAGAAGCAGGTCTTTTGAAATTGAGAGAATCCTTAGGCTTATTTGCAAATTTGAGACCAGCAACTATATATGAAAGTATAAAGGAATCTTCACCACTTAGAGCAGATATAGTAGAAAAAGGCATTGATTTTGTTGTTGTGAGGGAGTTAACAGGGGGCATTTATTTTGGAGAACGTGGAAGAAAGATTATTGATGGTGTTGAAGAGGCTTATGATGTAGAGGTATACAATGAAAATGAAATAAGAAGAATTGGAAGAAGGGCTTTTGAAATCGCTAGAGATAGAAAGAAGAAGCTTGTCAGTATAGATAAAGCAAATGTGCTTGAAAGTTCAAGACTTTGGAGAGGTATTATGGAGAACTTAGCTAAAGAATTTGATGATGTAGAGCTATCACATATGTATGTTGATAATGCTGCTATGCAAGTTGTGAAAGACCCTAGCCAATTTGATGTAATAGTGACTAATAACATCTTTGGAGATATAATATCTGACGAAGCATCCATGGTTACAGGTTCTATAGGTATGTTACCATCTGCATCACTTCGAGAAGATAGCTTTGGAATGTATGAACCAATACATGGGAGTGCTCCTGATATAGCTGGAAAAGATATTGTAAATCCAATTGCAACTATTTTATCTGTCGCAATGATGTTAAGACATAGCTTTAATCTAGAAGATGAAGCTAAATGCATTGAAGATGCAGTACAAAATGTACTTAGAAAAGGATACAGAACTAGTGATATATATAATAGTATAGGAACTGTTGTTGGTACAAAGAAAATGGGAGAATTAATAGTAAATGAAATTTAGAATTATAGTTTAATTTATATAATACGATTTGGTCATATAATGGGGGGCATTAGTAAAAAATTTATTGTGAAATAGTTTTATATTTAGGGTAAAAGAGATATTTTATTTTTAAAGCACAACATGATTTTAGGTAATTTTAATTACATAAAATCACGTTGTGCTTTTTTATAAAATAACACTTTGGATTAAGATTTTAATGCTGAAATAGCCTATTTTTGTTTATTAGAAATTTGCAGGGATTTAATTAATATTATATAATATATTTTAGTATTATGAATATTAAGTGACTGTCAATATTAGTTAGGAGATGGAGTTTTTGGGAAAATATAAGGTTTTAAAAAAGCAAAATAGTAGTAAATCTTGTTTAGTTTGTGGAACACAAAATGAATTAGGATTAAAAGCAGATTTTTATGAACTTGAAAATGGAGAGCTTGTATCAATTTGTAATACAAAAGATTGGCATCAGAGTTATCCAGGGAGAGTTCATGGAGGTATGTCTGCTGCAATATTAGATGAGACTATTGGAAGAGCTGTAAGTATAAATGATGACCAAATATGGGGGGTTACAGTATCTTTGGAATTGAAATATAAAAAGCCAGTACCAACAGATGCTACTATAAAAGTAGTTGGAAGGATAACTAAAGAAAATAGAAAATTATTTGAAGGTACAGGAGAAATAATTTTGCCAAATGGAGAGATAGCAGTAACAGCAACTGGAAAATATATGAAGATGCCTATTGGTCAAATAGCAGAAGGTGATTTTTCTGATGAAGAATGGTTCTTTGCTGAATCAGAAGAAAAAGTTGAATATATTGAGATTTAAGTGATTACATATTTGCTATGTAAAATGATGTGTTAAAAAATATAAAATTGAAAAACATAAGATAAAAATAACTTAGCTATACTTAAAAAAAATTCTTATAATAGCATTAAATTTACACGTTAAAAAAAATAATTTATATATTTAAAAAGTGTATTTTTTTTATGGGTAGAATTCAGAAAATTCAAACTAATGATGAGGTATAAAATGGATGATTTCACAAAATATAGAAAATAAATTATATATAAAATATAATTTTTATGTTGACATACTTAATTTAGCTTGATATTATAGATATTAAAAATAAGGACAGTAAACACACTATCCATATTACAAACTAAAAAAGGAGGGAATTATAATGAGTAAGAAATTATTTATTCCTGGTCCTATTGATGTTAGAGCAGAAGTCTTGGAAAAGATGGCTACACCAATGATAGGACATAGAGGGAAAGATGCATCTATACTTCAAAAAAGTATAAGTGAAAAAATGCAAAAACTATTCTATACCAACAACACGATACTTTTATCCACGTCGTCCGGAACTGGTTTAATGGAAGGCTCCATTCGTTCCTGTACATCCAAAAAGGCAGCAGTATTTTCCTGTGGGTCCTTTGGTGATAGATGGTACAAAATGGCAGTGGCTAATAATGTCCCAGCGGATATATTTAAAGTTGAATTAGGAGAGGCAACAACACCAGAAATGGTTGATAAGGTGCTTTCTACCGGAGAATATGATTTAATAACCGTAACTCACAATGAAACTTCAACTGGAATAAGAAATCCAATAGAAGAAATTGGAGAAGTTGTTAAAAAATATAAAGATGTGGTCTACTGTGTAGACACTGTAAGTTCAGCCGGTGGAATAAAAGTCGAGGTTGATAAGATTGGAATAGATATTTGTATAACATCATTACAAAAAGCACTGGGATTACCACCAGGAATGTCTATTTGCACATTTTCTCAAAAAGCAATCGATAGAGCTAAGCAAGTACCTTTTAGAGGAGTTTATTTTGATTTGTTAGAAATGTATGAATACTTAATCAAGAAAAACTACCAATACCCTTCAACACCATCTCTTTCTCACATGTTCGCTTTAGATTTCCAATTAGATAATATATTAGATGAAGGCCTAGATAATAGATTCAAACGACATGAAGACATGGCAAACTTAGTTAGAATCTGGGCTAAAAAACACTTCCAAATTTTTACCAATGAAAATCACTTATCCAATACACTTACTGTTATAGAAAATACTCAAGGTATTAGTGTATCAAATTTAAATTCAAAATTACAAGAACGAGGATTCCAAATAGCAAATGGCTATGGCAATTTAAAAGAAAAAACTTTTAGAATTTCACATATGGGTGACTATACTGTCGAAGATGTACAAGAATTATTAGATAATATTGATGATATATTAGGTTTTAATAAGTAATATTACAAAATTATGTGTATTTTAAGTTAAATTTAAAATATATAAAATAAAATGTGTTTTATGAAAATTACATATTAAATTTTTAACAAACATTAATGAAATTTGATATGACTTTAATAAAAAATATTTTGAAAATTATATAAATAGAAAGTGTAATTAAATAAAGTTTTTTAGTGATGAAAATACTTTAAAAAATAAAAATTGGAAAAATTAAGTGAATATAATTGGAGGAGTTTGTTATGTATAATATATTAATTACTGATGGAATAGAGAAAGATGCAGCGAGAAAATTGAGAGAGTTAAATTTTAATGTGATAGAAGAGTTTTATGAAAAAGATGTTTTAGGAGATAAACTTAAAGATGTTGATGTGCTTGTAGTACGTTCAGCTACTAAGGTTACTAAGGATGTAATAGACAAAGCATTAGAAGGTAAAAAGTTAAAATTGATAGTAAGAGGTGGGGTAGGATTAGACAATATAGATGTTAAATATGCAGAAGCTAATGGAATAAAAGTCATGAATACTCCAAATGCAAGCAGTATATCTGTTGCAGAACTTACAATAGGTCAATTATTTGTACTTGCAAGATTCATAAATACTGCAAATGTAACTATGAGAGATGGAAAATGGGAAAAGAAAAAATACAAAGGTACAGAAATTAATGGAAAAACATTAGGACTTATAGGTTTTGGAAGAATTGCAAAAGAAGTTGCAAAGAGGGCAGAACTATTAGGAATGAATGTCATATATACTGATATAATGGGTGAAGCACAAGGCTTTAACAAATATAGATTCTGTGATATGGAAGAAGTTTTACAAAAAGCAGATTTCTTATCTTTACACATACCTTTTGATAAGAATAAGGGGGCAGTAATAACTGAAAAAGAAATAAATAAGATGAAAAATGGAGCTTATTTAATAAACTGTGCAAGAGGCGGTTTGGTGGACGAAAAAGATTTACTAAAAGCATTAGATGAGGGTAAATTATCAGCAGCAGCTATAGATGTTTATGAGCAAGAACCTACATTAAATCTAGATTTAGTAAATCACCCAAGAGTTTCTCCTACACCTCATATTGGTGCATCTACAGTAGAGGCTCAAGAAAGAATTGGAGAAGAAATTGTAAATGTGATTCAAGACTACTTTCTTGACTTCAATAATCTAATAGGGGTAGCATTATAAAATATTTTATACAATTAGGAGGAATTTAGTAATGGCAACGATTAAACCATTTAAGGCGATTAGACCAAATAAATATATAGTAGATAAAGTAGCAGCACTTCCTTACGATGTTATGAATAGTGAAGAAGCTAGAGAAATTGCAAAAGGGAATCCATATTCATTTTTGCATATAGATAAATCAGAAATTGATTTAGATGAAAATATAAATTTATATGATGAAAAAGTTTATTTAAAAGCACGAGAAAATTTGGACGAATTTCGAAAACAAGAAATTCTAGTAAAAGAGGAAAAAGATTGTATATATATATACAAACAAGTTATGGATGGCAGAGCTCAAGTTGGTATAGTTGCATGTATTTCAGTTGATGAAAGCTTAGATGGAACAATAAAAAAACATGAGTACACTAGACCAGAAAAGGAAGTTGATAGAACTAATCATATAAAATACTGTGATGCTAATACGGGAACTATACTTGTAACTTACAAACATCAAAGATTAATAGATGATATGATAAATGATTTTATGGATAATCATGAGCCTTTATATGATTTTATAACAGATGACAAGATAGAGCATACAGTGTGGAAGATTGATAATGATGATATAATATGTAATTTAGTAAATGCATTTGGTAAATTAGATTATTTATATATTGCAGATGGTCATCATAGAACAGCTTCAGCAGAAAATGTAGCTAAAGAAATGAGAGCTAAAAATCCAAACTATACTGGAAAAGAAGAATTTAATTATTTTATAGCAATGATTGCACCAGATGAAAATCTAATGGTTTTAGATTATAATAGAGTTATCAAAGACTTAAATGGTTTAAATGAAGAAGAATTTATAAATAAAATAAAAGAAAATTTTGATGTAGAACAAATGAAAGGTAAAGAAAAATATAAACCTGACAAAAAAGGAACTTTCGGAATGTATCTAGGTGATAAATGGTACAAAATGAAGGCAAATAAGAATTTATTAGACATAGAAGACCCAGTTGACTCATTAGATATTTCTATACTACAAAATTATGTGATTGATGCTATTTTAGGAATTGAAAATCCTAGAGTAGATAAAAGAATTGATTTTATTGGTGGAATTAGAGGTATTGAGGAATTAGAAAGAAGAGTTAATGAAGATATGAAGGTAGCGTTTGCAATGTATCCTACTAGTATTGAGGATTTAATAAAAGTAGCAGATGCAGGCAAGATAATGCCAGCTAAGTCAACATGGTTTGAACCTAAGGTAAGATGTGGGCTATTCTTACACGAAATAAATGAATAATTAATAAAATTAAAGGCTAAAAAGTAAACTCTACTACTTTTTAGCCTTTAATTTTTAATTAAAAATAATAGTATAGTAATTTTAAATTATAAGAGATAGTTTTTCTAAAAAGCTATCTTTTTTTTAGATTTTTATATGGTAAAAATTTACATTTAACAGAAATAGAGTAATATTGTATGTTATAATTTAGAATGGAAATTTATATAGACAGTATTTATAATAAGCGTTAAAAGATATTTGTTATTATTATAGACTATATTGTTATATGAGCAAAATTAGAAAAATAAAAGGATATTAAAGTGACATGCTAGAATTATTATTCGGAAACTAAGTTTCAAGGATGAGTATGAAGCTTATAATTATTTTATAGTGTTGAAGCTTAAGAAAATGGTAATTCAATTTGGAAACAGGATTGATTATATAAAAAGTATAGTGATTAATTAGAAAAATAATGAATAATAATTAGTATATACTATGTTATTAAGCCTTATTAAAATCAAAAGAAAATTAAGTTATATTTTTAAAATATTCATTAAAATTAAAATGTTGAAAATGAGGATATATTGAGTTTAATTTTATCTTTAAATTAAAGTGGGACAATGTTAAATAGTATCTTATCTAAGAGGAACTTAAAAAATTGATTGAGGTATTTATAAGCATGAAAAGAATTATAAGGAATTTATTAATATAAGTATTATAAAAGAGAATAATTTTTATACATCAATTAATATATAATTAAAAGAAGTGTAAAATGAAAATTTTATAGATAAATTTAACTATATGTTGTTTGATTCTAATATAGGAAGAAATAAAATATGTATAAAAATAGGAAGATATAATATAAACATATAATATATTATATGTAATGAGGATGTGAGTATGGTGAACAGACTAAAGCCAAAAATTTTAGGTATTAGTATCTTGTTTATTATTATAATTATTTTAACCTGTGGGGCTATTTTTAAGTTTAAGTTTAAATTGGATAATAAGTTGAAAGAGACCACGCATACATATTTGTCAGAATTTACGGAGCATAACATAATTAATCTTAAGACAAAACTTAGTGGTCAATTTGACATGCTTGAATCTATTGCTAGTTTTATGGGAAATTTAGATAATATAAATAATGATATGATGATTAATTTAATGGAGTCTGGAGTAAAGCGAAGTTCTTTAATTAGAATGTCTGTTTCTACACTGGATGGAAAAAGTTATTCTAATGATGGAATTATTACTAATTTAAAAGATAGAGATTATTTTAAAAAAGCTAAAAATGGAGAAAAAAACATATCAGAATCTTTAAAATCCATTATTGATAAGAAAGAAATAATAGTTTTAGCTACTCCTATCTATAAAGATGAAAAAGTAGCAGGTGTTTTAAGTGGAGCTTATGATTCAACTAAATTGAATGAATTATTAGGCTTATCTGCATTTGATAAAAAAGCACACGTTTATATTGCCAAAAAAAATGGAGATGTAATTGCTCAAAATACAAACGAAAATAGTAAAATGTTATCATGTGTATTTAAACTTTTTAATAAGGATAATTGTGAGGAAGTAAATTGTTTAAAAGTTATAAAAGAAAATATTAAAAATGATAAATCTGGATATTCTAACTATAATTTAGATAATGAGAAATTTATGTTAAATTATCAACCACTTGGAATTAATGATTGGTATATTTTTTCTGTTGTACCAAGTGAAGTAGTATATATTCAGTCAGATAATATTTCGTATGATGTATACATATTTGCATTAGAAATATTATTAGTTATATTAATTTTTGTTGTATATATAGCTTATATTATAAATAACAATACTAAGACTATTATAAATGAAAAAGAAAAATTTAAGGCACTTACTGATAATATATTAGGAGGTGTTAAAAACTGCTTAAAAGATAAATATATGACTATGACTTATGTAAGTCAGGGGTTTTTGGAACTTACAGGTTATTCTGAAGAGGATTTAGATGTAGTTTTTAAAAATAAATTTAAAAATATGATTTATAAAGAAGATGTAGACAAGGTTAATAGTATCGTTTTGAATCAATTAAAAAGACAAGATAAAATTGAAGTTGAATATAGAATTGTAAAAAAAGATGGAAGTATAATTTGGGTTTTAGATAGAAGTAAATCTATAAAAGATAGTAAAGGGAATGAGTATATACAGGGAGTCTTAACTGATATAACAGAACTCAAGAAAATACAAGAAGAATTAGACTCAAAAAGGTTTGAAATAGAGACTATCAATGATAGCATTGTTGGTGGAATAGTGATAACTGAGATAAATGATGATTTTGATAGTATATATTTAAATGAAGGTTATTTAAATATGATTGGATACACACGTAAACAGTTAGAAGATGAATTAGATAATAAATTAATCAAGCTGATTTTCAGAGATGATAGAGCTGGAATGATTGATGATATAAATAAGCAACTTAAAGTAAATGATACATTTGCATGCGAACGAAGAGTTGAAAAACGAGATGGTAGTATTATATGGATTTTATTAAAAGGAAGAAAAATAGTTGATGAAAATGGAAACTCAGTACTATGTAGTGTAATTGTCGATATTACTTCTGCTAAATTATTAGAGCAAGAGCTTAAAAAGAGTGAAGAACGTCATGAGATTATTATAAAGCAGACACAAAATATTATAGTTGAATGGAATATAGAAAAAGACCAAATGAGTATTTCTCCTAATTGGTATAATAAATTTGGTTATGACCCTATAACTGAAAATGCAACGAAAAATATAACTAAATCAGTTGATATATATCATGATGATATAGATAAGTTTATTTTATTAACTAAGCTCACTTCATCAGGAAGTGAGTATGAGGAGTGTGAGATTAGGCTTAGAGTTAGAGATACTACTTATGCATGGTTTAGTATAAAAGCAACGACACTGTTTGATGATAATGGAATACCTTATAAAGTTGTAGGTAGTTTAACTGATATTGATGAATCAAAACGAGAAGCTGAAAAATTAAAAGAGAGAGCGGAAAAAGACCCACTAACAGGTTTATATAATAAAAAAGCATCACAAGCACTTATAGAAGAATATATAACATTGGATAAAAACAGACAAGGTACTTTAATGATTATTGATATTGATGACTTTAAAGGTATAAATGATAATTTAGGTCATTTATATGGTGATGCTGTATTAAGTGAAATTGCAAGTGATTTAATAAATTTATTTAGAGCATCTGATATAGTAGGAAGAATTGGTGGAGATGAGTTCATTGTTTTTATGAAAGATATTTCTGAAACAAAAGATATTATGAACAAAGCAGAGGAATTGGTCAAAACGTTTGAGAGGTCTTTTGTAGGTAAAGGATATAATTATAAAATATCTTTGAGTGTAGGGATTGCTAGATTTCCAAAAGATGGAACAGATTACATGCAGTTATTTAGAAATGCGGACATAGCTCTTTATTCAGCTAAGGGTAAAGGAAAGAATCGTTATGCCTTGTATGATAAAAAAATTGATAAAGTACAATATATAGCAAATACAAGAAATACAGATGAAAATACCAATGTAGCAAGGTCTTTTAAGGAACATATTACAAATTATATATTTGATATATTGTATGAATCAAATAATATAGAAATGGCTGTAAATTTGATTCTTGATATTGTGGGTAAACATTTTAATGTGAGTCGTGTCTATATATTTGAAAACTCAGATGATAACCTCTACTGTAAAAATACATTTGAATGGTGTAATGAAGGAATAACAGCAGAAATTGATAATCTTAAGAATATTTACTATGGTCATTTAGGCAATTATCTTTTAAATTTTAATGCAGATGGATTATTTTATTGTAATGATGTTGATAATCTCAATAGCGATTTAAAAAATTTGCTTAAAGCACAAGGGATATGTTCAATATTACAATGTAAAATTTTAGAAGGTAATGAATTTAGAGGATTTGTAGGATTTGATGAATGTTCATATAATCGTATGTGGACCAGTGATGAAGTGGATACACTTACATTTATTTCCAAGACGCTTAGTGTGTTTTTATTAAAAATGCGTATCCAAAGTAAGCTAGAGGAATCTTTAGAAGTTCAAAAGTCTGTAATGGATAACATGGACATATGGGCTTATGTTGTTGACAGAAACACATATGAACTGTTATTTATCAATAAAAAGATGCTTGAGTCAGCCCCAGATACACATGTAGGTGATTTATGTTATAAAGTACTATGGAACAATCAGAATAAACAATGTAGAAAATGCCCTATGAGTTGTTTAAAAGATGGAACTGATACTTGTAAATCATTTATGCGTAACAAAAAGTTTGGTGTAAATGTAAATATAACGGCAACAGCTTTAAAATGGTTTGATGGTAAAGATGCATGTTTAATATTTGGTAGTGAAGTAAATAGTGTTGAGTCTGAAGCAAATATTTAAATGAGCTTCTTGTAAAGATTTCCTAACTAATTGAATAAAACGTTTAAACTACTGTATTATAGATTTACTTAAAATCACAATTTTGATTTATTGAACCTAAAAGGTTCATATAAATTATTTAAGTTGTGGTTTTAAGTATTTTTTGTGTTATAATTAAGCGTTAAGAACAAAATTAAAAGATATTTTTAATTTTAAGAAAGTATTTGTTAAATATACATTGAGCAGGTGATGATATGGAAAATAGGTTTTTACCAATAAGTAAACAAGATATGATAGATAGAGGATGGGAAGAGCTAGACTTTGTGTTGGTTACAGGTGATGCATATGTAGACCATCATAGTTTTGGTACAGCAATAATATCTAGAGTTTTAGAAAATGCTGGATATAAGGTAGGTATAATAGCACAACCAAATTGGAAGACGACAGATGATTTTATGAAATTAGGAAAGCCTAGACTTGGATTTTTGGTTAATGCAGGGAATATGGATTCAATGGTGAATCACTATTCAGTGAGTAAGAAGCATAGAGATAAGGATATGTATTCTCCTGGTGGAAAAATGGGTTATAGACCAGATAGAGCTACAATAGTCTATTGTAATAAAATAAGAGAAGCATATAGCGATGTTGCAATAGTAATAGGAGGAATTGAAGCTAGTTTAAGAAGATTTTCCCATTATGATTATTGGAGTGATAAGGTTAGAAAGTCAATGTTGATAGATAGTGGAGCAGATTTATTAGTTTATGGAATGAGTGAAAAGCAGATTGTGGATGTAGCTAATGCACTTAATGATGGATATGAGCCCAAATATATTAGACATATTGATGGGACATGTTATGTTGCAGATACACTAGAAGAAATATACGATAACTATATATTGATTCCATCATATAAAGAAATATGTGAAGATAAAATGAAATATGTAGAGGCTTTTAAAATTCAATATGATGAACAAGACCCATTTAGAGGAAATATAATTGTTCAACCTCATGGAAGTAAGTATTTAGTTCAAAATAAGCCAGAGAAACCTCTAAATAGAGAAGAATTGGATGAAGTTTATGGATTACCATATCAAAAAACATATCATCCTGTATATGAGAAATCTGGTGGTATACCAGCTATAGAAGAAGTGAAATTTAGCATAGTAAGTTCAAGAGGGTGTTTTGGTAGTTGTTCATTTTGTGCAATAACCTTTCATCAGGGAAGAGCTGTTCAAAGTAGAAGTGAGAAATCAATTATTGATGAAGCAGTAGGAATAACAAAATTAAATGATTTTAAAGGATATATACATGACGTTGGAGGTCCAACAGCTAATTTTAGAAGGCCAGCATGTAACAAACAAATTACTAAAGGTGCATGTAAAAATAGACAATGTTTATCACCATCACCATGTAAAAACTTAGATGCAGACCATAGTGAGTATCTACATTTACTTAGAGCTGTAAGAAAATTACCTAACATAAAAAAAGTGTTTGTACGCTCTGGTATTAGGTATGATTATGTAATGGCAGATAAAAATAATAAGTTTCTTAGAGAGCTAATAGAACATCATGTAAGTGGTCAATTGAAGGTGGCTCCAGAACATATATCAGAAGAAGTTTTAGAATATATGCAAAAGCCAGCAGGAAAAACTTATGATAAGTTTAGACAGAAATTTTTTGCTATAAATGAAGAATTAGGTAAAAAACAATATTTGATACCATATTTAATGTCTAGTCATCCAGGGTCTACACTAAATAGTGCCATAGAGTTAGCTGAATATTTGAGGGATACTCATTATCAACCAGAGCAAGTTCAAGATTTTTATCCAACTCCTGGGACACTGTCAACTACAATGTTTTATACAGGAATAGACCCACTTACAATGAAGCCAGTTTATGTCCCAAAATCAAAACGAGACAAAGCAATGCAAAGAGCTTTATTACAGTATAGAGCACCTAGAAACTATGACTTGGTATATTCTGCACTAGTTGAAGCTGGAAGAGAGGATTTGATAGGTTTTGGACATAGATGTCTAATAAAACCAAAGGATGAGAAACCTTATTTTAATAGAAATAATTCTAATAAAAATAAGTCTAAGTCTTCTACTGAAAATAAAAAATATAATGCAAATAATAGAAACAATAAAAAACAACAAAAAAGTCCAAGTAAGAGAAAGAAAAAATATTAAAATAGAGTGTAGGTAAATAGTAAATAAAATTATTTAAATAAGAAGGATTATTCGATAAATTAACAGAAATTAATATAAATAAATATAATTATTTTATAAAAAGTTAGTTTCGGGAGGAAGAGATGAAAAAGTATATTTATATAATGTTATCAGCAGCATTAAGTGTAATTTTTTTAGTGGGGTGTTCACAAGGACAAAATGAAAAGCCAAAAGAAGAACCAGCAGTTGTTAAAGAAGTAAAGGTAGCTGTTCCAGATGGATTGCCAGCGGTAGCAGTAGCGAAATTAGCAAATGAAAATCCAGCAATTAAAGATGGATATGAAACAATTTATAGCATTGAGAAAACACCAGAGGCAATTTCTACTAGAGTAATGAAAAAAGATGTAGATATAGCTATAGTTCCATCAAATATGGCTGCAATAGCATATAATAAAACTTCAAGTTATAATATAGTTGGTACTGTAGGTATGGGGTCTCTTTATTTAGTATCAACAGATGATATAAAGGATTATTCTGATTTAATTGGGAAAGAAGTTGGATGTACAGGGAAAGGTCTTACTCCAGATATAACAATAAGAAGTCTTTTATCACAAAAGGATATAAATCCAGCAGATATAAATTTTAATTATGTAAACTCTGCAAGTGAATTAGTACCATTATTGGCTACAGGAAAAATTACAACAGGGATTGTTCCAGAACCTGCACTTAGTGCTTTAATGTCCAAAAATCCAAATATAAAAATTATAAAAAGTTTAAATGATTCATGGAAAGAAGTAAGTGGTTCAAAGGATGGATATCCTCAATCTACATTAATTATCAAATCTGATTTTTTAAGAGATAATAAAGAATTTGTAGATTCTTTCTTAGGACAATTATCAAATAGTGTAGATTGGGCAAATAAAAATCCTGAGGAATTAGGTAAATATTCTGAGGAGATAGAAATATCTACTGAACCTAAAATAATAGGCAAAGCTCTTGAAAGAGCTAATTTAAAGTATATTCCAGTTAAAGATATGATTAATGATTACAAAAACTACTATGAAAAATTAGCTAATTTTGATGATAAGACAGTAGGAGGCAAAGTGCCAGATGAAGCAATATACTTTGTTGAAAAATAAGAAAATTAAAGAACAATTTATAGACAAATTAGAGGTAACACTTTCTTGTGTTATCCTCTTATTTTTGTGGCAAATTATTGCTTTAAAAATTAACAATGATATATTCTTGCCAACTATAAATCAAGTCTATAGTAGTATCAAAGAAATAGCATTGAATTCTAATTTCTATATAGACATACTTTACTCAATAGGTAGATGTTTTTTTAGTTTTTTATTTGCTTTGATTTTTGCTATCATATTGTCTATAGTAGCATACTTAAGCAGGATTTTTAGAAATTTATTAAAGCCAATTAATGCTCTAGCACGTTCAATACCAACGATGATATTAGTAATACTTGCACTAATTTGGTTTAAAAAAGATACTACACCTTTTATAGTTGGGTTTACTATAGTTTTTCCAATCTTATACGAGAGTGTTTTAGGAGCAATATTGAATATTGATAAAAATTTATTAGAAATGGCAAGCGTGTATAAGATAAGGTTTATAGATAAGGTGTTGAAAATCTATTTACCAGCTATAAAATTTCAAATTATATCTATATTAGTATCGACATTTTCATTAAGCTTAAAAGTCGCTATAGCAGGAGAGGTATATAGTCAACCTACATATGGTATTGGAACTATGATACAAACTGAAAAAATTAATTTTAATACATCTGGGATATTTGCATGGATAATTATAATAGTTTTAATATCAGTCATTTTACAAGTAGCTCAAAAATTTTTGTCAAGGAGAGCTTTTTTATGGAAAAGATAAGGTTAAGTATTGAGAATATAAATAAAAAATATGATAATCATATTATATTTAAAAATTTTAATATTGATTTTTATATAGATAATGTTAACTGTATACTTGGGAAGTCTGGATGTGGAAAAACTACTTTCTTAAATATAATAAGTGGTATTATAGAAAATGATACTTGTAATTTAAATATTAAAGAAAGTTCAAATAAAATTGGGAGTAAGATAGATGTAAGTTACATATTTCAAGAAGATAGGCTAATAGATTGGCTAACTGTAGAAGAAAATATAAAGATAGTTGTAAATAAACACTACAGTAAAACTCAATTAGATAAAATTTGTGATGAATATTTAGATTTGGTTGGAATTATTAAATATAAAAAATTTTATCCTCAGATGCTTAGTGGAGGGCTTAGGCAAAGAGTGAATATTGCTAGAGCATTTATCTATCCATCAAAGACTATTATAATGGATGAACCTTTTAAATCTATTGATGCAAAGAATAAACAAATAATAATGGATAATTTTAAAGACATACTTAAAAAAGAAAAAAGAACTGTTTTATTTGTAACTCATGATATTGAAGAAGCATTATTTTTAGCAGATAATATATTTATTTTAGGAGATTCTCCTATGAGAATAAAAAAAGAACTAAAAAATTCTAGTGAATTGGAAAAAAATGAAGTTTTGAAGTTAATATAGAGTTATAATAATATTGTTGTTTTAAAATATAATTATTTTAACTATAATACTCTATTAAAATAGTACAGAATATTCGAAAATATGGATAATGTTCGTATTTTATAAAAAGGAAGTGAATGTATGATTAAAGTAAAAACTAATGCTATGAGAATTTTAGATTCAAACAAAATTGATTATAAGGTACTATCTTATGAAGTCAAAAGTGAACATGTAGATGGTGTAGAGGTAGCACATGATATAGGAAGAGATGTAAATGAAGTATATAAGACTCTAGTAACTCAAGGAGTTAGTAAGAGTATTTATGTATATGTAATACCAGTACATGAAAATTTAGACTTAAAAAAAGCTGCAAAAGTAGCTAAAGAAAAAAGTGTGGATATGATTCATGTAAAAGATATAAATAAGCTTACAGGATATATTAGAGGTGGTTGTTCTCCTGTAGGGATGAAGAAGCTTTATAAGACTTTTGTAAATGAAAGTGCAAAACAATTAGATACAATTATAGTAAGTGCTGGAAAAATAGGATACCAAATAGAATTATCACCACTTGATTTACAGAAACTTATAAAAGTAGAGTTTACAGATGTAATAAAAAAATAGATATTTCAGATAAAAAATTGATGACAAAAAATTATATGATTAATAAAATAAATAATGACTTAAAAATAAACATTTAACTACTATTATGTAATTGATATAAAAATATTGAGAAATTTTAAAAATGATGGTAAAGTGTAAATATGATTACGAATATTTTTTATAAAGTAATGGAGGGATGTTCGCTTGAGGAAGATAAAATCTGAACAAATTGTTGAACAAGTAAAAAAACTTTGCATAGAAGCTAGTTTATACTTAGGAGATGATGTCTTAAGCTGTATAAAAGAGAAAGCTAAAACTGAAAAAAGTGAAGTGGGAAAAAACATATTAAATATATTAGTTGAAAATGCTGAAATAGCAAAGGAAAAAAATATACCAATATGCCAAGATACTGGTATGGCTGTATTTTTTGTTGAAGTAGGACAAGAGGTTTTAGTTGAAGGAGATACAATTACTGATGCTATAAATGAGGGAGTAAGACAAGGGTACGAGGAAGGATATTTGAGAAAATCTGTTGTAAGTCCAATTAGTAGAATAAATACAAAGGATAATACTCCTGCCATTATTCATTATGAAATGGTAAAAGGCGATGAAATTAAAATAGAGTTTGCTGCTAAGGGATTTGGAAGCGAAAATATGAGTAAAATGAAGATGTTAAAGCCATCAGATGGATTAGAAGGAATTAAAAAATTTATTATTGATACAGTTTCAGAAGCTGGACCTAATCCATGCCCTCCTATGGTAATTGGAGTTGGTATAGGTGGAACTGTAGATAAATGTGCTCAAATAGCTAAAAAAGCACTTTTTAGAGAACTAGGCGAATTTAATGAAGATGAAAATATTGCAAAATTAGAAAGTGAATTATTAGCCTCTATTAATAAATTGGGGATAGGACCTCAGGGGTTAGGAGGAACTACAACAGCTTTAGGTTTAAATATAGAGACTTTTCCTACACATATAGCAGGTCTTCCTGTTGTTGTAAATATAAACTGCCATGCATCAAGACATAAAAAGGTAGTAATTTAGGAGGAAAAATAAAATGATAAAGATAACTACACCTGTAAGTGAGATTGATATAGCTAAGTTAAATTGTGGAGATACAATTAGTCTAAGTGGTATACTTTATACAGCAAGAGATGCAGCTCATAAAAGATTGATAGATTGTATAAATAAAGGTGAAGAGTTACCATTCGATGTAAATGGTCAAGGTATATACTATGTAGGTCCTACTCCAACAAAACCAGGAGAAGTTATAGGAGCAGCAGGTCCAACGACGAGCTATAGAATGGATGATTTGACGATACCTCTTTTAGAGAGAGGTCTTAGATTGATGATAGGTAAAGGAAAAAGAAGTGAAGAAGTTATACAAGGTATGGAGAAGTATGGAGCAGTTTACCTTGCAGCAATAGGAGGAGCTGGTGCATACATTTCAAATTCTATAAAATCATGTGAAATTATTGCATATGAAGACTTAGGACCTGAAGCTATAAGGAAGATTGTAGTAGAAGACCTTAAACTTACAGTAGCTATAGATAGTTATGGAAATAATATCTATGAACAAGGAAGAGCAATTTATGAATGTAAATAAATTTTGAAAATTTATATAAATACTAAATATACAAAACAATTTAATTGTAAACATTTTAAGGAGGAAGATTGATGTCTAAGGATTATGCAAAATTGGCATTAGAAATGCATGAAATTAATAAAGGGAAAATAAATGTAGAAAGTAAGGTAGAAGTTAAAACTAAGGATGATTTATCAACAGCATATACGCCAGGTGTTGCAGAGCCTTGTCTAAAAATACATGAAAATCAAGAGGATGTTTATAGATATACTTCTAAAGGTAATTTAGTAGCAGTAGTTAGTGATGGAAGTGCTGTACTTGGATTAGGCAATATTGGTGCTGAAGCAGCTATACCTGTTATGGAAGGTAAATCTATATTATTTAAGCAATTTGGAGATGTAGATGCTTTTCCAATATGTTTAAAGACTAATGATGTAGATGAAATAGTTAAGTCTGTGGAATTAATGGAACCAGTATTTGGAGGAATAAATTTAGAGGATATATCTTCTCCAAGATGTTTTGAAATAGAGGATAGATTAAAAAAATCTTTGAGTATACCTGTTTTTCATGATGACCAACACGGTACTGCAATAGTAGTGGCAGCAGCAATAATAAATGCAATAAAGTTAATTGAAAACAAAAAAATAGAAGATTTAGAAATAGTTATAAATGGAGCAGGTGCTGCAGGTATAGCAATAGCAAAAATATTACTTAAAATGAATGTTAAAAATATAGTATTATGTAACAGAAGTGGTGCACTGGAAGCCAACATGGAAAGATTAAATTTGGTTCAAAAAGAAATGTTAGATGTAACTAATATAAGAAATGAAAAAGGTTCTTTGAAAGATGTTATAAAAGGTAAAGATGTATTCATAGGTGTTTCAGGTCCAAAAACTGTAACAAAAGAAATGGTTGAAAGTATGTCTGAAAAACCAATAATATTAGCAATGGCAAATCCTACTCCAGAAATAATGCCAGAGGAAGCAAAACTAGGTGGAGCGTTTATAATGGGAACTGGTCGTTCAGATTTCCCTAATCAAGTTAATAATGTTTTAGCATTTCCAGGAATATTTAGAGGGGCACTTGATGTGAAAGCTAAAGAAATAAATGAAGAAATGAAAATAGCGGCTGCATATGCAATTGCTAATACAATAACTGATGAAGAAATATGTCCAGAGTATATATTACCAGATGTATTTAACAAAAATGTAGTAAAAAATGTTGCTGAAGCAGTTAAAGAAGCAGCAATAAAGACTAAAGTAAATAGAATATAATTTTTATTTAAGAATCCAAAACTTAAGTGAGTAAATAAAATATAGACTAATAGAATTTATATATTAATATATAATTTTATTAGTCTTTTTATTGTTAATATGACATAATCATGTCATATTAATATTGCTATAATTTAAATATGGTCAAGAGCCAAAGAAAAATATACAAGGAGTGATTATATATGGAAGAAACTAGATTTTGTCAATGTTGTGGCATGCCAATGGGATGTACTAATGAATTGTATGGAACAAATAAAGATGGAAGTAAAAGTGATGATTACTGTAGTTATTGTTTTAAAGATGGTGAATTTACTGCTGATATAAGTATGGAAGAGATGATAGAAATCTGTATACCTCCTATGGTTCAAAGTAATAAAGGTATGACTGAAGATGAAGCAAGGAGTATGATGAATAATTTCTTTCCAAAATTAAAACGCTGGAAATAAGCTTATACAAAATCAATAACTCATATAAACTTCATGAAAACTTAATACTATAAACACATTAACTCTATATACTAATATTATTATATTTTATTAAATAATGTATTGGAGGAGTTAAAATGAAAAATTTTATTGAGAAGTTGAAAAAAGCTTTTAGAGTTAAACAATTAAAAAAAATATCAAAGGTTTCAATTACAATGTATTGTTTGTCTGTCATGTTGGTTATTTATGGTATATATGTATTTATAAATTGTACTGAATACATATATACTATGCTATCTACAAAACAGTTGGCATTCACAGGAAATGAATATACTATTATAAATTATTATATGAGTAACTTTAGTCAGTATATAATATTTGCTATTTTACTTGCATCAATGGGATTTGTGATACAAAAGCTAGGGAATATGAATTTCGATAAGATGGGAATTAGTGGCAACTATTCAACAAATATTAGAAATATAAGTGATATTTTTATAGATAATAGTAAAGATAGTGAAATGTTTGATAAAGTCAGTATTGAAAATAGTATTTTAAAAAATAAATAATACAAATAGATAAAATGTGATTAAGAAAAGCTTAGAATACTTAGTGTATTTTAAGCTTTTTTAATTATTAGGATTTCAAAGTATTGTATTTTTAAAAGAGTAAAAATATAATAAGTTAAGTATATAATAAATGAAAAATAAAAATAAATAAAATGGAAGTGATTGAGATGAGTAGTATATTGTTGGTTGAAGATGATTTAAGCTTGATATATGGATTAGAATTTTCCATACAAAAGAGTGGCTTTAGTGTTGATATAGCAAGAACAGTAAAAGAAGCATTGCGAATGTACAAAGAAAAAAATTATGATTTACTGATTTTGGATGTATCCTTACCTGATGGTAATGGTTTTGATATTTGTAAAAAGGTAAGAGAAGTTTCTAATGTGCCAATTATATTTTTAACTGCTTCTGATGAAGAAGTAAATGTAGTGATGGGGCTTGATATGGGTGGAGATGATTACATAACAAAACCTTTTAAATTAAATGAGTTAATTTCAAGAATAAAAGCTTTACTTAGGCGTTATAATTTTACAAATGAAAATGTAACTGAACTAAAGTCAAATAGTATTACTGTTAAATTACTTGAAAATCGTGTTTTTAAAAATGAAATTGAGCTGGAGCTTACTACAGCAGAATATAAATTATTGTGCCTATTTATGAAAAATAAAAATATCGTACTTACAAGAAAAAATATATTGGACAAGTTATGGGATGGAAATGGTAGTTTTGTAGATGATAACACTCTGTCAGTATATGTGAGAAGGCTTAGAAATAAGATTGAAGATAATCCTGAAAATCCAAAATTTCTATTAACAGTTAGAAGAATGGGTTACAAATGGAATGTTATAAAGTGAGGGTGTTAATATGAAGATATTTTCTAATAAAGACATAAAAATATTTTTTTGGTTATTATATCCGTTTTATTGATGTTTATAGTAGTAGGTCAAATAGTAGTTGTAAATATAACCAATGATTATAAAAGAGCATTGGTAGAACATGATTATAATATAGCTGGATACTTACATAGTATGGGTGTTGATAAATCAAAAATACCAGTAGTATTCACTACTAATGAAGATAAATATATTGGAAATATTATAACATCTGAAAATACTTTTACAAATGTAACAGGTATGAAAGACTATGTAATAATTGATACTCAAGTTGATGAAGATGCTCCTGGAAATTTAATTCAAAATATAAGAAGTGTACTAGATGATAATTTAGAGGTTCGAGATAAGCGACAAGGTAACTTAGAAGCTAGAAATTCATTTTACACTATGGCAATTTTTGTATATGGGTTTGTATTTATAATTGCCATTATAAGTATGTTTAATATCATAAACAGTATGAATATAAGTGTTACAAGTAGAATAAATTACTATGGTATTATGCGTGCAATAGGCATGTCCAATAAGCAATTAAGAAAAATGGTAATAGTAGAGTCAAGTACATATGCTTTAAGTGGTTGTTTACTGGGGAGTGTACTTGGATTAATATTACATAGGTATATATTTGTATCTTTAGTAACATTAAAGTTTCATATAGAGTGGCAAATACCTTTTGATTTGCTGTTTATCATTGTGGTAACTATGATAATAATAACTTTACTTTCAGTAAGAAAACCAATTAAAAAGATTTGTGAACTAGACATAATAGATGTAGTAAATGCACAATAAATATAGGTAGTAACCTAAATAAAAAATCGAAGTAAATATGAAATAGAAAATATCTTTCATTTTTACTTCGATTTTTGTGTTATATAATTTATTTTAAATAAGTTCCATCTTCATCTTGATAAATTAAATCTTTCTTCATAAGTACTCCAAGAGCACGTTTGAAATTTTTCTTACTTGAATTAAATAAGATAGAAATATCTTTAGGGTCAGATTTATCATTAAATCTCATATATCCATCTGAACCTTCTAAATAGCTTAAAATTTTATTTTCTAAGGTATCAAGTTCATCTTTTCTGTTTCCTCTAGGAGAAAGCCCTAATTTACCATCATCATATATTTTTATAACATGTAAATTTTCAAGAACATCTCCAGCTTTTAATTCTGTAAAGTATTCATTATGAAGGATTACACCAGCATATTTATTGTCAACACATATCATAGCAGAGTTATTGGTTTGGAACCCATATACAACTCCATTTACCATATCTCCTACATTGTAAGTATGGTCTGTTTCTAAATATGAATCTATGTCTGTAGTAGCAGCGATTCTTCCGCTTTTATCCAAATATATATAAAATAAATATTTTTCATCTCTAAACAATGGATAGGTCTTAGATTTAAAAGGAACTAGTATGTCTTTTGTAAGCCCCATATCTATAAAAGTACCAATGTCAGTGTTATCAACCACTTTTAGATAAGCAACATCTCCAACTTTAGCTAAAGGAGGTATTAAAGTTGCAGCAGTTCTGTCATCAGAATCTTTAAATATGAAAGCATCTACTTCATCGCCTATATTTATTTCATTTTTTCCTATTAATCTATTGTGAAGAAGCACATCATCCTTGGTGTTATTAGTTTGTCCATCTAGGAAATATCCAAATTCTGTTTTTCTTTTTACTATAAGTTTATTAAAATCACCTATTTTTATCAAATTAAAATCATCCTCTCATTTTATATTTACAATTTAGTTATACTACTCTTATGTAGTAGTGTTTCACAGTATATATATTAGTATTAGTGAAATTTATAATAAATAATGTAATTATTCATGCATTTTCAATTATTTAGCTTCTTATATAGTATAAACTCCAATTTCTTTTTTGTCTTTAGATTTCCCTAAAATTTTTACAAAATAAGTTAAAAGTATTGAAATAAATTTTCTTTTAAAGTATAATTGGTATATACCAAAATTGGTATATACCATATTGAAAAGTGGTGATTTTATGAAAATAGTGGATAAATCTAGTAATATACCATTGCATACTCAACTAAGTGCCATAATAAGAGAGATGATAGAAACTGGTGAACTTAAAGAAGGTGATGCAATAATACCAGAAAGAGAACTTTGTAATATACAAAATGTAAGTCGCATGACAGTAAATAAAACTATTGTTGGCTTAGTTACAGAAGGTCTTCTTTATAGGGTACAAGGAAAGGGTACATTCGTCGCAAAGCAAAAAAAGAAGTATCAGTTTTCAAATGTAAAAGGTTTTACTGATGTAATGAAGGAAAAAGGAGTAAACATAAGAACTGATATATTATCCTTTGAGATGGAACTACCAGACGATTTAGTAAAAAGAAAGCTTGGAATAAGTGATAATACAACAAATATATATAAAATTATTAGACTTAGATATACAGATGGAGAGCCATTTGGATTAGAAATAGTGTATCTATCAGAAGAAATGTGTAAAGGTCTTACAAAAGGAATATTAGATAATTCTTCATTATATAGAGTTTTGAATGAGAAATATGGCTATAAGATACAAAAAGCTGAGCAAGTAATGGAGCCAATTATACTTTCAGATGAAGAAAGTAAGCTACTTGAAACAGAAGAAGGTTCTTTAGCCCTTAAACTTCATAGGAATTCTTATAATAAAGAAGGTAATCCTATAGAGTATACCATATCGGTATTTAGAACAGATAAATATCAATATGAAATAGTATTGAGTGAGTAGGTGAATAAGGTGAAATGTTTAATTAATGGGAAAATAATATTAAAGAATCAAATTTTAGAAAACAAAGTACTAGTATTTGATGAAAAAATAATTGATATATCTGATGAGATACCAAATGATTGTGAAGTTATAGATGTTGGTGGTAAATATATCTCTCCAGGTCTTATTGATATTCATATACATGGAAACATGGGAAAAGACACAATGGATTCAACTGATGAATCTATAGAGACAATTTCAAAATCAATAATGAGACATGGTGTAACATCTTTTCTTCCAACTACAATGACAATGGATAAAGAGCATGTTTATGATGCACTTGAAGTTATCAAAAAAGCTAAAAGTAGAAAACTTGGAGGAGCTCAAGTATTAGGAGCACATTTAGAAGGACCTTTTATAAATGAAAATTATAAGGGGGCACAAAATGAAAAATTTATAATAAATTCAAAATATGAATTTATCAAAGAATACAAGAATGTTATCAAGGTAATAACTTATGCTCCAGAAAAGGATATAGACTTTGACTTTACTAGAGAAATCAAAAGATGTACAAATATAGTTTTATCTATAGGTCACAGTAATGCAAGTTATGAGCAAGCTAAAGAAGCTATAAACTTAGGTGTAACAAATATAACTCATATGTTTAATGCAATGACTGGATTAAACCATAGAGATCCTGGTGTTGTTGGTGCAGCACTTACAACTGATGTATATAGTGAATTAATAGCAGATACAATCCATATAAATAAAGATTTATTTCAATTTATATTGAACAACAAAGGTAGAGAAAAATTGATTTTAATAACGGATTCTATTGAAGCGGGTGGGCTTGAAGATGGAAATTATGCTCTTGGAGGTCAAAAAGTTATAGTAAAAGGCAATGAAGCAAGACTTGAAAATGGTGCATTAGCTGGTAGTGTATTATCTTTAAATAAAATGGTACTTAACTTTTTAAATAATACAAACCTTAGAGTAAATGAAGCAATTAATTTAGCATCCTTAAACCCAGCAACATCTTTAGGCATAAATGATAAAAAAGGAAGTCTAGATATAGGTAAAGATGCAGATATAGCTGTGTTTGATGAAAACTTGGACTGCAAGATGACTCTATGCTTGGGTGAAGTAGTATACAAAAATATGTAGAATGTAAAAAATAAGCTTTAAATAAAATAAAAGTTATATAAAAATAGTAATAAATTAAACTTATATCAATTAAAGTATTAGCTAAAATTTAGGAGGAACAAAATGAGAGTATTAGTATGTAAAGATTATGATGGAATGAGTAAAAAAGCAGCTGAAATGATAGCAGCTCAAATAGTTTTAAAGCCAAATTCAATATTAGGATTAGCTACGGGAAGTACACCAATAGGTATGTATAGAGATTTAGTTAAGAAATATAATGAAAATATAGTAGATTTTTCAGATGTAATAAGCTTTAATTTAGATGAATACTATAAGTTGCCAATATCTAATGACCAAAGTTATGATTATTTTATGAAAGAAAATCTGTTTAATCATGTAAACATTAAGTCAGAAAATACTCATTTACCAAATGGAATGGCTGATGATATTGAAAAAGAATGTATAAATTACGAAGCTTCTATTGATAGAGCAGGTGGTATAGATGTACAAGTACTTGGAATAGGTCGTAATGCTCATATAGGTTTTAATGAACCTGATAATAAATTTGCAAAAAGAACTCATGTAGTTGAATTAACAGAATCTACAATAGAAGCTAATGCAAGATTCTTTGAATCAAGAGAAGATGTTCCTAAAAAAGCTGTAAGTATGGGAATTGGTTCAATTTTAAAATCTAAAAAAATATTACTTTTAGCTTCAGGAGAAGAAAAAGCTGATGCAGTATATAAAACTGTTTATGGGGATATAACTCCAGAAGTTCCTGGTTCTATACTTCAACTTCACAAAGATACTATAGTTATAGTAGATGAAGCAGCAGCAAGTAAACTGAATCCAAAAGATTATAAATTAGTATAAGAATATAATTGGTTTTAAGTAAAAAATAGCTATCTTTAAATAATAAAATTTATTTAAAGATAGCTATTTTTTACTTAAGTTATTTAGTTATTATTTTTTACGAAAACTCGTTATCAAGAAGTATCCAAATAATATATTAAAAATTATTATATTAAGTGGTATTCGGTCAAGCATAATAAAACTACCTATAATTGGAATTTTGCCAACTGGAAACATAAATATTAATACAGGCATTAATGTTAGTAAAAAAGATGGAAGACAGAGAAGGATTAATCTTGGAATATCAATATACCAATTGCCATTTTTTTTATACTCCTTAATAAATAATTCAGTTCCTAACAATAAACCAATGCCACCAGAGGAGATTAAATTAATAAAAATAAATTTTTTAAAGTCTTGCATAAAACCAGTGCCAAATTTACGATAGAAGTCAAAATTCAATTTAACAGCTAAAAAATACATACTTAACAGAATAATTAAAAATAAAAGATATCTAAGCGTTTTTTTCATTTTAAATTCTCCCTTCAGAGATACTTTACCTAGTTTTATTTTGTTGAAATATAATTTTGTCAATGAGTTTAAGAAATCCATAAAATTAATTGAGAATGGAATAAGTATGATATATGAATAAATGTTTTTTATGCTTGAAGTAAACTGTATTACTTAATATAACTATAATATTAATTATTTGAATATTCAATAAAAAGTCTGAGAAATATCAGTTTTGGTAGAAAATGAATAAATATAGTTAGAAGTTGGATTATTATTTTATAACATTTTGTATTGAGTCTGATAAATTCTATAATAATTTGTTTTTGCCTTAAAATTGCCTTAAAATCTAAACAATTTTAAAACTAATGTACCATAAAAAGCTGATATAATTTAAATATAGTAAAAAATATTATTTATCTTATAGATTGGGGTTTTATTGTTTAATCAATGTATTTATACTATTTAATTTAAATTAAGAGTTTATTAAGGAGTGAGTGTATGAATAAGTTAATTTATATAGCAGATGACGAAGATAATATAAGAAATTTGGTAAAGACATTCTTAAAAAATGAAGGCCATGATGTTATGGATTTTAAAACAGGTGACGAACTTTTAGAGCAATTTAATAAAAAAGAGTGTGACTTAGTAATCCTAGATATAATGATGCCTGGTTTAAGTGGTTTTGATGTATGTACGAAACTTCGTGAGAAGAGTACTGTTCCAATAATAATGCTTACTGCAAGAGATACAGATATAGATTATATTACAGGGATAACTTTGGGTAGTGATGATTATTTTACAAAGCCATTTAGCCCAATGTCTTTAGTTATGAGAGTAAAGTCGATATTTAGAAGGATAGAATTTGAAAAGAAACAAATTTATGATAAGTATGGTGATTCTGTAGATATGGAATTGAAATTTGGTGATATAACAATAAATAAAAAAAATAAAATCGTTACAAATAAAAGTGACAATATAGACTTAACACCAAATGAATACAACTTATTAACTTATTTGTTTGAAAATAGAGACAGAGCAGTTTCTAGAGATGAATTATTAAATAAAATATGGGGATATGATATAGAAGTTGAGACAAGAGCTGCTGACGATACGGTAAAGAGACTACGTAAAAAAATTTTAGATACAAATATTTTGATAGAAACTGTCTGGGGTTTTGGGTTTAGATTAAAGGAGAAAAATTCAGATGGAAAATAAAAATGATAAAAAGAGAGGAAATAAGATTAAATCCATATTTAAATTAAAATTTTCAAAGAAAAATATAAGCATAAAAACTAGAATTTTATTGAGCATATTGTGTTTAATAATTGTAGTCTTTATGATAATATTAGTATCTTTTAATATATTGCTTGATACGTACATAAAAACGACTGCAAATGAAGAACTAACAAAATCTACAGAAATAGTAGAACATATGGATAGCAATTTTAGACCTATTAAGCCTCCTCAAGATGATGGAAAGCTTCCTCCAAAAGCATTATCTAATTTTATGAGAAATGTACAAGATAAAGTTAGGATGGCAGAAACACAATCAGATGCTGATGCTATGGTGGTTGATTCAAAGTATAACTTGATATTTCCAACAAGAGAGGATGATTTCTTAAAGAATATTGATGAGATGGAATCGATTAAAAAGTGTATCCAAAATGAAAAACTCGACTTAAACTCAGATGAAAACACACGTATATCCACTGGAAGTAAAGATTATTATATTTCGACTGTAAAAATTACTAGTATATATGGAGAACAAGATAAATATTTGATTCTTTTTATAGATATATCAAAGACTTTAAATCTAGTTCAAAAGATAAATATTGTATTGATATTTGTAATGTGTTTTGCTGGGATATTAGCAATATTTACAGCAGTAGTTTTATCTGAAAAAATTGCTAAGCCGATAAAAGAGTTATGTGGTTTTGCAAAAAAAATGGGTCAAGGAGATTTTAAAAGAACTTACTTTGACTTTTCAGATAAGGAATTAGTAGAACTTTCAAATATTATGAATAAGAGTGCTGAATATCTTGATAAGTATGATAATGAACAAAAAATATTTTTTCAAAATGCTTCTCATGAACTTAGGACTCCACTTATGTCCATTAAAGGTTATGCAGAAGCCATAAAGTATAATGTAATAGATAGCAAACATGCAAGTGATATAATACTTGAAGAAAGTGATAGGTTGAGTGATATGGTTGAAGATTTGTTATATATTTCTAAAATTGATAATATAACTAAAGATTATGACCTTGTAGAATGTGATTTAAGGGAAGTACTTTCAAACTGTGGTTCTAGACAAAATGTAAGAGCGGCAAATAAAGGTATAAAATTTATTTATGAGTTTGATGAAGAAATGGTTCTATTTGAATGTGATGAAAAAAATGTATCCAAAGCATTTATGAATCTTATAGAAAATGCTTTAAGGTATGCTAAGAGTGAAATTAAAATAGTATGTAAATATAATCAAAAAAATATAGTTGTTGTAGTTGAAGATGATGGGATTGGGATTAATAAAGACGATTTACCTCATGTTTTTGAACGATTTTATAAGGGAGTTGGGGGAAATCATGGAATTGGATTATCAATAGTTAAATCTATTGTAAATAAACATGGTGGACGTATATATGCGGAAAATGGTAAAAAAGGAGCTAAGTTTACTATAGTATTTAAGTTATAAAGATAATATTGATATATATTAAAGAAATATGTCAATATTTGAAGTTGTTTTTTACATATATCTATTGTATACTGTTGAAAAAAGAACAATATTAAGCTGACATATATTATAATGGTTGACAATTAAAGTAGATGCTTAAATATACATGCAGAAAGGAAAAGTAAAATCTGAAGTGTATTTAGCTTAAGTAAGCTTCTTATTTTATAAAAAATATGTATGAAAGAACAACTGCTTTTTGATATTACAAATTTAGTAACAGTTATCTTTGAAGCTTTTGTTGTCCATATGTTTTTATCAGATTTTTTAGGTCAGAAAGAAGGATATACAAGAACTGTAAGATATGCTAGATTGGGTTTTATAATATGTTTAGGAGCCTGTAATTTAATAACTTTAAATCCTGTAATCACAACACCTTTAATTTTCATCCTTATTTTTTCATCATCATTTTTATATGAAGGAAATACAAAGACACGATTGTTTGCGACTGTTTTATTAAATGTATTCTTTATATTATCAGAAATTGTGGTAACAAGTATTTTTGTTTTATTTATAAAAGAAGGCTTCGAAATAATGTTTGAAAACAATACTATAAGAGTACCAGCCACAATTTTATCTAAGATAGTTTTTTTATTTATATGCAAGATAGTTTGTTTATTTAAAAAAGATGTACATTCAGATATGCCAATAAAGTATTGGGTTATTTTACTTGCAATACCTTTGTTCAGCTTATTTCTGACTATTTCTATCTTTGATGTAAATAATTTTTTTAGTTCTGAAAGTTTAAAATTTCTAAACTTAATATCAAGTGTTGGTATTTTATATATTAATTTTATCGTGTTTTATCTATTTAAATCTATTATAGATAAAACTAAATTATCTATGAAGTATGAAATACTTGAGCAAGAAATAATTCATAAGGAAGAATTAAGGCTCAGTAATGAACGTTATAAAATTATTGTTGAACAGACTGACTCTGTTGTCTTTGAATGGAATGCTAAAGAAAATAAATCATTTGTATCTCAAGCATGGAATGAAAAATTTGGATATAGTAGTAAATGTGACAATCTTTTAAAAGAGATTATGGATAAAGAATTAGTTCATCATGAAGATTATAGTGGATTTGAAGAGTTTCTTAAGTGTATTAAAGAAAATAACAAACATAATCAGGTAATCCATCGTTTAAAAAAATCTAATGGCGAATACCTTTGGTGTAGAACATCAGTAATAAAGATTTTTAATGATGAAAATGAACTTTTGAAGGTTGTAGGTGTAATTGTAGATGTAGATAGTGATATAAAAAAATACGAAGAGTTGAAAACTAGAGCAGAAAGTGACTCATTGACAAATATATACAATAAAGGTACCTTTGAAAAATTAGTAGAAGAAGTTATATCTACAAATAAAAGTAATAAAAAAGATGCATTATTCATTATTGATTTGGACGATTTTAAGGAAATAAATGATAATTTTGGGCATCCATTTGGTGATTTTGTATTAAAAACGTTTGCTGAGAAGATACAAGATAGTTTTGGTAATGAAGATTTAGTTGGAAGAATTGGTGGAGATGAATTTGTAGTATATATGCAAGATTATCATTCAGAAGTAAATTTGCATAAAAAAGCTAAAGAATTAAATAGAGTACTTTATGAGAACTACAATGATTTAAGTTTTAGCTTTGAGGCTTCTGTTAGTATAGGTATTGCAAGACATCCTCAAAATGGAAATTCATTTTTAGAATTGTTTAAAAATGCAGATAGAGCTCTTTATAATGTAAAGGCCTCTGGAAAAAATTCTTACTGTTTATTTGAAGAAGAATTATATATACAGTGAATTTAGAAGATATAGTTTGAGTATATAGTTAAATTATTAAAAAAATTGACTCATGTAGTGAATTTGTAAGTATTTGTTAAAGGCTATGACCATAAAAAGCATAGCCTTATTTTCATGTCTAATTAAGCACTATGTATTTTAAAAGAATTCTATTTATTAAAACCAAATTGTCAATAAGTTTTATAGTTTAAAAATATGTAGGATTCATAAATGGTATTGTAAGTTCTGTGACTTCTCCACTTGGAAAATCTGTCTCTCCCACAATGAAGGGTTCAAGTTTGTCGCTTTTCTGAAACAAGTTTTGAAAGAATTCTACCGGATAATTTTCCTGATTTAAAAATTTTAGATTCTTTTCAAATGCTATTTGTGCAGGATGTTTAACTAGTTCTCTAATTTCTTTCCTTGTGTTTGTGTCAATAAAATATTTTCCACTTTTATCAGAGCGAAATTCTAGGTCTGTTCCTATAGGCATATAAAAAATATTCAAAGTAGTTGGTTCAATATTAACAAGAGTATTAAAATCTACAATTGTCATGTTTTTAGGATTATCAATATACTCTTGTGTATCTGTATCTCCAAAAGCAATTAGCATTTTCTTAACTCAAAATAATGTAATACATATTACCAAACCTATAGCGCTGATAGCCAAAAAAATCAATCCAACTCCAACTGATTTTTTTCTAGATTCAATTTCTTTACAATCTTCTTTAGACATATCTATAATAGGGTATTTTCGTCTACCTATTAAGTATATTATTAAACCACTCGAATTATTACCATTCATAGCAAACAATCCCCACAATTTAGGATGTTTTAATCCACGAGCTTTTGCATCAATCACAGTCATATGATAAATTTGATATACAACACCAACTGAACCCACAAGAGCTACAGCAAAACATATCAAAATAAGCATAGTTTTATTCACTTCCATAATGAGTACACCTCCTAAAATTTTCTTATAATTTGGTAGAACAATGCTGATGAACTTATTATTGCTGTACAAAATACACTAACCATAAAGTAGTAGTTGTCTGGTATAAAGCTATTAAATAGCACAAATAAAATAAGTAATATAATATTGATAATAATTGCAGTTATTAACTTTTTATTACTATTAACTAGATTTGTACTTTCTTTTAAATGTTCAATCATTTTATTATCTCCTTTCAATAATTCATCTAAGCTAATGGAATACAAATCACTTAGTTTGATGACGCTTATAATATCTGGATAAGATTTCTCATTTTCCCAATTTGAAATTGTTTGTCGTGATACATTAATTTTTTCTGCAACTTTTTCCTGTGTCAATCCAGAATTTATACGAGCATTTTTCAGTTTCTTTCCAATTTCCATGTAGCTATCGCTCCTTTCATAATTATTTTGTCATATTGAGAGGGTAAAATCTATCAAATATCTTTTACAATAGTGATTTAAGTGTGTCAAAATATTTTTACATGCCTGTATATGTGTTGAAACAGGTCTTATTTCTTGAGTTAATTTCAATCATTTTTATAGAAATATAAATCTGAAGTATTTCATCAGCATAATCTAGTGTAATACCTGTAATTTCTTTTATTTTATTAATTCTATAAAACAGAGTATTTCTATGGATATTTAAAACTTCAGCTGCTTTGCTTGGTGAATTATTAAAGTAGATATATTGCTTTAAGGTCTCTAAAAAATTAGAACCATTTTTTTTATCTTCTTCAATTAGTTTGGTTACAGCAGGATGATTGAGGTCATATAAATCATAGTTGGTACTAAGTAGCTCGTAGAGGATATATGGTATGCTTTTCCCAAATGGAGAAAAGTTTATGTCATATTTTTGAGCAATTTCACTAGCTTTTTTGGCTTGAATATAATACTTCCAACTATCAGATAGCTTTGAAAATCTTGGGCTTATTCCAGCATAAAGTGAATTTAGTTTTAAGTAATTAATAAATTCTTTATTTTCATGCTCAATTAAATTATGAATTAAAGAATCATTAATAAAAACAACTAAAGTAGACTTGTATACTACACAATTATTAGATGGTATAAATGCACTTAAAGACTGCATAATAAAAGGAACTTTACTGTCAAAGTAATTATTATCTTTGTTTACTATTACCATTATGTTTAATGAATTTGACTTAGTCCAATTTAGATAATGAAATCTTCTGCTTATAGTATCATCATCTAGATACTTTTTTTCCAACAAATCAGAAAGTATATAATTAGGAATAAGTTTTTTATCTATATTAAACAGATTATTTTTTTGCAGTTCTAGAGATAAAGCTTTATTAAGTGATTCTAATAATTTGAAGTGAAATTCATTAAATGGAATTTTCCATTCACAGATAGCTATATGAGCTATTTCAATTTCTTCTACACACACGGATGAGATTAATGTACCAAGCCAGCTGTCTGGTTTATTTTCTTCTTTAATAGATTTATTATAATGTATTTTTTTATGTATATTTTGATATTTTATGTAATTTATTGTTTCTTCGTCTAAATATTTATCTCCATTAGAATCTTCAGTAAGTTGCAATATATCACTAACATCATAAGAATGAGCTAAAACTTTGAAGGTAGAGTCACGAATTATCATGGGATAGCCAAATTCTTCATGTGCTATATCAATTAAATATTGTATGCCTTTATTCTCAGAAACCACATCAAAAAACCTTTGAGAACATAAACTAAGACGTATTTCTTGATTCATAATATTTAACAATTCACTAAAAAGGTCATATTTTTCTTTTTTTGATTTTATGATACAAATATCTGAGTTTAAATTATATCTTTCTAAATCAATGTTAACTTCATTTTGTATAAATATACCTAAAAAATTTATATTGTTCAAATCCACAGTAATATCTGATATATTTCCTAAATATAAACATCCAGTAGTAAATTCAGTTTGATTATTCTTATAAATATTCAAGCTAGTAATGTCTATATATTCATCTGGAAATGGCTTTAATACTGAGATATATTGAGATATATCTTTCATTAAATCTGTTAATTTCATGCTAAACCTCCTCTAATTATATTTGATTGTACTATAGCACAATCAATATAGTATATTTTACATTAAAGTTTAGATTATAACACATAGTTTAGGTAAATTAATTTATATATAATTAGTTATATAAATTAAGAAAATATCAAAGTAAGAAATTTTTAATTAAATAAGAATTAAATTTTTAATAAATAAAAATAAAGGGAGTGTGAAGTATGGCAATAACTAAAATTACGAATGTTAAAATATTTGATGGAGAAAAACTTTCAGAACAAAGGAGTGTTGTAATAGAAGATGGTGTGATATCATCAAAAACAATATCTGATATTACTATAGATGGAGAAGGATGCACTTTACTTCCAGGATTTATTGATTCTCATATACATTTGGATAGTTTAAAAAACTTGGAGGACGCAACTGATTGGGGTATAACTACTATGCTTGATATGGCAACTAATAGTAAAGATGTAGTAGAATCTTTAAGAAATTTAGACGGATTAACTGATATTCGTAGTGTATATGAACCTGTTGCACCAGAATCGCACCCTCATCTTATGGGAATGGGGTTTAAAGATAGTAAAATACACACTATTGAAGATGCTGAAAATTTTGCTAAGAAACAAATTAAACAAGGAGCAGATTTTGTAAAAATCATAATAGAAGACCCTAAAACATCTAAAACGGCTTTTGATTTTGAGACAATAAAAAGAGTAGTTGAAATATCTCATGAACATGGTAAAAAAGTATTTGCTCATGCACCTACAACTATAGCTTATGAATATGCAGAAAAAGCAAATGTTGATGTAATAAATCATATTCCTTTTATAGGTAAATTATCTGATGATGTAGCCAAAAGGATAAAAGAGAAAAATCTTATATCAATTCCAACTATAGTTATGATGGAAAGTATAGTATCAAATATAAAAAAAGCTACAGGAAGAGAAGATGTTAGGTTAGAAACAGCAATAGAAAATACAGCTACATTGAAAAAAGCTGGAGTGATGATATTAGCTGGAACTGATGCAAATAATGATGAAAATTCTATTAGTATAGTGAAACATGGGGAATCTCTTCATCGTGAATTTGAATTATTAGTTAAGGCAGGTCTTAATACAATTGAAGTACTTGAGAGTGCAACAAGTTTACCAGCAAAATTATTAGGTCTTAATGACCGTGGAGTAATAAAAGAGGGAAAAAGAGCTGATTTAGTAATGGTTGAAGGTGACCCAATTAAAGATATAGTAGCAACTAGAAATATAAAAGGTGTATGGATAAAGGGTAATAAAGTAAGATAATGAATTGAGTATTGTTAAAAATAAAAGAAGTTTATGTTAAAGGAGATTGAGAACATGTTATTAAGTAGACCAGAGAAAGTTGATAGACTTTATAAAGATGCAGAAAAATGGCTATTAGATAACTCTAGAAATTAGTTTAAATATAAATAAAGATGTAGGTGATTTTATATAAAATCACCTACATCTTTTTAAATAAACTTCTGTATGCTTTAGATAATACTATTATAAAATTTATTTAATTTGCTATACTCATTATTAATCTTTACATTCATTTTTGTATTCTTTAGTATCTCCTTTTACATTTTAACTTCTGCTGATATTTGAGTTAGATATTCATTAGAATCTCTTACACTTATATCATATAGGAGATATTCTTCATAAACAAAATCTCCCATATATAAATTATTTTGATTGAAAAATTCTAATAGTTTTTCATAAGTTTTATTAATAGTTTCATAACTTCCTTTATGATAAGCAGTTACATAAAGCCCTTTTGGTTTGATTGATGTAGGATATTTCTTATAGTCTTTATTAACTTTTGTAAATAAATATGAATATGACTCAAAATCTCTATTCATTATATCTTCGCCTTTAATGATTGAACCAATCATACCATTATCACCTAAATCATAGTTATCCATAAAGTTAATACATTCATATAAAAAGTTTTCATCATCATCTCCAAGAAAGGGTTCTTTATAAGTAAGAGGCGTTTTGACTAAATACTCTTCCTCATGTTCTTCTAAAGTAATCGTATTTGCATCTATATTACATGCTTTTTTAGTAAATGAAATAGTAGACTCCATTAAAGCCTTAATATTATTCAATTTTTCAATTTCATTGTTAATATCAAGAGTTTTCTTTTCTAAAAGTTCAATTAGTAAATTCGGAGTTCGTTTATCTATATAAGCTTTAATTTCTTTTAAAGGCATTTTAATTTCCTTAAGAGAAGAAATTATACCAAAAATACTGAGTTGATGGTATGAGTAGTATCTATATCCGTTTTCATTCTTTAACTCTGGAGAGAAAAGACCTATATCATCATAATGAAAAAGCGTCTTTTTATTGACTCCACAAATCTTTGCAAATTCTCCAGTTGTGAAATAATTTTTCGAAATTTGACTCATAATTAAAATTCCTCCTTGACTATCCTGTTACAGTATAGTTTATCATAATATTCTATAAAGGAGTGTGATTGTATGAAAAAATTAATTCGTTTTTTAAAACCATATAGAGTTTTAATTGTTACAGTGCTGATGTTTACATTTTTACAAACTCTTGGAACTTTATATATACCAACACTTACAGCAAGTATAGTAAATAATGGTGTAGTAAAGGGGGATGTAGATTATATTGTAAAGACAGGTTTAATTATGTTGATAGCAGCAGGTATAACAGCTTTATCAGCTGTTTTAGTTTGCAAAGTATCATCAAATCTCTCATCTGGATTTTGTAGAGATATTAGAGAAGCAGTATTTATAAAATCACAAGATTTATCAATAAATGGTTTTAATAAAATAGGAACAGCTTCAATGATTACTAGGAGTACTAGTGATATTACTTTAATAGGTCAATCTTTGTTTATGTTTATTCAGTTGGTATTACCAGCACCAATCATAACAGTTTGTGGTTTATTCTTAGCATATTCTATAGATAAAGTAATGACAATTATTATTGTTACAGTAATGTTTCTATTCATGTTATCTGCGTTTTTGGTTGGTAAAAAAGTTATCAGATTGTTTAAAATGATGCAAATAAAGATGGATAATATGAATAGAGTATTACGTGAAGTAGTAACTGGAGTAAGAGTTATAAGAGCTTTTGATAGAAGTCGTTTTGAAAAAAAGAGATTTGATAGAACTGCAATAGATTATTCTGAAACAGCAATTTCAATAAATAAAATATTTGCAGTACTTATGCCTGTTGTAATGTTAATAATGAACTTAGGTATAGTGAGTATAATTTGGTTTGGTGGTATGAGAGTAAGTAATGGAAATATGGAGATAGGTCATATAATGGCACTGGTTGAGTATTGTATCTTAATATTATTTTATTTAATTATGGGAGTAATGGTATTTATGTACATACCTAGAGCAGGAGCTTGTGCAGATAGAGTAAACCAAATCTTAGACATAGAACCTGAAATTGTAGATGGAAATGGATATAAAGATATTACTTCAGAAAGAGGCCATTTAGTATTTAAAAATGTAACTTTTTCATATTCACAGTCGGAGGAACCTGTTTTAAACAATATAACATTTGAAGCAAAATCTGGAGAAGTAACTGCAATTATAGGAAGCACTGGTTCTGGTAAATCTACTATTGCAAATATAATACCACGTTTTTTTGAAATTCAATCTGGAGAAATATCTATAAATGGTCAAGATATTAAGAACATGCCTCAAAAAGAGCTTAGAGACAAGATTGGATTTGTACCACAAAAAGCCTTTTTATTTAGTGGGACAATAGAAGAAAATATAAGATATGGAAAAGAAGATGCAAGTATTGAAGAAGTAAAATATGCTGCAAATGTAGCCCAAGCTGATGAATTTATTTCTGATATGGAAGATAAGTATGATTCGTTCGTAGCACAAGGAGGAAATAACTTATCTGGTGGCCAGAAACAGAGAATATCTATTGCAAGGGCATTAGTTAGAAAACCAGAAGTATATGTTTTTGATGATAGCTTTTCTGCATTAGATTTCAATACAGATAAAAGGCTTAGAAAAGCATTGAAGAATGAAATTAAAGATTCATCAGCCATAATTATAGCACAGCGTATAAGTACAATTATGGATGCTAATCAGATTATAGTTTTGAATGATGGAGAAATTGTAGGTATAGGAAAACATAAAGAGTTACTTGAAAATTGTGAAGTTTATAAGCAAATCGCAGATTCACAGCTTAGTAAAGAAGAACTTGCATAGAGTGAAGAATCAATCTGTGTATTTGGAGGTGTAATATGAGTGAAAAAATAACAGAAAAACAAGATGTAGATGTACTTAGTTTTGAGGATGGTATGTCAGCAGAAAAAGCTAAAAATGCAAAAAAGACTACTAAAAGATTATTGAAATATATGAAGAAACAAAAATTTAAGTTATTAATGATTTTTATTTCAGTATTAGTAAGTTCAGCTCTTACAGTTTTAGCACCAATGGTTATGGGAAAAGCTATTGACCAATTATTTAATGGGATTAAAACTGCAGTTCAAACAGGTACAAAGTTCAGTGTGAATTTTAGTACTATGGGAGGTATAATATCAATACTTCTAGGGTTATATTTGATTAGTGCAGTATTCATATATATACAACAATATATTATGTCAGGGGTTGCACAAAATTTAGTTCTTAACATGAGAAAAGATTTAAGTGATAAATTAAATAAGCTTCCTCTTAAGTACTATGATTCCCACAAAAAAGGGGAAACACTTAGTATCGTCACAAATGATTTAGAGAAGGTAGCAGATAGTTTACAAGAAGGGTTAATGCAACTTATTACGGCAGTGGTCACAGTGATTGGTTCTATTGTAATGATGATAAGCATAAGTATACCACTTACAATAGTATCAGCTGTAACATTGCTTGTTTCCTTAGGTATTACTGTTATAATTGCAAGAAAATCACAAAATAGATTTTCAGAAAATCAAAAAGCATTGGGAGAATTAAATAGCAATATAGAAGAGATGTTTACTGGTCAAATAGTAGTCAAGGCATTTAGTAAAGAAAAAGATACTATAAAAAACTTCAAAGAATTAAATCAAAATCTTTATAATGCTAGTAGAAAAGCTCAATTCTCATCATATGCTATATCTCCAATTATTAGATTTATAAATCAAATTGGGTATGTTATTATAGCAGTTGTGGGAGGTGTATTTGCATCAACTGGAGCAATGACTCTTGGTAGTATACAGGCGTTTATACAATATGTAAATCAAGCATCAGAGCCTACTACAGAGATATCTTATATTGTAAATATGCTTCAAGCTGCAATTGCATCTGCAGAGAGAGTTTTTAAAGTTATGGATGAAGTTGAAGAAATAAAGGACAAAGAAGATTCAAAAGTTATCAATATGCCTAAAGGTAAAGTGGAATTTGAACATGTTAAATTTGGATATAGTGATGATTCTATTCTTATGAAAGATATTAATATTAAATTGAATGCAGGAGATAAGATTGCAATTGTTGGACCTACAGGAGCTGGGAAGACAACTCTTGTAAATTTACTTATGAGGTTTTATGAGATACAAGGTGGAAGAATTACTATTGATGGAGTTAATATAAAAGACTTAAAACGTGGAGAACTTAGAACTATGTTTGGAATGGTTCTACAAGATACATGGCTATTTAATGGTAGTATAAAAGAAAATATTGCTTATAGTAAGTCAGATGCTACAATGGATGAGATTGTAAATGCAGCAAAATCAGCAAGAGTAGACCACTTTATAAGAACTTTACCTCAAGGTTATGATACCGTATTGACTGAGGACGCTTCTAATCTATCTCAAGGTCAGAAACAACTTTTAACAATTGCCAGGGCAATACTTTCAGACCCATCAGTGTTAATTCTTGATGAGGCAACCTCTAGCGTAGATACTAGAACAGAGGTTGAGATTCAAAAGGCAATGAATAACTTAATGAAGGGAAGAACTAGCTTCGTTATTGCACATAGATTATCCACTATTCGTGATGCGGATTTAATATTAGTAATGAAAGAAGGTACTATTATTGAACAAGGAAATCACAAAGAACTTATTGAAAATAAAGGATTTTATGAAGAACTTTATAATAGCCAATTTTCAAGTGAATATGACGAAGAAGTTGTGTAATTAAAATAATTAATATGATAAGAAATAGATAGACTTATTTTAAATAAGTCTATCTATTTTTCATTTGAAACAACTAAATCAATAAATAATTGCATAAGGGGACTAATCCACTTATTTTTATGATGGCCACATACTGCTACAATGCTTCTATCATCTAACTCTGTATCTATTGCACATAGTTCTCCTGTCTTCAAATCATCTTCTACTGCAAACGTAGGAAGGTATGACACTCCCATATCATTTTTTACTAAATTTTTAATAGTAGGTATACTCCAGAGTTCAATCGTATGGTCTAGAGTAATATTTTTTTCATTTAAATATGATTCAAACATTTGTCTAAAAATACATGCTGGCTCATCTATTATGAAAGGTATATCTAATTCTTGGTTTGGAGTAATAAAATCAGGGAATTGTTTTTTTACTTTTGGAGATGCAACTAGTGTCAAAGGTGATTCTCCAACAGTATAGGTAGAAATAGAATTTCCCAAGCCTCCAATATCTTTATAAAATATTCCTAAATCAATGCTTCCTGCAAGCAAAGAATTTCTAATATCATAGCAATTCATTGAGCGAAGAAATAGCCTTGCATTTGGTGCCATTTCATGAAAACGTTTTAAAATAGGAGGTATTTTATAACAAATAAGAGTTTCTCCCATTGCGATATGTAAATCACCACGTAACTCAGACAAGTCAGTACCAAAATTCTTCATTTTATCAACAGAACATAGAACGTCATCCACATAAGGTATTAGATTTTTGCCAGCTTTAGTTAGAACCATTTTTCTTCCTATCTTTTCAAATAAGTGTGTAGATAGCTCTTGTTCTAACTGTTGCACTTGGAATGTTATTGTTGATTGTGTGTAATTGAGTTTATTTGCTGCTTTAGAAAAACTACCTTCTTCTATTATGGTTTTAAAAGTTTGTAGGTATTTAAAATACATGCTCATCCTCATTTCATTCAATATAATTGAAGTATAGATTTAAATATTTCGATTTTTTTTATTGTTTGATTTATAGTATTATAATATAAAAGGAGAGTGATTACAAGTGTTGAGTGAAGTTTTATTGTCTTTTTTACCATACGCATTTGTTACAGGTTTTACACCAGGACCTAATAATATTCTTGCATTAAACACAATTAGTAATAATGGATGGAAAAAAGGAAAGTCAGTGGTTATAGGAATTAGTATGGGATTTATATGTATTATGTTTATATGTGCTCTTGGATGCCTTGAATTATCAAAGTTTATACCAATGATTACTGGTATTATGAAGTACATAGGAGCACTTTATATTATTTGGTTAGCAATACAAGTAGCTAAGAGCAAACCAAACAATGATAGTGATGTGAAGAAAGAATCCTTTTGGACTGGATTTATTTTGCAGTTTGTCAATGTAAAAATTATAATATTTGCTATTACTGTATATACAGGGTATGTAATACCTGTGTCACAGTCAGTTGAATATTTATTATCAGCAGCAGTTTGTAATAGTATTGTAGGCATATCTGGGACTTTGACATGGGCTCTAGCAGGAGGTATTTTACAAAAATATATAAACAAGCATTATAAAGTAATTAATATTATTATGGCACTAGTACTTGTTTGGAGTGCAGTAAAACTAATTTTAACATAATTAAGCATATAAATTTAATTATTTAGTATTATAAATTTAGAAGATGGAATTATGGATTATATCATTTTGAATAAGAAACTTGATTTTTTATTTGAAATATTTAATTTATCTATAAATAACATCTTCTTTTTTTTACCTCTAAAACAACTATTCATTGACTATACAGAATCTAATACCATATAAAATTTAATAAATTTATAGAAATCTCATCAGCTTAATCTTGTTTGCCACATATATGCCATAAAGATGCACTTATTTTACGGAGATTTAACAAAGTCAAGTGAAGTATACTCTAAATATAAAATAAATCAAACATAGTTAAATGAATTGAGAGGTGATAATAATGGATAAGAAGTTAAACTATAGATTTGAGATGAAACACAAAATAACTGAAGCTGATGTCCTAGCTTTAAAATCAAGGCTTTATCCAATAATGAAAAAAGATAGAAATGCATCAAAAGATGGAAAGTATCTTATCAGAAGTTTATATTTTGACACTCCTGAAGATAAAGCACTTTTAGATAAGTTAAATGGAGTTGCAATGAGAGAAAAGTTTAGAATAAGATTTTATAATAATGACCTTTCTTATATAAAATTGGAGAAGAAAATAAAACATTATAATATGACATCAAAACTGTCAGCTAGTTTAACTAAAAAAGAAGTAGAGAAGATATTAAAAAATGACATTGAGTTTTTAAAAGAATCGACAAACTGCTTATTAAGAGAATTTTATTTAAAAATAAAATGTGAAAGATTGGAGGCAAAAAGTATAGTTGATTATGATAGAGAAGCTTTTGTCTATCCACTTGGAAATGTAAGAGTTACAATCGATAGCAATATTAAGACTTCTGTAAATTCAGTCAATTTATTCAATAAAGAATTGCCAACAGTATCAGTTATTGATGAAAATATGACTGTATTAGAAGTTAAATATGATGAGTTTATACCAGATTTTATAAAAGATTTGGTTCAGATTAATAAAACTACTTCTACAGCAGTTTCAAAGTATGCATCAAGTAGATTGTATATATAGGATTTAAATTCAAATTTTAGGTAAAGAGCGTCCAAATAAAATAAAAAAATTAAAAAATAGGAAGGATGATTTTAGTTATGACGTTTAACGATATTTTTAAATCAAGTTTTATAGAAAATGTATCAGGTTTTTCATTTGTAGATAGTGCTTTAGCTCTAGGTTCAGCATTTTTAGTAGGTTTGTTTATATATATGATTTACAAAAAAACCTATATGGGTATTATGTATTCTCGACCATTTAATGTGTCACTTGTAGCACTTACAATGCTTACAACTTTCGTAATATTGGCAGTTACATCAAATGTAGTTTTATCTCTAGGTATGGTTGGTGCTTTATCTATAGTAAGATTTAGAACAGCAATTAAAGACCCAATGGATTTGGTATTTCTATTTTGGTCATTAGGGTCAGGCATAGTTTTAGGTGCAGGTTTGATTCCATTAGCTGTTATGGGTTCAATAATCATGGGATTGATTCTAATATTCTTTTCAAACAAAACAATATCTGAAACACCATATATATTGATGGTAAATTGTAATAATGAGAATTCAGAAGATATTGCAACTGACAAAATTAAAAAAGTATTTTCTAAATATCAAATAAAATCAAAAAGTGTTACACCAGAAAAAGGTATAGAATTGGTATTTGAAGTAAGAATGAAAGACGGAGAAACAAGTCTTATAAATGACTTAAGCCAAGTCGATGGAGTTACTAATGCAGTTCTTGTAAGTTATAATGGTGACTATGTAGCATAGAGAGGAGTAATCTTTTATGAAAGATAAAAAATTTACCCTTCTTATCTCAATTATAGTTATATTTTTATGTGCAGTAGTTGGAGTTTACAGTACATATGGTAATAAAAATGTTGATTTATATAGCAATGTATATATTGAAAAATATTTTGACAGAGACAAGGTTATGGAAGTTAATATAGAAATAGATGAAAGTGACTTGGAAGATATGAATGAAAATGCTATAAAAGAAGAATTTAAAGTTGCAAAAGTAACTGTAAATGGAGACACATATGGAAACGTTGGTATAAGAACTAAAGGAAATTCAAGTCTTACATCTGTAGCAAATAGTGATAGTGATAGATATAGCTATAAGATTAATTTCGATAAATATAATACTAGTCAAAGTATGGAAGGTCTTACTCAATTAAACCTTAATAACTGTTATTCTGACCCATCTTATATGAGAGAATTTTTAACTTATAGTGTCTGTGAGGAGATGGGATTAGCTACTCCAGAATTTGCATATGCTAAAGTTTCTATAAATGGTGAATATCATGGATTATATTTGGCAGTAGAAGGGTTAAAAGAATCTTATCTTGAAAATAATTTTGGAGATGTAACTGGAGACTTATACAAATCAGATGAAGGAGCTTCATTACAATATGAGGGTGATGACCCAGATAGTTACTCAAATCTAATCGTTGAAAGTGACAAGAAAACGGCTGATTGGTCTAAAGTTACAAAACTACTAAAATCTTTAGATACAGGTGAGGATATTGAAAAATATCTTGATGTAGATTCTGTCCTCAAAAATATAGCAATAAGTACAGCTTTATTAAATCTTGATAGTTATCAAGGTAGTTTCGCTCATAATTACTATTTATATGAACAAGATGGAGTGTTTTCTATGTTGCCATGGGACTTTAATATGTCATTTGGTGGATTTAGTGGTTTTGGTGGAGGTAGTCAATCTATAGCTATTGATGAACCTACAACAGGTAATTTGGAAGATAGACCTTTAATATCTGCATTATTAAAAAATGATACATATAAAGCTAAGTATCATGAATATCTAGAAGAAATAGTAACCAAGTACTTGGATTCAGATTATCTGGAAAATATGACAACAAAATTACATGACTTGATAGCATCATATGTAAAAGAAGACCCAACAGCATTTTATACTTATGAAGAATTTGAAAAAAATATAACATCTTCAATTGAAGACTCTAGTGATAATAAGGGATTTGGTGATAAAGAATCTAATAATAAAGAATCTAACAATGAAAATAAGAGTTTTGAAAACAAGAGTAATGAAAAAGAAGTTAATGCTGAATTAACATTAAGCAAAGCCAAAACTAATACGGATAATGATACTCAAAATAACACTACAGATAATAGTGAAAATGAGAATAATACAAATACCAATAAAAGTGGTGATGATACTAATGAAAAGTCAGGAGGGCCTATGGGTAAAGGTGGAAAGTCAATACCAGGAGTTTTAGAAGTTGCAGAAAATATGAGTAAAACTATAAAAACTCAATTAAGTGGAGAATCTTCTTCAACTAAGGAAACTTCTGATGATAATAGTTCAAGTGAAAGTAAAGACACAGAAAATTCTGATGATAAGATGAGTGGCATGCCAGAGCCACCTGAAGGCATGGATGGTAAAACACCACCAGGAATGGGAAATATGGATAAGGGTGATATGAATGGTAAAAATGGAGATATGAATATAGATAGAAGTCAAGGTAATCCAAAGGAAGCTGGGGGTTTTGGTAATAAAGGAGGCGACTCTATGAATAAAACAACAACATACTCTAAATTAATTTTAGGTGGAGTTTCAATGATAATCATGTCAGTTATGCTAGTAGGTGTATCAAAGATAAACCGAAGAAGATTTATAAAGTCAAAATAGATTCAGATACAAATAATATTGATACTGTTAAGTAAATATCTACTTAACAGTATTTTTTTATTTTAATATCTTTGTTTTTAATAAAAAGTATTTTCTTATTAGTGTTAGATTAATAATCGTTGTAATTTCGTACATTTATAATTTTACAATGATATAGTAAAATTTAATTCTATTAAAAAAGTACATAGAAAAAAACGATTAGACAAAGTATGAAAAGTATAATACGATTATTTTGGGGTAAATGGAAAATAAATTTATATTTTGTAGAAATATCCATAAAAATGAATGTTTTAAATTTAACTTATATTAAAGTAAAGAGTGATGTGTAAGTTTAAAAATTATAAAGCTAAATTATGGTATATAAATAAAGTTTAAATTCATGTAAATAAAAATATCATCAAGTAATGTACAAATATTTAGAAGAATAGTTATGCCACAGGCTATAAGAGTAGCTATACCTGCATTATCTAATCACTTTGTAGATTTAATTAAGGGTTCATCACTAGCTTTTACTATAGGGGTAATAGAAATAATGGCAACAGCAAATTATAATGGCGGTAGTAAATATAAATATCTAGAAGCTTTCTTAGTAGCAGGATTTGTGTATTGGTTCATATTATTTGTATTTGGATTTATTCAAAAGAAAATAGAAGAAAAACTAAATGCTGCATACTAACAATAATATTACCATAATAAAATAAAAGCTATTTAAATATAATAAAATATGTTTAAATAGCTTTTATTATTTAATTATAAATAAAATTGAAAATATAGTGTTTAATTGTAGAAAACATAAATTATTTCTTCAAAAAAATAATCTGAAAATTTGTAACCAAATTGTAATAAAATGGTAGTTATTTAGCATAAAATGATGTATCATAGAGTTAGATTATAAAATTTATAAGATAGGATTTTTGCACGAAAACTGCTGACTTTTGGTATTTAAGGTGAGTAGTTAAATTATGTTTAGGAGGGGTAGATTTTGTTACAAAAAGTATTATGGAAATTTTCAAAGCTGGTTTTAGGTCTATTTATATGTTCAATTGGTATAGTATTGACGATAAATTGTAACCTAGGTTTATCTCCTTGGGATGTGTTTCATCAAGGTCTTTCAAATCATGTAGGAATAACTATAGGGACTGCCTCTATAATTGTAGGCTCTATAGTAGTTATAGCTGATGTTATTCTAGGTGAAAATGTAGGATGGGGAACTGTATTCAATATGTTATTAATTGGCTTTTTTATGGACTTACTTCTATATACTAACTTAATTCCAAAGACGGATAGTGTATTAATAGGAATAATTATGTTAATTTTAGGTTTGGGGCTTGTAGCTCTTGGAATGGTATTTTACATGGGAAGTGGTCTAGGAAGTGGACCCAGAGATGGTTTGATGGTTGCTCTTCAAAAGAAAACAGGAAAATCACTTAACTTAATAAGAGGAACTATAGAAGTTGGTGCATTAATAGTTGGATTTTTCTTAGGTGGAAAAGTTGGCATAGGAACTATAATAAGTGCATTTGGTCTAGGATATCTTACACAAATATTATTCAATTTGTTTAAATTAGATTGTAGTAAAATCAAACATAGATTTATAATAGATGATATAAAATTTATAAAATTGTATGTGAGCGGAGATAAAAAACCTGCTACTCAAAATATGGCTAAATAGCTCTATAAAGAATTAATTAGAAGTATATAGTAATTATAAATAAAAATTTTCTTGTAAATATATAAAATTTCAAATATTAAAAGATATGGATTGCTAAAAAACTATAAAATATAGATTTTTAGCAATTTTTTATTTACTTAACATATTCTAAGACTTTAAAAGCTTTTATATATGTTATATGAATTGATTTATTTATAATTAGAGATACTAAACTTTATAGATATTAATATAAACACATTCAAATTGTGTATTTTCAAAGCCTTTAAAATACTTGTATTTATTCTAACTAAAAAAATAAAAAAATTAGCAAAAAAGTCTTGTATTATATCTAAATTTTATATATAATTACCTATGTTGTTTACAAATTTTAAACTCAATGTTTAGTAAACAAAATGTTTAGTAAAATAAAACAAAAATTAGGAGGTGCAACATGGATATAGGTGAAAAGATAAAAAGATTAAGAACAGAAAAACAACTGACCCAGGAAGAGTTAGCTAATAGATGTGAATTGTCAAAAGGATTTATTTCTCAACTAGAAAATAACTTAACATCACCATCCATAGCTACCCTTATAGATATACTTGAGATATTAGGTACAAATTTAAGGGAATTTTTTAATGAAATAGATGACGAAAGAATTAGTTTTACAAAAGAAGACATGTTTGAAACTGAAGATGAAGATTTAAAATATAAATTAAAGTGGTTAATTCCAAATTCACAAAAAAATGAAATGGAGCCAATAATAATAACATTGTATCCAGGTGGACAATATAAAGAAGAAAAGCCACATGAAGGTGAAGAATTTGGATATGTATTAGCAGGTTCAATATATGTTCATATAGGCGAAAAGAAAAATAAGGTAAAAAAAGGAGAAAGCTTTTACTTTAGACCAAGAGCAAATCACTATATATCAAACGAAGGTAAAACGACAGCAAAAGTGATTTGGGTAAGTACGCCACCATCATTTTAGAATAGAGGTGTTTAATAAGTGGTAGAAAATATAATAGAATTAAGAGATATATCTAAGCATTATGAGGAACTTACTGTTTTAGATAATTTCAATTTAGATATAAAGAAAAATGAGTTTTTAACTTTACTTGGACCAAGTGGATGTGGAAAAACTACTACATTAAAAATAATAGCAGGGTTTGAGTATGCTGATGATGGTAAAGTTTTATTTGAAAGTAAAGAGATAAATAATTTGCCATCGTATGAAAGACAAGTAAATACAGTGTTTCAAAAATATGCTTTATTTCCACATATGGATGTATATGAAAATGTAGCTTTTGGACTAAAAATTAAAAAGACTCCAAAAGATGTAATAGATGCTAAAGTGAAAGAGGTTTTAAAACTTGTTGCACTAGAAGGCTTTGAAAGACGACAAGTTGACTCATTAAGTGGAGGACAACAACAGAGGATTGCAATAGCAAGAGCTTTAGTTAATGAACCAAAAGTATTGTTACTAGACGAGCCACTTGGAGCATTAGATTTAAAATTAAGACAAGAAATGCAAATAGAATTAAAAAGAATTCAAAAAAAATTAGGAATAACATTTGTGTTTGTAACTCATGACCAAGAAGAGGCTCTTACTATGTCAGATACTATTGTTGTAATGTACAAAGGTAAAATACAACAAATGGGAACACCTCAAGATATATACAATGAACCTAAAAATTCATTTGTAGCAAAGTTTATAGGTGAAAGTAATATATTTGATGGAATTATGATGGAAGATTATAAAGTAAATTTCTGTAATAGAGAGTTTGAGTGCGTAGATAAAGGATTTGAAAAAAATGAAAATATAGAAGTAGTAATAAGACCAGAAGATATAAAAATGGTAAAGCCAGAAGAAGGAATGTTAAAGGGGAAAGTTACATCTACAGTATTTAAAGGAGTGCACTATGAAATAGAATTAAATGAAAATGGAAGATTGTGGATACTTCATAATACTAAAAATGCTGAAGTTGGAGTAGAACTAGGCATGGACATATATCCAGAAGACATCCATATAATGAGAAAAGAGAGTAACTAATATGAAGAAGAAATCTTTTTTAGCATATCCATATGTAGTTTGGAGTGCGATATTTGTAATAATTCCTTTAATACTAGTAGTATTTTTCAGTTTTACAAAAGACTCAAGTACAGGTTATGCATTTACACTTGAGAATTATAAAGAAGTAATAGACCCTATATATATTAAAGTATTTGCTCGTTCTATTCTTTTAGCAGGAGTAGCTACATTGATATGTCTTGTAGTTGGTTATCCAGTGGCATATATAATTTCAAAAGCTCATGTAAGTAGAAGAGGTTCATTAATACTGTTGTTTATTCTTCCTATGTGGATGAATTTTCTTTTAAGAACGTATGCATGGGTAGCTATATTAGGAAAAAATGGACTTTTAAATACGTTTTTAGGATGGTTTGGAATACAGCCATTAGCAATTTTGTATACTAATGTTGCTATACTTTTAGGTATGGTATATAACTTTTTACCATTTATGGTTCTTCCAATATATACAGCACTTTCAAAGATGGATAATGATTTAATAAATGCTGCTCATGATTTAGGTGCAAATAACATGACAGTATTTAGAAAAATTATATTTCCTTTGAGTTTGCCTGGAGTAATGTCTGGAATAACTATGGTATTTATGCCAGCAGTTACTACTTTTGCAATATCAAGACTGCTAGGTGGAGGTAAAATAATGTTAGTTGGAGATTTAATTGAACAACAATTCACAGTTGTTGGAGATTGGAACTTTGGCTCAGCTATATCGATATTTATGATGATAGTAATATTAATATCCATGTCGATAATGTCAAAATTTGGAGATGAATCTGACAAAGAAGGTGGTGGGTTACTATTTTAAAATTAAAGAAAATAACTTCTAATATATATTTAGCATTAGTATTCTTATTTTTGTATGCACCCATATTTGCATTGGTACTATTTTCTTTTAATGATTCAAAATCAATGGCAAGATGGAATGGATTTACGTGGAAATGGTATGGTCAATTACTTCAAAATGAAAGTATAATGAGTGCTTTATATTACACTGTTGTTATAGCTATATTAGCATCTGTAATATCAACAATAGTAGGAACTATAAGTGCTATAGGAATACATAAGATGAGAGGGAAGAGTAAAAAATTAATACTGAATGTAAACTACCTTCCTATTTTAAATACAGAAATAGTTACAGCAGTAGCCCTTATGAGTCTATTTGTATTTGTAAAAATGGAATTTGGTTTTACAACAATGTTATTAGCACATATAATGTTTTGTTTGCCATATGTTATACTTTCAGTTTTACCAAAAATGAAGCAATTACCTGATAATATAGAAGATGCAGCTATGGACTTAGGAGCAACACCTATGTATGCTCTTAGAAAAGTAATTTTACCACAAATAAAACCAGGTATAGTTTCTGGATTTTTGATTGCATTTACTATGTCAATAGACGACTTTATAATAAGTTTCTTTAATGCTGGAAATGGTGTAAGTAATCTTTCTATAGAAATCTATGGAATGGCTCGAAGAGGTATAAAGCCTGAAATAAATGCATTATCAACGATAATGTTTGCGGTGGTTTTAGGATTACTTCTATTGGCTAATAAAAAAGAATCTATAGTAAGGGGGACTAAATAATGATTAAGTTTAAGAAAATAATATCCCTTATAACTGTAGGTATGATTACAGCAACTTTATTTACAGGATGTAATAAGTCAACAGATTCTACAAAGGTTCTAAATGTATATAATGTTGGTGATTATATAGATGAATCTCTTATAGATAAGTTTGAAAAAGAAACAGGAATAGAAGTTCAGTATTCAACTTATGATACTAATGAAATGATGTATCAAAAGGTTAAGAGTGGTAGCACTCATTATGATTTAGTTTTTCCATCAGATTATATGGTAGAAAAAATGAAAAATGAAGGTCTTTTGGAAAAAATAGATTTTAAAAATATACCTAATATGAAGTATTTAGATAAGAGTTTTTTAAATCCTGTATATGATGAAACTAATGAATATAGTGTTGCATATATGTGGGGTACTCTTGGAATCTTATATAATAAAAAAGAAGTTAAAGAGCCTATAGATAGTTGGAATATACTTTGGAATCCAAAATATAAAGGAAACATGATGATGTTTGACTCTGTTAGAGATACTATAGGGATAACCCTTAAAAAATTAGGATACAGTATGAATAGTGTAAATCCAAAAGAAATAAATGAAGCAAAAAATCTTTTAATAAAGCAAAAGGATTTGGTCTTAGCATATGTAAACGACGAAGGAAAAGATAGATTATTAGGTGGAGAAGTTGCAATGGGGATGTTGTATTCTGGAGATGCAGTTACATTGATGGATCAAAATCCTGACCTTGATTATGCTATACCTAAAGAAGGTACAAACAAGTGGGTGGATGCTATGTGTGTACCTACAACAGCACAAAATAAAAAAGAAGCTGAGTTATTTATAAACTTCTTGCTAGACCCAGAAAATGCAAAAGTAAATGCTGAGTATATTGGATATTCAACACCTAATACAGGAGCACTAAAGTTATTGGACCCAGAAATAACTAGCAATCCTGTTGCATATCCATCTAAGGATGTACTTGCTAAATGTGAAACTTTTGAAGATATTGGTGAAAACATCAAGTTATACGATAAGGCTTGGATAGAGTTAAAATCAAAATAGAGTATTATTTATTTAATAATATTTACTTAATAAAACTGTTCTTATTTAGAAATTATTTTCTAATTATTGAACAGTTTTATTTTTTTGCTTATACATAAATATGTGTATGTTATAGATATATATAATTTATTTACTATAAATACATACATGATAATTATTTTAAAGATAAGCAAATAGATAGCATTAATTTTAAATATTTGCTTGTTTTTTTATTATTTATTTATATATATATAATTTAATTTATTTTTATTAAGTTAAAAAATTATTTACATATTGATTTTAATAATAATTAGAAAAAATGGGCAACTTAATAAAATAATTGGAGGTGTAAATTTATAAAAAATGAATGGGACAAATAAAAAGATAGATTTATTAATGTTAAGTTTGTTTGTTTTTATATTTTTAATTGTTGGGATAGTAATACTATCTATTAGAACAGAAAATAAACTGAATGTATTTATAATGTTATCAGTTATTTTTTTTATAATAATGTTAACTTATTTATCAAACTCAGTAGTTGGTTTAATAACAAGTTCAATAACTATATTTATATATACATCCTATATTTTATATAACAATATTACTCACAATATAGATGTTGAGTTTATATCATATATATGGATAATAGCAATACCAATATCTTCAATTATAATGGGGAACATAAATAAAAACATAAATGAATTACAACTTACAAATATAAAATTAACTGAACAATATAAGGAACTAGTAACTATAGATAATGAAACTGGGCTTAGAAACTTAAAAATTTTTTATAATGATGTAGATATGGAAATAAGTAAGTCAGTCAGATATACTACTACTTTTTCTCTTATGATAGTAAAATTACCATATTATGAAAACCTACAGACTATATTTGGTGAAAGTAAAACTAACAAAATAGTAAAATATATTAGTTCAAATATTGTGGAATGTACAAGAAATGAAGATATAATATACAGTTTACAAAAAGATATGATAGGAATACTGATGCCAAACACAGCATTAGAAGGCTCAAAAGTTGTTAGAGATAGAATAAAGAAGAGGATAAAAGAGTTAAACTTAGATTTAAATAATAAAGGAAGATATGTAAATATAGATGTGAAAATTGCAATTTTAGAGTATAAAGATACTTTTGGAGACAGTATAAATTTTAAGAATATGGTTGAAGAGGAATTGCAGTATGATGTTTAAAACTTACAATAAAAATTTATCTAAAGTGTTAATTGCGCTTTTAATAGTATTGATAATGTCAAATTTTAATATATGCTCATATGCGGTAGAGACTTATTCTAATACAAATAAGGTACTGGTTATTTATGATTCTAAGAAAGAAACATCTTACAATCGAGATATCTTGAAAATTGTGAGGACTCTATTAGGTAGATTTAGCTCAAATATAGAGTTATTAAAATTAAGCAACTATGATAATGAGATAAATGAAACTTATTATAGTCATATATTTATTATAGGAATAAATGAAAATTCATATAGTAATGATGAAAAAACTAACACCTTAATTAATTCATTAGATTCTTATAAAGGAGTCATCTGCTGGTTAGGGCATGGTATAGAAAATCTGTTGGAATATAAGAAATATAACTTAGAATATGTAAAAAAAACAAATAATATAAACAGTGTAACCTATAAAGGTAAAGAGTATAACTTGGAGGAACACTATTTATTTAATATTGTAAAATCAACAGATAAAAACAATAAAATTATAGGAACTATTAGTGATACAGTAAATGAATATCCGTATATTGTAAATGATAAAAATCTTTTCTATGTGTCAAAGTTGGATTTAGATGGTGTTTTATTTTATATATTTTGTGATTCACTAAATGATGTGTTTAATGTTAAAACTTTCAATAAAGGTCGTATATTCGTAAGAATAGAAGATGTACATGCATTTAGAGAACCAAAAGAATTAATAAAAATAGCTGATTATTTAAGCAATAAGAATATACCATTTACAATTGCTTTGATACCAGCTTATGTAAATCCTAAAAATCATAAGATAACGACTTTATCAGAAAGCCCTGAGATTGTTAAAGCAGTAAAATATATGCAAGATAAGGGTGGTACAGTGATATTACATGGATACACACATAAATATAAAAATGAAGAAGTTTCTGGAGAAGGATATGAATTTTGGGATGGGGAAAAAGATGAGCCATTAAAAGAAAATATGACAATTTTTGTGAAAGATAGGGTTTTAAAAGGGCTTAGAATATGTATAGAAAATGGAATTTATCCTCTTGCATTTGAAGCTCCTCATTATGCAATAGAATCTGAAGGATATAAAGAATTAAAAAAATATTTTTCTACTTATGTAGGGCAACATCAAAATAATGATAAAAAATTTAGCACAAATACGTATCCATATGTAATTAGGGATACAGAAGAATTTAACATATTCATTCCTGAAAATTTGGGATATATAGACCCAGAAGATAAACTTACTTTTCAAAACATAAAAGAAAATTTAGATACACTATCTATTGTCAGAGGTTTTAGTGGTGGTTTTTTCTTTCATTCGTATTTAGATATAAAATATTTGAAAGATACAATAGAATACCTAGAAAAACAAAATATAGAGTTTTTGGATTTAAGAGATTTTGATAATTGGGTAAAGGTTGATGAGATACAAATAAGAAATAATGGTAATGAAATTAAAGTCAACTATGATAGAAATTTAGAAAAAAATAAAGAAGATGAAACTAGGTTTAAATCTATATCTAAAATCAGCAAAATTTTAATATCAATAGTATCTATAAGTGTTTTAGTTTTTGTAATTATATTTATATATTTTAAAAAAATAGATAAAAAGAAATTTTTAAAATAAAAAAGTTTAGATGAAGTGCTAATATTTAAAAAGATTTTAGGTGAATTTTATGAGAGGATTAAATGTATCAGAGTATCTATTTATATTTAGTTTATTTAGTATATGGTCTTTACTACTTATAAATATAGTTTTAGCTATGGGGGGATATCTATTTTATTTTAAGAACTTTGATAAAAAAATAAAAAAAATTGATAGATATCCAGTGGTATCAATACTTGTTCCTGCTCATAATGAAGCAAAGGTGATAGGTAGGACTGTGGAATCTTTATTACTACTTAATTATCCTAAAGATAAAATGGAACTTATTGTGATAAATGACAACTCTTCTGATAATAGTAGAGAAATTTTAGAAAGCATAAAGAGTAAATACAAAAACTATAATTTTACTATTATAAATACAGATAGCATGACTGGAGGTAAGGGAAAATCAAATGCATTAAATATTGGATATAAAATTTCAAAAGGAGAGTTTATAGCAGTATATGATGCAGATAATACCCCAGATAGAGATGCACTTAGGTATTTAATACAAACAATAGTTCTAGATGATGAATTAGGTGCTGTTATTGGAAAGTTTAGAACTAGAAATAAAAGTAAAAATCTATTGACGAAATTTATAAATATTGAAACCTTAAGCTTTCAATGGATGTCTCAAGCTGGTAGATGGCAATTATTTAATTTATGTACAATACCAGGAACTAACTTTATATTGAGAAAAAGTATTATAGAAGAAATTGGGGGATGGGATAGCAAAGCAATTGCAGAAGATACAGAAATTAGCTTTAGAATATATAAGTTAGGATATAAAATAAAGCTTGTGCCACAGTCGATAACATGGGAACAGGAACCAGAAACTATTAAAGTTTGGATAAAGCAAAGGACCAGATGGGCAAAAGGGAATATATACGTTTTAATGAAATATATAAAAAATATATTTAAACAAGGTAAAAATAAAATTGTATTTGATATAGCCTACTTTTTTTCTGTATATTTTCTATTTTTAACATCTGTTATTATCTCAGATATTTTATTTGTTTTAAGTGTATTTAAATTAATAGAGATTTCTATTCCAATCAACTTTATTATAATATGGATACTATCATACATTTTATTTATCATAGAAGTGAGTATAAGCTTAACTATAGAAAAAGGTGAGGCTACAATTGAGAATATATTTATAGTAGCACTTATGTATTTTACATATTCTCAACTATGGCTATTTGTTGCTATAAAAGGAATGGTAGAGTATTTAAAAGATATAATTTTTAAAAGAGAAGTTAAATGGTATAAAACGGAAAGATTTTAATTCATGTACAGGAGGTATTAACATGAAAAAATTTGTTGTATTAATTGTATCTTTAGTATTGTTTTTTTCAAATATCGCATTTGTAGATGAAGTAAAAGCTGATGAAACCAAAGTCAAAAATTATAAGTTTGAAAGAGATGTAACTATTGATGGAGTTATAGGTAGCAATAGTACTTTTTTTGAAGTAAACAAAAATTGGGATGTTGAGGAAGTATTATTTAATCTTAATTTTAGTAAGAGTCAAATATTAAATGGAGATGTTTCAAGTTTAACTATCTTAATAAATAATGTACCAATAAAATCGATTAAACTAAATGCCGAAAAAGATTATAAAGATACATTAAAAGTATCAATACCTAAAGATTATATAATACAAGGATATAATGAAATAAAAGTAAAAGCATATAAAACAATATCTGACAAAATATGTCAGGATGATTCTAACACTGGGAACTGGATGGTTATTCATAAGGAATCTTATACATCAATTAGATATAAGCAGAAAAAATTGGGCAATTCAATAAATGAGTATCCATATCCATATATAGAAATTGAAGAAAATTTTAAATTAGATACAACTTTAGTAGTTCCAGATAATATGAGTAGAGGTGAATCTACAGCTGTGTTTAATTTAGCATCAGAATTTGGAAAAATAACACAGAACGATAAGCTACAGTTTGACGTTAAATTATATTCAGAAATGAAGAACTGGTCAGATGATAACATTATATACATTGGTAAACCTGAAAATACAGCAGAAGAAATTTTGAATATTCTAAGTGCAAAGGAACAAACTTTATTATCTTCAAATTGTATAATTAAGCAGATAAATTCTCCGTATAACAATAATAAGAAGATGCTGGTGGTAATAGGTAGTAATGAAGAAGATTTAATAAAAGCATCTAAAGTATTGATAGACAATAGACTTTCTAATCAAATTCTATCATCATCAATACTTGTAAATAAAGATACTAATATAAAGATTGATGGTGAACAAGAATTAAATTTAGGACATATGACTTTAGAAGAATTAGGATATGCAGATATTTTATTGGAAGGTGCATTTAGTCAACAAGCTTTATTTGATGTTAGAATACCAAAAGGTAGAAAGTTAAATAATGGTTCAAAGATTGTTTTAAATTTAAGATATTCTGATAATTTGGATTTTGACAAGTCATTAGTTACAGTATATATAAATGATGTTGTTGTAGGAAGTAAAAAATTAGATAGAGCATATTCAGACAATGACAAGCTAGAATTAAAAATACCTAAAGATATAGATAATAAAAACTACTATCAAGTTAAGTTGGTGTTTAATTTAAATATAAAAAATTTAAATTGTGTTACAAGAGAAAGTAATAATCCTTGGGCATACGTGTCAAATAGTTCTTACTTGGAATTATCGACAAAAGAAAATCAGTCACTGAATTTTGAAAGTTATCCATATCCATTTGTTAAAAATGATAGGTTTAATGATTTAACTGTAATAATGCCAGATTATTCTGGGTCTCAAGCAATGACATGGATGTCCAGACTAGGTGTTAATTTAGGTGCAAATATTAGTTCACATGAAGGAAACATAAATGTAATTAGAGGAAAAGAGTTTATCAATAAATATAAAGATGCGAATATTATAGTTTTTGGAGCACCACTTAACAACTCTGTTATAAAGATGATAAATAGCAACTTAAATGTAAAGTTCAATAAAAACTATTCTAACTTTTTATCAAATGATAAGATAAGCTTTATTGACGATTATGGTAAAAATATTTCATCAATACAATTGATAAAATCACCTTACAATAATCAAAGAAATATTATGGTAATCAGCTCAATAGATGAAAAAAATTTATATTTAGGAATGGATTATTTATTAAATAAAAGTCAAGGCAATGATTTAAAAGGAGATACACTAACAATTGATGAATATGGAGAAGTAAAAGATTTAAATTACAATACAAAAATAAATAAAGAAATAAAAGATTCAAGTAGAGAATTGAATATAAGTAAAACAGCTAAAGTTTTTTTTGTTGTTTCTTTTATTGTTATAACTGTAGCTATAATTCTATCAATATTATTTATCAAGAAATATAAAAGAAGATAATACAGTAAACTTATTATTTTAAAATGAGGTATATGATTTGAATAAAAATATAAACAAATTTAAATTTAAGAAAAATATTTTAATCTTAGGAATTATTTTAACTTTTGTATTTATAATTTATTTTGTAAATATTGAATTAAAAAATAGAAGTTTAGTAGATAGCCAGTATGAGGGCAAGATTAAATCAGCCAATTTATCTATAGATTATGAAATAAATCAAGTTATGAAGGATATAGATAAGCTAGGATTGAATACAATAAATGTACCTATAGTTATAACTGTAGATGATATTAATTCTGATATCATGTCAATAGATAATAATAGCAAAAAAAAGGCAATCAAACTAATAAAAAAATTAAACAAGCAGGGTATTTCCACAATATTGGAAGCATATCCATGGATAAAAAATGGAGAGTTGTATGAGACAGATTGGAATCCTATGAATAAAAAAAGATTTTTTTATAACTGGCAAAATACTGTATTAAATGAACTTATAGAAGATGTAGCAAATCCATTGGATGTAAAGGTTTTAAATGTAGGCTCTAATTTTGTATACCTAGAAGAATATCAACAAAATTGGGGTGAAATAATAGATTTTGTACAATCAAAATTTGATGGTCTTGTAACATATAGAACTAATTGGTGGTATACGAGAAAAGGTGATTTAAATAGTAAATTATCTTATGAACAAAAACTAAATAATAATTTTTTTGATAAGTTAGACTTTATATCCATAGCAGCGTATTTTGAGTTAAGTGATAAATCTGTCAATACAGTTGACGAATTGGTTTCTGCTTTATATTCATCTACTGTGAATAATAGAGGACAAAATATAAAAGAAGAACTATATAATCTTTATAAGGTTCATCATAAACCGATATTTTTTGGAGAATTAGGCTTTTCAAATAGAGAAAATGCAAGTTCTCAACCATGGAATCATGTTCCTTCAGAAATTATAAATGATGAAGAACAAGCGAGATGCTTTGAAGCATATAGGAGAGTTTTTGAAAAAGAGGATTGGATAAATGGTTTTTCTGTGTTTTGTGTAGGTAAAATTGATGAAGAAAAAAACTTTTATCCATCAAAAGAGAGTATAAAGATTATTAAATCTTGGTATAAATAAATTTGTTATATAAATAGACAATTATAGTATATAAATAGTTGATTAGGAGAGATATAAATGAATGACATCAAGGTTATGACTGTATTTGGAACTAGACCTGAAGCTATCAAAGTAGCTCCTTTAATTAAGGAACTTGAAAAAAGAGAGCATATAAAAAGTATTGTGTGTGTGACAGCACAACATAGAGAAATGCTTGACCAGGTTATAGAAACTTTCAATATAAATGTAGACTATGATTTAGACATAATGAAAAAAGGGCAAAGTTTAAATGATATAACATGTAAAGTTTTAAATGAACTTCCCATGATTATAGATAAAGAAAAGCCAGACGTAATCTTAGTACATGGAGATACAACGACAACTCTAGCTACTAGTTTAACTGCATTTTATAGTAAAGTTCTAGTAGGTCATATAGAAGCAGGACTTAGAACTTATGATAAATATTCTCCATTTCCAGAAGAACTAAATAGACAACTTACAGGAATTATTGCTGATATACACTTTGCTCCTACTAATTTGGCAAAACAAAACCTAATTTCAGAAGGAAAGTCTGAAGACAATATATTTGTAACAGGCAATACTGCAATTGATGCATTAAAGATGACAATAAGAGAAAATTATACTCACCCTATAATGGATAAGCTTGGTGATGACAGAATGATTTTATTGACTTCTCATAGGAGGGAAAACTTAGGAGAACCTATGAGAAATATATTTAGAGCTGTAAAGCGAATAGTAGATGAATTTGAAGATGTACAGGTAGTATATCCTATACATTTAAATCCTGAAATACGTAGTATAGCCAGTGAAGTATTTGAGAAAAACACTAAAAAAATTCACATTATAGAGCCTTTGGAGGTAGTTGATTTTCACAATTTTTTAAACAAATCATATATGATAATGACTGATAGTGGTGGAATACAAGAAGAGGCTCCATCGCTAGGGAAACCAGTACTTGTGTTAAGAAAAAAGACAGAAAGAATAGAAGGTATTGAAGCAAAAACACTTAAATTAATAGGTACAAATGAAGAAAATATATATAATTCTGTAAAACAATTATTAACAAATAGAAATAATTATATTCAAATGAGTAAAGCTTCAAATCCATATGGGGATGGAAATGCAAGCAAGTATATAGTGGATATAATAGTAAAAAAATTTAATTGAAGATACTTAAATTAGCTTTTGTTAGCTTAATTTAAATTTTATATAAGACAGAATTAAAATATAACGACTTAATATAAAAATTATGATAAGATAAGGAATACAATTAGCAAGGGGGAATAATATGGCTAGAAAATGTATAAAAAATTTAGGCAAAAATAAAGCTGTAAGAAGGTTAAAGCTTGTATTTAAGAAGATATTTATTACTGTGTTTATAATAGCAAGTATAATAGCTGTTTTTAATATAACAAAATATTTTGAAGACTTATATAAGGTAAGAGATATAAAAACTACTAAAATTGAATACTATATGGATGTAGCTGATGAAGCAGGGGGCGGAAAAGTTCAATTAAGCTGGAAGGAGTTACTTGCTATAGATATGGTAATTTATGATGAAGATTTAAGTAATATAAAAAAGAAAGATACATTAAATGTTGGTGAAAAATTTATAGTAGAAGACAAAAATGATAAAGGAGAAAAAGTATACAAGGTAAAAAAGTTTAAGAAAGTATTGAATGAATTGAAATTTGACGCTTCTCAAAAAAGTAGAGCAAAAAAATACATGAAGGATTTAGAATACACATATCTTGGAAATAAGGAACTAAAAGATAGTGATGAAAAAATTAAGTTTATAAAGAAATTAGAAGACTCAGCTATAAGAGAGTATATCGATTATGGTATATTACCATCTATAACAATTGGACAAGCAATATTAGAATCTGGGTGGGGCAATTCTAAACTTACAAAGCAAAGTAATAATTTATTTGGTATAAAGGCAGATAAAGCGTGGAAGGGAAAAAGTGTAGCAATTTCAACTTCTGAACATTATAATGAAAAAATTGTAGCAAGTTTTAGGTCATATGGCTCATTAGAGGACTCTGTAAAAGACCATGGTTTATTTTTAGTAAATAATAAAAGGTATAGAAAAAATGGATTGTTTGAAGCAAAAGACTATATTAGTCAGGCACAAGCATTAGAAGATGCTGGATATAGTACAGCTGAAGATAAAAGTGGGAATCGTATATATGCAGAACTACTAATAGAGGTTATTAGAAGCTATAACTTACAATTAATAGATAATAAAGTGGAAACAAAATAAGGATTAATTCTACATGAAAGTGTAACAAGATAAATTTGTTTTATACAAAAGAATAGAAAAAATGTAAAAAAACATAAAAAAATGTATTGACTTGTTATTTGAAAGGTGATATTATTATTACTGTACTCGAAAGAGAACAAAATGAACTTTGAAAATTAAACAGTAGGTTAATTTATAAAACAAGAAACAAACCATAAAGCCAGATATTTAGATAATAATAGTATCTGAGCCTGATAAACTTTTATTTGAGAGTTTGATCCTGGCTCAGGATGAACGCTGGCGGCGTGCCTAACACATGCAAGTTGAGCGATTTACTTCGGTAAAGAGCGGCGGACGGGTGAGT